>JAJECA010000044.1 GCA_022822265.1 Acidimicrobiia bacterium | reverse complement strand
TGGTCAACATCACCGTCGACGGTCAGCCGGTGCAGGCTGAGCCGGGCGAGTGGGTCATTGCCGCCGCCGAGCGGGCCGGAGTGTACATTCCCCACTTCTGTTACCACCCCCGCATGAACTCGGTGGGCATGTGCCGCATGTGCATCGTGGACATCGACACCGGGCGGGGTCCGGCCTTGCAACCCTCCTGCATGGTCGAAGTCACCGAGGGGATGGTGGTGGACACCACCTCCGATCAAACCCGCAAAGCCCAAGACGGGGTGCTGGAGTTTCTCCTGCTCAACCACCCGCTCGACTGCCCGGTGTGCGACAAGGGCGGCGAATGCCCCCTCCAAGACCAGACCATGGCCTACGGCCCCGGCGAGAGCCGGTTCGTGGAGGAGAAGCGCCACTTCGAAAAGCCCATCCCGGTGAACGACTTGGTGTACCTCGACCGGGAGCGCTGCATCCTGTGCGACCGCTGCACCCGTTTCGCCGACGAGGTGGCCGGCGACCCGCTGATCACCTTCCAAGACCGAGGCGACCAGACCCAGGTGAACACCTTCCCCGAACTGCCTTTCTCCTCCTACTTCAGCGGCAACACCGTGCAGATCTGCCCGGTGGGCGCGCTCACCGCGGTGCCCTATCGGTTCAAGGCCCGCCCTTGGGACCTCACCGAGGTGGAGTCCACCTACCCCAACCCGATGGGCGACCGGGTGGTGGTGCAGGCCTCGCGTGATCAGGTGCTGCGCTATCAGGGGGTGGACAGCGACGCGGTCAACTGGGGGTGGCTCACCGACAAGGACCGGTTCTCGTTCGAGGCCACCGCCAGCGAGCTGCGGCTTCAGACCCCGCTGATACGGGGCACGCCTTTGGGCCGGCCCGACCCCGGCGGCAGCGAGTTGGTGGAAACCACCTGGCGCCAAGCCCTCACCCAAGCAGCCGATGCCATCAAGGCGGCGGTGGCCGACAAGGGTCCCCAATCGGTGGCGGTGCTGGGCGGCGCCCGGCTCACCAACGAGGACCAGTACGCATGGGCCCGGCTGGCCAAGGCAGTGATCGGCACCGACAACGTCGACGCCCAGCTCGACGATGGCCTCCCCGCCGATGCGGTGCTCGGCCTGCCCCGGGCCACCATCAACCGGGCCTGCACCCCCGGCGGCACCGTGATACTGCTGGCCCCCGATCCCAAAGAAGAGCAGGGCACGCTGTATCTGCGCCTTCGCCACGCCGTGGTCAACGACGGGGTGCAGCTCATCGAGATCACCCCCCGGGCCACCGGGCTCAGCCATCTGGCGGCCCACGGGCTGCACCACCGCCCCGGAGAGGCCGCCGCGGTGGCCGCGGCGCTGGTGGGTGGCGACATCGACCCCGGACCCGACGGAGACATCGGCGGTGTCCCCTCCGCCGAGGTGGCGGCCGCGGCGGCGGCACTGGCCGACCGCGCCGACCAGCCGATCACCGTGATACTGGGCCGCCCCTCGCTGGCCGAGTCGGCCGACTTCACCTTGGACGCGGTGGCTGAGCTGGCCCGGTTCGCCAACCTTCTAAACGCCGGCGGGCGGCCGGGCATCGCGTTCTTGCCCGCACTGCACCGGGGCAACGTGCTGGGTGCGCTCGACATGGGACTGGCTCCTGGCCTGCTGCCCGGCCGGACCACCCTGGCCGACGGCGGACCCGCGCTGGCCGAATCGTGGGGCTCGGTGCCCTCTGCTCTGGGCGCGGGCGCCCGCGACATCCTCAAAGACGCCGCCGAAGGCCGCATCGACGTGCTGATCCTGCTGGGGGCCGATCCGCTGGGCGACTTCCCCAATGCCGAGCAGGCCGAAGAGGCCCTCAGCCAGGTGGGCACGATCATCGCCTCGGATCTGTTCCTCAACCCCTCTGCGGGCCGGGCCCACGTCGTGTTCCCCGCGGCCGGATTCGCCGAGCGCCGGGGCACCCACACCAACCTGGAAGGGCGGGTAACCGTCCAGCGTCAGATCATCACCCCGCCGGGCACCGCCCGGGCCGACTGGGCCATCGCCACCGAACTGGCCCGACAGCTTGGCGCTGACTTCGGTTTCGGCTCTCCCGAGGAGGTGTGGGAAGAGATCGCCGCGGTGGCCCCGTCGCACCGGGACCTGTCCATTGAGGCCATCGAGGCTTCCGACGACGGCGTGGTGGTGGCCGACAGCTCCATCGCCTTCACCCCGCCCGAGACCTCCGTCTCGGCCCCGCCGACCGACGCCTACTCCCTGCGGCTGGTGTCGGCCCGGCGGATGTACGACCGGGGCACCCTGGTCCAGCACACCGGTTCGCTGGCCGGCTTGGCCCCGGCCGCCGTTCTGTCGGTCAATCCCTACGACTTCTCGCGGGTCGGCGTGGAGACGGGCACCGATGTGAAGGTGATCTCCAACGTGGGCGAAATGGACATGCCGGTGGTGGCCGACCCCGGTGTGCCCCGGGGAACCGCGGCGTTCGGCTACAACCACCCCGACCTGGATGTGCGTGATCTGGTAGACCCCGAGGCCGCGGTCACCGACCTGAGGATCCAAACCCGATGACCGCGGGTTTGTCGAACCAAGGGGTCAAAACCCGATGAGCGCTGCTCTGGGTCCCACCGTGTTTGGCATCGACCCCCTGTATGTGGGCGGGGTGGGCCTGGCCGAAGTGCTCATCACCCTGCTCAAGGTGGGAGTGGCCTTCGCGGTGCTGTTGGTGGCCGTCATGTTGATGATCTGGTTCGAGCGCAAGCTCATCAGCGACATGCAGAACCGCATCGGCCCCAACCTGGCCGGTCCGTTCGGCATCTTCCAAACGCTGGCCGACGGCATCAAGCTGTTCTTCAAAGAAGACCTCATCCCCGAGCAGTCCGACCGCTTGGTCTTCAAGCTGGCCCCCTACCTGTCGCTGGTGCCCGCCTTCTTGGTGTTCGCCGTGGTTCCGGTGGGAGGAGACTTCAGCGGCGGCGACGGCCGAGTCACCCTGTTCGGCCACGAGACCTTCCTCCAGGTGTCCGACCCGCCGGTGGGCATCCTGCTGGTGCTGGCCATGTCTTCGGTGGCGGTATACGGGGTCATGCTGGCCGGGTGGTCGTCGGGCTCCAAGTACCCGCTGCTGGCGTCGGTGCGGGCCTCGGCCCAGATGGTGTCGTATGAGGCTGCCCTGGGGCTGTCGCTGGCCGCAGTGCTGTTGAAGTCGGGCAGCTTGTCCACCAACCAGATCGTGGCCGAGCAGTCGGTGTGGAACTGGAACCTGTGGGTTACCTGGGTGGTGCCCATGGTGATCTTCTTGATCGCGGCCACCGCCGAGCTCAACCGGCCCCCGTTCGATTTGGTGGAGGCCGAGCAGGAGCTGGTCGGGGGCTTCCACACCGAATACAGCTCCATCCGGTTCGCCTTGTTCTTCCTGGCCGAGTTCATGAACACCATCACCATGTCGGCCATCATCGTGACGCTGTTCTTGGGCGGTCCCAACGGCCCCGACTTCACCACGGTGGGCTGGCTGTCGGGCCTGCTGTGGTTCTTCATCAAGCTGATGCTGTTCCTGTTCGCCTTCGTGTGGCTGCGGGCCACCCTGCCCCGCTTCCGCTACGACCAGCTCATGGATTTGGGCTGGAAGCTGCTCATCCCCCTGTCGCTGGGCTGGCTGCTGGTGCTGGCCTCCTATGACGTGGCCGGCGACCGGGGTTGGAACCGAGCCGCCGCGGTGATCGTGATGCTGGCCATCATGGCCGCACTGGCCGGGCTCTTGGCCCTGGCCCTGCGGGCCGCCCGCCAACGCCGGGAACTCGACCCCCAAGGAGGATTTGCGTGAGCCGTTGCTTGATCGCCAAGCGCGAAGTCTCGTCAATCGTTGGAGAGGGCCGATAAATGGGATACCTCCGAGGATTTGCAGTCACCCTGCGCAAGATGCTCAAGGGCACCGAGTCGGGCCGGGTGGTCACCACCCAATACCCCGACGAGAAGCGCCCCAAGCCCGAGCGCTTCCACGGCCGCCACGTGCTCAACCGCTACGAGGACGGCATGGAGAAGTGCATCGGCTGCGAGCTGTGCGCCGGCGTGTGCCCGGCCCGCTGCATCTATGTGCGGGGGGCCGACAACCCGCCCGACGATCCGGTGTCGCCCGGCGAGCGCTTCGGCTACGTCTACGAGATCAACTACTTGCGGTGCATCCACTGCGACCTGTGCGTGGAGGCCTGCCCCACTGAGGCCATCACCGAGTCGAAGCTGTTCGAGTTCTCATTCACCAACCGGTCCGACGCCATCTACACCAAAGACGAGCTGGTGGTGGACGACGACGGCCGGCCCCAGCAGCTTCCCTGGGAACACTGGGAGCCCGGCGACGACGAGAACACCTCGGCGTGGGTTCGGGCCACTTCGCCATCGGGTCAGGCCGCTTACGAGGGCAAGGTGGCCTGGTCGGGCGAGCTGGGCTACGGCATCCGCTCCCCGGAGCGGGGCCAGTCGGAGGATGAGTCCGACGATGCCGTCGAAGCTGCCGAGGACCACAGTCAGCACGATGCCGACGACCACGGAGGCCACCACTGATGGAGACCGCGGTCTTCATAGTGTGCGCGGCCATAGTGCTGGCCGGGGCGCTGGGCGTGGTGCTGGCCCGCAACCCGGTACACGCCGCGTTGAGCCTGGTGGGAACCCTGTTCGGCATGGCCGTGCTGTTCTTGAACCTGGAGGCCCACTTCCTGGCCGCGGTGCAGATCATCGTCTACGCCGGCGCCATCGTGGTGCTGTTCTTGTTCGTGATAATGCTGCTGGGCGTCGACCGGCTCGAAGACCTGTCGGTAGAGCCCATAACCGGCCAACGCACCTTGGCCATCCTGGTCGGCTTGGGCACCTTTGTGCTGGCGGTTGCGTTTCTCCTGAGCAGCTCTATCGGCCCAACCGGCCCCAAGATCCTGACGCTGGATATCACCGAGAACTTCGACCAATACTCCAACCTCCGCCAGATCGCCGACGTTTTGTTCACCGACTACGTGTACGCCTTTGAGGCCACCGCCGCCCTGCTCACCATCTCGGTGGTGGGCGCGGTGGTCATGTCCCGCCGCATGGCCCGCAGCGACGAGGCCCAAGAGAGCGCGGGAGACGACTGATGGTCACCGCTACCTGGTATCTGATTCTGGCTGCTGGCCTGTTCACCATCGGCGCGGTGGGCCTTTTGGTGCGGCGCAACCCGCTGATCATGTTCATGTGCGTGGAGCTGATGCTCAACGCCGTCAACCTCACCTTCATCACCTTTGGGCGGGAGCTCAACGACATCGGCGGGCAGGTGTCGGTGTTCTTTGTGCTGGTGGTGGCCGCCGCCGAAGTGGTGGTGGGCTTGGCCATCGTGGTGGCCATCAACCGCCGCCGCCCCCAGGCCACCGCCGACGACCTATCGGCGCTGAGGGGATAGCGCCGTCATGAGCACGCTTGTTGATCTCGTCTGGTTGATCCCCGCTTTCCCGCTGGCCGGGGTGCTGATCTTGTTGGCGCTGGGCCGTCGCCTGGGCGAGCCCCGGGCCGGTTGGCTGGCCACCGCCATGATGGGCGGCTCGTTCGTGGCCACGCTTTTGGTGTTCATCGGGCTCATCGGCCACGAGGGCGACGAACGGGAGACGGTAGTCACCCTGTTCGAGTGGGTGCCGGCCGGGAAGCTGGCGGTGGACATCGGCTTTCTGGCCGACCCCCTGTCCATCACCATGGCCCTGTTCGTGACCGGGGTGGGCGCCCTCATCCACCTCTATTCCATCGGTTACATGCACGGCGACGAGGGCTTTTCCAAGTTCTTCATCTACCTCAACCTGTTCGCCTTCTCCATGCTCATGCTGGTGCTGGGCGACAACCTGCTGCTCACCTTCCTGGGCTGGGAGGGAGTGGGAGCCTGCTCCTACCTGCTGATCTCGTTCTGGTTCACCGACGAGGCCAATGCCTCGGCGGGCAAGAAGGCGTTCGTCACCAACCGGGTGGGTGACTGGGGCTTTCTGGTGGCCATGTTCCTGGCGTTTCTCACCTTCGGGTCGCTCCAGTACGGGGAGATCTTCTTCGAGGTCGAATCGCACGGCGTGGCCGCGGGCACCGCCTCGGCCATCGTGGTGCTGCTTTTGGTGGGCGCGGCTGGCAAGTCGGCCCAGTTCCCGCTGCACATCTGGCTGCCTGACGCCATGGCCGGCCCCACCCCGGTGTCGGCCCTCATCCACGCCGCCACCATGGTCACCGCCGGGGTGTACCTGCTCACCCGGATGAACCCGATAATCGCCGAGGCCCACGGTTGGGTACCCGACCTCATCATGTGGGTGGGCTTGGGCACCGCGCTGATGGCCGCCACCATCGCCGTGGCCCAGAACGACATCAAAAAGGTGCTGGCCTACTCCACCGTCAGCCAGCTCGGCTTCATGTTCGTGGCCGTGGGCTCAGGCGCCTACGTGGCCGCCATCTTCCACATGGTCACCCACGCCTTCTTCAAGGCGCTGCTGTTCTTGGGGGCCGGGTCGGTAATCCACGGCATGGACGGCGACCAAGACATCCGCCGCTACGGGGGGCTGGCCCGGCTGCTGCCCATCACCTCGATGACCTTCGTGGCCGGCTGGCTGGCCATTGCCGGGGTGCCGCCGTTCTCGGGCTTCTGGTCGAAAGACGAGATCCTGGCCTACGCCTACGGCGAGAACAAGGTGCTGTGGGTGCTGCTTTTGGCCACCGCCATCCTCACCGCCTTCTACATGACCCGGTTGGTGCTCATGACCTTCTTCGGCCCGCCCCGCTGGGCTGAGGCTGAGGCTCAAGTTGAAGCTGAGGCTGGTGAGGAAGCTGAGGATACGGCCGAAGCCGCCTCCGAGGCTGGCCCGCCCCACCGACACCCACACGAGTCGCCCTGGACCATGACCGTCCCGCTGATGGCGCTGGCCGGATTAGCCATTGTCGCTGGAGTGTTCAATCTGCCGTTCACCTCCGATGTCCACTTCTTGGGCAACTGGCTGAAGCCGTCGCTGTTCGGCAACTCCGGCCACCTTCCCTTCGGCGGGGGCACCCAGTGGATATTGGCCATCGTGGCCATTGTCGGAAGTCTGGGCGGGGTGTCGGCCGGTGCCGTGGTGTACATCCGCCGCCGGATCGACCCGGCCCGCATCGAGCACCCCTTCTTGGCCCGTGCTTGGCGCATCGACGAGACCGTCTCCAACTTCATGGGCGGCCCCGGCCGTCGGGCCTTCGAGCGCACCACCCAGTTCGATGAGCAGGTGGTGGACGGTGCGGTCGACGCCACCGGCACCCTGATCCGCCGGGCCGGGACCAAGCTGCGGGTGTCGCAAACTGGCCTGGTGCGCAGCTACGCCCTGGGCATCGCCATCGGCGCAGTGGGGCTGCTGGCCTGGTTCATATATAGGGCAGGGTTGTAATGGACGGCTCTATGGTGCTTCCGGTCATCATCTTTTTGCCTCTGGTGGGGGCGGCGGCCATCGCGTTGATCGCCCCGTCTCGCTCGATGGTGCTCAAGCCGGTGGCGGTGGCCACCTCGGCGGCTACCGGGGCGCTCACCCTGTGGCTGATGGCCGCGTTCGAGGCCGGCGACGGCGGTTTCCAGTTCACCCAGTTCGCCGAGTGGATCGGCTCAGCCGGCATCTCCTGGCACGTCGGGGTGGACGGCATCTCGCTGTTCTTGGTGGTGCTCACCGGTTTTCTGTTCCCCATCGCAATCGTGGCCTGCGACCCGCCCCACGACGCCAAGGCCTATTACATCTGGATGCTGGTGCTGGAAACCGGCTGCCTCGGGGTGTTCCTGGCCCTCGATCTGGTGCTGTTCTTCTTGTTCTTCGAGGTCGTGCTGATTCCCATGTACTTCCTCATCGGAAAGTGGGGCCACGAAAACCGCAAGTATGCGGCCACCAAGTTCTTCTTGTTCACCATGCTGGGCTCGGCCCTCATGTTGGTGGGGATGCTGGCCCTTGCGCTGCTCACCGCCCGGGAGACCGGCGGAGCGGTCACGTTCAACCTCGTTGAACTGGCCAACAGCGCCGGCGAGCTGCCCACCATCACCGCTCGCTGGATCTTCTTGTCGTTCGCGCTGGCCTTTGCGGTGAAGGTGCCCATATTCCCAGTACACACCTGGCTGCCCGACGCCCACACCGAGGCCCCCACCGCCGGGTCGGTGATCCTGGCCGGGGTGCTGCTCAAGTTGGGCACCTACGGGCTGGTCCGCTTCGGCCTGTATCTGTTCCCCGAGGCCTCCCGCTACTTCGCCCCGCTGCTGTTCACCCTCGGGGTGATCGGCATTTTGTACGGAGCGGTGGTGGCCACCATGCAGCGCGACCTGAAACGCCTGGTGGCCTACTCATCGGTGGCCCACCTCGGATTCATCGTGCTGGGCATCTTCTCCATCAACACCGAGGGCATCGAAGGCGGGTTGCTCCAGATGGTGAACCACGGCCTGTCCACCGGGGCGCTGTTCTTGTTGGTGGGTTTCATCTACGAGCGCCGCCACACCCGCCAGATTTCCGAGATGATCGGGCTCCAGAAGGCCGCCCCAGTGCTGGCCGCGGTATTCACCGTGGTGATGCTGTCGTCGGTGGGCCTGCCCGGCCTCAACGGCTTCGTGGGCGAGTTCTTGATTCTGGCCGGGGCCTTCGTGGCCCACCGCTGGTGGGCGGTGGTGGCCGCCGCCGGGGTCATCCTGGCTGCCCTGTATCTGCTGTGGGCCTACCAGCGGGTGTTCCACGGCACCCCAGACGACGCCAACCGGTCGATGCCCGATCTCAATTGGCAGGAAAAGCTGGTGATGGCGCCGCTGGTGGGGCTCATCGTGTTCTTGGGGGTGTACCCCAAGCCGGTGATCGAGCGCATGGAGCCCGCCGTCAACGCGTTGATCGAGCACATGGAGGAAGTCGAGGGAATCGAATCGCCCACCGTGGGTGATCGGCCCGAGGGCAGTTTCGAGGAGCTCCGCGAGCTCAAGGCCCACTACGGCGAGGAGGAGGGCCACTGATGCTCCCGATCCTCGCCCAGGCCGAAATCCCCGAGATCCACTGGTTGCCGCTCATCCCCCATCTGGTGATGGCCGGGGCCGCGGTGGTGCTGTTGACCATCGTGTCGCTGGTCGGCAGCCGGCTGCCTCCATGGTTCGCATCGGCCTGGACGGTGGCTGCCGGGCTAGGGGTGCTGGCCACCGCCATCCCGGTTTCGATACGGGTCTCCCAATTGGGCCCTCACTCGACCATTGCCGGATCGATCGGGGTGGACCACTTCTCGGTGTTCATCGTCATACTTCTGGCCGGCACCGTGGTGCTGACCGCTCTGATAGCCGACGGGTTCTTGCAACGCGAAGGCCTCGACGGCCCGGCCTTCTACGTGCTGTTGATGCTGTCGGCCGCCGGCGGCATGACCATGGCGGTGGCCAACAACCTCATCGTGCTGTTCTTGGGCCTGGAGATTCTGTCGCTGGCGGTATACGTGCTGGTGGCCATGCATCTGCGCCGGGCCGAGTCGCAGGAAGCGGGCATCAAGTACTTCGTGCTGGGGGCGTTCGCCTCGGCCTTCCTGCTCTACGGCATCGCCTTGGTGTACGGGGCCACCGGATCGCTCAACCTGATTGACATCGAGAACATTCTCCGGAACGACAACCTGGGCGACAACGGGCTGCTGCTGGCTGGGATGGCCATGCTGCTGGTGGGACTCGGCTTCAAGGTGGCTGCGGTGCCGTTCCATGCTTGGACTCCCGACGTGTACCAGGGGGCACCCTCGCCGGTGGTGTCGTACATGGCCGCCGGGGTGAAGGCCGCCGGGTTCGCCGCCCTGCTGAGGGTGTTCTTCGCCGGGTTCGGCGAAGTGGCCGACGACTGGCAGCCGGTGGTGTTCGGCCTGGCCATCGCCAGCTTGGCGGTGGGGTCGATGCTGGCCATCGTCCAGACCGACGTGAAGCGGATCTTGGCCTACTCCTCGATCAGCCACGCCGGGTTCATCCTCGTCGGCGTGCAGGCCGCCACCGATGACGGTGTGGCCAGCGTGCTGTTCTACCTGGCCGCCTACGCCGCCATGGCCATCGGCAGCTTCGCGGTGATCACCGTGGTGAGCGGCCCGGGCGACGAGGGCACCGGCATCGACAGCCTGAGGGGCCTGGCCGCCCGCCGCCCGCTGCTGGCCGCCGCCTTCACGGTGCTGTTGCTGTCACAGGCCGGCATCCCGTTCACCGCGGGGTTCTGGGCCAAGTTCGAGGTAATCACCGCCGCGGTGGACGCCCGCTCCTTCTGGCTGGCGGTGATCGCCATGTTGGCCGCGGTGGTGGCTGCTTTCTTGTACCTGCGGATCGTGGTGGCCATGTTCCTAGATGCCCCCGAACCCGACGCCCCCCGCCTCCGCATACCCCGCGGCCCGGCGGTGGCCGTCGCCATCGTGGTGCTGTTCACCTTGGCCGTCGGCGTCTACCCCGAGCCCATCCTCGATCTGGCCGACGACGCTCTGCTAAGCCTCCGCCTTCACGTCCCCACCCACTAATTCCCCCGTCTCATTCCCGTCAGTTTTGCTGGTGACGCTGTTAGCCTGAGACCTTCACAAATGCCACAGGATGGTGAGCAGAATGCGTGGAAAAAGGTTCCGATTGTTCATCGCCGCAATGGTGGCGGTGGCCGTTGTGCTGGTGGGATTGGCGGCGTGCGGCAACGATGACGACGGCGGGGCCACGGCCGGCCCGCCGCCCAAAACCGAGCGGGACGCGTTCACCAAGTGGTATGTACAGCAGGCCGTGGACCGTTACCAAGAGACCGGCCGGCAAGCCACCATCGACTACTACAACAACGAGGCTGGCGCCGACGACCAGTGGTACATCTTCATCGCCGACGTTAACACGGGCATCACCGTGGCCCACGCCACCATTCCCTCACGGGTAGGCCAAAATTCAAGCCAGCGAGTGGACATCACCGGCCACGCTTACGGTCCGCTGCTGTTTGCAGCGCCCGAGTCGGGGCACTGGGTGGACTACGTGTTCTACAACCCCCAAACCGACACCGGCGCCACCAAGCACACCTGGGCCATCCGACAGGACGACCTGATCTTCGCTTCCGGCTGGTACGAGGACTCCTTCCCCGTTCCTCCACCCACTAAGGCCGAGCCCGGCTCTTACACCAGGGCCTTCGTGGAAGACGCCATCTGGTTCTATGAGTCCAATGGACGCAGCGCACTGATCGAGCACTTGCATTCTCCCGACAGCACCGACCCGCCCAGCGTGGACGGACAGTGGTACGGGTTCGCCTTCGACCTCGATGGCGTAGTGCTGGCCCATCCCACGGTTCCCGACAACGTGGGCCAGACCCTCCACGAGATCCTCGGCGGCACCCCCGAGGGATTGGCTGCCGCCGATGAGATGGTGACCGCCACCGAGACCGGCAAGTGGGTGGACTACACCTATCTCAACCCCCAAAGCGGAGACTGGGAGACCAAGCACACTTGGATCGTCAAACGAGACGACATCCACATCGCCTCCGGCTGGTACGAATCCGGCTAGGTCGGCCGCTTGACGTCTCGGCCCTAGGACGAGATCAGTCCCTCCTGCGGATGGGTCCAAGGCAGCTTGGGTACATGCTCGATCTGCTTGGGGCGGGGGAGAGAGATGTGGCCGATGGGGACGTCGATGACCACCGGTGCCGGTTGTTCGAGCGCAGCGGGAATAAGCGTTTCAAGGTCCATGGGGTCGTCGGCTCTCATGCCGATGGCGCCGAACGACTCGGCGAATTGCACGAGGTCGGGATTGGCGAGGTCGGTTCCGTAGGCGCCGTCGAAGAAGTCGTCCAGGTCGCGGGCCACGTTGCCGTAGCCGTCATCTCTGAAGATGACGGTGGTGACATTGATTCCGTACTTGACGGCGGTTGACAGCTCAGCTGAGTTGAACATGAAGCTGCCGTCTCCGGCGAAGCACACCACAGGGCGATCTGGTTTGGCGAGCTTTGCCCCCAGCGCTGACGGGAACGCAAAGCCCAAATTAAACGAGTACCCAGAGTCGATGTACGTGTTCGGCCGGTTCACCGGCCAGTGGGTTCGGGCGTAGAAGCCGAACTGGGTGACATCCCACACGGTGTATGCGTCTTCGGGAGTCCCCCTTCTGATTGCTTCCAATATGGGGTACTGCGGTTCTTTGGATCGAATGTCGTAGTAGGCGATTAGGCGGCGGGCGGCAGACACGGCTTGAGCGGGGGACGGGCGGTCACCGCACCCGGCTTCAACAAGAAATGGCAATAGGGAGTTGATGGTTGCTGTGGCGTCGCCGTGCAGGGGGATGGTGTTGTCTTGAATCCGGTTGAGGTCGAAGTCGTCGATGTTGATGTTCACGAGCGTGGACGACTCCCCGGCGGGGTTGCCCAAAGAAAAGCGGGTTCCAATCCCGATGACAACATCGGCGGTCTTCATAACGTCCAAGAGCTGATTCATCTCGTGGCGTTCACCGCCGGGGCTGACGCATGAGCCGTAGCACAGAGGATGGTTGTCGGGGATGGCGCCCTTTCCGCCGCCCGATGTCACCACCGGGATATTCGAGGCTTCGGCTAGCTCGAGGAGCGCCTGCTCGGCGCCGGAGAGAGCTATTCCGCCTCCGGCGACGATCAGGGGAAGTCGGGATTGCGAGATGGCCGAGGCGGCCTCTTGCAGCCGCTCGCGGCTGGGCATGATCGGCGCCACGGATGCGGGATCCCGTAGTTCGACTTCATCTCGTTCCACCAGGGCATCTGGTGGACATTCGATGTAGGTCGGACGGGGTCGGCCGGTGCGCATTTGTCGGAATGCCTCGGATACGGCCGCGGGAATCTCTGTTGGCGTCAGGGCTTGCTGGTGCCATTTGGTGACGGGTCGCACAATATCCATCTGGTCTTCGATCTCATGGACACCTCCGAGGTTCTTCCCTATCTGCCCCCGGGGAATTTGCCCGGCAATCAGCAGTACCGGCGAAGAGCGGGCGTAAGCCGTGGCCAATCCGGCAGCTGCGTTGTATACGCCGACGCCAGGAACGACGAGGGCCACCCCCGGGTTGCCCGAGGCCCGGGCGTATCCGTAGGCCATGTAGGTGGCGGCCTGCTCATGGCGGGTGGCCACCATCCGAATGCCGGGCTCGTCGCGCAGCGCAGCCACAACCCCGTATATCTGGATGCCGGGGATACCGAATACGACCTCAGTGCCTTCTCGGACCAGCGATTTTGTGAGAGCTTCCCCCCCGCTCAACTTCACCGGTTCATTCTTGCATTAGTTGACTGATGACGACGACCGGGCAAGCTCCAGGCGGTACACGGTGTCGTCGAAGCTCAGCACGTAGAGCTCGCCGGCGGCGTCTTCGCCGAACGACACCAGAGTGCCGCCGGGGACCGAGAGGCCGAGTTCTGTTCTGGTGGCCTCTCCTTGGGCATCAACGGTGAGCCCCCACAGGCGGCCCTGGCAGAAGTCGCCGAACACGTAGGTGCCCACCAGGCTGGGTATGGCCGACCCCCGGTACACGTGGCCGCCGGTTATGGAGCAGCCGGTGTCGTGGTTGTACACGTGGATGGGAGAATCCAGGTCTTCTGGGGTTTCGGTGCCGGAGAACCTAACGTGGCCTTCGAACAGCGGCCATCCCAGGTTGGCCCCTGGCTTCCAGCCGTCGGCGGCTCGTAGTACGTGGATTTCCTCCCACTCGTTTTGTCCCACATCGGCGATCCACAGGTCGTCGGTGGACCGGTCAAAGGAGAATCGCCACGGATTGCGTGCTCCGTAGTTCCATATTTCGGCTCGCCCTCCGCCGTCGGCAAACGGGTTGTCAGCGGGTATGGAGTAGGCCGAGCCGCCGTCGGCCTCGGGGTCGATGCGGAGCATGGTGGCTAGCAGGGTGTCCAGGTCTTGGCCCTGGTTGAACATGTCATCGCGACCGCCGCCGTCGCCAAACCCGATCCACAGAAAGCCGTCGGGTCCGAAGGCGATATGGCCGCCATTGTGGTTGCAGGCCGGCTGGCCAACGCTGAGCACTTCCCGGCCGGCATCGCCTTGAACCCACTGCCCGCTCATGGGGTACTCCGCGATCAAGCTGTCGCCCCTCAAGTCGGTGAAGCTCACATAGAGCTTCGATCCGTCGGGGGAGAAGGCGATGCCCAACAGCCCTTCCTCGCACCCTGGATTGGTCTGGTCGCTGATATCCAACACCATCTCGGGAGGTTCGTCCCCGTCGGCGTTCTTGAGCCACACCTGGCCTTCCCGGGTGGCCACGTAGAGGTCTCCACTGGTGCCGCCGGTGCCCGGTCGGGCGACGAGTGCCATGGGGTCGGGCAGGGATGCCACCGGTGTCAGCACCAAAACTGCCTCTTCGGGCTGGGGGGCAGGCGCCGGCTGGTTCTCCTCACCCTGCTCGAGGGCTTGGCCGACAGTGGGGGTGGCCATGGGCTGCGCCGCGGCGGATGGGCTGGCGGTGGGGGCGGCGGTGCCGAACTCGACCGTGGGGCCGGGGGTGGTATCTGGCGGCACCGTGGTGCCTTGAAATCCAAAGCCGGGCCGGTCGTCGTTGCCGCTCCCGCAGGCACTGGCCAGCAGGGCTACCGCGGCGACCGCCACCGCAGCTCGTGACCACCAGCTCACGGCTTTTTCCGCAGTGGCCGGATCAATCCCTCCTGGACGACAGAAGCCACCAGCTCGCCGGTGCGGTTCCACGCCGTGCCCCAGGCCAGGCCCCGGGCATTGGATGCCGAGTGGGACACCTGGTCCAAGAAGATCCAGTCGTCCATGCGCAGCGGCCGGTGGAACCACATGGCGTGGTCGAGGCTGGCTGCCTGGATGTCGATCTCGTTGCCCCGAACCGGCAGGGCCTTGGTGGCCGTGTCCAGCACGGTCATGTCGCTGGCGTAGGTGAACATGCAGGTGTGCAGCACAGGGTTTTCGGGCAGAGTGCCGGTGGCCCGCAGCCACACTTGCAAGCGGGGCTCTCGGCTCTGGCCCCGTTCTGCGGGCGAGCCGGTCACATAGCGCAGCTCAATCGGGCGGATCATTCGGCCTTGGTCGTCCACCGGGAAACCGTCCCATACAAACGGCTCCAACTCTTCGGGGTCGGGGATGCCTGCGGGAAGGTCGGTCTGGTGCTCGAAGCCCTCCTCTTCTTTGTGGAAGGAGGCCGACATGGCGAATATGGGCTGGCCGTGCTGGATGGCGGTCACCCTGCGGGTGGTGAATGATCGGCCGTCGCGCACCCGCTCCACCAGATACACCAGGGGGGCGGCCACGTCGCCGGGTCGTATGAAGTAGGCCTGGAGGCTGTGAACCGAGCGGTCTTCCACCGTGCGGGTGGCGGCCACTAGGGCTTGGCCGGCCACTTGGCCGCCGAACACCCTCTGGCGGTCTTCTTGGGGGCTGACTCCCCTGAAGATGTCCTCCTCGATGGGCTCCAGATCCAGCAGTTCGATGAGCGCATCTACCTCAGCCTGCATGACCGATTGATCCTACCGTCCGCCCCCGAGTTTTCTCGCTGCCGTGGCCTTGCCGTATTCGATATTGAGAGGCGCTGGGGTACGCTTGTTTCTCCCCATGCCGCTTCTTGTCTCCGCCCGCGCTCACGTCTTGGACAACTGGCACCGCCTGTTGCGCTATTGCGGCACCTCCGCGGTGGGGGTTGTGCTGGGCCAGACCATTCTGCGGGTGTGCTACGACCTGTTCGGCTGGTCGGGTCTGGTGTCCAACCTGGTGGCCTTCATCATCGCCAACATCCCGGTCTACTTCCTGTATCGGGGGTGGGTGTGGGACAGCAGCGGTCCCACCCAATGGGGCCGGGTGGTGTTGCCCTTCTGGCTGGTCTCGCTGGCCGGGCTGGCCCTGTCGTCGCTGGCCGTGGGTTTGGTGGATGCCGCCACCGACAACGGCTGGTTCATCACCGCGGCATCGGTGGGGGCATTCGGCACGGTGTGGCTGGTGAAGTACGCGGTGTGCGACCGCTATCTGTTTGGTGCCCTGGCAGAGGGCGAAGGCCCCCCGGTGGCATCTCTGGAGACTTCGGGCGATGGACCCCAGTCGGCGGGCGTTCGCTGAAGCCGCCCGGGGGTTCATGCCCCCCGATGAGGGGCTGGCCCTTCACCAGTCGGCCTGCGATTTAGACGTTGATGGGCCGCTGCTCGAGGTGGGCAGCTACTGCGGCAAGTCGTCGGTGTATCTGGGCGACGCCGCCCAATCTCAGGGCCGGGTGCTGTTTGCCCTCGACCATCACCGGGGGTCGGAGGAGAACCAGCCCGGCTGGGAGTGGCACGAGCCCGATCTGGTGGATCCCGAAGTCGGGCTGATCGACACCCTGCCCCATTTCCGACGCACCGTGTATGAGGCTGGGTTGGAGGCCAGCGTGGTGGCTTTGGTGGGCGACTCGCTGGCCATCGCCCAAAACTGGTCTACCCCGTTGGCCTTTCTGTTCATCGACGGCGGCCACGGTACCGAGCCCGCCCACGCCGACTACGAGAACTGGGTGCCCCATGTGGCCATCGGCGGTCGCTTGGCCATCCACGACGTGTTTCCCAATCCTGCCGACGGCGGCCGCCCGCCCTATGAGATCTACTGCCGGGCCATGGAATCCGGCACCTTCACCGAACTCCCCGCCACCGGCTCGCTGCGAGTCCTCACCCGCTGCGCCCCCGGCATCTGACCTGCTCCGTACCGAGCAGGCCTCCCGCCGCATCACTACCGTTGCGGCGTGAATCAGGAACAAGATCTGGCATCAGGCGAGGCGTGGGGGGAGTTCTGCGACCGGTTGAGGACGGCGGGCGACCGGCTGTTGGAAGAGGACTTTCCGACGGGGGCGGCTGATCGGGCCGAGGGCTATCGGCACCTGGGCCGACTGCTGTTGCAGGGGTGGATCGAGCAGGTTGAATTCGCCGACCGGGACTTCCCGGTTATGTACCGCCACAACGACGACGTGATGCGCTGGGGCGGGCCCAACGTGGACAACACCTACTGGCGAGCCCACGTGAGTGCCGAGCACTCCTATCGGATCACCGGGTGGCTGCCGCCGGGGGCCATGTTCGTGATTCAAAGCGCCCACGGCGAGATGCACCAGAACCGGTTGGGCATTACTGCCGAGCGCTCCAGCGACGACTTCGCCGTGGATGCCGACGGCGGGTTCTCCTTCGTGGCCAGCGCCACCCCCCACGACGGCAACTGGCTGCCCATAGACGAGCACACCGACCACATCTCGGTTCGGGAGTACAACGTGGACTGGGGAGTGGACGAGCCGGGGCGGTTCTTCATCGAGCGGGTGGGCAGCGAGGGGGAGCGCCCTGGGCCGCTTGACCCCGCTGGGTTTGCCGACGGCTTGGACCGGGCCATGGCCTGGGCGGAGGACGCCCTGGTGTTTTGGAACCAGTGGATGGAGCGTAGCCGTCGGGCCGCGCCCCCCCACGTGTTCTACGGCCCCCACTCGGTGCCCGGCGGGGCCGATGCCATCGGCTACGGCGGCTGCTCTTACGAGTTGGGGCCCGACGAGGCCCTAGTGGTGACCTGCGACGTGCCCGAGGCCCAGTACTGGTCGTTCATGCTCTACAGCTACGCCTGGTTCGAGTCGCTGGACTTCGCCAACCGCACCGTGAGTCTCAACAACGCCCAGATCGCGGTGGACCCCGACGGCCGCTTCCGCATCGTGGTGGCCCACCACGACCCGGGCGTGCAGAACTGGCTCGACACCGAGGGCCGCCCCGAAGCCCTCATCACCTTCCGCTGGGTCCTCAGCACCACCATGCCCACCCCCGAAGGCGTAGTGGTCCCCTTCGCCGAGATCGAAAACCACCTCCCCAACTTCGTCACCCGCCTCACCCCTGACCAGCGCGCCGCCCAAATCGCCGCCCGCCGCCAATCCCGAGCCCACCGCTTCCGCTGCTGAACTTCATTGGCGCGATTGAGCCTGTATCGCGATATAGCCTCGCCCCCATGATTTCTTGGCGTATCTGGAAAATCCCTGCTCTCGTTGCCTGCCTCTTCTTGATGGCCGCAGCTTGCGGGAGCGACGACAACGGGCAGGCTTACGAGGCTGACCGGGTTGGCACCTCAGCCTCGGCCAGCATTGTCAATCCCGATGGCGACGTTGTGGGCAGCGCCGAGTTTGACCAGGGGCCGACAGGGGTGCTGATCACGATGTCGATGAGCGGCCTCACCCCCGGCGCGCACGGCATCCACCTGCACGAAGTTGGTGCCTGCACTCCCGACTTCAAAGCGGCTGGCGGTCACCTCACGGCTACCGATGAGGCGCAGCACGGCTTGAAGAACCCTGAGCGCACGGTGGACAACCACGACAACGGCGACCTCCCCAACCTGTATGCGGCGGCCGACGGCATTGCCCAAGCCGAGTTCTTCACCTCGCTGGTGACCATTTCCGGCGGGTCAATGCCCGCACTGCTCGATGCCGACGGATCCACGTTGGTCATCCACGAGAACCCCGACGATCACCTCACCCAGCCCATCGGCGGCGCCGGCGGCCGCGTCGGCTGCGGCATCATCCGCTAATCAGCGAGCAGTTCTCAGCGACTTCCTAGCAGTAAGGCGGCTCGTACCGATCGTTCCACCGCATCGGCAACAGTTTCAGGGTCTTCATGCTCCCAGAAACGCAGCACGGTCCAGCCGGCCTGCTGAAGCTGGGCGTCGGTATCTTGATCGCGGGCGATGTTGCCGGTGATCTTGTTCGACCAGTATTCGGAGTTGGTGGCGGGCTGGGTGTGGTGTTCCGGGCAGCCGTGCCAATAGCAGCCGTCCACAAACACCGCGACCTTGGCCTTGCGGAATACAAGATCAGCCGTCCGGCGCAACTCCGGCAGCGGCCGAGCCGCCACCCGATAGCGCAGCCCCCGCCGATGCACCGCCGAGCGAACCGCCAACTCCGGCTTGGTGTCCCGACTCCGATTCCCCTGCATCGACTTGCGAGTCGCCTCCGAAGAAGCCCAAGACCCCTCCGGCAACCCGCTCATAGGCCGATGGTATCCACACCCCGCGAAGGGCGTCCTCAGCCGATGGTGATTAGTTCGGGGAGGGTGCGGTGGTTGGAGAAGAGGGTGGAGGCGGGGGAGGCGCCGGATAGGGCGTCGGCGGCCAGGATGACGGCGGCGGCGGTGTAGGAGGTGCGCTCGTCGGCGGGGAAGTGGATTCGCTCGGGGTGGACCATGCCGGTGAAATAGGAGCCGTCGTCGGCCCGCAGGTTCTGCACCCACTCGAACATCTCGGCGGCGATGTCCCGTCGGCCCACACCGAGGTGGGCGATGACGCTCTCGCAGGTCTCCGCCGCGGTGACCCAGGGCCTGTCCGACACGCAGCGAACCCCGAGGCCGTCCATCACGAAGGTATCGAAGCGAGAAGCCAGCATGGTGCGGCCCTCCTGGCCGGTGACCACGCCGGCCAAAACGGGGTAGTACCAGTCCATGGCCCAGCGGTCTTTGGGGGCGAAGGCGTCGGGCTGGGTGCGGATCACATCGGCCAGCCGGGCCGCGCTCAGCTCCCAGTCGGGCCGCTCGTGGCCCAACTCCTCGCCGGTGGCGATGGCCGCTCGCAGGCTGTGGCAGATGCTGGACGACCCGGTGAGCAGAGCGAACGACCAAGGTGTGCCGTCGTTGTGGCGGGCCCAACGAATCTCGCCTCGGGGGAGCTGCAAATCGAGCACGAAGTCCACGGCCCGCTCCACCACCGGCCACATGCTCTCCAAGAAGCTCCGGTCGCCGGTACACAGGTAGTGGTGCCACACACCGGCAGCCACGTAGGCCACGCAGTTGGCATCTAGCTTGTCTTGCTCCACGCCGTCGGCCACGTAGTACTGGTGCCAGGCACCATCGGGGCGCTGGTGGTCCGCCAACCACTGGTAGGCCCGCTCGGCTTCGGTCCGGCGGCCCATCACGGTGAGGGCCATGGCGGCCTCCACGTGATTCCACGGATCGGCATGGCCGCCGGGGAACCAGGGGATCATCCCGTTGGACAATTGCCAATCGGCGATGCTGTCGGCAGTTTGAGCCAATTCGGATGCCGACAGAACGCCGGCCACAAAAGGCCCGTCGGAATCGCTGCCTCCGGGGATGGAGGAGCCAGCATCGGCAAGCTCGGTCTCCCTGTGGTTGTGGGGCTCAGACGGCGACAAGCTCGGTCTCCCTTGAACTCTGTGATCCTGGCTTCCGGCTATAAAGAACCAGGCTCTTGCCCAGCACTGGACTCAGGACCCGTTCTGCTATTCGGGTGATTCTTGGTTGGCGAACAATATCCCATTCCAACAGCCGGCGATAAGCCGCCACCAGCCGGTGGTCGTCGCGGTTGGGGCCGACCGCGCACCGCAACCACCAATAGGGGCTGTGCAGAGCGTGGGCGTGATGGCCCGAGTAGGGAGCCAGGCCTGCCCGTCGGAGCCGACGCCGGAGATCGCTGCGGCGGTAGATGCGCACGTGGCCGCCCACCGCCTTGGGGGCGTGATACTCATCCGACAGGGCCCAGCACACCTTTTCGGGGAACCAGGTGGGAACCGTCACCGCCAACACCCCGCCGGGGCGCAGGATCCGGGTCAGCTCGGCCAACGCCTGGTCGTCGGAGTCCACGTGCTCGAGCACTTCGGAGGCGATGACCCGGTCGAACGACTGGTCGGGAAACGGCAGGCAGGTAGCGTCGCCCTGGGTTGCCTGGCACGTTCCGTGGTACTGCTCGCCAGAGTCGGACATGGCCGCGAAAGTGGCCCGAACTTCGGCCAATTCGGCCGACGCCAGGTCGCAGGCCACCACATGGGCGCCCCGCCGGGCGGCCTCATAGGCATGACGCCCGAACCCGCATCCCAGATCGAGCAGCCGTTCGCCCGGCTTCAAGCCCAAGCGGTTGTAGTCAACGGTCAGCATGGCCAGTTCCCAGGGTGCAGTCTCAGAAGCCGCCGAGAGAACTCGTCGTTATCGGCTAGGCCGCCACTCGTCGAGCAGCGCCCGGTAGTGCTCCACCGTCTGCTCGGCGGTGTGGCGCCAGCTCCACCGGCTGATCACCCGCTCCCGCCCGGCTGCACCGATGCGGGCGGCCATTGCCGGGTCATCCAGCACCCGGTTCAGCGCGGCGGCCAGCGCTTCGCTGTCGCCCGGCGGCACCGACACGCACGTCTCGCCGTCGGTGCCGGCCACCTCGGGCAGCGCCCCACCAGTGGTGGCCACCAGCGGCGTACCGCTGCACATAGCCTCGATGGCCGGCAGGGAGAACCCCTCGTACAGCGACGGCACCACCGCCACCGAACTGGTGGCGTACAGCTCCACGATGCGCTCATCGGGTACCCCGGAGATGAACTCCACCACCTGGCTCAGGCCCAGGTTGTGGATGGCTTCGGCTGAAGTGCCCCCCTCGCGGGGCTTGCCAATGACGATCAGGCGCACGTCACGCTCGGTACGCAACTTGGCCACCGCCTCCAACAGGTAGCGCAGGCCCTTCATGGGTACATCCGCGCTGGCGGTGGTGATGATCTGCTGTGGGTTGCGGTCCACGCCGGGCAGCGGGCGGAACTGCTCGGGGTCCACACCCACCGGAACCACATGCATCAGGTGGCGGGGCACCTTTTGGTCTCGGGCGATGTCATCGCGTGACGACTCCGACACGGTGATGATGCGCCGCAGGCGCTTGGCCACCCGAGCCTGCATGCGGGTGAAGGAGTACCAGCGCCGCTTGCCCAGCCGCTCCACCGGGCCCCGGGCGTGCTCGAGCTCTAGTTGGCGGTCGACGGTGATGGGGTGGTGGATGGTGCCCAGCACCGGCAGCCCATCCCGTTCCATGGCCAGCAGCCCGTAGCCCAGCGACTGGTTGTCGTGCACCAGGTCGAAGTCCCCGATCCGGGAGCGCAGCACCTGCCATGCCCTGATGGAGAACGCCAGCGGCTCTGAGAATGCCCCGGTCATGAACGAGCCCACCTCTGCGGCGTCGGCCCAAGACTTGATCTCCCAGAATCCGGGCATCCGTCCAGGGTGGACATCGTTGAAGATGTCCAGGCTGGGGAGCTGGTGCAGCGGAACTCGGTCGTCAAGCACGGGATAGGGCTGCCCGCTCAGCACCTCCACATGGTGGCCGAGGTCGGTCAGCGCCCGGCTGAGGTGGTGGACGTACACCCCTTGTCCGCCGCAGTGGGGCTTGCCCCGATACGACAAAAGGGCGATTCTCAGAGGCTGATCGGCCGGGGCCATAACCCTACAAGGCTCTCGGAATTGAGCGGGTTTGGCAAATGCTCAACTACCGAAAAGGGCCGCTATCTTGGCGCCGTGCGAGCGTTAGTGCAGCGGGCCGCCGAGGCCCGGGTTCGGGTGGACGGCGAGGTGATCGGGGAGATCGGCCCCGGCCTGTGCTGCCTGATCGGCGTGACCCATGACGACGACGCGGCCACGGTGAAGAAGATGGCCGCCAAGCTGTGGAACCTGCGCATCTTCACCGACGAAAACGGCCACATGAACCTCTCGGCGGCCGACACCGGCGGCGAACTGCTGGTGGTGAGCCAGTTCACCCTCTACGGCGACACTAGCCGGGGCCGCCGCCCCTCATTTCTGGCCGCTGCCGCCCCCGACCAAGCCGCCGGACTGATAGAGGAACTTGTCGCCGAACTCCGCACCCTCGGCGCCACCGTGGCCACCGGCTCCTTCGGCGCCATGATGGCCGTAGAACTAACCAACGACGGCCCCGTCACCTTGATGGTGGAGGTCTAGTCAGCGGGATTGGCGGCGGGGAGGGGTGGTGTTCCTTGAGTGGGCCACCCAGGCGGCGGCGAGGGCCACTACTGCTATGGCGATCATGGGCCAGGGGCCGGCTCTTGTGGCGAGGGTTTGGCCGGTGCGGAGCTCGATTTCGGCTTGAATGACTTTGCGCTCGGAGACGGCGGTGCGTTGGTAGACGTTGCCGTCGGGGTCGACGAAGGCGCTGAAACCGGTGGGGGCCGATTGCACCACCCAGCGGCCGGTCTCCATTGCTCGCAGTCGGGAGCTGGCGATCTGCTGGGTCTGCACGATGGTGAGCCAGTAACTGGCCCCGTTGGTGGGGTTCAACAGCACTTCGCCGCCGTTGCCGATGGCGTCTCGGGCCCGGTCTTCGAAGAAGATCTCCCAGCTTATGGACACGCCGAGGCGGCCCACGGGGGTGTCCACCACCGCGGGGGTGTCACCCCGGCGCATGTCTCGGGCCGGCAGGTAGTCGGGGGCCAGCGGTTCGATCATCGACCGCAGGGGTACGTACTCCCCGAACGGCACCAGCCTCACCTTGTCGTAACGGCCTACTTGGGTGCCGTCGGGAGCGAACACCGCGGCAAAATTGGCTGCCTCGGTGGCCGACACGTCCTCAACCACGCCGGCCACCACTGTGGCGTTGAGTTCTTGGGCCAGCTCAGCCAGCCGGATCCGCTCCTCGCTGCTGGCGAACAGACCATGCACGTCCACCACGTCTTCGGGCCACACCACCAAATCCACCGGCGTTTGCACCAGTTGGCTGGCCTCCAGGTGTCGTTCGAATACCACCCCCGGCTCAGTGTTCGCGGCCCGGGTCCGCTGCGGCCCGCCGCCCTGAACCACGGCGACGTCGATGGTGCCGTTTGCTGATCCCCGGGGGGCCAGCGCCCCCCAGCCCCAAAACCCCAGCACCACCACCGCCAGGGCCAGCGCCGCCTGCCAGCGGCGATCGAGCGCGGCGGCCAGCACCATGGCTATGGTCACACACACGCCCACCAGCAGCAACGGTCCAAGCACCCTCACGGTGGTGGCCCACGGGGTATCCACTTGACTCATAGGCAAGGTGGCCAGGGGCACCCCTCCAAAGGGCCACCGCCACCGAATGGCCGCGGCCAGCACAAACAGACCGGGCAGCGCCGCCCACCGGTTGCGCCCCGGCGGACAGGCCGCCCCGGCCAAGCCGTACATCGCGGAGAACACCACGCACACCGCCAGGTAGCCGGGCAGGGTGAAATCCACCATCCAGAACGTGGCCGGGAACAACCAGCCAACCCCGAACCCGAACCCCCGCCACGCCCGGGCCCATATCGGCTGATCAGCGACAAGGCGCTCAAAGGCCACCAGCCCGACCAGGGCCAGAGGCCACCATCCCCACGGCGGCATCGACAGCGCCACCAGCCCGCCGGCGGCCAAAGAGCCAAGTGCGGTCCAGCCGCTGGTGCGGGCCCAGACCGCCAATTTCGGACTGCTCATCGGAGACTCATCGGGTGACCGCACCGTTGGAAACGCTGGCCCGAGCCGCCTGCCGGCCTTGGTTGATGCAGGCCGGAATCCCCAAGCCCCGAGCCCATGCCCCAGTCACCTGCAACCAAGGGGCATCATGAGCCAGCGCCCGCTCAATGTCGGCCACCAACTCCATGTGGCCGGGCCGGAACTGGGGCAGCGACCGCTCCAAGCGGCTGATGCGCACCTCAAGAGGCTCGGCGTCCAAGCCCATGGTCGCCTCCAAATCTGTCCGCACCGCAGCCAAAACAGCATCATCGTCCATGAGCATGGGCCGATTGTCGCGGAACCGCCCCGCCGATACCCGCAGCACCACCGTGTCGGGCGTGCCCACATGGGACCACTTGCTCGATGCCCACGAGCAGGCGGTGATGGTCCGGCCTTCTACCGCGGGCACCAGATAGCCCGACCCGGCCATGGGGTGATTCACCTCGGCGGCATTGAACGCCAGCGACACCAGCACCACCGAGGCGTAGTCAATGCCGCCCAGCAACTCGGCGGCAGTCGCCGACACCGCGGCCACTAGCGCACTTGCCGCGTCCGCGGGCAGCGTCACAATCACTTGGTCGGCGTCCAGCTCACCCAAGTCAGCCACCGGCGACGACACCCGCAGCCGTTCCCCGAGCCGGTCGGCCAACTCGTCGGTCAATCGTCCCACGCCATCGGGCAGCGAGTAGAACACCGGCGCGTCCGGGTCGGCGGTTGACGATGCGGCCAGCCGACGCAACTCCCGCACCAGGCTGGGGCCGCGGGAAGCAGCTTCGGCCAGTTGGGGTACCGCGGCTCGCACGCTGAGTTCGTCGATTGAAGAGGCGTTGATGCCCCCGATCAAGGGATCGACCAGACGGTCGGCCACCTCGTCGCCCAAGCGCCGCCGCACCAGCCCACCCACCGACTCGTCATCGGCCAACGGCGACCCGGCTAGATCGGGTTCCTGGCGGGCCCGGTCCACTCCTTCGGCCGACACGATCCCCGAGGCGGCCAAGGCGTCGAAGTCCAGCGGCACTCCCAGCACATTGGGTTGGGGGAGCGCCCGCAGAGCTCCTCGGGAGTACACGAACGCCGCCCGCTGGGCCGGCGAAACCAGCTCGCCAGCCAAGCCCAGCTCCTGGCACAGCTCCACCGCCCACGGCACCCGGGCCAAGAACGCATCCGCCCCCTCGTCCACCGGCTGACCGGCCAGCTCAGAGGTGGCAATCCGCCCCCCCGCCCGCTCGGCGGCCTCATACACCACCACCTCGGCCCCGGCCTTGGCCGCCTCATAGCCCGCGGCCAGCCCGGTGATCCCCGCCCCGACCACGGCAATTCTCATCGGGCCGCCTTCACGGGGTGGCCTTGTACCCGTGTACCAGCTCCACCACCCATTCCAGGGTCTCAGGGTCGGTCTCGGGCAGCACGCCGTGGCCCAGGTTGAACACGTGGCCCGGCTGGCCGGCGTTGCGATTCAGCACGTCGGTGGCCCGGTCGGCCACCACCGGCCACGGCGCCAGCACCGCGGCCGGATCCAAGTTGCCCTGCACGGCCACGTCGGGGCCCAGCCGCTCCCGAGCGTCGTTGAGGTGAACCCGCCAGTCCACTCCCACAACGTCGGCTCCGGCCTTGGCCAATAGCTCCAGCAGTTCGCCGGTGCCCACGCCGAAGTGGATGCCGGGCGTCTCATCGCCCCGATTGCCCAATTCGGCGAATATCCGCTGGCTGGCGGGCAGCACGAACTGCCGGTACTCGTCGGGGGCCAGCGCCCCGGCCCAGGAGTCGAACAATTGGAACGCCGCAGCTCCCGCGTCGAGCTGCGAGCCGATGGAGGCGATAGCCAGATCGGCCAAGCGATCCAAAAGGGCGGCCCATAGTCCGGGCTCGCTGTGCATCAACCGCTTGGTTAGGGCGTGGGTGCGAGATGGCCCACCCTCCACCAAATAAGAGGCCATGGTGAAGGGCGCACCGGCAAAGGCGATCAGCGGCACATCCAGCTCCGCCACCAGGTTGCGAACCGTTTCCAGCACATAGGGGGTGTCGGCGTCGGGGTCGAGCGGGCGCAGCCGATCTAGATCGCGGGCCTCGCGGAACGGGCGCTCCACCACCGGCCCCACTCCGGGCACGATGTCTACGCCGAACCCGATGGCGTGGGTGGGAACCACGATGTCGGAGTACAAAATGGCCGCGTCCACCCCGTAGCGGCGCACCGGCTGAAGGGTGATCTCGGTGGCCACCTCCGGGCGGGCGATGGTGTCGAGCATCGAGCCTTCCCCCCGAATGGCCCGGTACTCAGGCAGCGATCGCCCCGCCTGGCGCATGAACCACACCGGCACCCGCTCCACCGGCAGCCCGCGACACGCCCGCAGAAAGGCGTCGTTGGGAATGGAGGAACCGGCGGCCACGCATAAACGGTACTGACATATGGGTTGGCCGGTACCATCCATGCGGTGCGCCGGTCTATAGACGATTACCCCTTCGACCCCGCCGACCTCCCCCCAAGCGACGACGACGAGTTCTCCCCGGTGTCGTGGGCGGTGGCCATCGCCGACGACTACGAAGATGCCATTCCCCGGGTGGTGCTCACCGTGGAGGAGGTGGGCCAGGCCGGGTACGGATTGGTGGCCCACCTGCCCCCCAATCTGGCCCGCCGCCTCCGAGCCGCCATCGGCGACGCGCTCAAAGAGATCGGCGAGTCTGTCACGCCATAACGGATCAATTTCGTACTAGACTTGAACGTTCACTGATTTCGCGCTCAGTCTGAGGAGCATCCCGATTCATCCCGATCACACCGCGGAGCAGACCTACATCGATCGGGCCCACCAAGCCCTTGAAACAGCCCGAGAGCGAGCCCTGTCGCTGAAAGACATGGTGGAGGTGGGCGCAGGCGGCACCCACCAGGCCCGCTACGAGCGCGAGATCATCTGGGATTCCATCAGCAACCGCCTCAGCGCCCTGGACATCGGCGACTCTTCGCTGGTGTTCGGACGCCTCGACTGGGCCGACGAACAGGGTGGTGACCAGCTCTATGTGGGGCGGGTGGCGGTATGGGATGACGACCAGGAACCGGTGACCATCGATTGGCGGGCCCCAGCGGCTGAGGCCTTTTACCGGGCCACCGGTGGAGAGCCCATGGGCCTTTCCCGTAGGCGCCACTTCGTCACCCGAGGCCGGGAGCTGTTGGGGGTGGAAGACGAGTTCTTCGGCGAGAGCAACGGCCGCGGTCGCCTGCCCCTAGTGGGGGAGGCCACGCTGAGAGCCACACTGGAGGCCGGACGCACCGGTCGCCTCGCCGACGCCGCCGCCACGATCCAAGCCGAGCAGGACGCCATCATCCGCTCCCCGCTGCCCGGCGTGCTGGTAGTACAGGGCGGGCCCGGCACCGGCAAGACGGTGGCCGCCCTCCACCGAGCCGCCTACCTTCTCTACACCCACCGCTTCCCCCTCGAAGGCCAGGGGATGCTGGTGCTCGGACCCAACCGCTTGTTCCTCACCTACATCGAGCAAGTGCTGCCGTCGCTGGGCGAGGCCGGGGTGGAGGTGTCGATGCTGGCCGACCTGCTGCCCGGAACTCGGGTGAAAGGGCTCGACGACTCCCGGGTGTCCCGCATCAAGGGTGACTTGCGCATGATCTCGGTTTTGCGGCGCGCCCGCCGAGATCGTCAGCGCCCGCTGCGTTCCGACGTGTCGGTGGGTTTCGGCCTTCGCCGACTCCGACTCACCGTCGCCCAGAGCGAAGAGATCGTGCGCCAAGCCCGCAAGCGGTTCCGCACCCACAATCGAGCCCGCCGTTTCGTAGAAGAGCAGATGTACCAGCACTTGGCCGACAGCGGTTCGCGCACCGACAGCCCGGGCCCCGATGTCGAGACAGTGCGCGAGAGGCTTCACGGCAGCATCGAGCTGCGGGAGGCCCTGGAGTGGATGTGGCCAGTGCTCACCCCCACTCACTTCCTCCACGACTTGTTCGGTTCTTCAGCCCTGCTCCGCTCTGCGGCCGGATCCCAGCTCACTTCTGAGGAGACCGATCTGCTCTACCGCCCCCGGTCTGAACACGCCTCCGACGTAGTGTGGACGGCCGACGACGCCCCCCTTCTCGATGAGGCTCTGGCTCTGTTGGGCCCCCGCCCCGGCCACAAGCTGGCCGACGCGATTCGCACCTATGGCCACATCGTGGTGGACGAGGCCCAAGATCTATCGCCCATGCAGCTCCGGATGATCAGCCGCCGCTCGCTAAACGGTTCGATGACGGTGGTGGGCGACATCGCTCAGGCCACCTCGGCGTGGGGGCACGACTCCTGGGACAGCGTGGTCGAGCATCTTCCCGGAGACGCCGACCCTCGTTTCGCCGAGCTCTCCATCGGCTATCGCCTGCCCCAGCCGATTATGGACGTGGCGTCTCGGGTGCTTGACGCGGCCATGCCCGGCCTGGTTCCGCCTCAGTCGATCCGCACCGAAGGCCAGCCTCCCCGGTTCGTGCCCGTCCTGGGCCACACGGCGGCGGTCGCGGGAAACGGGCAGGGCCGCGAAACCAGCCACGACAGCGTGTTCTCCGTTGTGGCCCAAGAGGTGAAGACCGAGTTGGGCGCGCTGGCCAACGGCAACCTGGCGGTGATCTGCCACACCGCAATGGTGGAGGCCATCTCTGAGGCGCTGGCCGCCGCCGAGGTTGACCACGGGCTGGTGTACGAACGGGGCTTGGAGTCCCAGGTGACGATCGTCCCGGTGGAATTGGTCAAAGGCCTGGAGGTGGACACCGCGGTTGTCGTCGAGCCGGCCGACATCTGCGAGAAGCTCCCCAAGGGGATGCGGGCCCTGTATGTGGCCATGACCCGGGCCACCCAGCGCCTGGTAGTGGTACACGAGCGCCCGCTTCCCGAGCCTCTGATCCCCGAGCCCCTGGTCACCAAGGAGGCGTGAAACGATGGCCCACGATCCCCACAGCCTCACCGACGAGATGAACGGCTTCCTCCGGGATCGACATTTGGCGTCGCTCACTGTCCTCCGCCCCGACGGCACCCCCCATGTGACCCCGGTGGGGTTCACCTGGGATCCCGACACCGCCACTGCCCGCATCATCACCTGGGCCGGGGCCAAGAAGGTGCGCTTGCTGGAATCCGCCGGCGGCGGTCGGGCCGCTCTGTGCCAGGTTGACGGTGGTCGATGGGTCACCCTGGAGGGACAGGCCACCGTAACCGCCGATCCCGATGAGTGCGCTGATGCGGTGGCCCGCTACGGCGAGCGCTACAGCCCGGCCAAAGACCGGGGGGCCGACCGCCGGGCCATCATCATTGCGGTGGATTCGGTGCTGGGACGGGCCTGATGAATCCCAAGAGCATCGGCCTCAGCGCCAATGTGCAGGAATACTTGGTGGCCCACGGTGCGGGCATCGACCCCATTGCCCAAGAGCTGATCGACGTCACCGCCGAGTTGGGCCGCATCTCCGGGATGCAGATCGCCCCAGAGCAGGGTGCGTTCATGACAATGCTCACTCGCCTGCTCGACGTACGGTTCGCGGTGGAGGTGGGAACCTTCACCGGCTACTCGGCCTTGTCCATCGCCCGGGGACTGGCCCCCGGTGGGCGGCTGCTGTGCTGCGACGTTAGCGACGAGTGGGTGAGCCTCGGCCGCCCATTCTGGGAGCGGGCCGGGGTGGCCGACAGCATCGAGGTGGTTATCGCCCCCGCAGCCGAAACCCTGGCCGCCCTGCCCGATGATCCGCCCATCGATCTGGCCTTCATCGACGCCGACAAGCGGTCGTACAAGACCTACTACGAGGAGATCGTGCCCCGCCTCAGCCCCAAGGGCATCATCTTGGTGGACAACGTGCTGTGGGCGGGCCGGGTGGCCGATCCCGATGCCGACATCGAAGAGAACCCCGACACCGCCAACATTCGAGAGTTCAACGCCTCTGTGGTCGCCGACCCCCGCACCACCCAAGTGATGCTCCCCATTTCCGACGGGCTGACGCTCATAACTCTGGCTTCATAAGGTGCGCCACCGGGCCACGGCCCGCGCCCAAGTCCCAATCAGCCGACCGTTCGATGCGTCTGCGGACGAAGCTTTTGGCTGCTTTGATTGCATCCAAGGGCATCAAACCCGCGGCCAAGGCCGCGGCCACCGCGGCCGAGAAAGTGCAGCCTGTGCCATGGTCGTTGTCAGTATCGATCACATCGGCAGACAGCTCGACCCAACCGCCGTCGTGGAACACGAAGTCGATAGCGGTGGATTCTCCTGTCATCACAAATGAGCCTGGACACAATGCAGCAAGATCGGATGGTTCCTCAAAGCTGCCCACCTCGCGGAACACCAATGCCTCTCGGGCATTGGGAGTGGCCACTGTTGCGTGCCCCAGTAGCTCCAAATAAGCAAGCTCAGCCTCAGCCTCAAGCAGCCGATCCCCGGTGGACGACACCATCACCGGATCGACCACCAGGTTGGGGAGCCGCCCCGCCGCAGCGTAGTCGCCTACCAAGGCGATGATGTCCCGGTTGGCCAGCATCCCGGTCTTCACTGCGGCAATTGGCAGGTCATCCAGCACGGAGTCGATCTGGCGGGCCACAAATTCGGCCGGCACGGGATGAACTCCCTGCACGCCCACCGTGTTCTGGGCGGTCACCGCGGTGATAACCGCGGTTCCGTGAACTCCGAGGGCGGCGAAGGTGGCCAAATCGGCGGCAATCCCCGCGCCACCAGAAGAGTCCGACCCAGCAATGCTCAGCACCACGGGTGGGTTCATCACGAGTGCCACTCAGCCAGCAGGGCGGCGACGGTCTCTCGCGGGTCGGGGCTGCGGGCCACTGCGCCCTGCACTGCGACGCCAGCCGCCCCGGCGTCTCGACAGGCGGCAACCCGGCCCAAGTCGATTCCCCCCAAGGCGTACACCGGGACATGGGCTTGCCGGACGATTCGTCCCAGACCGCCCAGCCCCAATGGCGGTCCGTAGCCAGGTTTCGACTCCGTTTCGAACACGGGGGAGAGGGTCACATAGTCCACGCCCTCGATTTCGGCTTGGCGCACCTCATCGAGTCCGTGGCACGACCGCCCCACGAGCCCCTTGTACACCTTGGGATAGCGGTCGAATCCGGCCAGATGAACCCCGTCGGCCACTGGGTCGATCATCGACGCCAAAATCAGGCATTCGGTTTGCCTTCTCATCAATCTGGCCAGCTCACGCCTGATCTGCGGCGGGTGGTCTTTGCCCCGAAAGATCACCGCGGGGGCCTTCACCACCACGTCGGAGAGCACGAGCACCTCAGAGGCCAGCGCCCGCTTCGGGCTAAACGGCCGGCGGTGGTCAGAACTCGGCACGACCTTGGGGGGAGGTCGAGGCTTCGGCCAGATAGCGCTTGGGAATCCTCCCGGCCAATCGGGCCCTCCGCCCGGCATCGGTGGCCAACCTTATGGCAGTGGCCATCTGCTCGGGGTCTCGGGCCCGGGTGATGGCCGAAGCCACCATGACCGCATCGCAGCCCAGCTCCATGGCCAACGCGGCGTCGGAGGCGGTGCCGATTCCCGCGTCTAGTACCACCGGCACCGATGACTGCTCCACGATCATCTCGATGTTGTGGGGATTACGGATGCCCAGCCCCGACCCGATGGGCGCCCCCAGAGGCATGACCGAGGCGCAGCCCAGATCCTCCAGGCGGCGGGCCAGCACCGGGTCGTCGTTGGTGTAGGCCAACACGGTGAAACCGTCGTCAACCAGCGTTTCGGCTGCTTCCACCAGCTCAATTGCCTCGGGCAGGAGGGTGATGTCGTCGGCGATCACCTCCAGCTTCACCCAGTCGGTTTCGAACGCCTCCTGGGCCAGTTTGGCGGTGAGCACGGCGTCGGCCGCGGTGTGGCATCCGGCGGTGTTGGGCAGCACGTCCAGGCCCAGGCGATCGATCACGTCCAGCACCGAGCCGGTGGCCTCAGGCGACACCCGCCGCAGGGCCACCGTGACCAGCTCGCACTCCGATGCCACCAATGCTCGCTCCAGCACGGCCAGGTTGGGGGCGCCTCCGGTACCGGTGATCAGCCGGCTGGTGAAGCTGCGCTCGGCCACGGCCCACGGGTCGCCCACTACGACCCACCGTCTGAGGGTTTGCCCGGGTTGCCCACTTATCCCCCCTTGGCCGCTTCGAGGATTTCGATTCGGTCGCCCTCAGCCAGGTGAGCCTCACCCCACCGGCTGCGGGGGACGATCTCGCGGTTGACCGCCACCGCCACCCCTCGCTGGTTGGGCGCCAGCGTTCCAACCGTGCAATCGGCCGGTACGTCGCGGGTCTCGCCGTTGACGATCACGATCATGCTGGCACCTCGCTGAGGTGCTCGGGGTCGGGGGTGTGGTCCCCTGGTTTGGCGTCGAACCGGTTCGGACTGAATGGCGCCAGGTCTACCGGCGGCTCGTGGCCATGCACCACCGCAGCTACCGCAGCCGCGGTGACGGGCGCGGTGAGGATGCCGTTGCGGTAGTGGCCGGTGGCGTACACGATGCGGTCGTCGCCGGTGCCGATGATGGGGGCGTTGTCGGGTGCGCCGGGGCGCAGGCCGGCCCATGTCTCCACCAGGTCGATCTCGCTGAGCCCCGGCAGCAGGGCCAGCACGTCGCGGAGCAGCTCGTAGACGCCGCCCGCGGTAACCCGGGTGTCAAAGCCCTGTTCTTCTTGGGTGGCGCCCACCACGATTTCGCCGTCGCTGCGGGGCACGGCGTAAACGCTCGACCCCCGCACCACCCCCCGAACCGGCAGCCGCAACAACCCTTCGGGGCCGCTCAGGCGCAGGATCTGCCCTTTGATGGGGCGGATGGGCACTCCCAGCAGTCGGCCGGTCCACGCCCCGGCGGCCACAACCACCTGTTGGCAGGTCATCACCCGGCCGTCGTCGGCCACCACCCGGTTCCGGCTCACCTCGGTGGCCGAGGCCGCAATGGCGGGCACCCGGCTCAACAGCTCGGCCACCACCCGGCGGGGGTTCACCTGGTGGTCGAGTGGGGAGTACACCCCGCCCCGCACACCGGGGGCGAGCAGCGGCTCCCGGGCTCGGCATTCCCGGCTGCGCAGCCGTTCCACCGGCAGGCCCTCCTGCTCGTGAAGATCGCCCAAGTTGTCGAGCAGCGCCTTGTCGTCGGCGTCGTAGGCAGCCATCAGCATCCCGTTGCGGCGGTAGTCCACGGCGTCGACCCCTAGAGAGTCGGCGAACGCCGGCCACGCCTGGCTGGCAGCCAGATTCAGCCGGAGGATATGGCTCTCGCCCCAGTAGGCCTCGTGGATGGGCGCCAGCATCCCCGCCGCTGCGTGGCTCGCCCCGGTGCCCGGCGCAGGGTCGAGCACCACTGCCTCAGTGCCTTCCTGAAGGAGCTGCCATGCGGTCGACAAGCCGATGATTCCGCCGCCCACGATGATGACGTCGGGGTTTGGAGACACGTCACCCACCGAGGGCCTCCAACAGCTCAGCGGTGGCCGCGGCCGGGTCGGCCGCGTCGGCTACCGCACCGATCACCGCCACCCCGTGGGCGCCGGCGTCCAACAGCTCCGGTATTCGTGCGGTGGTGATTCCGGCAATGGCGATCACCGGTATGTCCACCGCGGCAGCCACCCTCTCCACCCCAGCTGGCCCCAGCGGGCTGGGCAGCCCGTCTTTGGTGGCGGTGGCATACACCGGCCCGACCCCCACGTAGGAGGCGCCGTCGGTCTGGTGGCGGCGGGCGGTCTCGGGGTCTCGGGCCGTGCCTCCCACCAGCGCCTCGGGCCCGAGCACTCGCCGCATCGCCGCAACCGGCAGGTCGTCGGCGCCGCCATGAACGCCGTCGGCCCCAACCGCCAGGGCAATGTCGGCCCGGTCGTTCACGATCACCACGGCCTGGGATCTGTGGGCCGCGGCCACAATGCGCTGGCACTCGGCCAATACGGCGGCGTCGCTGGCCTCCTTGATCCGCACCTGCACTGCGGGCGCTCCGCCTCGAAGGGCCGCATCGGCCAATGACGCGCCGTCGGCGATGACGTGCAGCTTGGGAACATGCAGCGTCACGAACCGGCCGAGTAGATCTCGGCGCCTTGGTCCCGGAACTCGTCGGCCTTCGACTTCATGCCCAGCTCGATGGCCATCGACTCGTCCACCCCCTGGCGGGCGGCGTAGTCCCGCACGTCCTGGGTGATCTTCATGGAGCAGAACTTGGGTCCGCACATAGAGCAGAAGTGGGCGGTCTTGGCCGGCTCGGCCGGGAGGGTCTCGTCGTGGTACTTCAGCGCCGTCTCGGGATCGAGCGACAGGTTGAACTGGTCGGCCCAGCGGAACTCGAATCGGGCCTTGGAGAGGGCGTTGTCCCACTCTTGGGCCCCCGGATGGCCTTTGGCCACATCAGCGGCGTGGGCGGCGATCTTGTAGGCGATGACGCCGTCCTTCACGTCGGCCCGGTTGGGCAGCCCAAGGTGCTCTTTGGGGGTCACGTAACAGAGCATGGCGGTGCCGTACCACCCGATGTTGGCCGCCCCGATGGCCGAGGTGATGTGGTCGTAGCCCGGCGCCACGTCGGTGGTGAGCGGGCCCAGAGTGTAGAAGGGGGCGTCTTGGCACCACTCCTGCTCCAAGATCACGTTCTCCTTGATCTTGTCCAACGGCACGTGGCCCGGCCCCTCGATCATCACCTGCACGTCATGGGCCCAGGCCCGTCCGGTCAGCTCGCCCAGGGTCTTCAGCTCGGCCATCTGAGCGGCGTCGTTGGCGTCGGCAATCGACCCCGGCCGCAGCCCGTCGCCCAGCGAGAAGGCCACGTCGTAGGCCGCGAAAATCTCGCACAGCTCGTCGTAGTGGGTGTAGAGGAAGTTCTCCTGGTGGTGGGCCAGGCACCAGGCGGCCAGAATGGAGCCGCCCCGGCTCACGATTCCAGTGGTGCGCTCGGCGGTGAGCGGCACATAGCGCAACAGCACCCCGGCGTGGACGGTCATGTAGTCCACCCCCTGCTCGGCCTGTTCGATCACCGTGTCGCGGTAGATCTCCCAGGTGAGCTCCTCGGGCTGACCGTTGGTCTTCTCCAATGCCTGGTAGATGGGCACGGTGCCAATGGGCACCGGCGAGTTGCGGATGATCCACTCCCGGGTGGTGTGGATGTCGGCGCCGGTGGACAGGTCCATCACCGTGTCGGCCCCCCAGCGGGTGGCCCAGGTCATCTTCTCCACCTCTTCGGCAATCGACGATGTGACCGCCGAATTGCCGATGTTGGCGTTGACCTTGGTGAGGAACTTGCGGCCGATGATCATCGGCTCCGACTCGGGGTGGTTCACGTTGGCCGGGATGATGGCCCGGCCGCGGGCCACCTCGGAGCGCACCAGCTCGGCATCGAGACGCTCGCGGGTGGCGATGAACTCCATCTCCGGGGTGATCTCCCCCCGACGGGCGTAGGCCATCTGGGTGACCGCCGCGCCCTTGGCCCGCAGCACCGGGCGCCGCTCGCCCAAGAACGGGTCGGAGGCTTGTCCGGTGCGCACCGCCCGGCGGCCGTCGTCGCGCAGATCGGCCATGCGGCCCGTGATTTCGGTGGTGTCGTCCCGCTCGGTGATCCAATCCAGGCGCAGGGGCGGCAAGCCCACGTTGGGGTTGGAGCCGGGCCCGCTGGTGTCGTACAGCAAGAACGGCGGCTCCGGCTCGGTCAGGTTCACCTGGGTGAACGGCACCCGCACATCGGGCCGGGCCCCGGTCACATACACCTTCTCCCGAGCAGGCTTTTCGCTAGGTGGGAAGCCTTCCTGGTTCGGCGCGTTGCCGTTGGTGCTCTCGCTCATCATCATCTCCCTTCGCCGGCGTTATCCGGATCAGGTTCAGCGGTCGGTGCCAGCGGACACCCTCTCAGCCCGACGATCCTCGAGCTCCCGCGTGGTTGTCGTCCCTATCTTGCCACAGACCGCCGACGGCCGACGTAGCGGTTGATGAGGGATTGGGTGGAGGAGTCGTGGGTGGGGTTGGGGCCGGTCGCACCGGTGAGCTCGGCGGTGATGTTGGTGGCCAGGGTCTTGCCGAGTTCGACCCCCCACTGGTCGAAGGGGTTGATGCCCCACACGGTGGCTTGGGTGAACACTTTGTGCTCGTAGAGGGTCACCAGTTGGCCCAGTGAGCGGGGGGTGAGCTGATCGGCGAGGAGGACGGTGCTGGGCCGGTTGCCAGGGAAGCGGCGGTGGGGGTCGCCAGAGTCGGGGGCGCCGAAGGCCAAGGCCTCGGCTTGGGCGAACAGGTTGGCCATGAGCAGGTCGTGGTGCTCGACATGGGAGTGGTTGGGGCGACAGAAGCCGATGAACTCCACCGGGACGATGTCGGTGCCCTGGTGCAGCAGTTGGTGGAAGGCGTGCTGGCCGTTGGTGCCCGGTTGGCCCCACACCACCGGGCCGGTGGCGGTGCCCGCTGGGGTGCCGTCAGCCCGGACCGACTTGCCGCTGCTCTCCATGTCGAGCTGTTGGATGTAGACCGGGAAGAGGGTCAATTCCTGTGAGTAGGGGAGCACGGCGTAGGTGGGCCAGCCCCAGAAGTTGCGGTTCCAGATACCAATGAGCCCCAGCAGGGCGGGCAAGTTCTCGGCCCATGGGGCGGTGCGGAAGTGCTCGTCGATGTGGTGCATCCCGGCCAGCATCTCGTTGAAGGCGTCGGGGCCGACGGCGGCCATGAGGCTCAGCCCCACCGCTGAGGCCAGCGAGTAACGCCCGCCCACCCAGTCCCACATGGCGAAGACGGCATTGGCGTCTATGCCGAAGTCTTGGGCCTTATCGGGGTTGGCGGTGACGGCGGCGAAGTGGCTACCGGCGCTTTCGTCACCCACCGCATCAGCGATCCAGGCCCGGGCGGTACGGGCGTTGGCCAGGGTCTCGATGGTGGTGAACGTCTTGGACACCACGATGAACAGGGTCCGGGCCGGGTCCAAGCCTCGGGTGACCTCGCGGAAGTGGGCGCCATCTACGTTGGACAAGAAGCGCATGTCCAGTTCCGGTTGGGCGTAGGCGCCCAGCGCCGCGGTGGCCATGGCCGGTCCTAGGTCCGATCCGCCGATACCGATGTTCACCACCGCCTGCCAGCGGCCGCTGCGGACCTCGGCCGCGAATTCCGCCATGCGATCGAATTCGGCGCGGACCTCAGGGGGCGGGCTGGGCTGGCGCAGGGCGGTGTGCCAGGCAGGGCGGTTCTCGGTGGTGTTCACCGGCTCGCCATCGAACATGGCCTCAATCCGGTGCCGCAGCCCGGCCCGGTCGGCCAGGGCGCCCAGCAGCTCCACCGTCTCAGCGGTCAGCTGGTTCTTGGAGAAGTCGAGCAGCCACCCGTCGGCCTCGGCCACAAGCCGCTCGCCCCGGTTGGAATCGCCGTCGAACAGATCCCGCAGATGCACGCCGTCGAGAGCCTCTCGGTGCGCGCTCAGCGCCTGCCACTCTCCGGTGTCCTGCATCACCCGCAGCGTAACCGGGGCTTTGAAGGCCGCTAGCCGACTATTCGTAGGAGATGGCTTCCAGCACGTTGAGGCGGCTGGCCCGGCGGGCGGGTATCGAAGCGGCCAACAGGCCGGCAACAGCCACGATCACCAAGTAGATCCAGAGCGTGCCCCACGGGATGGAGAACGACGAGACGAAGTTGTCGGGGATGATCTCGACCGTGGCCCAGCCGAACAGCACCCCGACGGTGATGCCCATGAGCCCGCCGAACACAGCCACGATGCCCCCCTCCCAGCGGATCATCCGCCGGGCCTGGCGCCGTGACATGCCCACCGCTCGCAACAATCCCAACTCCCGGGTCCGCTCGAACACCGAGAGGGCCAGCGTGTTGGCCACCCCCATGAGGGCGACGATCAGGGATATGGCCAAGAAGGCGTTCACCACCCCCAAGAACGTGTCGATCTGGCTCTCCTGGGTCTCCTGGAATTCCATCTGATCCCGCACGTTGAGCTGCGGATAGGCCAGGGTCACCCCCTCGAGCACTTCCCGGGCCTCCTCGGCGGTAAAGCTCGGGGCGGTGAGGGCGGAGATGAATGCGTCCTCTTGGTCGAAGAGATAGCGATCCCAATCGGCAGTGTCGATCAGCCAAGAGCCGAAGACCGCGTTGTCGCCGAAGATGGCCGCCACCTCAAAGGTTGCCGTCTGGCCGTCGGGGAACTCCAGTACCACCGGATCGCCAACGCCAACCGACAGGTCCTCTGCCTGGTCGGTGTGAAGGGCCACATCACCGGCACCGGCATTGGCGAAGCTCCCCTCCGCCACGTCGAGGTCGAAGTGCAGGGGGACGATGTCCAAATCAACAGCCCCAACTTCGTCGACATCTTGGTCAATCGGGGAGCGGATGCCCTCGAACTTGTACCGGAAGGCCAGCACGGAGGAAACCTCATCGAGCTCGCCGATGCTCCGGGTTGCTTGCGGGCTGAACGTTGCCGTGGGATCACCGCAGTTTCCCGGGCAGATGAGCCAGTCGGACTTGACGGAGCGGTCCAAAGTGTCTTCGAGAGTCTGTTTGAACGACTGGCCCAGCACCGAGACCATGGAGACCAGAGCCAGGCTGATCATGAGCGCCGAAGCGGTGTTGGCTGTTCGCCGGGGGCTGCGCTCCGCGTTCTGTCGGGCCAGTCGCCCGCTGACTTCGGAGATCTTGGCTGGCAGCCAGCCCAGCACCCTGGACACCGGCACCGCAAATACCGGGCTGACCAGGTTCATCCCCACAAACACCAACAGCGCGCTCATGCCCAGCAGGGCCAGAAGCGAGCTGGTCGAGAAGTCTCCCACCACGGCCACAATGAGCATGGCCAAGCCCAAGACCAGCACCCGGGCTTGGCCTACCGGATGGGGCAGGTTGCGTCCTCCAACAAAGGCCAGCACTGCGCCGGCCAGCGCGGTGACAATGATGACGAGCGCCGTCTCCCAGACGATTCCGAACGCCACCAAGATCACGCTGGAAGCGGTGAGCAGCTTCTCCAACCCCGAAGACCGGCGGGCCGCAGTCAAGCGGGGCGGCATGTTGCCGGTGAGCGCCGCCATCGGAGTCACCCGGCGGGCTCGCAGGGCGGGCCAGATGGCCGACACCGCGGTCACCCCCACCCCCACCAAGATCGCAGCCAGAATCGAGTTGCTGCCGACAACGATGGGGGCGTCGGGCAAGCCCGCACCAAAGCTGGAGATCAAGGCTCGGATGCCCAGAGAAATCAGCACGCCCAATCCGAGCCCGGCGGCGCTGGCCACTACCCCGACAGCGATGGCCTCGCCGACGACGATGGCAGTGACCTGACGCCCACTGGCCCCCAAGGCTCGCAGCAGTCCCAGCTCCCGGGTGCGCTGGCTCACCAGGATGGTGAAGGTGTTGTAGATGATGAAGGCCGACACCACCAAAATCACCACGGCGAAGCCCAGCATGAAGTACTCGAAGAAGCCGATGAACTCGTCAAACAGGTCGGCCTGTTCCTCCACCAGATCCTCGTTGGCCACCACTTCCAGGCCGTCGTCGAGCACTGTGGCGACAGCCGCCGATGCTGCCTCTGGCGAGGTGTTGGGCTCGAGCCGTATGTCGATGCTGTCGTAGCCCCCTCCGTTGTGCAGCAGTTGGCGGGCGGTCTCGATATCCCACGCCGTCATTTGCGCGCCCGCGGTGGCGTTCTCGCCAGTGCCGTAGCGGAAGAGCCCGACCAGGGTGAACGATTCGGTCCCGGCGGGAGTAGACACCCGATAGCGTTCGCCCACCTCGAAGCCGTTTTCGTTGGCGGTGTCGGCATCCAAGGCGAACTCGTCGGGTCCGGCGGGGACTCGACTCACTCCGTCGGGCCACACTTCCAAGGCACCGAGGGAGTCGTCGGAGGGCCAGCCGATGCCGATTTGGGGTGGCCCGAACAGTTCCAACGCCTCGCCGTCGGCGGTGATGGGGATCACGTTGAACTCCACCACCGTCCCCACTGCGGCGGCCACGCCGTCAACCGACCGCACATCATCGAGGAGCTCGGGGTTCACCAGAGTTCCGCTCTCGCCCCTGTCACCGAACGCCAACTCGGGGCGCACCGACAGGTCAACCCCTTCGAAGATGTCTTCGGAGAGGTTGTCGAACGTGGAGCGAAGCCCGGAGGTGGTGACCAGCACGCCCACGGTGAAGCCCACGCTCACGACGACGGCCAGCGTGGTCAGCATGAACCGGATGCGGGTTCCGGCGATGCTCTTCAGGGCGTAGCGGATGAGGCCTATGGCGGAATTCTTACTGGTGAGCGATGGCTTCCAACACATTGAGCCGGTTGGCTCGGCGGGCCGGGAAGAAGGCAGCCAGCATTCCGGCCACGGCCGACACCACCAGGTAGATCACCAGCGTGAGCCACGGCACGCTGACGGTGGAGATGACGCTGCTGGGGAGTGCGGCAGCCGCGATGGCACCGGCCACCACTCCGGTCGCGATACCTACCAGTCCTCCGAACACGGCGACGATGATGCTCTCCAAGAAGATCGTCCCCCAGGTTTGCCGTTTGGCCATTCCGATGGCCCTCACCAGCCCCAGTTCCCGGGTTCGCTCGAAAATCGAAAGGGCCATGGTGTTGGAGATGCCCACCACCGCAATGAGCAAGGCGAGGATCAAGAACACGTTGATGATCACCAGGAATGTGTTGATCTCGGTGGCCCTGCCCTCTCGATATTCGGCCTGGTCTTTGACCACCACCTGGGGGTATTCGGAGAGCTCTGATTCCAGGCTGGACCGGGCCTGGCCCATGTCAATCCCCGGAGCGGTAATGGCCGTGGCCAGGTTGTCCTGGGTACCGCCCATGAATTGGTCCCAGTCGCTGAAGTCAACCACCAACGGACCAACCACAGAATCTTCGGTGTGGAGGGCGACGACATCAAACGTCGCCGTCTGCTCGCCGGGGAACTCAAGGAGCAGCTGGTTTCCGACGGCGATGTCGAGATCATCGGCCAGGTCCTTGTGGACGAGGACATCGCCGGTTCCGGCATCGTCCAAGGTTCCGGCCACCACACCCGGGTCGACATGGAGGGAGAACGAGTCGAGGTCAGTGCCGGTCAGGCGGCGCTGTTCGCCATCGGGGGCGCGCGCTCCGTCGGGGCGGAATCGGAAGGCCATCACCGATTCCAACTCGGGCATCTCCGACATTTGCCGGGTGGCCTCTTGGCTGAACGCGCCCACAGCAGTGCTGAACGTGCTCAAGTCTGTGTTGCACTCGTTGACGCAAACGAGCCAGTCGGCCTCTACCGAACCCTCTAGTTGGCTCGTCAAGGTCTGCTTGAAGGACGTCCCGAGCACGGTGACCAGTGACACCATGGCCAGGCCGATCATCAGCGCTGAAGCGGTGGTGGCGGTGCGTCGTGGATTGCGGGCCGCGTTGAGCCGAGCCAGCCGCCCGTTGATGGTGAACATCCGGTCGGCTGGCCAACCTAAGAACAGCGACATCGACCGGGCGATTCCCGGGGTGGCGATGTTGACCCCCAGAAGCATCAACAACGCCCCCAAGCCGAGCGGAAGAAGGAGCTGGGAGGTGGAAAGACCGGCCAGCAGGCCAACCAGCATCAGTATCAGCCCCACCCCGCCGGCTGCCGATCCAATGACCAAGGCGCGCAACCGATTGAAGGGATCGATCTCGGCCTCGTCAGCCAGTGCCACCATGGGCGTCACCCGGCGGGCCCGCATGGCTGGCCAGATGGCGGTGACCATGGTCACGCCGATGCCGATTATCACCGCAGCCGCAACGGTCCACCCGCCGATGATGATGTCGATAGCAGGAAGGTGGGCACCGGCGCTGCTGAGCGCGCCGGCAATGCCAAGAGCCACCAAGATGCCGAGTCCGAACCCCGCGATCGTGGCGACGATTCCGACTATCAAGGCTTCGACCGCCACGATTTGGGCGACTTGGCGCCGCTCGGCGCCCAGCACCCTCAGCAGGCCCAATTCTCTGATGCGCTGCCCCATGACCAGGGTGAATGTGTTGTAAGTGATGAACGCCGAGATGATCAAAACGATCACCGCGAAAGCCAACAAGAGGTTTTGGATGCGGTCGATGTTTCCGGCAAACTCCGCGTTGCTCTCATCGATGTTGTCCTGCTGGGAGATCACCTCGATATCGGGGCCCACACGGGCCCTTATGGCCGCGGCCACCTCTTCGTAAGTTGCTCCTGGTGACAGCTTCCCGTGGATGTGGTCGTAGCCGCCGCCATCGTGCAAGAGCTGAAGAGCGGTGGGCATGTCCCACGAAACGGTCTGAAGCGCCACCCGGGTCTTAGGGTCGAGGAAGTACAGGTATCCGACCAACTCGTAATCGTCGGTGCCGCCAGGGGTGGCCACCTTGTAGCGCTGACCAATGACGAAGTTGTTCTCCCGACCCGTGTAGTGGTCGATGGCGAATTCGTCGGGCCCGACAGGCCGACGGCTGATGCCGTCGTCGTAGGGATAGACCGTGCTCAGCGACTCAACTTCGGGCCAGCCGTATCCGATTTGTCGTCCCACGCCGGGGTCCAAGGCGTTGCCTTCGCCGTCGATGGCCACGACGTTGAATTCCTGCGCCAATCCCGCCACCGCTTCTACCCCGTCGATCGACATGAGCTCTTCGCTCAGCGATACAGGGATTAGGGGCACGCCCTCGTTTCGGTCGCCGACATCGGAGGCGGCGCGAACGGTGAAGTCGTACTTTTCGTAAATCTGGCCCGACAGGTCGTTCAGGGAGGCGCGAAGGCCGTCGGTGGAGATCAGCACCCCGGTGGTGAGGGCCACCCCGATGATTACCGCAAGGGTGGTGAGCGCGAACCGGACCTTGACGCCAGCGATGCTTCGGAGGCTGTATCGCAGGAGAGTCATTGGACGATTACCGGAACATGAACTTCGAGGTCGGGCTACCTGGCTGCGCCCAAACTCAGTCGTCCAGGTCCTTCATGTATTCCAAGACCTCTTCCATGGTGGCCCCCTCTGGTATGCCCTTGACGAACTGGCCCACTTGCAGGATCTTCATGTAGTCGAGGATCTGATCGGCGGTGGGGTTGAGCATCTCGCCCTGGAGCAGGCCGTCGGCCAAGAACACTGTCCGATCGGCGAAAGATGCCGCCTTGGCGTCGTGGGTGACCATCACGATGGTTTGGCCCAGATCGTCCACCGCTTCGCGCATGAACTTGAGAACGTCGTTGCCCGAGCGGGAGTCGAGGTTGCCGGTGGGCTCGTCGGCGAAGATGATCTCCGGTTGGCTGGCCAGCGCTCTCGACACCGCCACCCGCTGTTGCTGGCCGCCCGAAAGCTCGTTGGGCCGATGGGTCAATCGGTCTTGAAGTCCTACCGTAGCGATCACACTGTCGACCCATTCCTGGTCGGGCTCGCGCCGGGCAAGATCCATCGGCAGGGTGATGTTCTCGATGGCGTTCAGCGTGGGGACCAGGTTGAACGCCTGGAAGATGAATCCCACCCGATCGCGGCGCAACATGGTGAGCTCTTTGTCGGAGAGAGTGCTCAGGTCGGTGTCGCCGATGAAGGCCTGGCCTTCGGTGAGGTTGTCGAGGGCGGCCATGCAGTGCATGAGGGTGGACTTGCCCGAGCCCGAAGGGCCCATGATGGCGGTGAACTTGCCCTTCTCGAAGGTGATGTCCACCCCGTCGAGGGCTCGAACCTCGGTCTCGCCCGACCCGTATATCTTCACCGCGCTCACCGCACGGGCGGCGGCCATGGTGTCGGTGGCCAGCGTGGACGCGTCGCTCATAGGAAAAGCACCCCTTCGGCGTTAGCCAGACTTTCCTTGGTGGGAATAATGGAAATTATGGCTGGGAGACTACACGAAGGTAGGGCTTTTGCTCGTCCCAGCCGTCGGGGAACAGCTCCGCGGCCTCGTCATTAGAGAGGGCGGGCACGATGATCACATCGTCGCCGTGCTGCCAGTTCACCGGGGTGGCCACCTTCTTGGTAGCGGTGAGCTGGAGCGAGTCGATCACCCGCAGCACCTCGTCGAAATTGCGCCCGGTGCTGGCCGGGTAGGTGATGGTGAGCTTCACCGCGTTGTCGGGGCCGATCACGAACACCGAGCGCACTGTCATGGTGTCGCTGGCGTTGGGGTGGATCATGTCGTAGAGGTCGGCCACTGAGCGGTCGGCGTCGCCGATCATCGGGAAGTTGGGGCGAATGCCCTGAGTGTCCTCGATGTCCTGTGACCATGCGATGTGGTCTTCGACCGTGTCGCACGACAAGCCGATCACCTTCACGTTGCGAGCGGCGAACTGCTCGGCCAGCCGAGCGGTGTAGCCCAATTCGGTGGTGCACACCGGGGTGAAGTCTTTGGGGTGGGAGAACAGAACCGCCCAGGAGTCCCCCTTCCACTCGTGGAAGGAGATGGTTCCCTCGGTGGTCTCAGCGGTGAAATCGGGGGCGATATCGCCTAGTTGAATGGCCATTTTTGGCTCCTTGCACTGATCTGCTTGGTCGAAGAAGTCTTGCCCAGCCTATCCCCTTGGGGCAATACCTGACTAAAGAGGTCTGGATTATTTGGCGCCTGTGTCTATTCGGCGTTCTCAGGATCGCCGCGGCGGCGGAGGAGGCGGCGGATGCGGCCGCCCTCGAGGTCTTCAATGCTGTCGTCGGGAGTGCCGATGGCGGCTTCGAGGGCTGCATTGGAACGGTCTAACGAATCCAGGATGAGGGCCGAGTCTTCTCTCACCATGATCGGGGCCTCGAAGTCGGGCTCGGCCTCTTCGGGCTCTTCAGTTTCAATCAGAGCGGATTCCAAGGCGGCGCGGATCTCCTCCAACTCGAACTCGTCGGTGTTCATCACCGACCGAAGGCTGGTCATGGGGCTCTGGGAGAATTGGCGGAGCCGCTCGATCCATTCATCCCGATATTGCACATAGACAAGGTGTTGGCGGCGAGCGGTTTCGTAGTCGCTCTTGATCACGGCGAACACGGCCGCCTCGCCGGCTACGTGCATGGCGCTCAGTTCGGCACGCATTACCGGTGAGGGGTGGCTGGCGATTGCCTCTCGCATCTTCGGGGCCAACTCATCGTGGCCGGCCAGCAGTTCGTCGCGTTGTCCCATGTCGATCTGTAACCCGGAAGCATTTATGTCGTTCAACACCTTCTGGTGGTTCTCTATCCAGTCCGACACCGTTTGCTCGTGACGCCGGTGCCATTGGGCCAAGAGTTCTTGGCCAGACCAGGAGATGTCTTCGACTGTGGTGACTTCCTCGGCGGGATCGCCGACCAACTCCAGCATAGGCCTGCCAACGGAGGCGCCGTTTTCTGAATCGCCCTCCGGCGTGGAGTACTCGGCGCCACCGTCAAACAACTCGGGTCTGCCGAATTGATTCTCGACTCCCGTATCGGGTGTGGGGCCAGGAAATATGTCCCACAGCGCCCTCTTCTTGCGGGTTGTCAAGGCCACAACCACGGCAAGCAGAAGGCAGCCCAGGATTATGGCCGAAGGAATTACTAGCCCGGCGTTCACGACTCGCCAACTGTACTGGCGGTTAGCACGCGTACGTTGGCGGTCGGGGCCGGGGTGGTTGCGGTGTGCTGCCGGCACGACCAGCAGGTGTCGCGCTCCGTGCCCCACCAGGTGACATCGCAACGAGGACACCACATGGTGGCCTTGCGCCTTGTCTTGGGCGCAAAAAGCCATGCGCGAGCCGGAACGGCCATGTATCCCACACTAGGAGCGCGGTATCCCGAAATTGTGGATATCCGCAACCCGTTCCCAAACCAGGGTTCGAGCAATGTGCCGAGCTAGGGCGCGGGCTCTTCTTCGTCGGGAGGAATGATGAGCTCTTGGCCAACCTGTATCAGGTTGGCGGCGGTGATGTTGTTGGCCTCGAGCACCTCATCCAGGGTCTTGCCGTATTGGAGGGCGATGTCCAGCAACGTGTCCCCGGCCACGACGATGTGGGTGCGCTCGCCAGGGCGGACGGTGCCATCGCTGTTGAGCACCACCGGTGCGTCTTGGGGAATCTCAATCTGCTGGCCGATGCTCAAGACGTTGGGATTCTCCAACTCGTTGACGGCGTCGATCTCCTGCCAGGTGATGCCGAACTCGTCGGCGATGCTGCCCAGCGTGTCGCCCTCGCGCACAACGTAGATGAACGCCTCGGGCGTGGATGTGGGCGTGGGGGTGGGGGGAAGGGTCGGCTCGGGGATCGCGACGGTGGCGGTCACCAGTCCATCGGAGTCCGCGCCGAGGGGGCGCTCCTCCGAGGTCGTTCCTCCTCCTCCGCCGCAGGCCGCGCCCAACACAGCCAACATCAGCACCATTACCAACACTCGTGCCCGGCGCATGGCGACACCTCCTCTGAACCAGTGGCCCACAACAATAGGCAACGCGCCCCCAAAGCAAAAAAAGAACGCCACTGTCGTGAGCAGAAAACCACGAATGACCACTCGTCCAACTGATGCTGACAACATGGGGAAGTGTCCATTGTCGGCATCCTGGTGAACCCGCGCTCGGGCAGCGATGTCCGGCGCCTGCTTACCAGTGCGGGGGCGTCCACCATCGAGGACAAGGTCAGCATTCTGCGTCGCATCATCCACGGGGCGGCTGAGGCGGGAGCCGAGCAGGTGGTGCTGACCCGCGACCCGTTCTCCATCACCCGGCGAGCTACCGAGAACCTCCAACTCCCCCTCAAGCTGGATTTTCTCGACCTGCCCCTGCGCCACGACGAACGTGATTCGGTGGACGCCGCTCAGGCGATGCACCACGCGGGTTGCGGCTCAGTGGTCAGCCTGGGGGGAGATGGCACCAATCGGGCGCTGGCTCTGGGATGGCCCGACGCGCCGCTGATTCCGCTCTCCACTGGCACCAACAACGCCTTTCCCCTCCATGTGGAGCCCACCGTGGCCGGAGTGGCCGCGGGGTTGGTCGCCACCGGGGCAGTGGACCTTTTGGCCCATTCGGCCCGGGCCAAGGTGGTGGCGGTTGAGGTGCGCGGTGGCGACTCCGGCACCGAAACCGACATGGCCCTCATCGATGCCATCGCAGTGGACGACCCCTATGTGGGTTCTCTGGAACTGTTCGACCCCGAGACCATGATGGTTGGCGTATTGACCCGCGCCGACCCCGCCGCCATCGGCTTCAGCGGCTTGGCGGGCACGGTGTTGCCCTGCACTTCCGATGAGGAGCGGGGAGTGGTGCTGGAGTTCATGCCCCCGAGCCGTAGTCCTACCCGGCTGGTGCGGGGCGCGCTGGCGCCGGGGTGGTTCGCCACAGTTGGCCTGGCCCGAAGCGAGTATCTGGAACTCGACGTCTCCGTCGAAGTGGACAGACCGTGTCTTTTGGCCTTCGACGGTGAGCGCAGCCGTCGCCTGTATCCCGGTCAAGCCGCTTCATTGCGGGTGGTTCGCCAGGGTCCCCGGGTGATCGACGTGGGGGCGGTGGTGCACTCGGGAGCTCGAACAGGCGCGTTCGAAATAGGCATGAGAGACTTGGGCGCATGAGTGCAGACATCGTCATCCGTGGTGGAATCGTGGTGGACGGCTCGGGCGAGCCGGGGCGGGAGGCCGATGTCGCCATCACCGGGGATCGCATCAGCCAGATCGGATCGGGGCTGACGGGCAAGGTCGAGTTGGACGCCGGCGGCCAGGTGGTGGCCCCCGGCTTCATCGACATCCACACCCACTACGACGCCCAGGTGTTCTGGGACCCGGCGCTCACCCCCTCGTGCTACCACGGGGTGACCTCGGTGATCGCCGGCAACTGCGGCTTTTCCATCGCTCCCACCCTGTCCCGCCACCAGGACCTCATCGCCCGCACCCTGGAGAACGTTGAGGACATGAACGTGGACAGCCTGGCCGAGGGCATCCCCTGGGACTTCGAGACGTTCCCCGAGTACCTGGACTCCATTTCCCGCCGGGGCATCGCCCTCAACTTCGGGGCCTACATAGGCCACACCGCCTTGCGGCTGTTCGTGGTGGGCGACGAGGCCTACGAGCGGGCCTCAACCGACGAAGAGGTGGCCCGCATGGTGGAGGTGGTGGCCGAGGCCATCGACGCCGGGGCGGCCGGTTTGGCCACCAGCTTTGCCATGACCCACCGAGGGGCCGACGGGCTGCCCATCCCCAGCCGGTTCGCCACCCGGGAAGAGTTCGAGACGCTCATCGGCGTGCTCGGCCAAAAGCGCCGGGGCGTGGTGTCGATAGCTCCGGGCGAGCAGGTTGGCATCGACGATATGTACGCGTTGCAGCCCCAAGTGGGCGTGCCGTTCACCTACGGTGCCCTGCTGACCTTCCCCAATGGGAACCACGAGAAGAGCGCGGCCAAGAACCGGGAGGCGTGGGAAAAGGGAATCGAGGTTTGGCCCCAGGTAACTCCTCGCCCGCTCACCTTCCAGATGGTGATGTCCGATCCGTTCACTCTCAACGTGAACCCCGAGTTTGCTGCCTTGATGAGCGAGGACCACGACGCCCGGCTCAAGGCCTACGACGATGAGGATTGGCGCAACCGGACGGCGGAGGCCTTCAAGCACCAAAAGGCCATGGTTCCCCGGTGGGAGACATTCCAGATCGCCGAAACGGATTCCCGTCCGGAGCTGGTGGGGCGGCGGCTTACCGATGTGGCCGAGGAGCTGGGGGTGCGCCCCCTCGACGTGCTTTTGGACACCGCGGTATCCGACGATTTGGCCACTCGGATCAGTTGCATCATCGCCAACGACGATCCCGACGGGGTGGCCATGCTGTTGCAGCAGGACGGCTGCACGTTGGGCCTGTCTGACGCCGGAGCGCACGTGGGCCAGCTTTGCGACGCTCCGCAGGCCACCGATTTCTTGGGTAACTGGGTGCGCGATCGCGAGCTCATGCCCATGGAAAAAGCAGTGAGGAAGCTCTCTGGGGTGCAAGCCGACCTTTTCAACCTGGTCGACCGGGGCTATCTGCGAGAAGGGGCGTATGCCGATGTGGTGGTGTTCGACCCCGACACCGTGGCGCCGGGACCATTGCGCCGGATTAGAGACTTCCCGGCCAACGCCGAGCGGCTAACGGCCGATGCCTCCGTCGGTATCACCCACGTGCTGGTGAACGGCACCCCCATCCGCCGCGACGGCGAGATGGATCAGGGCGGCGTGGACGCCCACCCCGGCGACATTCTGCGTCCTTCGGCCCGCTAGTCGCCGCTAGGCGTTCACCCACAATTCGCCAAAGTCCTCTGGCGCTGCTTGGCGGAACGGGCCTAAGCTGAGGCTGTACGCAAGAGCGACAGCGTGGTCGTTCCCACATGATGACGAGGAGATCGCCATGGGGGAAAACACAGACTGGCGCATTGAGTTGAACCGGGCAGGGATTGGCCTGCAAAGGCTGCTGTCAGAGGGAATGCCCGCCGACGATCCCGACACCTGGGTGCAGCGCCTCGAAGACCAGCTGGGAGAGCTCAGCCGGGCGCTTACCGGATTCTGCTCGGATTGCGACCTCGGGCTGTTCGACGACTGCATCGAGCTGGCCCCTCGGCTGGTGCCCCAGGTGAACAAGATTCGCTCCGAGCAGGTTCAGCTTCAGGCCTCAGTGCAACAGCAGATCGATCGTCTGCACACCCAGAAGCCCGACTCCACTCTGGAACGGTCGATGGCCGACATCGTCCACCGGGTGGACCAGCTCAACCACCACGCCGTCGACGTGGTGTACAGCGCCTACGACACCGATTTGGGCGGTCCCGGCTGATTTAGAACCAGCCAGGACGTCTCAGAGCTCTCCGAACTGGCGGTCGCCCGCGTCTCCCAAGCCGGGCACGATGTATGCCCGATCGTTGAGGCCTTCGTCAACGGCCGCGGTGAACAGTCGCACGCCGGGAGCAGCAGCTTCCAGTGCCTTCACTCCTTCGGGGGCGGCCAGCACGCAAACCGCGGTGATCTGCCCGGCCCCGGCGGCGGCCATCCGCCCGCACACATAGGCCAGCGATCCACCGGTGGCCAACATCGGCTCTAGCACCAGCACCGCTTGGCCCCCCAGATTGTCGGGCACGGTGTTGAGATAGGGCTCGGGCTGGAATGTCTCCTCGTTGCGGCGGACCCCCAGAAATCCCACGGTGGCCTCGGGCAGCAGCCTCCGGGCGGCATCCAGCATGCCCAGTCCGGCCCGCAGCACCGGCACGAGCAGAGGGGGATTGTCGATGCACACCCCGGAGGTGCGGGCCAGCGGTGTGTCCACGCTGATGGCTGCTGCCGGAAGATCCCGCAGGGCCTCGTAGACCAACAGTCCGCTCAGCTCCTCCAAGGCTTGTCGGAATTCCGGCGATGGAGTGTCGGCTTGGCGCAAAACGGAAAGGCGGGCCTGGACCAGGGGATGATCGACAACCGAAACCTCCATAGCCTCACCTTATGCATTGACGACGGATGACCTGTTGTCGAAATACCGCTCTATCCTTGGTCGGGTGACTGATCTGCTCGCTGTCGAGACTTCGGCGGGTCCCGCCGATGCGGTGGCCGGCGTGCGCATCACCCCGGTGGACGCCGTGGGGCTGGAGCAGCGGGCCGCGTCGCTGTGTACCCGGTCGATCAAAACGTCGTCCAAGGCGGACGCGCTCGACCTGGCCATCCGGGTGATGGACCTCACCACCCTGGAGGGGGCCGACACTCCTGAGCGGGTTCAGGCCCTGTGTACCCGGGCCCGCCATCCCGATGCCGCCGACTGGTCGGTACCCCCGGTGGCCGCGGTGTGCGTGTATCCCGAGTTGGTTCCGGTGGCCGCCGAGGCGTTGGCCGACAGCCCGGTAGCGGTGGCCAGCGTGGCCGGGGGGTTCCCCGCCGGATTGGCCCCCTTGGATGCCCGTATGGCAGAGATCGCTTGGGCAGTGGCCGCTGGCGCCGATGAGGTGGACATCGTGCTGAACCGATCGGCATTTCTGTCCGGGCGGTACCAAAAGGCCTACGACGAGATCGCCGCCGCCAAGCAGGCCTGCGGGTCGGCCCACCTGAAGGTGATCTTGGAGACCGGCGAGCTGGGGTCTTACGACCAGATCAGGCAGTCCTCGATGCTGGCCATGGTGGCCGGGGCCGACTTCATCAAGACCTCCACCGGCAAGATCGGCACCTCGGCCACTCCGGCTGTCGCCCTGTGTATGGCCGAGGCCATTAGGGACATGGCCGAGCAAACCGGGCGGGCCGTGGGCCTCAAGCTGGCCGGGGGAATCCGCACCGCCAAGCAGGCCTGGCACTACCTGGTGATTGTGGGCGAGACGCTGGGTTCGGGTTGGCTGACCCCGGAGCGGTTTCGCTTGGGCGCCTCCAGCTTGCTCAACGACGTGCTGATGCAGCGGGCCAAGCTCTTGGACGGCCGCTACCAGCGGCGGGAGGATTTCAGCGTTGACTGACCGCTTTTCTGCTAGTCACGAAGTGGCGCCCACGGGCGACTTCAGCCTGGAGTACGCGCCCGCCCCCGAGTCGACCGCTCCGGTGCGCTTGGCCTCGCAGTACGGCCTCTTTGTGGGAGGCGAGATGGTGGAGTCGGCCTCCGGTCGGCTGGTCCCCACCATCAACCCCGCCACCGGGGAGGCTCTGGCCGAGGTCAGCGTGGCCGACGCTGCCGATGTCGACCGGGCCGTGGCCGCGGCCCGAGCGGCCTGGGAGGGAGGCTGGCGGGATCTGCCCGGCGCCGAGCGGGCCAAGTACCTGTATCGGGTGGCCCGGCTGCTCCAGGAGCGGGCCCGGGAATTCGCCGTGCTGGAGACCATGGACGGAGGCAAGCCCATCCGGGAGTCCCGTGATCTCGACATCCCGCTGGCCGCGGCCCACTTCTTTTACTACGCCGGCTGGGCCGACAAGCTCGACTACGCCTTCAGCGGACGCCGGGCTGCGCCGCTGGGGGTAGCGGCCCAGGTCATCCCGTGGAACTTCCCCCTGCTCATGGCGGCCTGGAAGCTGGCCCCCGCTTTGGCCTGCGGGAATGCCGTAGTGCTCAAGCCGGCGCCCACCACCCCGCTGACCGCTTTGTTGTTGGCCGAGGTGCTGCGCGACGCCGAGCTGCCCCCCGGTGTGGTCAACATCGTCACCGGCGACGACGCTGCGGGAGCCGCCCTGGTGGCCCACCCCGGGGTGGACAAGGTGGCGTTCACCGGCTCCACTGAGGTGGGTCGGGCCATCGGTGCGGAGGTGGCCGGTACCGGCAAGCGCCTCACCCTGGAGTTGGGGGGCAAGGCGGCCAACATCGTGTTCGAGGACGCCGCCCTCGATCAGGTGACCGAGGGCATCGTCAACGGCATCTACTTCAACGGCGGGCAAGTGTGCTGCGCCGGATCGCGCCTTTTGGTGCAAGAGACGGTGGCCGACACCGTGGTGGGCAAGCTCCAGCGGCGCATGGACACTCTGCGGGTGGGCGATCCGCTGGACAAGAACACCGACATCGGCGCCATCAATTCCCAAGCCCAGCTCGACCGCATCTCCGAGTTGGTGGCCTCCGGGGTGGCCGAGGGGGCCGAGCTGTACACGCCGCAGTGCGTGCTCCCCGAGCGGGGGTTCTTCCACCCGCCGGCGCTGTTCACCAACGTGTCCACCGCCCACCGCATCGCCCAGGAGGAGATTTTCGGGCCTGTGCTGTCGGTGCTCACCTTCCGCACCGCCGAAGAGGCGGTGGCCAAGGCCAACAACACCCCCTACGGGCTGTCGGCCGGCATCTGGACCGAGAAGGGGTCGCGCATCTTGTGGATGGCCGATCGGATGCAGGCCGGCGTGGTGTGGGCCAACACCTTCAACCGGTTCGACCCGGCCAGCCCCTTCGGCGGCTACCGGGAGAGCGGCTACGGCCGAGAGGGCGGCCGGGCCGGTCTCCTGCCCTATGTGGAGCTGGTGCCATGAGTGATCGACTGGCGGTCAACAAGACCTACAAACAGTTCATCGGCGGGGCTTTCGAGCGCTCCGAGTCGGGTCGGTCGTATCCGGTAGCCGGGGCGGGGGGTGAGCTGTTGGCCAACGCGATTCAGGGGTCGCGCAAAGACGTTCGGGACGCGGTGGCCGCGGCCCGGTCGGCTCAAGCGGGCTGGGCCGGGCGCACGGCCTACAACCGAGGCCAGGTCCTGTATCGGGTGGCCGAGGTGATGGAGTCCCGCCGAGACGAGTTCAGTGCCGAGGTGGCTCGAGCGGGCGATGGGTGCTCGCACGAGGCCGCCGCCCAGGAGACGGCCTCAGCCATCGATCGCTGGGTTTGGTACGCGGGCTGGGCCGACAAGTTCTCCACCGTTTTGGGCGGGGCCAACCCGGTGGCCGGCCCCTACTTCAACCTGAGCGTGCCCGAGCCGGTGGGGGTGGTGGGGATCGTGGTCCCCGACGAGCCGCCCCTTCTTCCGCTGGTGTCGCGGCTGGCCCCGGTGATCGTGTCGGGCAACACCGCGGTGGTGCTGGCCTCGCAGCGTTGTCCGCTGGTGGCCATCACCTTGGCGGAGACCCTGGCGCTGAGCGACGTCCCCTCCGGAGTGGTCAACATCCTCACCGGTCACCGCAACGAGCTCGTCTCCCCATTGGCCGGCCATGTGGCGGTCGATTCGCTAGACCTCACCGGCTGCGATGCCGAGTTGGCTGCCGACGCGGCCCGCCAAGCTGCGGCCACCATCACCAGGGTGGTGAGCGCATCGGCCGCCGAGCGGCAATGGGCTGATGAGAGCGCCCAGAGCCCCTATCTAATCGACGTCTTCTGCGAAACCAAGACCGTCTGGCACCCCAAGGGAAGATGAGCGCGGGACCGTTTGTTCTCGGCGTTGATCTCGACGGGGTGTGCGCTGAGCACACCTTGGCCTTCCGCAAGATCGTGGCCCAAGAGAAGGGTGTGCCCGAGCAGTCTCTGACCCTGGAGTGCAGCTGGGGCTTCGAGGAGTGGGGCTTCGGGGAAGGCGACTTCGAGGACTACCACCGCCGGGCGGTGGCGGAGCACCGGATGCTGGCCGACATGCCGGCCATGCCTGGTGCTTCGAAGGCGCTGTGGCGACTGTCGGAGGCCGGGGTGTGGATTCGCATCATCACCCACCGGCTCTACACCAACTGGGACCACGCCATCGCCGCGGGCGACACCGCAGAGTGGCTGGACAGGGCCAAGATCCCCTATAGGGATCTGTGCTTCGTGGGCGGCAAATCGGCAGTAAACGCCCATGTCTACATTGAAGACGCCCCCCACAACGTCGAGGCATTGCGAGCCGAGGGCCGGACCGTGATCGTGTTCGACCAGCCCTACAACCGGGAGTTGGACCCGCCCCGGGCCACCTCCTGGGAAGAAGTGGAGGCCATGGTGTACGACGAGCTGGCCGCCCATCAAGGCGTCGTCCAACACCAACTCCCCACCTTCGACCCCAGCACCGACCGCCTCGACGACCGTTCCGCCTAAGGCCGCTACTGGTCGGCCAGCCAGGGGGGGAGTTGGCGGATGTCGGAGAGTTCCACCCAGTTTTCGTGGGGGGAGATGGTGGCGTGCTCCAGGTCCCAAGTGAGGTGGTAGGGGATGTGGACACCGCGGCCGCCGAGGGCGACCACGGGCTCGATGTCGGAGCGCACCGAGTTGCCCACCATCACGAATCGGTCGATGTCGATGTCGTGGCGCTCGAGTAGCCGGGTGTAGGTGGACTGGTCTTTCTCGGCCACGATCTCCACCGCGTCGAAGTGATCGGCCAGCCCGGAGGCGGCGATCTTGGTCTCCTGGTTCCACAGGTCGCCCTTGGTGATGAGCACCAGGCGGTAGCGGTGCTCCAACTCCTCGATGGTCTGGGCCACACCGTCGAGCAGCTCCACCGGGTGGGCGTGCATCTCCTTGGCCCAGCCCACGATGGTGTGGATCTCCTCCGCGGTGATCTGTCCTTCGGTGGCCTCGATGGCGGTCTCGATCATCGACAGCACGAACCCCTTGATCCCGTAGCCGAAGATGGCCACGTTGTGCCGCTCCAGCTCGATGAGCCGCTCATGGAAGTCCACATCGGGCAGGTATCGGGCCACCAGATCGGCCATCCGCTGCTCATAATCGGCGAAGATCGATTCGTTGTGCCACAGGGTGTCGTCGGCATCGAGGCCGACGGTTTCGATAGGGGCCGCGATCACAGCGCCAGGGAGCCGTAGGCCGGCTTGACCACCTTGTTGATGATCTCCAACCGCTCATCGAACGGTATGAAAGCGCTCTTCATGGCGTTGATGGTCAGCCACTGGATGTCGGCCCAGCCGAAGCCGAACTCGTCCACAAGCTGCATCACCTCTTGGGTCATCGAGGTGGCGCTCATCAGGCGGTTGTCGGTGTTGACCGTCACCCGGAACCGCAGGTCGCTCAGCACCTTGATGGGGTGCTCGGCGATGGACGGCGCCGCCCCGGTGTGGACGTTGGACGTGGGACACAGCTCCAACGGGATGCGCCGGTCTCGCACGAATGCGGCTAGGCGACCCAGTGTGGGGGTGCCGTCGGGGGCGAATTCGATGTCGTCCACAATGCGGACCCCGTGGCCCAGCCGCTCGGTGCCGCAGTATTGCACTGCCTCCCAGATGGACGGCGGGCCGTAGGCCTCCCCGGCGTGGATGGTGAAATGGAAGTTCTCCCGCTGGATCAGATGGAAGGCGTCCAGGTGGCGGGTGGGCGGGTTGCCAGCCTCGGCCCCGGCGATGTCGAAGCCGACGACGCCTTTATCGCGGTGGCGTATGGCCAACTGGGCGATCTCCAGCGATCGGGCCGCGGTGCGCATGGCGGTGAGCAGCGTGCCGATGCGGATGTTCCGGCTGGCGCTGCCCGCCTCGAAACCGGTCACCACCGCCTCCACCACTTCGTCCAGGCTGAGCCCGCCCTCGGTGTGAAGCTCGGGTGCAAATCGGACCTCTGCGTAGACCACGCCGTCGTCGTCCAAGTCCTCGGCGCACTCGGCTGCCACCCGCTCCAACGCGTCGCGGGTCTGGATGACCCCCACGGTGTGGGCAAAGGTCTCCAAGTACAAGGTGAGGTCCAACCGGCTGGCCCCCCGCACCATCCACCGGGCCAGATCATCGGCATCGGTGGTGGGCAGATTGTCGTAACCGGTCTCCGCGGCCAGCTCCACCACAGTCTGCGGTCGCAACCCCCCATCCAAGTGGTCGTGCAACAACACCTTGGGAGCGGCCCGCACTTCGTCGATTGTCGGATGTATCACTAACCAAAGGCTACGCAATCCGGTTAGCCATTAGGCGACGAGGCCGTAGGAAGTATGGGAGCTCGGGCATTTATCTACACCCAGTACCTGCAAACCCTCAACGAGGACATCGAAGTGCTGTAGAAGCCTCTTTCCCGCGCTGTTTGACATGGGTGCGGTGACCGCACGATATTTGCGTGGTCAAACGTGTGCTTGGTGTCATTGCCGCGGGTTTCTGCGCGGCGGCGGGTCTGGCCGTTGCCGCGGGCGCGCAGCCCGGGGTCGGCTCACAGGGGGCCG
>JAJECA010000062.1 GCA_022822265.1 Acidimicrobiia bacterium | reverse complement strand
GTGGGTTTGGAGGTAGCTCTCGATCTCCACCGCGGCCACGTTCTCGCCGCCCACCTTGAGCATGTCCTTGGTGCGGCCCAGATAGCTGATGCGCCCGTCGGGGTCGAGTGAGCCGATGTCGCCGGTGAAGAACCAGCCCTCCTCGTCGAAGCACTCGGCGTTCTTCTCCGGGTCCTTGTGGTAGCCCTCAAACACGTTGTAGCCCCGCACCCAGATCTCGCCTGCCTGGTGGGGCTCGGTGAGCGTTTCTCTGGTCTCGAGATCCTTGATCTTGACCTCGATGCCCCGGAACGGGCGGCCCGATGACACTGCCCAGGTCTCCGGTGGGTCTTCGGGGCCGGAGAAGGCCACTACGCCGCCGCACTCGGTGAGGCCGTAGGCGTTCATGTGGCGGGCCCAGGGGAGCAGGGCGTGGATGGCCCTCAGGGCGTCGGGGGGTGCCACGTTGTTCACCAGCCGGATGCGCTGGAACTCGTCGGAGTCCCAGTCGGGGTGGTTGATCATGGCCTGGGTGACCGGCGGGAAGGTGGAGAAGCACACGGTGGCCTTCTCATCGCGCATCTGGGCGATGGCCTGGGCGGGGTCGAAGTGGGTGATGGTGACGTAGGACGATCCGGCGTCGAGGCAGCCGATGAGCGGAAGAATCGAGCTCATGTGGAACAGGGGCAGCGGATCCCAGAACACGTCGACGTCGGTCAGCTCGAACCGGGTCCGGCAGGCGGTCACGGCGGTGCGCACTAGCGACTCGTGGTTCAGGGGACAGCCCTTGGGCTCGGCCGTGGTGCCCGAGGTGTAGATCATCAGGGCCTCATCCCGGATGGCCACCTGGCTGCGGAGCAACTCCACCTCGTCGTCGGTGGCCTGCTCAGCGAGTGCCTCGAATGCCCCTCGATCCACCATCCCGGCGGGGGAGGTGCTGCCCAACAGCACCACTGCCTTGAGTTCGGGGGCGACGTCGAGATCGAGATTGGCCGGGTCAGAAGCCTCGGCCAAGCCGGGCAGGCAGTCGTGCAGTATCACCACATAATCGGTGAACTGGTCGATGATGTCGCTGGTCACCAGCACCTTCAGATCGGCGTTCTCGGTGACGTAGGCCAGTTCTCGCCCCTTGAAGCGGGCGTTGATGGGGACAGGAACGGCACCGATGAGGGAGGCCCCGAACATAACCTCGATGAAGTCCATGCAGTTGGGCATGAGGATCCCCACCCGGTCTTGGGGCCGAACCCCCAGCCCCAACAGCGACCGAGCCGACCGCCGGGCCGCCTCCTCCAACGAGTCAAAGCTGTGCCGCGTGTCCGGAAACACCACCGCGTCTTGATCCCCGTACAACGCTGCCCCCCGTACCACCAGATCGCCATACGTGGTCACATCAACCCAAGTGCTCATCCCCGTAGCTTCGCGCACCCCCATGTCGACGGACGAAAAATGCACACCTCCCCATCACTTTTCGCCGAAAAGTGTCAAGTAGCGATGCGGATCGTAGCAAAGTTCTACCATTATGGTAGAATCTGTCCATGGATCTGAACATCAAAGACCTCGACGATGATGTGGGCCAACGTCTGAGAGAACAGGCGGCGGCAGCTGGGCTCTCAGTGCAGCAGTACTTGCGAAACGAGCTGACTCGCATCGCGTCACGCCTGTCACCTGCTGAATTGTCCGGCGATTACCCGCCGATGGACCGTTCAGAGTTCGAATCCATCCGCCAGCAACTGCGCGACCTAGATGCCCAGTAGCGTTGTCTGCGACGCAGGGGGAGTGTTGGCTGCGGCCGGTGTGCTGAATGGGACGGTGCCAGTTGGCGCAGAGTTCCTGGCTTTGGATTGGTCGGCGATGACCGTTGGTTGCTTTGTAGCAGCTCGCCATGAGGGCAATCCGGAGAGGATCCAAGTGGAGATCGGGCTTGCTCTATCTGCTGTACACGAATGGTTCCCGGTTCGCACTCTGGTAGCAGAGACCATCTCGCGGGCCGGTGTAGGAGCAGTAGATGCTCTTGACTCATGGTCCGCCCTCGTGCTCGCCGAACATCTTGATTTGCCGTTGTTCACTGCTTCAGATGAAGTCTCCAGTTCCCGTATTGAGATACGCCGACCCTGGTGAGTGCCCACTTGCGGATAACTACAGCACGGTCATCGATTGCGCGTTCTCAGATGGGGTCCAAATCTGGCCCTTCGCCCTTCCCTTCAAAGCCTTCCTGATTTCAAAGGCAGAGATCGCCGCTTACCCCACGTCGGCACAGCAGCGTGCGCTCCACGGTCTTGAGGGTAAAGCCGCCTTCGCCATCCGGCAGGTGGGCGAAGATGCGCAGCCGATAACCGAGAATCGAATCATCCGCTAACCCCACCGCATCCAAGGCGATCTCCCCTAGATCGCCGATGACCGGCCCCTCGACCACTGAAATCTGCGCTGCCCCCTCGCCTTCATCAGGCACAAGAGCGTTGGCCACCAGGTGACCGAGGGCGGTCATAGTCCCCGCCGACGGGGTTGAGCCCAATATCTCCACCACCTGCCAAGTGATGTCATCAGTGCCGCCCACAAATACCTCTAGCTGCGCAGGCGGGGTCAGAGTTGCTGGCGGAGGCAATGGGGTTGGAGCAGTTGGCGCATCGGTCGGGAGAAGAGAAGGCGATGCCAGCGGTGTCGGCGTGCCGGTGGTTGGCGTCGGTGTCGCGGGCACTGGAGTGTTGGTAGCCACCGCAGGAGTCGGCTGCGGTGTTTCCGACGGCAACACCGACTGCTCGGTTCCCCCGCAAGCAACCATGAGCACAGCCAAGGCCACAATGCCCACAATCGCCAGTCCCACTCGCAATCCCAATGGCCCTACCCCGCCCAGTTCATCTCACGAGAGTATCTGCACACGGCACTCACCTCTGGTAGCCGGGCTCCAATCCCGTTTGGTCACTCAGGTTCATAACCCGCAGGTCACGGGTTCAAATCCCGCCATGACACTACAGCTGCTGAGTCTCCCTGAGTTTTGTGAGATGTGATCAATTGGGATTTGTGCCTGAGGATCTCCTAATGGTCCACATGCGGGCTTCTCAAATGCCTCGACCCGTTGGCTCCCGTGGCAGATAGCCGCGGGAACGTAGCTCAACATGTTGGGGACTGAGCGGTTGCACCCCTGACACATGGCGCAACAGAGATTTGTCGAGACTTGGGAGCAATGGGCCATGGACGGTTTGCTCCTGCTCCTGAAGGATGACGCATTGACGGCTCGCTGAACTAATCTCTTGTCCGGCGACGGCAGATCGATACCATGGTTTGAAGGCGCGAAATCGTATCTGTCGCACCCTGCATTCATACTAGGGCAGTGTCATATTCGAGAGGAGGCAGCGGATGGCGCGTTCAGATCTGTTGTTGAACCTCGTCGAGGCCGAACGCTCAGGTGATCGTCAGCGATTTCTCATGGTCGTGGAATCGGTGATTGCCGAAGAACGCAAGAAGCACCATCACCTTGTCGCCGATCGCCTCGAGGAGCTGATTTCCACAACCGGCGCATCGGCCACTGACCGCTATCAGAGTCCTCCAGTTACACAAGACGGACTCCTGTTGGAGGTGATTCCACGCCGCAGACTGGCCGACTTGTCGTTACTGCCTGAAACAGCGACGTCTATCTCAGAGGTGATCGAAGAACAACGTCGCCGCGACGTGTTGCGAACACATGGGCTTGAGCCTCGACACCGCCTGATGTTGATCGGTCCTCCAGGCAATGGCAAAACCACTCTTGCCGAAGCGATCGCCACTGAATTGATGGTGCCGATGTACGTCGCCTCGTACGAGGCGCTGATCAGCAGCTACTTGGGTGAGACAGCGAGTCGGCTTGCAGCTCTGTTCGAGTTTGCGCGAACTCGGGAGTGCGTCCTGTTCTTCGATGAATTCGACACAATTGCCAAGGAACGGGCGGATAGGCACGACACCGGGGAACTCAAGAGAGTCGTGTCCTCGCTACTGCTGGGGGTAGATCGACTTCCTAGCCATGTTCTACTGGTCACTGCATCCAATCATCCTGAAGTTTTGGACAGGGCTACTGGTCGGCGATTTCAAGTACACGCCGACTTACCGGCGCCGTCGCAGGCTCAGATCAGGCGATTCGTTGAGCGCATGGCAAACCGAAGCGAAGGATTTGGTGTAACTCCCGATACAATTGCCAAGACGATGATCGGTTCAAGCTATTCAGAGGTCGAAAATCTGCTGCTGGACATTCGCCGCAGTTATGTTCTTGGACTCCCGGATGCCGACCTCAAGCGGACGGCACAAGAGCGTTTGGGTCGGTGGCGGAACCAGAAGAGCTGACACCTCCGTGGATGGTGCTTGAGGCGGCAGGCAAAGAGCCAATCCCGCCCCCGCGTTCCACGCCGCGTGACAAGCTTCACACGCCGGAGCATCGTGACCAAGCCAAGTCGAGGGATCCTGGTTGGGCAGCGATCCGCAGTGCGTTCGAAGCAGAGCGCATGCGAGTTGAGAGCGAGGTTGGCTCTGAAGAGCCAGAACTTGTTGTGGTCATCGAGGTGGCGCAGTCCGTCGAGGCGTTTCTTGAGAAGGTCGAGAACATCGAGGGATTGGAGTTCCTGTTCGAAGACGCAGACGAGCGCGTCCCAGATGAGGACTTCCACAAACTCCGCAAGCGGAGGGACGCTGACGAATACTCCCGAACCGGTTCGACAACTCTCGCGTCAACTGTCTACTTCGTGTTCACCGACGCTGTGGCTGTTGCTCAGTTGCTTTCATTATGGAACCAATTCAAAACAGATCCGTCCAAGCCGCTTCCGCGGCCATGGAAGAAAGTCTTCACTCAGCAAGTCGAGGATGTCCGACCTTGGGGGCCGCAGGACCGATTGACAGAGACTCTGGCCAATGCTGTTCAGGCTGCCGAATGGGCACGAGTAGAATTGATGTCTCTGGAGGTCGAGCTCTGGTACAGGCGAGACTCGGCGGCCCGCTTGGACGCAAGCACTCGCGTGAGGGAACAGGTCTTGACTTCAGGGGGACAGGTACGTCATGAGTGCGTGATTGACGGCATCGACTATCACGCGTTACTGGTTGAGCTTCCGGTTAAGGAGATCCAGTCTTTCTTTACCGAAGACCCAACAGGCCTTGTTGCTTCGAAACAGGTTATGTACCTGCACCGGAGCGCACAAGGGTCGGTTCGCAGGCTTGATTCGGATGGGGAAGCGCCTGCCGTCAAGATCGAGGCGGAAATGCCCACGGGCTCACCACGGGTGGCACTACTTGATGGCCTTCCGATGTCGAATCATGACTTGCTCAGCGGCCGGTTGCTGATTGATGACCCTGATGGTCTTGAAGAGCGTTACGAGGTAGAGCATCGCCGCCATGGAACTGCGATCGCCTCCGTGATCATTCACGGCGACCTTTCTGCTGCACGCGATGTGCTGGGGCGGCCCCTTTATGTGCGGCCTGTTCTTGAATGGCCTGACAACGACGAATCGCCAGAGCGTTTCCCTAGGGCTGAACTCATTTGCGACGTCATTCATCGCGCCATTGTCCGAATGTGTGAAGGCAAGGAGGGCGATCCGCCTGCAGCACCAACGGTGAAGATCGTGAACCTTTCCATCGGCGACCCTGATCGTCAGCTTGCTCGCCGGGTAAGCCCGCTAGCGCGGCTGTTGGACTACTTGGCTGAACGATATGACTTGCTGTTCATTGTGTCTGCTGGAAACCACCCCCAGTCGATCCAGTATGTACCCCAGACAGGGAGTCTCAGCGCAGACCTACGTCTCGCGATCAACAACGACCTTCTCGATCGCCGACTGCTCGCGCCCGCGGAGTCGGTCAACTCTCTGACAGTAGGAGCTCTGAACTCAGATCGAAGCGACGCCGTGGTGAAAGAGGCAAATCGCATCGAACCGGCTGAGGCTGGATCCCCGGCGCTGTACTCGGCTGTCGGTCGCGGTTTCAGTCGTTCCGTGAAGCCAGAAGTGCTTGCCCCGGGTGGTCGCCAGCTATACACCGAGTCATTTGACCAAGGACAACCAAAACGGGAAATCAAGCCAATCCATAACGTGTCCATAGGTCCCGGCATCCTCGTTGCCCAACCAGGGCCAGCCGGATCATCGGTGGCCGCTGAGTACTGGCGAGGCACAAGCCTGGCCACGGGCCACGTCACGCGATTCGCCTCGGACATATTGGACCGGCTGGAAATGCTGCAAGTCGACAGGGGCGACGAGGCCATTCCTGATACATCGCTAGCGGTGCTGACCAAGGCCCTTGTTGTGCATGCGTCTAGTTGGGGCAAACCGACGAAGTGGGAGGCCGACGCCGGTCTGAATGGGTCAACTCGACGTGCGGAGATGAGTCGCCTTGCAGGATACGGGAAGGTGTCACCGCTCTGGCTGTTCGAGAATGCACCACATCGGGCGACATTGATAGCCACCGACGTCCTCGACGTCGATGAACAAGTTTTCTACGAGATTCCACTGCCGCAGGGGCTTCGGTCTTCGACACACTGGCGCCGACTCCGATTGACGTTGGCATGGTTTTCGCCGATCAACCCGAGACACCAGCGATACCGTCAAGCTCGGCTGGGGCTGGAAATCCCCGGGGCGAGCCGTTCTCTGCTCGAGGTTGATCGTGCCGAGGTGCACAAGGACACAGCTACTCGCGGTACGGTGCAGCATGAGTTGCTCGAGGGCACCGATGCACCAGTGTTCAGCGATGGCGACGAATTTGGAGTGACTGTGTCGTGTAGTTCGGGGGCGGGGGCACTCACCGGTGAAGTACGGTTTGGTCTGGCAGTCACCCTTGAGGTGCGTCTAGAAGCGAACATCGCCATACGCGAGCAGATGCGCGAACGAGTTAGGTTGCCTGGGTAGCAGAACTGATTGTTGGAGTTCTGCATATGCCCGCTGCAATCGGGTGTGACCCTTTTTGGAGACTCTTGGGCAACTGGGGGCCTTCATGTCTGAACATCGATTAGGCGTTCTGCCTGTCGACAATCACTTAGCCCAAGTAGACGGCTGAGCGACTATTGGTCCAATCGGCTCCAGGTGCTGTCGTTCTCGACCGTGTTTCGGAGATGGCTCGCAGGAGTCGTGCGGTCGCTAGAACCAGAATCCGGGCCTCCCCGGATATTGGGAAATACCTGGAGAGGTTCGGAGGTCGTCACGGTTGATGCGCAAAACTGTCGCCCTTGGGGTCTATAACAGGAATGTGAGCTGGACACCGACATCTGAGCAACGCGCGATCATCGCGCATGACGCCACATGCAATGGCCGTGTTCTTGCGGGCCCAGGGACAGGCAAGAGCGCGACGGTCATCCGGATGATGCTTGAGATGGCTGGCGATGGTGCCGGTAGAGGGAAGCTGTTGACCTTCACCAGGGCTGCGACGAATGAGTTGAAGGAGAAGGTGGCAGAGCACCCCGAGGCTTTAGAGAGTCCTAGCACGATCCATTCGTTTGCAATCTCCACGATTTTGGCTAATCCACAGGCTTCTGGTCTCCCCGAACCCCTTCGGATCGCCGACGACTGGGAGTGGGACGAGCTAGTCCGTGTCCACCTCAAGGACCTTGTCGGCTGTGATCTCAAAAGCATCAAGCGGGCGCGTGCTGAGATGGCGTCCAACTGGGAGTCGCTTGAGCCGACCTTCGATCCCAACCTGCCGGAAGAGATCCGCAATCGGTTTTCTGGAATCTGGGAGAGGCATCGGCTTGTCTTCGGGTATTCGTTGCTGGCGGAATTGCCATATCGGTTGCTGCAAGCACTGGAAGACCACCCAGATCTGCGTCTGGGCGGCTGGGAAGTGATGGTGGTTGACGAGTACCAGGATCTCAACCTGTGCGATATCTCCTTGCTCAACCAGATCAGCAAGCGGGGACGCTGTTTGGTCGCAGTCGGAGACGACGACCAGTCGATTTACTCTTTCAGGCGAGCACATCCCAAGGGGATCCAGCGATTTGTGGAGGACGACTACCCCGGAGCAGCCGATTACACGCTGTCGATCAGCCATCGTTGCGGATCGAAGATCCTCGACTGGGCGCGACATGTCATCGAGGGCCTTCAATGCCGACCAGAGCGCCCCAAGCTGAAACCGGCTTCTCATTGCCCCCCAGGAGAGGCAAGGTATCTCAGGTTCAAGAGTGGGGTTGCAGAGGCACAAGGCGTGGCTCGGTTAGTGGATTGGTTGATGCGCTCCAAGGGGATTGCGCCCGAAGACATCGCCGTGCTGTTCCGCACCAACCACAACAACGCATGGTCGACGCCCCTGCAGCAAGAGCTCCAGAAACTAGAAATCCCCGTTATCAATCCTGACGAGGTGTCGCAGATGCTAAGCGAACCGTCGAATCGGCGGTTACTGGCCGTAGCACGCCTCCTCGTAGACCGAAACGACTCCCTTGCTTGGTGGACAATCCTTGAACTGACCCGTGGAATCGGCCCGAAAGTCCGGGATCACTTCTATGACCGAGCGCTGTCTGCCCCGGCCACTTTCGCTGCACAGTTGCTCTCCGAATATGCAGAGGAGTTCCCGGACCTGCTCCCGGCGTCTCGCAACAAAGTGCTAACCGCGATCAGGCCCGTTCTCGAACTGATTGGCAAAGTCGACATCTCGGGGGCTGGCCTTGGAGAAAGCGGTTGGGGAACATGGCTGGCAGAACGGGCCGGAGACTTCGGCGGATGCGAAGATCGCTTCCACGACCTCCTAGTGGACCTAGACGAGGAAGTTGATCGCAGCGAGGGCCTAGGTAGGTTCCTCAGCCAGATCCAACCAGTAGGCAAAGACCTCCGTACTGGGCGCGCAGCCCAGGCAGTACGACTGATGACCATGGCAAGCTCCAAAGGTCTGACTGTTCGCGCCGCAATCGTCGTCGGCGTCGAACAGGGCATAATTCCGTACCCAGACAGCAATCCCGACGAAGAGCGCCGACTGCTATATGTCGCAATGACTAGATCCACCGACTTCCTATACCTGACATGGGCAGGAACACGCACAGGACCCACAGCAAGGACTGGAACAGAGAGAGTTGTAACAGGAAGAAACCGCTCACCGCTATTGGTTCACAGCCCAGTTGGGTCAGAGCCAGCCGACGACTACCTAGCCACAATCGGAGCATGAGCGACGAGTTGAACTCAAGCACCCCCGACAAGGCCTGTACTGAACAGCTTCGGGAGGCACTGGTGTCCGCAAAGTCACAAAGTGTCGCTCGTCTCCTGATAATGACATAAGTGTGAGTTGGGATCGCACTACCGTCTACATCAAGGAAGCGAGGGACCGGGGATGTCCAGAATCATCCGCTCGATCGACCTGTTCGCGGGAGCAGGTGGCCTATCGCTGGGGTTCGACCTAGCCAACGATGAACTCGACGGCATGAGGTTTGAGCCGGTCTTCGCCGTCGAGCATGACCCCGCTGCCGCTCTGACGTACAAGTCCAACTTCGGTGTCGGTGTGTACGACGGCGACATCGAAGGGTTTGACCCGATCACCTACCCAGAAGCGGAGCTGATCGTCGGCGGGCCTCCCTGCCAGGGGTTTTCCCCGCTCGGCCGTGACCGAGATGACGAGTCTCGCTCGCAGCTGAACGCTCTCTGGGAGCACTATCTGGCCGCGGTGGAGCGAGTAGAGCCGTTGGGCTTTGTCATCGAAAACGTCCCTGAATTCCAGAAATCAGCAGAATTCGGAGAGTTGTGCCGGAGGCTTTCTTCCCACCCGCTGCTGCGTGAGTACAGCTACAGCTACGGAGTGCTGAACGCGGTTGACTACGGGGTGCCGCAGAGCAGGCGCCGGGGCATCTTTGTGGCTGTCCGGGGCAAGGAGGTTCCCTGGCCTCCGCCCCCTACTCATGGAGAAGGCCCAATCGGCCAGGAGCCAGTCCAGACGGTGCGTGATGCCATTCAAGACCTTCCGCCTAAGCCGACAACCGATCAGCCAGTTATGAAGGAAGGGTTTCAGGACCTACACATCCGCCGAAACCCACTGCAATCCTCCCTGGAGCGGTACCAGGCGATTCCCGAAGGCGGCAACCGATTCGACCTCCAGCGGGCTCGACCTGATCTGACCCCTGCGTGCTGGGCCAACAAGCCAACGGGCACGACCGACGTCATGGGCCGGCTTTGGTGGGACCGGCCTAGCTTCACGATCCGCACCGAGTTCTACAAGCCAGAGAAGGGCCGCTACCTGCACCCCAGCGAAGACCGCCCGATCACTCACCGTGAAGCGGCTCGTCTCCAGACCTTCCCGGACACCTTCATCTTCGAGGGCACCAAAATCGAGATCGCCCGCCAAATCGGCAACGCCGTCCCCCCGCTTCTCGGCAAGGCCATCGCCCTACATCTCGCCAAACTGGTCGGGTGAACGCACTAAGGAGGGGTTGACCTCACGCTGGCGGGCCGTTAGAACTGCGCCCTGTGGGGCAGAAGGCTGATCGTGAGTTCTGCAAAGTCGCCCTAGCCCTCTTACGGATTCACGACATCAAGAATCGGGTAGCGGGTGTCCTTCGAGAGACGCTTGATCAGCTTTACGACGGCCAACGCACGGGTCGCTACAGATGGATCGACCTCCACCCGACAGAGAAGACCCACTGCGGATCCCTGGTTGAAATAAACATGCAGCGCGAATTCCAATTCGCGGGTAGTGAGAATCTCGACTACAAAATCGTTGGCGTTGAAGTGGACTGCAAGTACTCGATGAAGGTCGGTGATTGGATGATCCCTCCAGAAGCACGCGGCAAATTATGTCTTCTCCTATGGGCAAATGACGCTGATTCAAAGTGGTCAATGGGCCTAGTGCGTGCTTCAAATGAAGTGCTGAGACCAGGGCGGAATAGGGATCAGAAGGTACGCATCAGGAGCGGGATGATGTCGTCAGTGCTCTGGCTATTTCGAGAGAGCGAGCTACCTCCCAATGTACTTCTCAACATCCCCGACGAAGACGTAGCGCACATAATGACAGGCAGGTCAGGTGCCGAGAGGGTCAGGCGGCTATTTAGGAAGGTGCAAGGCCGACGTATCAGTCGAACAGTCGTAGCTACTGTCGCCCAGCAGGCCGACTACATGAAACGAATCCGTGGGAACGGAGGTGCTCGCAGCGACCTACGAAATGAGGGCATCATCATCCTCGGCCAGTACGAGGCCCATCGAGAGATCGCCCGCCAGCTGGGTCTCAGGGAAATCCCAGAAAGGGGGGAGTCGGTAAGTGTTCGCGTCTGTCTCGCGGAGGATTCCAGCGAGCCCGGCTCAGCGATGATCGATGGCTCATGGTGGCGTGTGGCCAAGCAAGAGGACGCTGAAGTCCCGGCACCACTCCTGCCCCGCATCGGGGCGAACTGATTGCTTTCACGAGACCAAAAGCCGCAGGGCGACAGCTTGCTGTGAAGAGAGTGCTCAAGGTGTTGGTATGTTGGCATGCGTGAAGCGCACCACGGTGAAGCTCTCTGACGAGACTGATGCCCGGCTTCGCCATGAGGCAGAGCGGCGTGGCATCACGATTTCCGAGTTGACTCGTGAGGCCATTCAGGCGCATCTAGGTGCCCAGAGAACTCTTGGTGCCGCCGCTGCTGGGCGGAGTGGGCGCCGTGATGTCTCGGAGCGAATCGAAGAGATTTTGGCCAACTAGGTTGCGCCATTGCCCTGATCGTCGATGCAGGTCCGCACGATGCCTACATCGCTACCGAGCACTGTCAACCCACCATTTTCTGGGCATCGCGGTCAGGTGAAGAGTTCAGCCCTATGCCTTGTCAAGCAACACCTCGCAGCCAACGAGGTCGGGGTCGGTAGGGGCGAGGCGACGAATCATGACTTGGATGGCTTCGGGGTTGTTGTCGATTAAGAGGTAGTCGCGGTTGTGTTTGGCGGCGGCTTCGCCGAGGGTGCCGCTGCCGGCGAAGAAGTCGAGTAGGAGGTCGCCGGGATTGGAGTGAACCTTCACCAGGCGCTCGAGGACGCCTAGGGGCTTCTGGGTGGCGTAGCCGGTCTTCTCCTTGCCGTTGGGGCTCACGATGGTGTGCCACCAGACGTCGGTGGGGGTCTTGCCTCGGGCGGCCTTTTCTTTGCCGACCAGGCCCGGGGCCATGTAAGGGATTCTGTCCATCTCCTCGTAGCAGAACGTGTAGTCGGACGGGTCTTTGGCGTACCAGAGGATGCTGTCGTGTTTGGCCGACCACTTCTTCTTGGAACGGGACCCGTAGTCGTAGGCCCAGATGATCTCGTTCATGAAGGAGTCTCGGCCGAAGATCTGGTCGAGCAGCACCTTGCAGTAGTGGACTTCCCGGTAGTCGATGTGCAGGAAGAAACTGCCGGTGGCGGCGAGCACCCGATGGGCCTCTTCGAATCGGGGGGCGAGAAACGCCATGTAATCGTCGAAGACGTCCTCATAGCCCGACTTGCCTAGGTGGATCGTCTGGTAGCGGCGGCCGGCGAAGCCGATCCGGTCGCCATTGGCCTCGTCGTGAACGGTCTTGATCCGGTCTCGCTCTTGGCGCTTGCCGGTGTTGAACGGCGGATCAATGTAGATGAGGTCGACGCTGTCGTCGGGCAAGCCCTGCAATACCGGCAGGTTGTCGCCAAAAATGATCTGCCCCATCAGGAACAAGCCTAGGCATCGGTTGGTTCGAGATAGCGCTTCCCGTCCTATGGGAAGAGACTGGGTGCTTTACCAGGGTGATGGTCTGAGGCGGAGTCCTAGGAGTACGGGGAATTCGTCTTCGAGGGTGGGCGGGATGAAGAAGTCGGTGTGTCGGGTGGGGGTTTCTTCTAGGGCGCTCTTGGTGACTTCGGTGAAACCGTCCACTATCAGGCCTGCGTCGAAGGCGAGATTCAGCTCGTGGGAAATGGACCGATGGAAGTTGAGCTGCTTTTGGGGCTGACCGGGCATTCCTTCGACTTCTTGGGCCAACGGGGTGAGGTAGTGGGAGATGATGATTCCTTCTCGTTGTTCTCCGCTCGCCAACTCTCCTTCGACTCTGAATTGCAGGTTGCTGGGGTTCTTGAACACTGGGTGCATCGTGATCACTACTGCTACTCCGTGAGGTTTCAGGCAGTGGGCGATGGCAGAGAAGAGGTCTTCGCTGGCGGGGATGTCCATGAGCGCCATCGTGCACGTCACAAAATCGAAAGAGTTGGGCTCGACGTGCTCGGCGATGTCGGCTAGCGGGAAGCAGAGCCACTCCACATCGGCGCTGCCGTCGTACTGTTCGGCCAGGGAGAGGAAGGTCTTCGACCGGTCGGCGCCGGTGACCTGGGCACCAAGTTCGACGAGTTGGCGGGCCAGGACGCCGCTGCCGCAGCAGAGGTCGATGCCTCGTTTTCCCTGGATGTCGCCCAGCAAGTTGAGAGTGGTGGGCAGCACCAGGTTCCGGTGCCAGTCATTGCCCACATCCCCATGGCGGCTGTCGTAATGGTGGGCTAATGCGTCCCAATCGTCCTTTGCCCGCTGGTCATGCGCGGCGGCTTGGGGTTGATCGTTGCCTGTGGGCACGGGAGAGGGGTCTCCTTGGCTAGCGGAGCAGGCGGCGGGCGGTGTCGATCAGCGACGCTAGCTCAGCGGCATCAGCATCGCGATGCAGATCGTCGGCGACCGCGTCGGCTTGGTGTTGCAACTCCCTGGAGACCCGGCTGGGGGCGTAAGGGCTGGACCGCAGGATCTCGGCGAATTCGGCGGCCACCGCGGCCAGTCGGAAGCGGGGGTTGGCTGATTCGAATGACCGTTCGACCGCGGAGCGGGGCAGGTGGGTGACCAACTCGACGATGGTGCCGGTTGCCGGCCGCTCGTAGCGCATTCTGACGGTGGCAATTGTGCTGCGCTCGTCCCGCGTCCTGGAGGTCAACTCCAGCTCGTACAGCGCCGTGGAGCTGTGTCCGATGCCTAGCTCCCCGGCGTCCTGGGTGTCGTCGCGGAACGCCTCGTCCTCGATGTCGCGGTTCTCGTAGCCCAGCAGTCGGTAGGAGCGGACCACGTCGGAGTTGAACTCCACTTGGACCTTGGCGTCGCGGGCGGCGTAGGCCAACAGCCCGTCGAGGTCGTCGACGAACACTCGCACGGCCTCAGACGGAGTGTCGATGTAGTGGTAGGTGCCGTCGGCTTGGTTGGCCAGTTGCTCCATGAGCTCGTCGTTGAACGGTCCGAGGCCCACCCCGATGGTGGACAGGCCGATGTCGGCCCGCTCGCCGATCGACTCCAGGATTTCGTCGGTGCGGGTGGCCCCCACGTTGGCCACCCCGTCGGACAACAGCAGCACGAGCACTTGGCGCCCGGCATCCGCTTCGTCCAGGGCCATGTCGTATCCCCTGATCAATCCTGATTCGGCGTTGGTGGAGCCGCCAGGGGTCACTTCGGCGCGGATCTTGTCCATGATCCACTTGGCGTTGCCGTCTAGCTCCATTGGCTCCAGCACGGTTGCCGATCGACTCTCGTAGGCGACGACGCCCACCCGGGTCTCGCGGGGCAACCCCGATATCAGCAATTCCACCGCCCGGTGGGCGAGCGTGATCCTTCGCATCGACTCAGATCCGTATCCGGTGGGCTCGTCCATGGAGCCAGAGCGGTCCATCACCAGCACCACGCTGTCGGGGCTGGCCGCCTGCGACAGCTCTCGCGGCGCCTGAACGCCCACCCGCAGGACAACATGGTCTGCGTCGGCAAACGGCGAGGGGGCCGCCTCGAGGGTGACGGTGAACTCGTCTCGAACCGCTTCGTATCCGCCGTTGAAATAGTTGACGAATTCCTCAGTGCGAACGGCTTCGATGGGAGGCAGCTGGCCGCTCTCCAAGAAATTGCGGGTCACCGTGTAGGAGGCAGTGTCGACATCAAGGGCGAAGGTGGAAAGCGAGTCATCCCAGGCATTGACGAAGGGATTGACGCCGTAGTCCTGGAAGTTGTTCGGTTCGCATCTCCTACAGGGCCGACGCGGGAAGGCGATCTCTGACGCGGCCTCTTCGACAGGTTGTGGGGAGGCTGACTGGGCGCGGCCGCTGGCCGGAGCGGAATCTGCCATTGGCTCTGCTGCCATCTCCTCAGCGGGCCTTTCGTAATCAGCCGGTTCATCTCTTGGGCCACTGAGATCGACTGTGGTGCCATCGTCATCCCTGTCGGAACCCTGAGCCGGAGTTACCGGGACGACTCCGGGACCATCACCCGACGGTCCATCAGACGTGCCATCAGGAGAGTCGGGAACAGTGTCGGTAGCGCCGGATTCAGGCGCGCTCGGAGACTCTGTTGCTGACGATGAGCCATGTGAATCTTGGACCAGTCTGCCTTGTGTCGGCACTGGGGGTTCTGAGATTCCCCGCGAGACGCCGTCAGAACCGCTATCGCTGCTGCATGACAAAGCCAGAACACCTAGGAACGCTGCCAAAGCGACCACCACCCTGTATGAAAGTGCGATTGTCCTCTTTGACTCAGTGCCCGATGCCATCTTTCCCCCTTGCGCCTTGGATACCCGCGGCATCCTCTTGGGGGTTTCTGACGATGCGTGGGGGACTCTGGTTCCCGAAGAGGGGAAGATTCCTGGTCAGCTGGCCGCCGCGCGCCCAGCGGCGTGGGCGGCAACCAGCATTGGCCCGATGGTGCCGCCTGCGCCGGGGTAGGCCGCTCCAAGGGGGCTGGCGGCGGCGTTGCCCACCGCGAATAGGCCATCGATGAGGCCGCCGCCTTGATGGCGGACTTGGCCGTGTATGTCGGTTCGGGGGCCGCCCTTGGTGCCTAGACAGCCGGGGTGTAGGCGCACCGCGTAGAACGGTGGCTCGTCCACCGGGCCGAGCGTGGGGTGGGGAGCCGACGGGTCGCCGACGAAGCGGTCGTAGATCGAGCCGCCTCGGCCGAAGTCGGGATCGTCTCCGGAGGTGGCCAACTTATTGAAGCGGGCTACCGAGGCGGAGAGTTCATCGCCATCTACGTCGATGACGGTCGCCAATTCGGCAAGGCTGCCGGCCTGGTACAGCCACTCAGGATCGGGGTTATCTCGGCGGAGCGGCCCCAAGTGGTAGCGGCGGCGGTAGCTGGCGTCGAATACCAGCCAGGCGGTCGCCGCCGGGTACTGGAATCCGGTGGGGTCGAAGGCCTGCATAGCGCGGCCCACGTCGTTGTAGTTGCGGGCCTCGTTTGTGAAGCGCCGCCCCCGAGAGTCCACCATCAGCGATCCGGGCCGGGCCCGCTCGGTGAGCACCAGCCGGTGGAAGGTCTCGCCGTCGATGGTTTCGCCCGGGACGGTCATGGCCGGACACCACCACGCCTCGGCCATGTTGCCCAGCTCAGCCCCGGCGGCCATCGCGAGGCGCAGCGCAGTGCCGTTCATGCCGGGAGCACCCACCGGGCCGGTCATCGGCCCCCGTAGGAACGCCTGCACCAGGGCGGGATCCCGTTCGAAGCCGCCGGAGGCCAAGATCACCTGACCGGTGAGCACGTCAGTGCCGACCCGCACCCCGTTTACCGTGCCGCCCGACTGAGCCAACCCGTCCACGCCTATGCCGGTGAGGATTACCGCTCCGGCAGCCTCAGCAGCCTCCGCCAGGGAGGCGATCATCGACCGGCCCATGGTGATCACGCCGCGGCGGGACCGGTCGGCCACCTCTTCCCAGTCGATGTTTCCGGTGGCCAGCTCCCGGTAGGTGATGGGCGCGGTCACATTGGGAGCAGTCCGGATTCGCTGGTCGAGTTCTGGCGACACCTCACGGGGGTGGGGTTCTAGGGGACGATGGCCTGGCTTCCCGCCAGGCAGCTCGGGGTGATAGTCGGGGTAGGGGACGGTCTGCCACGACAATCCAGTGGCTGACTCCAGCCAATCGGCCACCACCGGCGCTTGATCGGCGAAGTAGTCCACGAGTTCGTCGTCCACATCGCCCAGCCGCAGAGCGTGCAAGTATCGGCGAGCTTCGACAGGGGAGTCGCCCACCCCTTCCACGGCCATGAGCCGGTTGGCAGGCATCCAGGCCAGTCCCCCCGACAAAGCGGTAGTGCCGCCTAAAACTGAGGCCCGCTCCACCACGGATACCTCGGCCCCTGCCTGTGCCGCGGCCACCGCCGCAGTCAACCCGGCGGCTCCCGATCCGACGACGACTACTGAAGCCACGTCAGCGGGGTAGCGAAACCGCTATTGGCCCTGCAACGCAGCAGCCAGGGCAGCGGTGTCGAACCACTGGGACAAGCGGCTGATGCGGCCGTTGTCGACGTCGAAGATGTCCACTGCGTCGAACGTCACCTCTTGTCCGTCTTGGGTTGCCCCGTTGAAGGTGATCTCCACCACCACGGTGTTGCCGGCTGCAAGGAACCGGGTGGGGCTGTCTTGGTGGGCCGGGAACCGGTCGAAGATCTTCTTGAACATGGCGATGGCTTTATCTGAGCCGATGCGGGGGCGCGACCCGGAGGGGATCAGGTCGAGCTCGGGGTGCAGCACCGAGGCCATCAGGTCCCAGTCTTCGCCATTGAGTGCGACGAAATAGTCCTTCACCACCGCAAGCGGGCTTCTGTTCGATTCTTCTGCGACCATCATCCAGTCCTCAGTATGTCCTTGACTTCGCGCATCGCTCGGAACGACCAGCCGGCCAACTCGGGGTCGCCGAAGGCGGTGACGTTCCACATGATCAGATGGCGCAGTCCGGCGTCGTAGTAGGTGCGGACTTCCTCGGCGATCTGCTCGGGAGTGCCGCAGAAGCAGTAGTAGTCCACCACTTTGGGCGGGATGCCGTCGATGATGGCCTCGGCCTGCTCCCGGGGCACCGACGCGGGGATCAGGTCGTGGAAGCCCTCGGGGGGCTCCACCCCCAGCTCACGGAAGATCTGCGGGGGCAGCATCACCATGATGGCCCGCAGCAGCGGGGCCTCCTGCATGCGCCGCAGGGTGGCCTCGTCAGGGGCGGCCAGCACATAGGCCAGCAAGCCGGGTGTGACCGCATCGGCGCCCCGGCCGGCCTCCACCGAGGCCTGGCGGATGGTGGCCAGAGAATCGGCGTACACCTCGGGGGCGAGCTTGGTAGGCAGCCAGCCGTCGGCCAGCCTCCCGGTGATGTTGAGCATCCGGGGGCCGTGGGCCGCGGTCCAGATGGGCGGAGGAGTGTTGCCGTAGGGAGATAGTCCGAGCACGGCGTCGTTGAGTTGGTGGAACTTGCCCTCGTAGCTGATGGGGCCGTCGGCATTCCACAGCGCCCGTATGATCTCGATGCCCTCTTCCAGGCGGCCGACGGGACGCTCGAAGCTCATGCCGTAAGGGGTCACATTCATCCGCTCGCCTGAGCCCAGCCCCAAGATTGACCGGCCTTGGGTGAGGTGGTCGACGGTGAGGGCCATGTTGGCCACCATTGCCGGGTGGCGGCGGATCAGGTCGGTCACCACCGACCCCACTTTGATGGTCTCGGTCTGGGCTCCTACCGCGCCCATCATCACCAGGGGATCGAAGTACACGTGGCCGCTGGGCTGTACCGCGGCCAACGGGCTCATGTCCGGAGTCCAGATCGAGTCGGGGTGCCAGCCCATCAGGTGGCACGGCCACCACAGGGCGTCGTATCCGTCGGCCTCGGCCCGCTGGCCCAGGGTCACCGCCCGATCGGCGGGCGGCATGATCTGGCCGGGAACGCCGATCTCCAGGTCTTTCATCCCCTGTTCCTGACTGGATTATGGGTCGTTTCGCAGCACATGGCTCGGTATCTCATCCACCGAATTCCCGGCGGCGCATGTTGTCGGGGTCTATCACCTCGCGGATCAGCCGCACCTGCTCAACAGTGGGCACCGTGGTGGTGGGCAACTGTCCCTCGGGAGAGGGCAGCTCGAAGCCGGTGGCCTCCTGCACCTGCTCGAAGGTGACCCCAGGATGCAGCGACGCCACCTGCATGTGGCGGGTTTCGGGGTGGAAGTCCATTACGCACAGGTTGGTGATCACCAGCTCAGGTCCGCCTTCCAATCCGGCATCGGCCCGCTCTGAGCCGCCGCCCAGATACCCGGCGCAGGAGATGAAGTCCACCTGCTCCACCAGCGAGCGGGGGTTGTGGTTGGGGTTCCAGTAGTAGAGGGCCTTGCCGATGGAGCCCATGTCGCCCAAACCGGCGGTGCCCGGAAGCCGCACTCGGGGAGCGTGATAGTCAGTGCCGATGATCGAGTTATTGCCGTTGCCAAAGCGGTCGAGTTGGGCCGACCCCACGCAGAACTTGGTGAGCCACCGACCGTTGAGCGCGATGGTCCAGAAGTCGCCGTACTGCTCCACGTACATGATGGAGTCGCGCCACAGTGGAGCCTCCAAGGTGGAGGCGGGCACTCGGTCGGGCCGGGGCTCTAGGCCGACCGCCCCGGCCAGCCACACCAGGTCGGGGGCGTGGGTGAGCCGGGCCAGCCAGAAGGCGCTCACCGGCACGAACGAGGCCATGCCGTTGCAGGCCTGATCGCCGTCGGTGAAGCAGGCGGCCAGCCGGGCGATCATCAGCTCATCGATGGTCCAGTCTTCTGCCGGGGGACTGTTCTGCCAATCGCTCATGCTCTTCCTCCCGATGCGTACTTTCCGGACGTTCTCTCGCCAACGAACACCTTCATGCCCGTCCTCCCGATGCGTACCTTCTGGACGTTTTCTCGCCAACGAGCACCTTCATGTCTGCTCCCAGGTTTCTAGGGCAGTCTGCCGTTCAGATCCGCCCGCAGCCTCCAGATAGGCCGCGTGGTCGGCGGGGCCGGTCACGTACTTCTCCATGAACCCGGCCACGGCCTCGTCATCACGGGTAGCGCCGATCCATTCCAAGTGCATGGCGGTGTCGTAGCCGTAGCGGGGGTAGAACGAGGTCGGGTGGGCGCCGAACGGGGCTTCCACCACTGCGTCCACCATGAAGCCGGGCAACACCGTGCGGTCGGGGTCGGCTCGCAGCACTTCGGAGTCCACGATTTCCTCAACGGTGACGATCACCGTGGTAGCCGCCTTGGGCATG
>JAJECA010000012.1 GCA_022822265.1 Acidimicrobiia bacterium | reverse complement strand
GTCGGTGCGGGTGGCTCTGCTCTCCACCGTCATCTCGGTGGTGCTGGGCACGCTGGCCGCTTTGGCCCTGGAGCGCTTCAAGTTCCGGGGCCGCAAGGTGTTCGACGCCCTGCTCTATCTCCCGATCATCATCCCCGACGTAACCATGGCAGTGATGATGCTGCTGTTCTTCGCCGAGTTCTTCGACTTGCTCGACGCCTGGTTCGGCTTGGACCTCCAGAAGGGCCTCGGCTCCATCACCATCAGCCACATCGCCTTCAACATCAGCTTCGTGTCGGTGGTGGTGCGGGCCCGACTGGCAGGAATGAGCGAGGTATTGGAAGAGGCCGCCCTCGACCTCTACGCCACCCGGTGGAAGACGTTCCGCTATGTGACCTTCCCCCAGATCGTGCCCGGCGTGGCGGGCGGGGCCCTGCTGGCCCTCACTTTGTCGCTCGACGATGTGGTCATCACCCAGTTCGCCGCTGGCCCCGGCGCCACCACCCTCCCGGTGTTCGTGTTCGGCCTCATCCGCCGGGGGGTCACCCCGCTGATCAACGCAACCTCGGTGCTCATGTTGGCCGCATCGGTCATCCTCGTCGCCCTGTCGCTGGCCTTCCAGCAGTTCAGCGGGCGCGGTGGGCGCCCGTCGCTGCGCGCCGCCCGCGAAGCCGTGTCCGCTCCACCCAAAACCAACACCCAAATCAAAGAGGGGATAAACCAATGAAAAATAGAAAGCTGTCTTGGCTGCTCTCCGTGCTGCTGGCCTTCGCGCTGGTAGCCGCAGCGTGCGGCAATGATGACGATGACGGAGGTGGGATCGCCGACTGCGAGGTCAACGAGACCGACGGCAATCTAAACATCTTCAACTGGGCCGAGTACATCGACGAGGAGCAGCTCGCCGCGTTCTCAGACCAGTTCGATGTGAGCGTGACCATGGACGTCTACGACTCCAACGAGGCCATGCAGCCCATCGTGGCTGCCGGCAACTCGGGTTACGACCTGATCGTGCCGTCGGACTACATGGTGGCCATCCTCATCGCCGGCGGAACCGTCCAGCCGTTGAACAAGGACGCCATCCCCAACATCGCCAACATCTCGACCGATTTCCGGAACCTGATCTACGACCCGGCGGGCGACTACTCGGTTCCCTACCAGTGGGGCACCACCGGTATCGCGGTGGACACCGAAGCGGTGGGCACCGACTTCCCCCGCACCTGGGGTCTGATCTTCGATCCGGCCATCGCCGATGAGCACAGCGGCTCGATCTCGCTGCTCAACGATCCTCGGGAGACGATCGGCGCAGCTCTCAAGTATCTGGGCTACTCGCTGAACTCCACCGACGAGGACGAGCTGGAGGAGGCCACCGATCTGGTGGCCAGCACCCGCGGCCGCCTGGCGGCGTTCAACACCGACTCGGCCGATGAGTTCCTGACCACCGGTGAGACGGTGATCGCCCACGGCTACTCCGGCGACATGTTCACCCAGTTCCTGGAGACCGACGATCCGTCCCGCTACGTGTACTTCGTTCCCGACGAGGGCGGTACTCGCTGGATTGACAACATGGCGATTCCGTTCGACGCCGGCAGCCCGTGTACGGCCCACACGTTCATCAACTGGCTGCTCACCGCCGAACAGGGCGCGGCTCTGTCGAACTGGAACTACTACTCCACTCCCAATGCAGCTGCGTTCAGCGGGCTGGATGAAGACCTCCAGGACTTCCTCAGCACGCCTGGGGTGGCTCCGGTGGAGATCTTGGAGGAGATCCAGGACACTGGCGACTTCGAGGTGAAGTTCTCCGACGCCTTCATCGAGGCCAAGGGCTGATCGCCCCAGGCCACTAGGCGTACTGGAGTTCTAAGGTGGCAGACATGCCTCAACCCCTCGGGGGCAATCAGATGCCCCGTTTCGCGGGCATCGCCACCTTCATGCGGCTTCCCGGCCGGTCGGCGGCGGCTGATCTTGACGTCGCCGTCGTGGGCGTGCCGATAGATATCGGCACGTCCAACCGGCCGGGGGCTCGCTTCGGTCCGAGGGGAATCCGAAACGAGTCGGTGCTGGTCCGGCCCTACAACATGGCCACGAGAGCGGCGCCGTTCGACAGCCTGCGCATCGACGACATCGGCGACGTGGCCACCAACCCCTACAACCTGGCCGACGCGGTGACCCGCATCGAGGCCTTCTACGACGATCTGCTCCAGCACGATGTGATCACGGTATCGATGGGGGGCGACCACACCATGGCCCTGCCCATCATGCGGGCCATGCGCAAGAAGCACGGCCCGCTGGGGCTGATCCACGTGGACGCTCACACCGACATCAATGACCACATGTTCGGCGAGGCCATCGCCCACGGCACACCGTTTCGCCGGGCGGTGGAAGAGGGGCTGCTCGACACCCACCGGGTGGCCCAGATAGGAGTGCGGGGCACCGGCTATGCCGCCGACGACTTCGACTGGTCCCGCGAGCAGGGCTTCCGAGTGGTGCAGGTAGAGGAGTGCTGGAACCGCTCGCTGGAACCGCTCATGGCCGAGGTGCGAGACAAGGTGGGAGGCGGCCCCGTCTATGTCAGCTTCGACATCGACGCCCTCGATCCCGCCTTCGCCCCCGGCACCGGCACCCCCGAGATAGGCGGGCTGACCGCGCCCCAAGCCCTCGAGATCATCCGAGGCTGCCGGAGCCTCGATTTAGTGGGCTGCGAACTCGTAGAGGTAGCCCCCATCTACGACCCCACCGGCGCCACCCCCCTAACCGCCGCCAACCTCCTGTTCGAGATGCTGTGCGTGTTGCCAGGGGTGGAATACGCCGACTAGCTGCTGACAAGGCAGAACATCTGTTACGCCATCCAGATTCTTATTCGTATTGAGGTAACAAATCTGGATAGAGTTACGCCATGAGCTATGACTCATCAGAAGGCGTAACAAATGTATCGCAGAGGGATCGGGGACTGCGATGAGCCAGTTGGGAAAGACCCTGGCGCGTGCTCGCACGAGCGCTCGCTACTCGCAAGATGATGTGGGTGCCGCCCTAGGCATCAACCGGGCAATGGTGTCGTACTGGGAAGCCGGCACCCGAACCCCGAACGATCGACAGTTGGGCGCCATGGCCCGGCTTTACGGCATCGAACTGATCGACCTCATTGAGGGCCGTGAAGTCGACAAGGCCGCCAACGACTTGGCGAGCATGCTGCTGCGTGCCAATGACGATGTCGACCCTGGAGCCATTCCAGGGATCCGTGAGTTCGTCCAGTTCCTTGACCGCTATGCCGAGCTAGCTCGAATCGTGGACGAACCCATCCGGGGCCTCTCCCAAAGCCCGTTCGTATTCCGGCAGAGGTTCTCTCAGAAGGACGACATTCGCCGCAAGGCAGAAGAGGTGCGCGATTACCTCCGTCTCGGCTCGGCCCCGATTTCCGACCTAGACCCGGTTTGCGAGGCTCTCGGTATCGCCATCTACCGGGCGCGTCTCGGACCGGACCTGCGAACCTGTCCGTCGGGGGCGTTTCTCAAGCATCCTGAGGTGGGATTCTCGATCTTGGTCAACCTCGACATGACGCCGGGCCGGCGCCGGTTCACCGCCGCTCACGAACTGGCGCATGCCCTGTTCCACAGTGACGAGACCAACCAGGTGCTCTCGCACGGCCGGGGACCACGCGAGATTTTCGCCGACGCGTTCGCGGGTGAGTTCCTCATGCCGAGTGAGGGAGTTCGACGATTCGCCGAGGAGGTCGGCCTGCCGCCTCGCATCAAGGACCCGGTCGACATCGTCCACATCCAGCGATATTTCAAGGTGTCGTGGCCCACGGCACTTGTCCGACTGCGCCAGATGAACGCAATAACGCAGGACACCTATACGGATTTCAGAGCCTCGGTTCGCCCGGTGTCGCTGGCGCGAGCACTTGGGTACGCCATCCATCCCGAAGAAGACGTCCAGGATCCCGAGCTGTGGCGGATACGACGCTTCCCCCGGTCGTTCCTGCGAATGCTGCGGCACGCAGTCGTAACGGAGGTCATGTCGCCTCCTAGCGCCGCAGCATTCGCCGGGTTGGCCCTACCCGACATTGTGCAGGTCCTCGGCAGTCCCCTCGGCGACGCTGAGCAAGAGTCGCCGCATCTAGAAACTGAGTTCAACGAGTTCGAGGTCACCGGTGTTGTCTGAGGGTTCTCACATCATCGACACCGTGGTGCTTATGTACTTTCTGCTCGTCGGAAGGGAGGCTCTGCTAGGCGACCTGATGGGGAGGCCACTCCAAGTTCCGTTTGCGGTCTACGACCCTGAAGACAGGGATTTGCAGGTGGGAGCCTCACCGAGGTCGGAGTTGCTCTCCGAGATGAGGCAGGCGGTGAGGCACTACGAGGCCGCGGCAGAGGCGGCTGCGGAATCAGAGTCCTCTGATCATGAGATTGAGTCATTCAACCGGATCAAACGCATTGATGATCTCTACGACGAAGGAAGTCTCGTTACCGTTGCGATGACTTCGGGGGAGCTGCTGCTGTCCGCACAGCTCCAAAGCAGCGATGCCTCCGTGCACGGGCTGAAGGTCGGTCTCGGACCCGGCGAGGCGGCATGCGTAGCGATCTCGTATACACGAGAGTGGACAATCGCAACCGACGATGCCGATGCGTTCAAGGTGCTCAACCGGCTACACGCCGACCGCGAATACCCCTATGAACGCATTCGCAAGCTCCTCGTTCGTGCCTCCGACGAAGGACACATCTCACGCGATGAGGCAACCCAACTGCACGGCGAGATGCGCGCCTTGGGATTCTGGGACTCCGGCCAGCCGTTCTCCTGAGAACCGCACGACTGGAGATGAATTGCTCAGGTTGACCCCGACTACTGGGTATTCGCCAGGGGGGCGGTGAAGGTGGTGGTCTCGGTGCCGTTGACGAACACTTGGTAGGTCTGGCCGGGGGTGAGGGCATCGCCGAAGCGGATTACCTCTTCGACCACGACCCTTTCTGCGTCGCAATCGATCGCCCATGGGGTGGGTGGCGGGACGGTGAGGGTGATGGTGGCGTAGATGTCCGAGCCGACGATCTCGAACGACTGGCTGCCCCGGCGGACGCAGTTCTCGATGGTGGACTGGTAGTGGGCCACCAGAATGATGACCTCGGGGTGATACTCCACTACTTCGGCCCCGATCACCTCGACTTCTTCTTCCACATATTGGCGGGAGTTCTCCTCGTTCCACTCCCCGGTGGGGTCGGGTGGTGGTTGAACGATCACCAGAACCATGTCAACTCGGGTGGGGTTGCCCCGGGTTATCACGTCGTAGGCGGTGTCGTTGATGAAGGCCAGACGGCCGTCGGACTCGGTGATCCGGGCTTGAATTGAATAGGTGTTGCGGGGGTTGATGTCGTCTTTGTTGTAGCGAACCTCAAACGAGATGGGAACCTGGCCGGGATTGGTGATGACCTGCTCGGCGATCAGCTCAGAGGCCACATCCATGAGAGAGGTGTCCCGGAGTTGCACGGAGACGACTGCACCGGGAGTCAGCGCGATCCGCTCGCGGTAGGTGACCGTACCCGTGACCGAGGCATTGGCGTCGGGGTCAACGGTGGGGGTTGCTACCGCGGTCGCCGTTGTCGTCGTCGCGGGAGGCGATGGGACGTTGCTAGTGGCCGTTGCATCCGGTTCAGCCCCCACCACGGCGATTGGGTCCTCATCTGCACCACCACCACAGCCGGCGGCAAAGAGAAGAGCGAGCGCCAGACCGATGGTGGCGATCAGTTGAGTCGTGCGCTTGGCCCTCATCGGCGAACCTCGCTCTTGGGGAAGTCTACGGCTGGGTCGACACCTCGTGGCTCGACCTCAATAGATGAGACGAGGCAACTGTCTGCTCAGGTTCCCGACCAGGAGCGATTTGCTGGACCGGAGCGAGGCACCTCCAAAAGGGTTCTACCACCCTCGCTCCGGCACAACAATAGTGGTCAATTGACCGTATTCAGCAAAAGGGGTTGAGCGGATAAGGGGCTTATGTGGGGTTTAATCGGTTTCTCCAGTCGATGAGCATGGCAGTGATCAAGATGGAGGTGATGAGGCATAGAACAGCGTGTCGGCAGTCGGATCTTCAGTCGGTGTTGCGGCAGAGTTGCCCGTAGTTCGACAGCCAGGAGCTTGGAGGGCTCGACGATCCATCGCACCCGGAGCCGCAGTGGGCGTCTGGGGCCTGTGTTGTCAGCTCGCCGCTGGACGCAGGGGTCGGCGATGCCCAGAGATTCGAGCCGGCAGCACACAACGGGGTAGTCGTAGCCACGGTACAGGTGCAGGGTCTCGACATCTTCGAGCAGCCCGGCGTCGGGGACGACCACCATGGTTGACTCCAAGAGGCTGCTTCGTTGCAGTTCGCGCCTTCGATCGCCCAGCCGGCCGATACGCCGTGGCGCTCTGCGGCCACTGACCACTTCCACCCGAGCTTGTCCGGTCAACAGGGCTTTTGCCTCTCCCCTCGCCGCCGCAGGGGGCCTTGCGGATCGACCCGTCCACCGCCATCTCAGTAAGGTCGAGGCCCACCATGCGGCCGAACGCGGTGACCGTCTCTGAGCAGGGCCGTTTGCCCCCCTGCCGCCGCGATCCACTCGTCGCAGCGCGCCCGAAGCGTGGTGTCCGACACCCTCTGCTCCAAGATGGCCTCGATGTCTGTCCACGATGCCCCGGTCACCTATCCCCGAAAGCACAGCTTGTATGAAACCCGCGGCCAGTGACAGCCCAAGGAGTGCGATTGATCAACCCAGTGCAAGGATCAAATCGATCATTACGATTCCATCACACTTACACCACACAATTGACTCATGGCCAAAATTGCTGTAGGTTCAAAATTGGAATCTTTCTCCTGAAGGTTTGACTGTTTGAGCGAAAGCTCTAGTGGAAACGCCATTAGGTCCAATTTTCTGAACCCTAATAGGCACAAAAGTCAGGAGACAGCATGAAACTGTCGACAAAGACCATGTTGGCGGTGACGGTCAGCATTCTGGTCTATGCATCATCTACAACCGCCGTAGCGGCTGTCTACAGCTACAACGGGGATGACTACTCGTATGAGTACAGCTCCTCGTACATGAAGACCTGCGATGAGGAAAGCGATTCAACCAAGGTCAAATCAAAGGCTGATTCCGACAACGACGGCAGTGGAACTGATGCAGCCAAAGATGTTGATGGCAACAACGGCATTTGCGCCACAAAGAACATGGGCTGGAGCATCTTTAGGCACCAGACTTGCGAATACCGGAAATGGTGGCCTGACAGCTGCGGCAACTGGCAGGCCGTCTAATTCCAGCGCCGCAGTGTTCAACAACCTAAGAAATATTATGGCCGCAAGTTTCAGCCGCTCGCCTCATGTCGCATTCGTGATGTTGAGGGATTCAGAATATGGATTAAACGGATCCTCTGAGCATCACCTTCACGGAAGGGACGGGGCCTGATGTCAGGTGTTCGAGAGCCAGCGATTCGGTGTGATGGGGTGATGCTGGCTTATGGTGAGCGCAGGGTGCTGCACGACCTGGATCTTGTAGTGCAAGCGGGGGGACGCACTGCGATCATCGGCCCCAGCGGTTCGGGCAAGACGTCACTCCTGAATGTCTTGGCTGGTCTTGTCGGGCCGGATGCGGGGTTGGTCGTCATTGAGGGCCTTGAGGTTTCGGGTGCCTCGCATCGCCAAAGGGCAAAGCACCGACAGCGGGAAGTGGCGATGGTTTTCCAGTTCGGCGAGTTGCTTCCCGAGTTGACTGTTGGCGAGAACATTGAATTGCCCTTGTGGATTCGAGGTGAGAGGCCTTCTAGCGGTTTGGCTGAAGAAACCCTGGATGCGGTTGGCCTCAATGGGTACGCAGATGCATGGCCAGCGCAACTTTCGGGAGGCGAAACCCAACGGGTAGGGGTTGCCCGCGCGGTGGCAACGCGACCTTCAGTGGTCCTTTGCGATGAGCCCACCGGCGCTCTGGACGCGACCGCCTCGGCCAAAGTGATCGAGTTGCTGTGTCGTGTTGCCGATCAGACTGATGCGACCTTGGTCGTGGCCACCCATGACCGCGCAGTCGCTGAGGAGATGGACACAGTGTTGATGCTCCAGGATGCGCGGTTGGCGCGTGTGGCGTAACGAGATCGCCCAGGTCAATCAAGTAAACCAAGACTGACCTCAACATGATCAGCCCAGCAATGCTCAAAGTCATTTGGCGAAGCGGCTATGGCGTGTTTCGGATGCTGGTGGTGGCTGCGGCTGCGGTTGTGGTCACTTTGACCTGCTGTTCGATTGCCAGTGCGGCGTTGATGGTCGACAGGGTTGACGAGCGAGCCGCTGCCCGGGCGTTCGAAGCCGCTCCGCCAGGCGTGCCCGCAGACTTGAGTCGAGACGCAATTTACGATTCTGTCGACGGCGAGCCCGCTTTTGTGTACTACTGGCGGATCGAGAACCCTGGCGCGTCGATTCCAGGGATCCCCCCCACAGCCGAAGATGGTCAGTGGTTCGTCTCGCCTGAACTCTTGCGAAGGATGGCCCTCGACCCTCTGCTCCAGAGTCGGTTCCCCGATGCGCTGGCGATAGGAGACGACGGCATCGGAGCTGCCGATGAGCTAGTGGCGTATCGACTGGTCGGCGCCAACGTCGAGTTGCATGAGCGACTCCTGGCAAGCAGGGGTTCGGGCTGGATCGGGCTCAATGCCGGTGTGGACAACATCGTGGTGCTCTTGGGCGGGGCGGGAATATTGCTGACAGTCGGGGTCGGCTTCCTCACTGCCGCGCTCGGCCCTGCGACAGTTGGCCTTGAACGCCGGTTGAGCCTCCTCACTGCTATTGGGGCCACTCGTCCGGTCTTGTGGGCAGTCGCCGCAGCCGCTACGGCAATCGTGGTTCTCCCGGCATCGGCAGTCGCCGCGGTCATGTGGTATTTCATCGCGCCGAGACTCCAGTCTGTGCCCCTTGTCGGCCAACAGGTGCTTTCTGGGGACCTCAAAATCCCAATGTGGCTATGCGCCATCATTGTCGTCGCGGTCACCGCTATTGCTTCTGCCCTCGGATCCCGCCGAGTTCCCCGCCAAAGCGGGTCGCGGCCTACGGTTAGAGCTCCCAAAGCGCCATCGCTGTGGCGCACCGTTCCGCTGGTTGGGTCGGTTGCCCTCATCGCATATGCGACCACTCGGTCGGGAACAGAAGCGGTTCGCGGGCTGCTCACAGGGTTGCTGGCAGCATCATTGTGCGTGGTCTTCGCGCTGCCGGTGCTCATCCACTGGGTCGGCAAAGCCATCTCGGCGCGGAAATCGACCTTGCGGCTGCTGCTCGGTCGGAGGTTGAGCTGGAGTCCAGCCACCTCGACCCGTCCGCTCATGATTCTCGCTGCGCTAGCGGTCATCCTCCCGGTGGGTGCGTCGTACATCGCGGTGTCCCGCGCCGACGACCCGGCTCCTGCGGACGGCCCCGCATCCACAATCCAGGTTAATGGCGATATCGACCTCGCAACCCTTGAGGGCCTTGAGAACAAAGCTGGCGGAGTGTTCGCAAACGTATACGCCACAATGCCCTCCGGCAACGAAGCACCTCAGTTCACATGGGTCGCCTCGTGCCAATCCCTCAGCGGACACTTGCCAATAGACAGCTGTGGGCCAGAGGGAATCCAGGTTCATCCGTCAGCGGCCGACGCCTTCGCTGGCATAGATGCCGGTGCCACAACCCCACCCCGAGACACGACGCCTGTATTTCGTCTCTTCATTACAAACGACCTAAAGCAGGCAGAGGCCGTACTGCGCTCCTTCGTGGTCAACAGCGAGCGGACTGACCTTTCTATCACTACCCATGAAGACCGCCGACCTAAAGAACCTCGAACAGTCGCATGGATCGTAACTGGCTTGCAGGTTTCCGCCGCCGGCGCGTTCGCCGCCCTGCTGCTGTGGGTGGCAACCGCCGCATCAACGACCGCAGGAACCCGCTTCCGGCTCGCCAGCATCGGCGCCCAGCTACCTATAATCCGACGCCTCGCCGCAGCCGAATCAGCGCTAACAATCGCCATCGTCGGATTTGCGAGCACCGCTATCGGCACAATCGGCGCAATAGCGTACGCACTGGTCGACGGCACTGTCACGCCCAATTATTGGCCGTCATTGGCGCTCACAACGGCCGTACTTGTAGCCGCTGCAACTGCTGGGCTAGCTAGCGCATTTGAAGTAACTGCCGAAGAGGCCCGAGCTGCCACAAATGCCCGTGACTGACCTTAGGGAGATCACTCAAGCCCAAAGTCACTAACCCACGAAACCGAGGGTCCCAGTGGTGGACCAAAATCTGAGTCCGTACACCGCAGCACATTCTGGTAGTCGAGCCATTTGCAGATGTGTTCTGTCCTTGAGTCTTAGCATTGACGGTGTTGAACCTCTCACGAATCCCCAGAGTGAATACCCCCGTCGGGCAACAGAGATCGGTTGGCGCTTCGATTACAGGTGCCGGGGGCGGCGGGGGCGGAATGAGCTGGTTTGTTGGATGTACTCGTCGTAGCCGGGGCGGTGCTTCTTCATGCGGTGCTCCACCATGGGGACGCCGGACACTTTGACCAGGATCCAGGTGATCATCGCCGGAGCGATCAATCCCACGATCCCGATGGGCGTGGAGGCGGCCACCAAACCGATGCCCCACCAGGCAGTGGCATCGCCGAAGTAGTTGGGGTGGCGGCTGTAGCGCCACAGGCCTCGATCCATCAGCTTTCCCGCGTTGGCCGGATCGGCCTTGAACCGGGTTAGTTGCCAATCGCCAATGGCCTCGAAGCCGAAGCCGATCAGGAAGACCACCGCGCCGATCACCCACAGTGCACTCCAACCCCGATCAGCGTCGCTGATGCCGATCATGAGGGGAAGCGACATCACCCACATGGCCGCGGCTTGCAAGCCGAACACCCGCACCAGGCTGGTGAGCCAGAAGCGGTCTCCGGCTCTTCGGCGCATCGACTGGTAGCGGAAGTCCTCTTCTGCGCCGATGTTGCGAAACGCCAGATGGATGGCCAGGCGAAGCCCCCAAGATGAGACGAGGCAGCCGCCTGCTCAAGTTCCCGCCTTAGCGCGACTGGGTGTGGAGACGATCATGTTGTGGCCAATTGGACACGGCCGGTCTGTTGCGCCCACGCCCGGAGCTTTGCGTCCTTGGTAAGGAGTTCGTGCTGGTGGAGGATTGCTGCGGCGACAATGAGCTGGTCGGCGGGGTCTTGGTGGAATCCCTCGTCCACCAGGCTGGTGGCGTCCACCCAGAGTGATCCGGTGACGGGTATCTCGCTCAGGCCCCGCCTCAGGACACCGGCACGCAATTCCTTGATGCCTGGGAGGGGTGGCAGATTTCCTCGTGGCTTTCTGCGCTTGACCTCCAGTTCCCAGAAGGTGGCGGCGGAGACGGCTGCCTCACCTCGGCTGATGGCTCGATCAATGCCATCAAGGATGGTCTGCGGCAGCTTGGCGGTGTCGCCGGTCACGGCCCACACCAAGACATGAGTGTCCAGCAAGATCATGCAGTTCCCTCGGTGCAGGTGGGGGCGTCAGCCCCAGTCGTCGGCCATGCCGGTCACTGCCTCCGGGTCTATGACCGTTTCGCTAGGGTCGTCCCAGAAACCGGCGAACTCGGGAAAAGAGCCGCAAATGCCCGTGCCTTCGCCATGTGCCGGAACAAGACGGGACACAGGTGTGCCTCGTTTGGTGATGACAATCGGAATGCCGGTTTCGTTGACCTCATCCATGAGCTTCAGGCACTTGGCCTTGAACTCTCCGGCGGAAATAGTTCTTGGCTGCTGAGTCTCCATTGCCACGAACAGACCCTATCACCATATGACCATGTTCGTGACCATGAATCTGTGGCCTTATCCGGTTTCAGGGCGGCGGGGTAGGAATGCGCTGGTTCGCTGGATGTACTCGTCGTAGCCGGGGCGGGTCTTGTTCATGCGGTGCTCCACCATGGGCACGCCGGACACCTTGACCAGGATCCAGGTGATCATCGCCGGGGCAGCCAGGCCCACGATCCCGATGGGGGTGGAGGCTGCTACCAGGCCGATGCCCCACCACGCAGTGGCGTCGCCGAAGTAGTTGGGATGGCGGCTGTAGCGCCACAGGCCCCGATCCATCAGCTTTCCCGCGTTGGCCGGATCGGCCTTGAACCTGGTGAGCTGCCAATCGCCGACGGCTTCGAAGCCGAAGCCGATCAGGAATACCAAGGCACCGATCACCCACAGCGGGGACCAACCCTCATCAGCGTCGCTGATGCCGATCATGAGGGGAAGCGACATCACCCACATGGCGGCGGCTTGCAAGCCGAACACCCGCACCAGGCTGGTGAGCCAGAACCGGTCTCCGGCTCTTCGGCGCATCGACTGGTAGCGGAAGTCCTCTTCTGCGCCGATGTTGCGAAACGCCAGATGGATGGCCAGGCGAAGCCCCCAAGTGGTGGCCATGGCCACCAACAAGGCTGCCCGCACGCCGTGCCCGTCGGTGACCAGCAGGCTGACCCAGGCCACCACCACAAAGCCGAAGCCCCACAAGATGTCGACGATGCCGGCATCCCGAATTGCCACGCTGATAACCCACACCGCCAGCATCATCCCGGCGATCACCGCCGCAGCCACCCAGAAGACCATCTGCGAACAGCGTACCTTTGGGGGTTGTGGACTCCTCCGACCGTCATGTGCTGCTGACATTCACCAACCCGGTGATCGGCCAGGAGGCCCGGTACCACCAGTGGCACGACGTCCATCTCCATGAGGTCGTGTCATGCGAAGGGGTCATTAGCGGACAGCGCTACCGAATGAGCCCCGACGCCGACGTACTGACGCCCGAGTGGATGCGCACCCACGCCGACCGCGCCGACCTGCCGATGCCATTCGAGTTCATGGCCGTGTATGAGATCGAAGGCGACCTGCCCGCGGCCATCGAAGCAATTTCAACCAAGGACGACTACTCCATTCGCCCCGTCGACAGCCTCGACCGCGACGCAGTGGCCAGTTGGGCCTTCACCCAGACCGGTGCCCAGATCGGCGCGACCAGCCCCGGTGAGGTTGACCATCTTGGGTTCTCGCTGGCCAATCCCACCAAGGGCAACCTTGAATGGTTTGAGCACTGGTACGCCATCCACTACCGGGAAGTAATGGCGACCCCTGGCTTCCTCACCGGGCGGCGCTTCTGGGCCGCCGCCAACACCCTCACCCCCCAATGGGCCACCGACCACGGTGAGATCGGAACCAATGGGATGCCGTTTCAACACCTCGTCATCTACGAAGTGGGCTCACCGTACGTCGAGGCCAAACCAGCACTAGAGGAGCAACGGAAGAACTTCACCGTCTTCCCCGACGGCGCCATGGACTACAACGAGATCATCGCCTGGCGCTACACCCCCTTCGGCGACCGAGCCGAATCACTCCCCTAGCCGTTCTATCCTGAGAGCACCATGTCAGAAGAAATCAGAACCCTGTTGGCCCGCTACGCCGATGCGGTGTGCCGTTTTGACGCCGATCAGTGGGCGGCCACCTGGGGCACCGCCGCAGTGTGGGAGATGGGGCCGATGACCAAGACTGGGCGCGACGACATCGCAAATTCCTGGAAGGGCATGCTGGCCCGTCTCGACGGGGTGATCCACGCCTACCTCAACGGCTGGGCCGATCTTGATGAGGAGGCGGGTACCGGCACCGGGCGCTGGTACGTGATCGAGCACTTCAAGCGTCCCGACGAAGGCCCTATGACCATGTACGGCTTCTACGACGACGAATATTGCCGAGAAGACGGCCAATGGAAGTTCGCCCGCCGAGCCCTGCACCGCATCTACTACGGCCCACCCGACATGTCCGGCGACTTCACCGGGTTCGGACTCACATAGGAGCAGCCATGAGCTATCGCGATGTAGATGTGTCCGCAGCTGATGCCTTGATGGACAAGTACCGAGGCAGCCTTGAAGATGAAATAGGTGCCGCTCTAGCTGTGGTTGGCCTTAGCGCAGATCGGGCTCACAGGGAGATGGCGATCCGAGACGACATGATTCGGGTGGCGCATCGCGTTGGGGCCTCGCTCCGACAACTCGCCGAGGCTTCGGGACTCGGCCGTAAGACGGTGACCGCCATCGTCGAATCCGATCGGGCCTAGGGCTAGATAGCAGCCAATAGCCGCTGCCGCAGACACGTCAGTATGCTGGCTCGTCGTTGTGGGCGGAAGCGCCCGTGCTGTCGAAGCGGAATTTGAAGGGGCTCAATGTCTGCCAAGCTCGCCAATATTTTGAAGAAGCCAGGAAGCACTGAGGCCGTCGACCCGACTATTCGCGAATACGAGAGCCGATTCAGGCAACTCAAGAACAGCGATTCAGGCAGCGGGGAAGGCGGCCACGAGGAGTTCAACAACCTCTACTACGACGTGGCAACGGACTTCTACGAGTACGGATGGGGCAAGTCCTTTCATTTCGCCCCCCGTGTCGCCGGGGAGAGCTTGGAGGCTTCCATCAGACGCCACGAGCACTTCTTGGCCCACAAGCTCGAATTGCGGCCTGGGATGGTCGTGGCCGACCTCGGTTGCGGCATCGGCGGTCCGCTATTGGAGATTGCCCGCTTTTCCGGGGCCAAGATCGTGGGCGTGAACAGCAACGCCTACCAATTGGAACGGGCCCGGAAGCTGACGGAAGAAGCGCAGCTCACCCATTTGGCCGAGTTCCTGCATTGCGACTTCTTGAACGTCGACGCCCCCGACGAGTCGTTCGACGCGGTCTACGGCGTTGAAGCCACCTGTTGCGCCCCCGACAAAGAGAGTATCTACGGCGAGGCCTTCCGCTTGCTGAAGCCCGGCCAGTGCTTCGCCGCTCACGAATGGTGTCTCACTGATCGCTTCGACGCTGATAATCCCCTCCACCTCAAGATCAAGAACAACCTCCTGTTGGGAACCGGGCTGACTGACCTGGACGACCTGCCAACCGTTGACCATGCGCTCAAGTCGGTGGGTTTCGAGATATTGGAAACAAGTGACCTCGCGATACCCACTGGCCCGTCAATCCCCTGGTATCAACCCTTGGTAAGCCCGGGGTTCTCTCTGACGGGACTGCGCGCATCGGCCATAGGACGCTGGATGACCACCCAGTCGCTACGAGTGCTCGAAGCGCTTCGCGTCGTGCCGCAAGGAGCAGTTCGCGTGTCGGAAACCCTGAACATCGGCGCCGAGGGCCTGGCCGAAGCAGGCAAGCTCGGCTTCTTCACCCCGGCGTACTTCTTCCTCGCCCGAAAGCCGGACTAGCTCAATCAAGGAGGGTCTCAATGTCTGTCAAGCTCACCAACGTCCTGAAGGACCAGGAAGCGTCTGCTGGCGTCGATCCGGCCATCAGCAACTACGAGGACTTATTCAATACGGCCAAGCAAAACGGATCGGAAGTCAGACAACAGGGCTACGAGGAGTTCAACAACCTCTACTACGACCTCGTGACGGACTTCTATGAGTACGGCTGGGGCACTTCCTTTCACTTCGCCCCTGGAGTTCCCGGCGAGAGAATGGAGACGTCGCAGCAACGCCACCAGCACCTCCTGGCCCACAGGATCGGCCTCGGAGCCGGGATGGCCGTCGCCGACCTCGGCTGCGGCATTGCCGGACCGCTGTTGGAGATCGCCCGCTTCTCTGGCGCCAAGATCGTCGGCGTCAACAGCAACGAATACCAGCTCAAAAAAGCTCGAAAGCGAACGGAGGAGGCGGGACTCTCAGACCAGGTGGAGTTCCTCCACTGCGACTTTCTGAACGTCGACGCTCCCGACGGGTCATTCGACGCCGTCTACGCCATTGAGGCCACCTGCTGTGCGCCGGACAAAGTCAGCGTCTACGGCGAAGCCTTCCGTCTATTGAAGCCCGGCGGGCACTTCGGTGCCTACGAATTCTGTCTGACTGACCGGTTCAACTCCCAAGATCCTCACCACCTCCAGATCAAGGCCGATATCGAACTGGGTGGCGGTTTGCTCGACATCGACTTCATGCCAACCGTGGACAACGCGCTGCAAACGGTGGGGTTCGAAATCGTGGAGACCCGGGACATCGCGACTCAAGCCCACCCGTCGATTCCGTGGTATCAGCCCTTGGTGAGTCCGGGTCTGTCCCTGGCCGCTCTTCGCAAGGCAAAAGTCGGTCGCTGGATGACCCATCACCTGTTGAGAGCACTTGAGGCGCTTCGCTTGGCGCCACAAGGGTCGGTTCGGGTCCACACGACCCTCAACCTCTGCGCAGATGCCATGGCCGAGGCGGGCCAACTCGGCATCTTCACCCCCATGTACTTCATTCACGGCCGAAAGCCGGATTAGCGAGACGCTCGTTCAACCAGCCAGCCGAAGATGGGGTCGGTGGGGCGGGTGGGCATCATCTCGGGGTGCCATTGGACGGCAACCACGTGGTCTCCCATCTCCACGCCCTCGATGGTGCCGTCTTCAGCCTGGGCGGTGATGGCGAGGTCGCGGCCTAGATCGGCCACCGTTTGGTGGTGGAGGCTGTTCACCTGGGCTGAGGGGCCGTACAGCTCGTGCAGCGTGGAGCCCTCGGCGAAACTCACCTCGTGGATGGTGGAGTCGATGGGCAAGTCGAAGCGGCCGTGTTCGGGCACGTGCTGGTGCAGCGTGCCTCCCTGGTGGACGTTGAGCACTTGGATGCCCCGGCAGATGCCCAGCACCGGGATTTCAGCTCTGAGGGCGGCAGAGAGCAACGCGAGCTCTAGATCGTCGCGCTCGGGCTCGAGGGGCAGTAGCTCGGGATCGGGATCGGCCCCATAGAGGATCGGATCGATGTCGGTTCCCCCGGGGAGGACGATCCCATCGAGGCGCTCCCCCACCGCGGCGGGGTCGACATCGATGGGGATGTGAACCGGGATGCCGCCGGCTTCGATGACGCCGCGGGCGTAGTCGGCCATGTACAGATCGACATCGCTTTTGGCCATCATCTCGGGAAAGCCGCTGATCTCCGATGCCTGCTTGCGCCGGCCCGGCAGTCCTATCAATGGGGGTTTTGTGGTCACCGAATTGTTCGCTTCCAGACGCTCTCGCTGTGAACGTTAGTTTGGTTTGCGGTGGCTGCTCCGGTTCGAGACGTGGACGGCGCAATCGCCTGGCGAGAGGCCGGCGAAGGCGATGTGGTGCTGTTTCTCCACGGCCTAGGGGGCTCGCGGATTGCGTGGGAGCCCCAGATCGAGACATTGAGCGACCGGTGGCGCTGCGCGGCCTGGGACATGCCCGGCTACGGCGCGTCGGCGCCGATCAGCCCGCTCACGTTCGAGGCCATTGCCGACGCCGTAGCCGAGCTCCTCGATCGGTTGGGGGTGGAGTCCGCTCACCTGTGTGGCTTGTCCTTCGGAGGGCACCATGCGCTGCACACCGCCCTGCGCCATCCCCACCGAGTCCGGTCGCTGGTGCTGGCTGGCACCAGCGCGGCGTTCGGGGGCGACGGCACCGACCCCGACGAATGGCGCCGAACTCGGACCGCGCCGCTGGACGCCGGGCTCAATCTGGCCGACATTGCCGACGATGTGATCGCTTCCATTGCCGCCCCTGGCTTCGATGGACCCGAGCGCGTCCGAACGGCGGCGGCCATGGCCCGTATCCCCTCGGCGGGGTTCCAGGCCGCGTGCGGGCTGCTCACCACTCACGACGTGCGCCACCGGCTCGGAGAGATCAGTTCACCCACCCTGGTCATCGTGGGTGAGCTCGACGAAGAGACGCCGCCGGCCTATGCCGCCGAGATCGCGGAGGGCATCCCCGACAGCCGGCTGGAAGTGATCCCGGGGGCGGGCCACCTCAGCCCCTCGGAAGCCCCCGCGATCTTCAACCGACTGGTGGGCGAGTTCTTGGGTTCGCTCCCGGCCACTCGGCCATGATGGGCTTTGACTTATCGGCTGCATCTCTGCCATGAGAGGAACCGCACCATGAGCGACTACGACCGGATTCGCGTTCTGTGGCCTGACCATCTCGGCCTGGCCCGGGGCAAGTACCTGCCCGTCCACCTGGCCGAGCAGGGCACCGGTCACTGCATCACCACGTTCGCCCTCGGCTACGACCGCAGCCTGATCCCGGCCCCCGGCGCCTATCTGCTCGAGGGGCTCCCCGACGTGGTGGCCTCCTTCAATCCCGACGATGTGCGCACCAGCTGGGAGGACGACGCCACCGGCGTGGTGGTCGGCCATCTGGACTTCCGGGGACAGCCATATGTGGTCTCGGCCCGCCATGCCCTTCAGCAGGCCATCGCGGCGTGGGCTGACCTGGGCTACTCGCCCAAGGTGGGCATCGAGTTCGAGGCCTACGTGCTCCAGCCCGACGGCGATGGCGGCTGGGAGCGCTGGGACACTCCCCGGTCGTTCGTCTACGGCACGGGCCGCTCGGCCGACCCGACCGGGCTGATCGACGACATCACCCGCACCGCCTGGCGGTGCGGGTTTCCCCTGGAGAGCATCAACGCCGAGTATGACGAGTCGCAGTTCGAGCTGACCCTGGAATACGACGACGCCCTCAAGGCCGCCGACGAGGCGTTCTTGTTCCGGGTGCTGGCCCGGGAGGTGGCCCTGAGCCACGGGCTTGACCTCACCTTTCTAGGCAAGCCGTTCGTGGGGGTGGCCGGCAGCGGGGTTCACGTGAACTTCTCACTGGTCGACGCCGACGGCCACAACGCCTTCAACGACACCACAGCCGACGACGGCCTGTCGGCCCTGGCCAAGGGGTGCCTGGCCGGGTTGGTGGCCCACCATCAGGGGCTCGTCGCGCTATGCGCCCCCACGGTGAACGCCTACCGGCGGCTCCAGCCCGCAGAGCTAAACGGCTACTGGGCCAACTGGGGCCACGACCACCGCTGCGCGGCCAACCGAATGCCCGAGGCTCGGGGGGCCGCCACCCGGATCGAGAACCGGGTGAGCGACGGCGCGGTCAACATCCACCTCGGGGTGGCCACCGTCCTCCAAGCTGCCCGCCTTGGCATGGTCGATGAGCTGGAGTGCCCCGACCCGCTCACTGCCGACGGGTTCGAAGAGGTCAACACCGATGTGGGCGCGGCACCCAGCCTGGCGGTGGCCTTGGAGCATCTCGCAGCCGATCCCGCGCTGATGGCCGCGGTGGGCGACGACCTGTGCCAGAACTTCATCGCCAACAAACAGGCCGAGTGGGAGCGCTACATCGCCGCGGTGGGCGAGGACGTGCCTGGCGGCGAGGTAACCCAGTGGGAGCTCGACGAGTACCTCATGTACCACTGAGGGCCCCGGCGGGGGGCGCTAGTCGGCCAGCACCTCGTCCAAATACCAGTCAACAAATGCGTGGCACTGCTTGATGTTGGCCATCTCGTGCTGGCGGGTCTCCTCCATGAGTTGGTCGAAGTCCACCCCGCACTCGTCCAAATAGTCCTGGGGGGCCAGCCGGAGGAATGACTCCACGTGGGCCACGTCAACTTCGGGGTGGAACTGGGTTCCCACCGTGTTGCCGATCCTGATGAGCTGCACCGAGCTGTCGTTGCGGGCCAGCACCTCGGCGCCGGGGGGCGGCGTGAACCGGTCGTGGTGCCATTGCATCCACGGCCCCGGCCCGGCCGGGTTGGGGCCATCCTCTCCGTCGTCAAGCTCGAACCAGCCGATCTCGGTCACCGGAGACACCTCGACTTCGCCGCCCAACGCCTCGGAGATGAGCTGCCCGCCGAAGCAGATCCCCAACACGGGCTTGCCCTCCTCATGGGCCTTTCTGATCATGTCGAGCTCTTCGTAGATCCAGGTGTCGATCTCGTCTTTGTCGGTCAGCGTGCGCACCGAGCCCATCGGCAGCAGCAGGTCGTAGTCGTCCATCGACGGGAAGGGCACGGAGACGTTGGGATAGTCGTAGTCGTGGGTCACCACATGGATGTGGACCTCATAGCCCCGCTGGCGCAAGCGGGTGGCTATCTGGCCGGGGAGACCGTCCAACTCGTGGGCGATGGCCAGGGCGCGCTTCACGGGCTGAACCATAGATGCACCTGGCCGGTTCCGGCGACCGCTTCGTATTGGCCGAATTGCTCGCCAGGGGCGGTGCAAGCCGCTCCGCCCAAAGCGCCCACCATGGTCAGGTAGTGGCCAAAGAAGCCCTCGGGGGCATGGGTGGAGAATTCGGGCAAAAAGCCGAGCACCCCGGCGTGGTCCCCCATGATGAGGCAGTCAATAACGCGCTCGTCGGCGGCTCTGGCCTCGGGGGTGCGCAGATGCAGCGCAGGATCAGCGCCCTCATGGTCGCGGAATTGCCGCAGCGGCCAGAACCGATGGCTCAGTCCGCCACTGGCCAAAACCACCACACGGCGGTCCAAGCCGGCCACCGCCTGGGCCAACAGCTCGCCGAACAGCAGAAAGTCGTCCGGCTCGGCGGTCTGGCAGATGCTGGCCGACACCCAGGCCTCGTCGCCCTGGAGGAACGGCAGCAGGTTGATGGTGGGATAGTGCACCGGCAGACAGGGGTCGTCGATGGCTGTGATCCAGGTGTCGTCCCGCCCGGCGGCCTGGGCGGCCCACGCCTCAGCCAGCTCCCGGTCGCCGGGCATGTCATAGGGCATTTGGCACATGCCCCGGGGCAGCTCTTCTGAGGTGAACAGGCCGCAGCGGCGGTCGTGGGAGGTCACGATGTGCTCGACGGTGGTGAACCAGTGGGTGTCCACCACCACCACGGTGTCAGCCTCCAATGGGCGCAGCCGCTGGGCGCCCAAGTCGTGGAGGCCCTGGTACAGCGTGGTGTCCTCGCCGTTGTTGAGCTCTCGGCGGGCCGCCTCGGGCATCACTAGCGGGGGAACATGGGAGATAAGGCCAGCCCCGACAATGGTGCCCATCACACCACCCGAACCGGAAGCCGCTTGATTCCGGAGATGAAGTTGGAGCGCAGCCGGTCGGTCGGGCCGGCGGGCTCCAGGCGGCTCACCCGCTTCATCAGCTCTTCGAACACCAGCCTCACCTCCATGCGGGCCAGCCAGGCTCCGAGGCACAGGTGCGGCCCGTTGCGGCCGAACGCCATGTGGTCGTTGTGCTCGCGACCCAAGTCGAATCGGAACGGCCGCTCGAATCCCTCGGGGTCGTGATTGGCAGCCACAAACCAGATCACCACCTTGTCGCCCGCCCGGATCTGCGAGCCCCGCATCTCAACGTCGCGGGTAGCGGTGCGGCGGAAGTGCATGGTGACCGATCCGCTGCGCAGAATCTCCTCCACCGCGGTGGCGGTCAATCCGGGGTCGGCCTGCCATGCCTGCCAGAGATGGGGGTGGTTCAGCAGGGTCCACATGCCGTGGGTCATGGTGTAGCGGGTGGTGTCGTTGCCGGCGGCCACCAACAGGGTGAAGAAGTTGTTGAACTCCAGGTCGGTGAGCGGGTCGCCGTCGATGGTGGGCGCCAGCAGCTTGGTGATGATGTCGTCTCGGGGACAGACCCGCCGGTCGGCGGCCTGGTCTTGGGCGTACTGGAAGATCTCAATGGCCGCGGGGCTGCGAAACGGGACCATCCGGAACTGCTCGGTGTCGGTGAGGTCCACCGGAAAGTCGGTGAAGTCGGGATCGGTGTTGCCCAGGAGTGCGTCGCCCCAGGCCACCAGCTTGCGGCCGTCGGTGTCGTCGGTGCCCAGCAGGCGGCCGAGCATCCTCATGGGCAGCTCCTCGGCGATGTCGTGAACGAAGTCGAACTCGTCGTTGGCCAGCGCTTTGTCGAGCACCTCCCCCACCAGCTCGCGGATGGAGTCCTCGAATGTCTCCACCGTCCGGCGGGTGAAGCCCTTGTTCACCAGGCGGCGCAGCCGGGTGTGTTCGGGGGGGTCCATCTCCATCATGGTCCGCCGGGCCTCGGTCTGCTCGGCGTCCATCTCCTCGAGGCGGATGCCCAGCGACGAGGTGAACGTCTCGACGTCGCGGCTCACCGCCAGGCAGTCGTCGTAGCGCAGGATCGACCAGAATCCGGCCCCGTCGGCCTCTTCGGTCCAGTGCACCGGGTCTTCCGCCCGCAACCGGGTGAACGTGGAGTGGGGGACGCCGGCCACATAGGTGTCGTGATCGGTGATGTCGGCGTCGTCGGGACCGAGGTCGGCCAGGTAGTCGTCGACGTAGGACGGGATGGCCATCACCCGGATTCCATCGGGTTGGGGGCGGCCCACAGCGTGGTGCCCCCGGCCATGGAGTTGCCCACCTGCCGGTAGTAGCCGCCGATGATCTCAAAGGGCGCCAAGCGGGTTAGCTCCTCGGTGGGGTTGTCGGGCAGCACGAGCTCGGCGTCGCCGCTGAACACGGGGCCGAGGTCGGCGTCGTAGCCCCGCATGGTGACCAGCTCGTCCAGCGAGTCGCGCCCATCCATCTCGATGGCCGGCATCTGGCGGCTGTGCAGCATGGGGTGGCTGTTGACGAATCCGGGCGATTCGGCGGTGCCCAGGATGGTGAACCGGGCCTCGGCGATCCGCCGCCCCCATGTACTGAGGGTGGCGCCGAACTGCCCGCCGGGCTCAAGTCGGGGTCCGGCCTTGCCGTAGGCCACCGGGCGGGTCATCCAGATCTCGCTCATCTTCTTGGGGTAGCCCTGGATGTGGCCCCGGGCCATGGCGAAGTCCTTGTCCACCCAGATGTAGGCCGCCCGGCTGAAAGTCTGGCCCTGGTAGGTGCAGCGAACCACCAAGAACACCTCTTTGTACTGGGATCGGGCCGGGTCGAGGATCTCCTCGAAGGTGTCGCTGCAACTCTGCCAGTCGGCCCAAATGAGGGCCACGGCGCCGGGGTCGTTGTCGGCTAGCTCCAGCGGCTCTGGGAGGAGCTCGGCCACGTTGGCCGGATCGGTGCGGAACTCCACCGTCAGCATCTCCCCCGAGTAGTGCCACGGCGGACCCGGCAAGATGCTGCCCGCGCCAGTCGGAGTGCGGGGATACATGAACCCTTGGAGATCGGCCACGCCGCCAGTATATTCGTTTGGTACCAAACGACTCAACTGGGCTAACGCAGACGAGCGCCGTGGAAATAGAGTCGAGACTGTGGATAAGGGATTTACGCCCGTCAAGCGCCGAGAGGCGCCATGACGCTCGCCGATCTCGCTGCCCAAGATGGAGTGCTCACCCCAGAGCGAGCCGCCCTCGTAGAGCGGATTCGAGCACTAGGCCCGGGGCTTGCGGCACGCGCCGCCAAAAACGACCGGGACGCCGCCTTCCCCTTTGACAACTGGCGCGAAATGGCTGACGCCGGATTGCTGGGCATCTGCGTTCCCGAGTCGGCGGGCGGTTTGGGCGCCGACTTCGTGGGCTACGCCCTGGCGTCCGAGGAGCTCGGGCGACACTGTGCGGCCACCGCATTGACCTTCAACATGCACGTGTGCACCACGCTGCTGGTGGGACAGATCGCCGACGATATGGATCTCGACTCCCAAGAGCAGTCCACGCTGCACGCACGCCGGGCCGGGCTGTGGCAGGGCATCGTCGAGCAGGGTCACATTCACAGCCAGCCCTTCTCGGAGGGAATCGCCGCCGGGGCCACCGAGGGGTATGCCACCACTGCCGTGCTGGTGGACGGCGGCTACCGGGTGAGCGGGCGGAAGATCTTCGCCTCGCTCAGCGGGGCGGCGAACATCCATAACGTGGTCTGTGTCGTCGAGGGCGACCCCCGAGTCCGCCTGCTGGGCGTGGCCGCCGACTCCGAGGGCCTGCACATCGAGGGCGAGTGGGACTCGCTGGGGATGCGGGCCACCGACTCCCGCAACCTGCTGCTGGAGGATGTGTTCGTACCCGCCGAGCGCGAGTGGATCCCGCCGGGGATGTTCGACCAAGCCGCGGCCCGGTGGCCGTACTTCTTCATGACCCTGTCGTTTGCCTACATGGGCCTGATGGGGGCCATCATGCACGCCACCGCCGAGTACCTCATCGGCGACGGCGGGCCGACCGCCCGGCGCTCCCACCCCATCAAGCAGCAAGGCTGGGCGGAGATGAACCTCATCTACGACCGAGCCCAGGCGCTGTGCTACCGGGTGCTGGGCGAGTCGGGCGTCGATCCCGAGCCGGCCGCGGTGCGGCGGGCGTGGAGTTCGATGGTCTCCACCATGGACGGCGCTCCCCAACTGGCGTCTCTGGCGCTGCGGGTGTGCGGCGGACGAGCCCTGCTGCGGCCGTCTCGCCTGGAGCAGTTCTACCGCGACGCCCGGTGCGGCGCGGCCATGCACCCCTGGAGCATGGATGTGTGCCTCGAACGCCTTGGCCGAGCCGGCCTCTTTGACGACGCCACCGACACACCGGTGTGATCAAGGGGCGCCCACCGATGATCGAGAGCACCTGGGTGAGGCGGTACGCCGAGCAGTTCGAGGCGTGCAAGCTGGTACCGACCGAGACTGCGGTGGTGCTGTCGGAAACCCGGAGCCGACCCGAGATCGTTCAGACCGCCCGCCTGGCCCTGTCGCAATGCGGGGTTGACCCGGTGGACGTGGTGGTTACCACGCCGCCCAACGCCGGGCCGGTGCCGATCCGCTCCACCGGGGCGTCGGTGGCACTTGCCGCCAATCCGGCAGCACTGGGGGCGCTGTCCAATGCCGAGTTCATCGTGGATTGCACGGTGGAGGGTCTGCTCCACGCTCCCGAGCTCGGCCCGATCCTGGCCAGTGGGGCCAGGGTGCTGATGATCTCCAACGAGCACCCCGAGAACACCGAGCGGTGGCCCCACGACCCGACCCTGGCCGATCGGGTGGCGACCGGTGTGGCCTGGCTGGAGCAGGCCGAGAAGATGGAAGTGGCCTCCGACGCAGGCACCAAACTGACCGTCGGCCTCACCGGCGCAGTTCGGGCCGGGTCGCACGGCTGGTGTACCGATCCGGGGACCATCGCCCACTGGCCCGGCGGACTGGTGCTGGCATTTCCCGCCGCGGGGACGGTGAACGGCACGGTGGTGCTGGCCCCCGGCGACGTGAACCTCACCTTCAAGGAGTACGTCCGGGATCCGGTGACGCTGACCGTGGTGGACGACTACATCACCGCCATCGAAGGCAGCGGGGTGGACGCCGAGCTGTTCCGCTCGTATCTGGCTGCTTTCGAGGAGCCCGACGCCTACGCCGTGAGCCACGTCGGCTGGGGAATGAACACCTCGGCTCGTTGGGAAGCCATGGCGCTGTGGGACAAGGCCGACCACAACGGGACCGAACTCCGGGCTTTTGCCGGCAATTTCCTGTACTCGACCGGGGCCAACGAGGTGGCCGGAAGATTTTGCCGAGGCCATTTCGACTTGCCCATGCGGGCCTGCACCGTGACCTTGGACGGCGCTCCGGTGGTGGAGGCCGGCGAGCTGGTTGCCGATCTGCTGCCAGATTGACGCCATCTGCTCAGACTGACCATTGACAGCTCTGAGCAGAAAATGTATTTTGAATTTTGTATACAAAGGTCGTTTGCTCCCAAACGATCTTTCCCGTAAGGTTCGCGGAACCTGACCGAGGAGGGGGAGTTCATGAAACTCAAGTTCAAGTTCTTGATCGCTTTGCTGGCGGTTTTTGCCCTAGCGGTATCCGCCTGCGGCAACGACGACGATGACGGCGGAGCCACGTCGGCACCCGATGGCGCCGAGGTTGACATCAACGCCGTGTTGGCTGCCGACCTGGACAACTGCGAAGACGCGCCGACAGGCGATCCCATCCGGGTGGGCATGGCCATGGACTTCAGCGACGTGGTGGGGTTCGTGGACATCCCCGGTTCCAAGCTGGTGCCGTTCATCGCCGAGAAGGCCAACTGCATCGGTGGCATCTTCGGCTCGCCGGTGGAAGTCCGGGTCGCCGAGGTCGGCGACGACGCGGTACTGGCAACCCAGGAGCTCCTGGATTGGGGCGCCCACTTCCTGATCGGCCCCCCGTTCGCCGACTTCGCGCTGCCGATCCTCCAGACCACCGAGGGCCAGGTCCCGCTGTTCGTAGCCGCCTCCACCGAGCCCACACTGGCCGACGCCTCCAACAACTCATACCTGGTGACCTTCGACGACCACGGCATGTCGGGCGCCGCCGCCCAGTGGGCCTGGGACCAAGGCATAACCCGGGCCATCGTCTTCACCGAGGGCGAAGGCATCCCCTACACCGGCGTCAACCCCGACGCCTTCATCGCCAAGTTCGAGGAACTCGGCGGCGATGTAGTCAGCGTCCAGACCTACGTGTGGGCCGCCGACACTGACTTCTCCGCCCAGGTCAACGAAATCGCCGGCATCTCCCAGAACAACGAGGTGGTCTTCTCGGCCGCCCTCGGCTTCCAGGTCACTGCGCTGCGAGGCCAACTCGAGGGCCAGGGTCTCGACGGCTTGACCTATATCGGCACCGACGCATTGGACGCCACCGGCATCCAGTTCGAGGACAACAACGAGGGCATCGCCCACACTCCGCATACCAGCATCTCCCCCGGTGACCGCATCGACACCATGCTGGCCGACTATGAGGCCGCCAAGGGCGAGGCGCTGGAAAGCCGGGGCTTTATGGCGCTGTACGTGGACTCGATGTTCCTGGGCATCCAGGGCATCTTGGACTGCGGTTGCACCGACCCGGCCGACATCGGCGCTGCGGTGGCCCAGATCCAGGGCTTCCAGGGCCTGACGGGTGAGATCACCTTCGCCGGCACCAACGGCATCCCGCCCAAGGCCGTGCCGATCAACCGGATCGTCGACGGCGTGGACACCCTGGTCGACACCATCGGCTAAAGGCAGGCCCAAAAAACCAGGCCTGATGCTCACATACGATTAACGCCATGCTCGAAGTTTCGAGGTTGACTACCCGCTACGGTGCGATCTCAGCGCTTCGAGATGCCGATCTGCACGTCGGGTCCGGTGAGGTGGTCGGCCTCATCGGGCCCAACGGCGCTGGCAAAACCACGCTGCTGGGATCGATCGCCGGGCTACTCTCCCCCGCAGCCGGATCGGTCACCTTCGAGAGCGCCGATATCACCGGCAGCTCGCCGGAGAAGCTTCTGCGACTCGGGGTGGCCTTGGTCCCCGAGCACCGGCGAATCTTCGGCGATCTCACCGTGGAGGAGAACCTGAAGATCGGCGGAATCACCCAGTCCCGCGAGGAACGGGCCGAATTGCTCGACGAGATGGGCGAGCGTTTCCCGGTACTTCGGGAAAAGCGAACGGTGGCCGCGGGCTATCTCTCGGGAGGGGAGTCGCAGCAGCTGGCCATCGCCCGGGCGCTCATGTCCAAGCCCCGACTGCTGATGATGGACGAACCCTCGCTCGGGCTGGCCCCCGTGCTGGTGAATGTGGTGTTCGAGTTGATCGAGACCCTCCGAAACCAAGGACGAACCCTGCTGGTGGTGGAACAGAACGCCACCCGCATGCTGGAGGTGGCCGACCGGGCCTATGTGCTTCGATCGGGAGAGATCGTGGCCGAAGGGACGGGAGCCGAGCTACGGGAGCGCCCCGACCTGTTCGACACCTTCGTCGGAGGCAACGGGCAATGACCGAATTGCACCTGATCCCGGGGAGACGCGGCGCATGACCGAGCTGCTCCAGAACCTCATCGACGGCCTGGGTCGGGGCAGCATTTATGCGCTTTTGGCGTTGGGCGTGGCGGTGATCTTTGGCGTCATGCATCTGCTCAACTTTGCCCATGGCGAATTGATCACCGTTTCGGGCTACGTGGCGTTTTGGACTATCAGCGAGGGCTGGTCGTGGTACTTGGTCACCCCAGTCATCATCGGCACCGCCATCGTCACCTCGCTCGTCATCGAGAGGGTTGCGTTCAGCCGGGTCCGAGGCAGCTCCGACTTCACGCTGTTGTTGACGTCATTCGGTGTCCATTTCGTGGTGTCGGCCATTTTCTTGCTCTACGTGTCCGCGTCGGTCAAGACGTTCTCAGAACCGGGATGGGTGGCCAATACCTTCCCAGTCGGCTCGCTGAACATTGAGGTGTACGACGCCGTGGTGATCGGGGTGACGCTGGTAACCCTGTTGGCCACATCCTGGCTCATCCAGCGCACCATGTTCGGCCTCGCCCTGCGGGCGGCGGCGGCCGACTTCGATACCGCCCGGCTCATGGGCGTGCGGTCCGACACGGTGATCCGGGGGGCATTTGCCCTGTCCGGCCTGCTGGCCGGGATTGCCGGCGTGTTTTGGCTCATGCGCTCCGGGCACACCACTCCAACTGTCGGGATCACCCCCATGCTCAAAGGGGTGTTGGCCGCGCTGATCGGAGGCTTGGGAAGCCTGCGGGGAGCAGTGCTAGGCGGCTTCGTGCTCGGTCTGGCTGAGGTGTTGTTGCGGTCGCGCCTTCCCGATTCGGTGGCCAGCCTGACAGAGGGATTCGTGTTCTTGCTGATCGCCCTGCTGTTCATATTCCGACCCCAGGGTCTCATCCGGGTAGCCCACGCGGAGCGGGTGTGATGGCCGAACCGCGCGGCCCCAACGCCGCCCACGCAGGGATGTTCCCCAACTTGCGCCGCGACGTGGCCTTCCCCATCGTCGGGGTGGGGCTGCTGTTCGGCGTCTTCGTTGCCGTCGGGCTGTTGTATCAGAACTCTTTCGGCGGGGCGGGCGAGCGCCTGGTCACCACCGCCATGATCAACGCAATCATTGTGCTGGGTATCCAGATCTATGTCGGGAACACGGGGGTGCTGTCGTTTGGCCACATCGGGTTCGGGGCCATCGCCGGCTATACGTTCGCCATCTTCGCCATCGCGCCAGCCGAGAAAATCAAGCGCATTCCCGATGCGCCGCTGGGGCTGACCGATGTGGACATGGGTTCTTGGGGGGCAGTGGGCGTCGCCATCGCCGTCACGGTGGTGGTGGCCGTCTTTGTGGGCATCGGCCTAGCTCGCTCCGGGGCTGAGTCGGGGGCGGTAGCCGCCACCGTCATCACGCTGGCGCTGTTGTTCGTGACCCACGAGGTGGCCCGTCATTGGCCGGAGTTGACCGGTGGAGAGCGCGCCGGCCTGTCGTTCCGCATCGGGGGCAAACTCGACACCCGAGTACCCATCTACTTGGCGCTGGCCGGTGCCCTGGTGCTGGCCCGCCTCTTCGCCCAGAGCCGGCGAGGCCGATTGGCGAAGGCGGGAAGGGAAGACGACTTGGCGGCCCGGGCCATGGGCGTGAACCCCATGGTCCAGCAGATGATTGCGCTGTTGACTTCGGTGGCCGTGGTGTCGGTAGGGGCCAGTTTGAAGGTATACGAGACCGGTTCGCTCCTCCCCGAAGACTTTTTCTTCTTCTTCACGCTGTTGACGCTGACGATGCTCATCGTTGGAGGTCGCAACAGCGTCACCGGCGCGCTGTTCGGCGTGGCGGTGATCACGGTGGGACGGGAGTTGGCCCGCCGAATGGGTCAAGACGGATTCGAGGTGTTCGGGCTCGGACTCGACAGCGAGCCACTGGATTGGATCTTCCGAGAGAATCTTCAAACCGTGTTCCTCGGCGTCGCCATGCTCGGCTTCATGATCTGGAGGCCCAAGGGCCTGCTCAGCGACTGGGAGTTCGACGACTGGCTCTATCGACGGTTCACTCGGACCCAGAGCGCCCCCCCAGTCCCGCAGGCCACCATGAGCGACGAAAGCGAAGCCCGGCTCGAGGTGAGCGACGTCAGTGTGGTTTTCGGCGGTTTCCAGGCGCTCTCCCAGTCAGGCTTTGAAGTGAGCAGCGGTGAGGTGGTGGGCATAATCGGCCCGAATGGGGCGGGCAAGACCACCATGCTGAACGTGATTACCGGGCTTGTTCCCGCAACCTCCGGGCAGGTGCGGCTGAACGGCAAAGAGCTCATCGGCACCCCATCACATGAGGTAGCCCGAGCCGGCCTGGTCCGCACCTTCCAGAACCTGCGGCTGTTCGGGTCGCTCACCGTGCGGGAGAACGTGGAGGTGACCCGACTGGTGGCCATCGCCGAACACGACGACCGCTCCACCCCCGAAACCGACGTGCTGGTGGCCGCCGCCGGCCTGTGGGACCACCGGGACCGACGGGCCAGCGAGCTGGACTACGGTAACTCCCGCCGACTGGAGCTGGCCCGGGCCGCAGCCGCCCGGCCCCTGTTCCTGCTGCTCGACGAGCCCACCTCGGGCATGAGCGACACCGAGTCGCTGGCCATGGTCGAGCAGGTGCAGACAATGGCCGCGCTGGTGGGCGCCGGCGTGGTGGTGATCGACCACGACTTGGACTTCATCATCGGCATCTGCGATCGCATCTACTGCCTGGACCGCGGCTCGGTCATCGCCTCCGGCACCCCCGAGGAAATCCAAGCCGACCCTGCGGTGCAAGCCGCCTACCTCGGATCATCGGCGTCATGACCGAGCTGGCCGTCTTCCCCGATCCATACCAAGGCACCCGCCCGCCAAACCGCCGGCGAGGCGGACTGGCCGACGAGGTGGTGCTCTACATCAGGGAGCAAATCCTGACCGGAGCCCTGAAACCGGGGACCAAGATCGACCAAGAAGCTCTGGCCGCCGCGCTCGACGTCAGCCGCAGTCCGATCCGGGAGGCCCTGGTCATCCTGGGCCAAGAGGGGCTACTGGACCTGATCCCCCGGCGCGGGGCCGTGGTGGCCGACCTGACTCCCGAGGACATCGTCGACCACTACGAGCTGTTCGGCGTAGTAGCCGGCCGAGCGGCGGCCATCGCGGCCGACACCTTGGGCGAAGATGAGATCGAGCAGTTGCGGGCCATTCACGATCGATTCGTCGACGGCACCAACGACGACCTATCGGCGCTCAACTGGGCCTTTCACCGCATCATCAACCGCACCGCCCCCCGTCGGACGCGTTGGCTCCTTCGCTTGTTGGAACGCTCGGTGCCGGCCGACTACTACGAGTTCACCGACGGCTGGGACGCCCAGGCCGTTCAGCACCACGCCGCCATCCTCGAAGCCATCGTGCACCGCGACGCCGAGGAAGCCCGCCGCCGGATGGAACACCACCTCCACCAGTCGGGCATGGCGGCGGTGGACCACCTGGCAAGACACGGATTCTGGGAGGACTGAGTGGCTGCTGTCGCCGAAGACTTCGAGTTGATCCGGACAGAGGTCCGGCGGCTTTGCGACAAGTTCGGCAACGAGTACTGGCGCGAGCTGGAACCCAGCGGCTACCCAGAGGAGTTCGTGGCCGAGCTGACCGCTCATGGATGGCTCGGTGCGTTGATTCCCGAGCTCTACGGCGGGGGCGGGCTGAGCCTGGCGGGGGCGTCGGTGATCGTGGAGGAGATCTCAGCCAGCGGCGGCAACCCCAGCGCCTGCCACGCCCAGATGTACGTGATGGGCACGCTGCTGCGCCACGGCTCTGAGGAGCAGAAGCAGAAGTACTTGCCCCAGGTGGCCGACGGGCGCAAACGGTTGCAAGCCTTCGGGGTGACCGAGCCCGCCGCCGGTTCGGAGACCACCGCCATTCGCACCCGGGCCGAACGCGACGGCGACACCTGGCGCATCAACGGCCAGAAGATCTGGACGTCACGGGCGCTGTATTCCGACCTGATGATCTTGCTGGCCCGCACTACCCCTGCCGACAAGCTGGACAACCGCACCGACGGCCTGTCGGTCTTTCTCATTGAGTTGCGTGGGGACGGCGGCGAGCTGATACCGGGGCTGACCATCAACCCCATCCCCACCATGATGAACCACAACACCACCGAGGTGTTCTTCGACGACGTGGTGGTGCCGGTTGACGCCCTGGTGGGCACCGAGGGCCAGGGCTTCCGCCACATCCTCGACGGCATGAACGCCGAGCGGATCCTCATCGCCGCCGAGTGCATCGGCGACGGCCGCTTCTTCTTGGAAAGGGCCAGCGAGTACGCCAAGGGGCGGGAGGTGTTCGGCCGGCCCATCGGCATGAACCAGGGGGTGGCCTTCCCGCTGGCCCGGGCCTACACCAACCTCCAGGCTGCTGACCTCATGCGGTGGAGGGCAGCCAACATGTTCGACGCCGGCGAATCGTGCGGGGCCGAGGCCAACATGGCCAAACTGCTGGCATCGGAGGCCTCCTGGGAGGCCGGCAATGCCGCGCTCAACACCCACGGCGGGTTTGGCTTCGCTCAGGAGTACGACATCGAGCGCAAGTTCCGCGAGACCCGGCTCTACCAAGTGGCCCCCATCAACAATAACCTGGTGCTGGCCTTTGTGGCCCAGAAGTGCCTCGGCCTGCCCAAGAGCTATTGATATGCGGGCCGTTGTTCTCGAAGCCCGGAAGTCGCCTCTGGTGGTGGTAGACGACTACCCCGAGCCCGGTGCCGACGCCACCGAGACCATCGACGTCATCGCCTGCGGGCTGTGCCATTCCGACCTGCACGTGGTGGACGGAGAGTTCCCCAGCCCGCTTCCCATCGTGTTGGGCCACGAGGTCACCGGGTTCCATTCCGAGCTGGGGCCGGTGATGGTGTACGCCCCCTGGGGGTGCGGACAGTGCCGGGAGTGCGCCGACGGCAACGAGATGATCTGCGCTGATGCCACCGAGGCCGGGTTGGTGGTGGACGGGGGCTACGCCGAGCGCATGGCCATCGCCGACCGGGCGTACCTCTACCCGCTGGGAGATCTCGACCCGGTGGCCAGCGCGCCGCTGGCTTGCGGGGGCCTCACCGGATATCGGGCGGTGCAGCAAACTCTGGACACGCTGCGCCGTCCCGGCCGGAAGCGCCGGGTGCTGGTTATCGGCGCTGGCGGAATCGGGCAGTTTGCACTGCGCTACCTCAAACTGCTGTCCGACGCCGAGGTGCTTGTCCTCGACCGGGCCGCCGACAAGCGGGCCACGGCGCTGTCCATGGGCGCCGACGGGGCGCTCGACGCCGACGACGAGCTGCCGCTCTGCGATGCGGTGGTCGACTTTGTGGGCAGCGACGCCACCCTGGCCACGGCGGCCGGCGCGGTGGCCAGGCAGGGCCTAGTGGTGGCCGTCGGCCTCTACGGCGGACGCGTACCGTTCGGGGTAGGAGCTGTTCCCCACGAAGCCCGCTTCATGTCCAGCATCTGGGGCACCCGGCCGCAGCTGGGCGAGCTCCTCGACCTAGCCCGCCGGGAACCGTCCATCATCGCTCCGGTGGAGACCATGCCCTTCACCGACGCCCAGCAGGCCCACGACCGTTTGCGCACCGGCGATGTCGAAGGTCGCCTGGTGCTCCTGATCAACCAAGCCCATGCCAACTAGCCCGTCAGAGAGGTACCCGAACCATGGCTGAGCCCACCAGCATCGACGACTTCCGCACTGCCTGTGAACAGGCGGAAGTCCACACCGTCGAGGTGGCCGCACCCGACACTCTGGGCCATATCCGGGGCAAGCGGGTACCGGTGGAGCGGTTCTTCTCGACGACCATCGATGGCGGCCTCAACATTGCCGACGCCATTTTCGCGTTCGACATGCAGAACGACCTGCCCGACCACCCCTACATCAACATGGAGTCGGGCTTTCTCGACTGCCACCTCGCCCCCGACGTCTCCACTGGGCGCATCTTCTCCCATCGTCCGGGTTATGCCCTGGTGTTCGCCGACACCTTCGATCCCCACGGCGAGCCCCACCCCGCCGCCCCCCGCAACGTGCTGGCCGACCAGATCGAACGGTGCCGCCATGCTGGGTTGGATCCGGTGGTGGCCACCGAACTGGAGTTCTACATCTGCGCCCCCGATTGGACGCCGGTGCAGAACCACATCCAGTACTCCTCGCTCACTGACGCCCTAGAGCTGGAGGACTGCGTGCGGGACATGCGCCACGGCTTGCTTGGGGCCGGCCTGGAGTTGGAGTCGTCCAACCCCGAATACGGCCCGGGCCAGATGGAGATCAACATCGGCCACTCCGATGCCATGACCTGCGCCGACAACACCGTTCTGCTCAAGAGCATCGTCAAGCAAGTGGCCGTCCAGCACGGCATGCGGGCCACCTTCATGCCCAAGCTGTGGACCGAGCCGTCGGGATCGGGCATGCACATCCACACCAGCCTGTCTGAGGGCGGGGCCAATGCCTTCGCCGACTCAAACGGCCTGCCCAACCAGCTCATGGGGCACTGGATCGCCGGGCTGTTCGAGCACGCCGAGGCCATGACCCTGCTGGGAGCGCCAACCATCAACGGCCCCAAGCGCATCCGCCCCTACACGTTTGTGCCCACCCACGTGCACTGGGGCCTCGACAATCGCTCGGTGTTGTGCCGATGCATCTGCGAGGCCGACTCGCAGGCCAACCGGGTGGAGTTCCGCTCGGCGGGGGCCGACGCCAACCCCTACCTGATGATCGCCGCCATTTTGGCCGCCGGCCTCGACGGGATCGAGCGGGCGCTGCCCCTGCCGCCGATGAGCGAGGGCGACATGTACGCCGACCCCGGCGACTCGCGGCCGCTGCCCGCCGATCTGGCCGGGGCGATCGCCGCTTATCGAGACAGCCCGCTGGCCGAGATGCTGGGAAAGGTCTTCTCGGAGGGCTTTTTGACCCTGGCCGACCACGAGCTGGCGATGGCTCCGGAGAACTCGCCCCATCCCGACGAGGTGAACAACTGGGAGCGGGCCCGGTATGCGGAGCACTGCTGACATGGCTCCACCATCGGCTGCCGCGGTCGACACGCCGAACGTCACCGATCCCAGCCTCTATCTGGAGGGGATCCCTCATGATCGCTTCGCCCAGATCCGCGCCACACCCGGTCTGGCTTGGCATCCCTATGAGGACGGGGGATTTTGGGCCGTCACCCGCCACGCTGAAGTGCGCCATGTGTCCCGGAACCCGGAGCTGTTCTCCTCGGCCATCGGCCACACCAACCTGTGGGATCTGGAAGCCGACGCGCTCGAGGCCCGACGGTCGCTCATCGACACCGACGCCCCCGACCACACCCGGCTGCGGCGCCTGGTAGCCGGCGCCTTCACCCCCAAGAACATCCGCCGGTGGGAGGAGACGGTGCGAGCCATCACCGGCGAGCTGCTCGACGAGTTCGTGGCCCAGGATGGCGGCGACTGGGTGGACATGGTGGCCGCACCGCTGCCCATCCAGGTGATCTTGACCATGCTCGGCGTTCCTACCGACGACGCCGACTACCTGGTGGAGCTGTCCAACTACCTGGTGGAGGGCACCGGCGACGCCCAGTCGATCCCCCCTGATGCATTTGGAAACACCACCGAACTGCGCCTACTGCCGTTCAACAGCCCGGCCAGCCACGCGCTGTTCGAGTACGGCGAGGGCATGCGCCAGCAGCGCCAGAACGACCTCCGAGATGATTTGGTCTCGCACTTGGTGCAGGCCGAATCTGACGTCGAGCGGATGTCGCGAAACGAGTACCGCAACATGTTCCACCTGCTGGTGTTCGCCGGGAACGAGACCACCCGCACCGCCATCAGCCATGGGGGGATGGCGCTGGCCGCCTTCCCCGATGAGTGGGGGCGAGTGCTGGCCGACCCGGGGCTGATCGACTCGGCCGCCGAGGAGGTCCTGCGGTGGGCCACCCCGGTGATGCATATGAGGCGCACGGCCACCACCGACACCGAGCTGGCCGGCACCCCGATCGCCGAGGGCGACAAGGTGGTGATGTGGTACGCCTCGGCCAACCGCGACGAGGCGGTTTTCGAAGACCCGTTCCGGTTCGACGTAAGCCGGGCCAACAGCGACCATTTCGCCTTCGGGGGCGGCGGCCCCCACCTGTGTCTGGGAGCGTTTCTGGCCCGCCTGGAGGTGACCGTGCTGCTGGAGGAGATGGCCAAGCGGTCGATCTGCTTGGAGCAGACTTCCGAGCCGGTGCGAGCCCGGTCGAATTTCGTCCACGGCGTGCTCTCGGTGGGCATGAGGCCAGCCGGGGGGAGCAATTGATGGCCAGCGACGACTTGGTGCGGGTGGTGGTGGACCAGGAGCTCTGCATCGGCGGCGGCATATGCGAGATGCTCGAACCCGAAGTGTTCAAACTCGACGATGACATAGTCATCTCATCGGTTATCAGCGATGGCCTGCTGCCCCGAGACCGAGCTGCCGTGGCAGTAGATCGCTGCCCCGGCCAAGCCATCGCAATAGTGGAAGGGAAAGCTTGATGGAGACCTACGACAACTGGATCGGCGGGGGGTTTGCACCCCCGCCCAACGGGCGGCGCATGGCCACGGCCAACCCGTTCACGGGGGAGTCCTGGGCTGAGGTGGCCGACGATCCGGCCGCGGTGGATGTCGCCGTCCGGGCGGCTCGACGGGCGTTTGCCGACGGACCCTGGGCCACGATGGCCGCCGCAGAGCGGGCCCAGCTGATGCGCCGCTTGGGCGAGCTGCTGACCCGAGATGCGGAACTGTTGGGCCAGATCGAAACCCGGGACAACGGCAAGATCATCCGTGAGACGTCGGCGCAGGCCAAGGGCTTGCAGAGCTATTACGACTTCTTCGCCGGGATGGCCGACAAGATCGGCGGGGAGCAGCTTCCCAGCCCGTCGCCCAATTTCTTGGTGTACACCGAGCGCGAGCCCATCGGGGTGGTGGGGGCCATCATCCCGTGGAACTCGCCGTTGGCGCTGCTGACCTGGAAGCTGGCCCCGCTGTTGGCCACCGGGTGTACCGCGGTCATCAAGCCTTCCGACTTGACCCCGGTCACCGCGCTGATGCTGGCCGAGCGATCCGCCGAGGCCGGGTTTCCCCCCGGCGTCATCAACGTGGTGACCGGCGGAGCCGAGGTGGGCGCGGCCATCACCTCCCATCCCGATATCGACAAGATCACCTTCACCGGAGGCGGGGCCACCGCCAAGCACGTGGCCCGGGCCGCGGCCGACAACCTGACCCCCACGGTGCTGGAGCTGGGCGGCAAGTCGCCCCAGATCATCTTCGCCGACGCCGATCCCGAGGCGGTGACCAACGGGCTCTTGGCCGGGATATTTGCGGCCAGCGGACAGACCTGCATTGCCGGGTCGAGGGCCTACATTCACCGAGACATCGTCGAAGAGGTGGTGGGCCGAGTGGTGGGCCGGGCCAGCGAGCTGGTGCTGGGCGACCCCTCCGATACGGCCACCGAGATGGGACCGGCGGCCTCGGATGCCCAGCGGGACCGGATCCTGTCCATGATCGACCAGGCCCGCTCAGAGGGCGCCACCATTGCCGCCGGTGGTGTGGTCGACCCCGAACTCGGAGGCCGGTTCGTGCGCCCCACCGTGATCACCGGCGTGACCAACCAGTCCACCATCGTTCGGGAAGAGGTCTTCGGTCCGGTGCTGGCGGTGCTGGACTTCGAAGACGAGGACGAGGTGGTGAAGCTGGCCAACGACAGCGACTACGGCCTGGCCGCCGGCATTTGGACCAACGACATCCGCCGGGCCCACCGAGTGTCGAGGGCACTAAGGGTGGGCACGGTGTGGATCAACACCTACCGCAACGTGAGCTACATGGCCCCGTTCGGCGGGTTCAAGCAATCAGGCTACGGCCGAGACAACGGCCTCGAAGCCCTAGACGGCTTCCTCCAAACCAAAACCGTCTGGATAGAGCTAACCGGCGCCACCCGCGACCCCTTCGTAATCGGTTGACCCTACTCAGAGGCGTTGGTGGTGACTGCTCGCAGGAGGCGGGCCAGGTCGTGCTTTTCGGCGACGCTGAGGCCGCCGCTCATCTTGGCTTCGAACTCGTTGAATTGGGGGAAGAGTTGCTCGATGGTCTTGAGCCCGGCGGGGGTGAGGGCCACGGTGACTCGGCGGCGGTCCGACTGCATGCGGGTGCGCTCCACCCGGCCCTGCTTCTCCAGTGTGGTCACCATCCCGGTCAGCGTGCCCTTGGCCAAGTCGCACTCGGAGGCCAGTTGAGCGGCCTCCATCTCTCCCCAAACCCACAGCACCCACAAGATGGTGAAGCCGCCCCAAGACAAACCGGCCTCGGCCAGCACCTCCCGCTCCGCCCGGCGCCGCACCGCCGCCGCGGCCCGATAGATGTTGGAGATGGCCTGCATCGAGTTGAAATCCAGAGGCCGGTCGCCCAACCGAGCCTGGATGTCTACCTCGGCGTCGAGGAGGCGTTCGGTGGGAGTGGAGTCGGCTGGCATGGGTTCTCTAGGTAGATTGCCAGACATGCCCGAATACCGCCGCATCCTCCTCGATGGCTATCCCTGTGACGTCGAACGCGTCGGCGATCTGCTGGTTTCCGGCGATGGCCGATCGGTGGCCATCGACGAAGCCGTCCATCTGGCGCCGGTGACGCCCACCAAGATCATCTGCATCCATCTGAACTACCGCAGCCGGGTGGATGAGTTCATGACCAAGCTGCCCCCGGCGCCCACCTACTTCCACAAGCCCATTACTGCGCTCACCGGGCACAAGAGCGACGTGGTGCGCCCCGAGGGGTGCCAGTGGCTGAACTACGAGGGCGAGATCGCCATTGTGATCGGAAAGACGTGCCGCAACGTCTCACCGGCCGAGGCCGGGGACTACATCGCCGGCTACAGCGTGGCCAACGACTACGGCCTCCACGACTTCCGCGACACCGACGCGGGGTCGATGCTGCGAGTGAAGGGCAGCGACACGTTGTGCCCGGTGGGCCCTGGGCTGGTCACCGGGTGGGACTTCCGGGGCAAGCGCATCCAAACCATCGTGAACGGCGAGGTGAAGCAAGACGCCACCACCGACGAGATGGAATGGGACATGCACTACATCGTGGCCGACATCGCCCGCACCATCACGCTGGTACCGGGCGACATCCTGCTGTCGGGAACCCCGGCCTACTCCCGTCCGGTGGCGCCCGGTGATGTGATCACCGTGGAAGTCGAGGGCCTGGGGGCGCTGACCAACACCATCGTGTCCGGCCCTACTCCCATCCGAGACGATGTGGGTGCGCAGCCGTCCGACTCCGAGGAAGTGCAGTCCACCGCCAAGGGCGGGGATTGGGAGTTCCGGGGCATCCGCGCCCCCCGAGGCCCCGGCGCCCAGCACTACGAGTCCACCGTCGAGGAGGATTGACTCGGTGGCCCGCCAGGACGTCGGCGGCGTCTCGGTACCGACCGACCATCTGATCGGTGGCGAGTGGGTCTCCTCACCCCGGCGATTTGAGACGAGGTCGCCAATGGGCTGGGAGCACTTGGCCGACATCGCCCGAGGCGATGAGGCAACCGCCGCTGCCGCGGTGGACGCCGCCGTCGTGGGTTTCCAGGCGTGGGGGGCCTTCAGCGTCGAACACCGGGCCGACGTCCTGCATCGGCTGGCCGACCTGATTGAGGCTTACAACGACGAAATTGCCCTGGTCGAGACCCTGGACATGGGCTTTCTCTATGAGTCGATGAAGCAGCGGTTGGTGGCCAGGGGCGCTCTCAATTTCCGCACCTACGCCGATCTGATCACCGAGCACGAGAACCACACCTGGGATGCCAAGAGCATGAGGAACCAAGTGCAGCGCATGCCCGCCGGGCCAGCGGTGGTCATCACCCCCTGGAATGCGCCGTTCATGCTCAGCACCTGGAAGTTGGCCCCCGCGCTGGCCGCGGGCAACAGCGTCATCCACAAACCGGCTGAATGGTCGCCGCTGTCGGCCGCGCTGCTGGCCGAGCTAACCCTGGAGGCCGGTTTCCCACCCGGCGCCTACAACCTCGTCCAAGGCATTGGCGAGGAGGTGGGTGCCGCGCTGGTGGCCGACCCCCGAGTGCGGCGCATCACGTTCACCGGATCGCCCGAGACCGCCCGCCACATCGGACGAGCCGCGGCGGCCAACATCGTCCCGTTCACCGCCGAGCTGGGCGGCAAAGGCCCGTTCCTGGTGTTCGCCGACGCCGACCTCGACGCCGCCGCCCACCGGGCTGCCTGGCAATTCGATGATTCCGGGCAGGTGTGTCTGGCTGGCACCCGGCTGTTGGTGTACGCCGAGGTCCGAGACGAGTTCCTCGAACGGTTCCACCACCACGCCGACGCGTTGGTGCTGGGCGATCCCCGTGATCTCACCACCGACATCGCCCCGCTGGCCCACCCCGATCACCGGGACCGGGTCCACGGATTCGTGGAGCGGGCCCGAGCTGCGGGCGATGTCATCGTGCGGGGCGGCCAGCCAGTGAAGAACAGCCTCCACTACGAACCGACGCTCATCCAACCAGCCTCCAACGACAGCGAGGTGGTGCAGCGGGAGATATTCGGCCCGGTGCTCACTCTCCAGACCTTCGCCGACGAGGACGAGGCCATCGCCCTGGCCAACAGCACCGACTATGGCCTCTCCGCTCAGATTTGGACATCCTCCCAGATCCGAGCCGAGCGGGTGGGCGCAGCCGTGCGGGCTGGCTTGGTGTGGGTCAACACCTTCTTGGTGCGCGATCTAACCGCCCCGTTCGGCGGCTGCGGCATCTCCGGCATCGGCCGGGAGGGCGGCGACTACGCCCTCGACTTCCACAGCGATCTCAAAACCCTGATGATCCTCGACGACTCTACGAAGTGAGGTTTCCAATGACACGGATTCTGTGGATCAATCCTGTCGGAACTAATGCCGACGACTCGCCCATGGGCGAAGAACTCCGCCGCGAGGCTTCACCGGATACGCGCATTGATGTCTGCTCGCTGCCGGGCGCGGGCCCCGAGCATCTCGAATGGAACGCTCTCGAAGCAATGGTGGCCGGTCCTACCATGGGCGTCATCCGCTGGGCGTCTGAGATCGAGCGCTATGACGCCGCTGTGATCGGGTGCTTCTACGATCCCTTCCTACGCGGCGCCCGCGAACTGGCCGGTTCAATGGCAGTAACTGCACCTGCGGAAGCTTGTATGCATATTGCCGCCACGGTTGGCGATCGGTTCTCCATCCTTGTCGGACGTCAGAAGTGGATTCCGGAAATGCACCAGAATGTAGTCAAGTATGGATTCGCCGATCGCCTGGCATCATTTCGAGTCCTGGATATGAGCGTGGATGACTTCCAGGCCGAACCCGAAACCAGCCACCGGCGCATCCTCTCCGAAGCAGAGCTCGCTGTGGCTGATGACCGAGCCGACACCATCATCCTGGGATGCACGATGGAGTTCGGCTTCTACCGGACAATTCAGAAGAGAGTGGGCGTGCCGGTGATTGACGCCATCACCGCACCAATCCGATTTGCCGAGTTCTTGGCCTCGATCGGAGCAGGCCATGGTTGGGTTACCAGCCGTGTCAGCGGATATAGCTCGGTTCCGCCCCGTGAGCTCGATTGGATACCCGTCGTGGAACCTGTGATCGACATCGACCCCCGCCGGTGAACGGGGGACGGAACGTGGGCACCAACCCCCTAAAGCAAGAGGGAGGAGGCTACAAGGGTGCGGGTGTACGGGTTCCGGGGATTGTCAAAGAGGGCTTGCGGCGCCTGCACTTCTACGACTTCGCCGTGCTGCATGACGGCGATACGGTCGGCGAGATGCCGTGCCACTCCGAGGTCGTGAGTGATGAACAGATAGGTGAGCTTCAGTTCGGCCTTGATCTCCTGGAGCAGGTTCAGCACTCCGGCCTGCACCGACACATCCAGAGCCGAGGTGGGTTCGTCGAAGATGATCATTGACGGCTCCAGTACGAGGGCGCGAGCCAGAACGGCTCGTTGGGCCTGACCTCCGCTTAATTCGTGGGGATGGCGGTGAAGCACGGCCTCACTCAACCCCAGGGCTGCGACAATCTCGGCAATGCGCTCCCTGCGCCGAGCGCGATTGAAATCGGTGTGGACCTTCAAGGACTCTTCAATCTGGGTTGCAACCAACATTCTCGGACTGAGGGAGAGAAGGGGATTCTGAGCCACCATCTGAATCCTGGATTGGATTCTGCGTCTTTGCAGGCCTCTCAGTCCGATCAGTTCAATCCCGTCAAAACGAATGTTGCCCGCAACGGGGCGTACCAAACCGACGATCGATTCGGCCAGGGTCGATTTCCCCGCCCCCGACTCGCCCACCACCGCCAGCGTCTCGCGGGCAAACACCTCCAAGTTCAGGTCTCTGATGGCGGTGGCTGAGCGTCGAGCACCAATTTGTCGACTTTGATAATCGACGCAAAGACCGGTGATTGACAAGAGTGGGGTCATCTCGTCGGATCCGAAAGCACGCAACGGACGGAATGGCCGACGGCTAGTTGATTCATTGCGGGTTCCTCGGTGACGCAGGCATCGTGCGCGTGGGAGCACCGAGGGGCAAATGCACAACCGAGAATCTCGTGCCGCCCATCAGGAACCATTCCAGGGATCGAGGCCAGCGACTTTCCGACAGCCTGGGGTCGGGGCACAGACTCAAGCAGAGCCTGGGTGTAGGGGTGAGAGGGCGACGTCAACACCTGCGAGGTAGTTCCCGTCTCGGCTACGAGCCCGGCGTAGAGCACCATCACCCGGTCGCACACCCGCTTGATGACGGCCAAATCGTGACTGATGAGCACCACCGAGAGCCGGTGGCGTTGGCGCAGTTCCGCGATCAACTCGAGAACCTGGTTCTGCGTGGTGACGTCTAGAGCCGTAGTGGGCTCGTCTGCGAACAGGAGTCGGGGCCTTTGAGCCAAGGCAAGCGCGACGGCGGCTCGCTGGCCCATGCCCCCAGAAAATTGGTGCGGATACGCGCCCAGCAACTGCTCTGGATCCTTGAGCCCGGCCTGAAGCAAGAATCCGCTGAGTTCGGTTGGATCGGTGGATCCCGAGACGAACTGAAGCTGTTGTCCAATTGTGAAGACCGGGTTCAATGAGGCCCCCGGGTTCTGGTAGACGAGTGCCGCCTCAGACTGAAGGGCGCCGTCCAATGTCGTCGGCTCGCCGTCGAGTTCCAAGGATCCCTCCACAGTTGCTGTAGCGGGCAGCAGTCCCAACAGCGCCCGAACTAGCACCGACTTCCCGCAGCCGGACTCACCGGCAACCCCTAGAACTTCGCCCTCGCGCAACTCGAAAGACACCCCGCGAACGGCCCGTACAGGACCGGACGGCGGATAGAACGTGACATGCAAGTCCTGTACCGACATCGCAACAGCAGGATCGAGACGCCCAGATTCGATGTCATTGGCGTTGCTCATGACAGGTGTTGGCGGGTCTTGGGATCGGTTACATCTCGAACGACATCGCCCGCCAGATTGAAAGCCATGGCCACCAACACAATGGCCACCCCGGCGAAGCCAGCAATCCACCACTGCCCAGACAGCACATACTGGCGGCCCTCTGAGATCATCGTGCCCCAGTCAGCAGTGGGAGGACGCGGGCCGAGCCCCACAAAACTCAAGCCCGCGGCGGTCAATACCGCAGCGCCCAAATCAGCAGTGGCCTGGACCCACACCGGTGAAAGGGCATTGGGGACGATATGAAGTGCGATGATTCGTCGGCGAGGAACTCCAATAGCCTGCACGGCCCTCACATAGGGCCGCTCGCGCAGGCTCAGCACCTGAGCCCGAACCTGCCGGGCATACCACGGCCACCAAGAGACCGCGATGGCAATGACAGTGTTGCGAAGGCTGGCGCCCAACGCGGCCGCCACCAGCACGGCTAGAAGCAGCGGGGGAAAGGCCAAGAACATGTCGGTGACTCGCATCAAAATCTCGTCGGCCCACCGTCCGAAGTACCCTGCCACCGCTCCCACGATTACCCCGACAACCACTGACAGCACCACTACTCCGAATGCAACCACCAGAGCAGTGCGAGCACCGAAGAGGAGCCGGGCAAGCACGTCCCGGCCCAAATCATCGGTGCCCAGCCAATGCGACCAGCTCGGTGATTGCAGTCGAATGGACAAATCTGGCACTCCGCGTCCCGCGTCTGCATAAGGGGTGAGCCAGGGAGCGAGCAGCGCAGCCACGATAAACAAGATGGACACTGCCGCCGCCGCGACCCCTAGCCGACTGCGCATGAAGTACCACACAGCACCGCCTGGAGCAGTCAACCGGCTACTCCTTGCGAGTTTGCCCAATCTGAAGCGTCGAGCAGGTGGCCGTTCGGCGTCCATCAACTCAACTGCACTCGGGGATCCAGCCAGGATTGGACGAGATCCAAGATCAAGTTCACAGCCACATACACCACGGCAATGACCATGGCCGCGGCGGTGATGACCGGGAAGTCGACACGTACGATGGCATCAGTCAGGTATTTGCCCAAACCCGGCCAGGCAAACACAGCCTCCACCAAGAATGCACTCGACACCGAGTAGGCAAACGTCAACCCCAGAATCGTCAGCGCGGGCAGCAGCGAATTCTTGAGGGCCAAGCGAGACAGCACGGTACTCCTCGGGACTTGCGCCACCGTTGCCGCCTCGATGTAGTCAGCGCCGAGCACTTCGAGCATGGCGCCGCGAATGAGCCTGATGGTCAAGCCCAAGGGGTAGGCCGCCATCACCGCCACCGGTAGCACCAAGTGCGCCGCGACATCGGCCACGTTCGACCAACTGCCGGAAAGCACCGCATCCACCAGGAAGAATCCGGTCACTTCGTTGAACGAGGTGGTGGCGTCGGTGCGACCCGCCAGCGGCAGCCAATCCAGCTTTGAGGAGAAGAACAATTGCAGCAGTAGTGCCGACCAGAAGACCGGCACCGACACTCCCAGCACCGCGAACAGCCGAAGAGAGGTATCGGAAGGGCGGTGCCGACGGGCCGCAGCCGCTACTCCGGCTGGAATCCCCACGAGCATCGACAGCGCAGTTGCAGCAAAGGCCAATTCGAGGGTTGCAGGAAGAAACCTTCGCAGGTCTTGGGCAATCGGTCGCTTAGTGGCAAAGGAAATGCCGAAATCCCCCCGCAGCAGATCGCCGATGTACGAGACATACTGCGACATGAGCGGAGCGTCCAGGTTCAAGTCTTGACGAACCTGCTCAACCTGTGCGGGACGGGCACGCGCTCCCGCATACAACGAAGCAGGGTCGGAGGGCACCAATCTCGACACCACGAACGTGATAGTGACCACGCCGAGAATCACCAGCAGGCTCGACACCAGCCGTCTCAGGAGGTAGTTGGCACTGCCTCCGCTCAGAATCCTTTTCAAGTCCGCGTCCGATCCGCGGTCCGAAGACCCGCTATCCGGTACGCCTCAGATCGTAGAACCAAACCACGTTGGCGTAGGCGGGATTCGGCGTATAGCCGGAAATATCGGCGCGGATCACCGAAACGCTGGGCACATCCAGCATGAACACCGCGGCATGGTCTTCGATGAGGATGTCCTGTGCGTCGCGGAACATTTCGATCGCTGCATCGACGTCGGTGCCGCTGGTCGCGTCGGCCGAGTCGAGCAGCACATCGAAATCCGGGTTGCTGTAGTAGCCCAAATTGAAGAACGGAAATTCTTCTGTACGGAAAAGAGAGTAGAGAAAGTCAGTGGGCGTCACGTATGTCGGATACCAGAACATGGTGTAGATGTCCTGTGCGCTGGCTGGGTCGCCTTGCGCTATCTCCCAGCGGGCATCCCACGTGAGGGGCTCTAGCACGAGGTCTACGCCTATTTCAGCCAGACCGGCCTTCCACACTTCTCCAATCTGCTCTTGCTCCACCTCACCGACGTCATAGCTATAGGTCAAGGTAAGGTCTTCGACTCCGGCATCAGAGAGGATCGCGGCGGCTCGGTTGAGATCGGTCTGGGGCAAGCTCGATCCGTCGGCAGCGCCCCAGACGGTTTGCGGAACCGGCCCAACCGCTCTGGTGGCTTCACCTCCGTACAGGTTCTCCACCACATCCTGGTAGGGGAAAGAGGTCACGAGGGCCTCGCGCACCTCAGCCGACAGGCGAACATTGTTCAACAGGCCGAACAAGTTGGTCATCGACAAGCTTCGGACCACCGAGAGGCTCTCAACACCATCCAGAGAGGCGTAGGAGTCGAACGGCAGATTGAACGTGAAGTCGGCATCTCCGCTTCGTATCATCTGCTCGGCCAACACTTGGTCTTCGACGATGCGGAGCTCCACTTCGTCGAATTGTCCTGCGGACCATCCGCCCCAGTAGTCGTTGTTGCGTACGAGGATCACGTTCTCGTTGGGCGATACAGACTCGATGATGTACGGCCCGGTGCCGGCGCCATTCCCCTCGTTGAACCATTGGCTGTCTTGCCCGACAGACTCAGGGCTCATGATGAATGCCGCGAAGGCAGACGACATGACGAGGTCGAGCGGGGCAGGCCACGCCAGGCTGAAGGAGATCGTCAGGTCATCCACGACCTCCATAGATTCGATCGGCAGGAATATGTACGCGGCGCCAAGTCCCAAATCGATGGTTCTCTGGAGCGAAGCCCTCACTGCTTCGGCATTGAATGGCGAGCCGTCGTGGAAGATGACGCCGTCGCGCAGCTTGAACGTCCAGAAGGTGGCGTCGTCGTTCGACTCCCATTCCACGGCAAGACCTGGGGACAGCAATTCTGATGATCCTGGCGGGTTAAACCTGGTCAGCGTCTCATAGACATTTTGCAACACGATGTGCTCGGCAGAGAACGCCGAAGATGGGTCGAGGTCTACAAATGGGAAGGCGCTGGCATACACAAAGCGACCCGCGCTCTGGTCTGTTTCGACCTCTTGTGGCGCGGTGTCATCTGGCGCCTCGCCCACTTCCCCGGGGGCCTCGGTTGGAGAGCTACCGCCCTCTCCGCTGCTATCGCCTGCGGGGACTTCGGTTGCTAGTGGGGTCGGTTCGCCCACTGCGTCGTCGTCATCGTCTCCACAGGCAGATGCCAACAGTGCCAAGATTGACAGCATGGCCAGAATGCGTCTGAACTTCATGGAATCTCTCCTCGGTCGATGCCGGAGCCTCAAGGACGACTATTAGCTTGCATAAATTGGAGTTATATGTCAAAAATCTCGATACTTTTGCAGTTTTCTATCAAGAATCGTGTGAATTTTGCACCTAGATGACTTGGACCGGGCGATTCTCCGGGTACTCAGCGATGACGCTCGCTCCACCTACAGCGAGATCTCGAGGGCCGTGGGAGTTTCGGTTAGCACAGCCCGTAACCGAATCACGGCCATGCGAGAGTCGGGCGCGCTGCACCTGAGGGTGTGGCTCGATCCAAGCCGAGTAGGCATAGGCCTAACTGCCACGTTCTTGCTGAGGGTCACGCCTGATGCCATTCAACAAGTGACCGAGGAGCTTGCCGCCCTCGACGCCACCGGCTACATCGCCACCCTGGCCGGGGACCACGACATCATGGTGGACGCCTTCTGCCGCGACGTGGCCCACCTCGATCAAGTACTACACAAGGAGATCCAAGCCATCGACGGCGTGGTGTCCGTGACCTCCTATCTGGTTACCGAAATCAACTACGAGTCCAGCAACAACATCAGCGGGCTGCTCAACGGACTGGGGACCGCAGCGACAAGTGACGGGCTCGGGTCGGCCAAGCGCAAGCAGTCGAGATAGCCCTTGGCCTCGCCGGACCCTCAGCGTCTGACCCCAGGAGTTGTCTCAATGACCTATACGAACGCCCAGGAGGCTCCATGACCACTACCGGAACTGAAGCGACCCCCGAATTCGCCGAGTTCGAATTGCACCATGCAGCTCGAGTGCTGCTCACCGAAGTGCGCCCGGTAGCACCAGGTGACCAGGTGCTCATCACGGCAGACAGCCATTCTGATCAGCGCGTCGCCCGAGCCACAGCGGCTATGGCCCACTCCCTCGGTGCCTGTCCCACCGTCATGACCTATCCAAAGGTTGCTCCTATGGGACCGGCTCCGGAGCTTGTGGCGGGTGCGGCGCGGAGCGCCCGTCATTGGATCAACTTGTCGGTCGGATACCACCTCTACAGCGATGCGTACCACGGAGCCATCGACGCGGGCTGCGTGTACTTGGAACTCACGGGCATGGACGTGGACATGATGATTCGGACCATTGGCAAGGTGGACAACGCGCTGCTAGAGGAAGTGAAGACCCTGCTCTACCAGAGGTCTCAGGCGGCTAAGACGCTGCGGCTGACCAACCCGGCTGGTTGCGACTTGACGATGGCCGTTGACCCCGCTGGCGACCCATTTTGGGAAGATCCGCCAGCAGATGGTGGCTGGCCTCAGATGCTGGGCGGCCAGTCGGGATGCATGGTCGTGCGAGAGTCGGTCTGCGGCACCCTGGTGTTCGACGGGGCCGCATGGCCTCCCGAAAGCCTCGGGCTGTTGCACCAACCGATCGTTTTGAACTTTGTAGACGGGTACGCGACAGAGTTCTCAGGCGGGCCTGAGGCCAAGTTGTACGAGCAGTGGTTCCGATCCTTCGGCCATGCAGAGGCATTTCTGTTCGATCACTTCTGCTATGGGTTCAATCCCGGGGTGCAGCGTCCCACAGGACGAATTTTGGAAGACGAGAGAGTCTTCGGATGCGTACAGATTGGTATTGGCGCAAGTGAGTACGGCTCGCCAGCGCACTCTGACGGTGTGGTGCTCAATCCGTCTGTTTGGCTTGACGACAAGCAGATTCAGGCCGATGGTGCTTACGTGGATCCCGACATCGCATCGTTGACCGACCTACTTATCCCTGGCTGATAAGCCGGGATGCCTCGGCGTGGAGGATGTCGGCCATACAACCAGTGAGCTTTTCGGCATAACCCAGGTGGAGAAATTCATTGGGGCCGTGGGCATTCGACTCCGGCCCCAGCACCCCCGTCACCACGAACTGTGCTTCTGGGAACATGGTGCCGAGCATGGCAATAAAGGGGATGCTCCCGCCCTCGCCGAATAGCTGCATCGGCTGGCCGAATCGGTGCATTGCGCTGTCACTTAGAGCGCTGGCCAGCCACGGCGCCAGGTTGGTCGCGTCCCAGCCGTCTGCCCAGTCGACGTCTTCCACCCTCACCGATGCTTGCATTGGTGGCTCTGAGCTGAGCCGATTGACAAGTTCCGCTGCCGCGTCCTCCGCACTCGCCGTCGGCGGCAGGCGCAAGCTCAACTTGAGCGCGGTGAAGGGGCGCACAACGTTGCCTGCCAAGGCCGTCGATGGCAGGCCGTCGGCCCCGACCACGCTGAGGGCCGGTCGCCAGGTTCGGGCCAGCAGCCCCATCGCAGGGTCGTCCTCCATCAAGCGCAGGTCACCGACAAGGCCGAAGTCTTCTCCGATGCCCCCCAGCAGCTCCGCCATCGCTGCTGCTTCGGACAACCTGTGGACAGGAATTTCTTGATGGGCAGAATCCAACAGCACACGGCCGCTGGTCGAATCTTCAATACGGTCCAAAAGGATGCGAGACAGCCGGAACGACGACGGAACCAGGCCACTGGCCATACCGCTGTGCCAGGCTTCCTCTATCACGTCTACTCGCAGAGTTGCCTCGACCAGCCCGCGCAACGAGGTGGTGAGCCACAAAGTGTCGTACGAGGCACAGCCCGAGTCCAAGCACACCAGCAGGCTTACGTCGCCGAGTCGGTCGCCCAACACGTCGAGGTGGTGAAGAAGATCTACGCTGCCCGATTCCTCGGAGGCTTCGATGAGCAGCAGGCACCGGCTGTGGCGCCCGCCGCAGGCTTGCACGGCCTCGATAGCGGCCATGCTGGCAAAGGCGGAATAGCCGTCGTCGGCACCGCCTCGCCCATACAGACGATCGCCGTCTCGCACCGGCGTCCATGGGCCTAGCCCCGCTTTCCATCCCGACATTTCCGGTTGCTTGTCCAAGTGGCCATAAAGCAACACGGTGGACTGCCCGACATCGGAGGGGGGGTCGCCAAATGCTTCAACCTCCGCCACAATCAGAGGAGTTCGCCCTGGCAACCGCTGAACCTCCACTTTCAACCCGGCTATCGGGCGCGAAACGATCCAAGCCAATACCTGCTGCACCGCTTCTTCGATGTGGCCTGACGCCTCCCAATCATCATCGAAATCTGGCGACAAAGCAGGGATGGCTATGTATCGCTCAAGCTCGCCGATGATCTCTTTCTGCCAACACTCACCGACCACGGTGGCAACGGCATCTCTATCCACGCTCCGGCTCCCCCTTCCCTACCAAAACCCCAGTATCTCCTTTTGTGGGCAGCATCAAGGTCCTTTACATCGAGCGGGAGGGGTCCATGGGGGCGGGGGCGGCTTTGGCCATGGAGTCTTGCTGGAAGGTGGCCACTAACTGGCCTTCGGCGGTGAACACTTCGCCTTGGCCGTAGACCCGGCCGTTGGCCGCCTTGGTGGCCGACATCTGGATGAGCAGCCACTGGGATGCGTCCAGGCGATCCAGGAAGTGGAGGGTGTGGGCGATCACCCCGGTGGACAGAGTGCGGTGGGCATCCTCGATTCGGATGGTGTCTCGATGGGGGCGCATGGCCAATCCAATGATGTTGCCACAGGTGGCCCACCCCGCGATGCCTTGGTTTGCCGCTTGAGATTCCACCCCTGGCCCGAAGCGGTGCCAGGCCCGCTCCACCGGCACGCCGTCGACCTCCGGTTCGCCGGGCACCGGTCGCCATTCGGCACCGGGAAAGATGAAGGCGAAACCGGAGTCCAAACCTTCGGGACCGGGCACGTCGGGCATTGCCGGCTCGTGGCGCATCAAGTCGTCATCCACCGTGCTCATCAAGATCAGCGCTCGGCTGAGCAGCTTGCCCCCCTGGGTGGCGGTCACCGAATCGCTGGCCCAGGTGCGCCCGGCCTGCATGGAGTCGACGTCCACCTCGATGGGCAGGGTGTAGGTGCCGGCTCGGGCGAAGATGGCATGCACCGAGCGGATGTCCTTGGCACCGCCGGCCTCCCAATCCGACGCCATCATCATCTGGGCCATGAGCTGCCCGCTGAACACCACATCGCGTCCCTCGGCCGACTCCGCCGGCTGGAAGACGTGATAGCGACGCTCCCCGACTTCCGTGAGCTCCAAGATGTCAGGCAGTTGGCCGCTCATCAGGCGCGATGGCTCACTCGTCCATCCCGAACATGGCCGGGTCGAAGTCCATCATGCCGGCCATGACCTTGACGAACGGGTCGTCCCAGGCGTCCACCAGCGAGGCGTTGGTGTGGCCCTGGTCCACCAGCAGGTTGATCCCGTTGATGCCGCTGGCCGCGTCGCTGCTCAAGAACAGCAGCGTGTCGCCCATCTGCTCGGGAACCAGGGTGGGCACATCGGCAGCCTCCCGGTAGCTGGCCCCGAATCCGAGCCACAGGTCGGCGTTGGCCCGAGCCAGAGGGGTGTCGGTGGGGCCGGGCATGATGGAGTTGATGCGCATGCCCTTTTGTAGGAAGGGAAATGCCTGGGAGGCCACATACCCGTTGATGGCCTGCTTGGAGAACATGTAGCTGTCCGTGCCCTCGTTCTCGTCGATCCACGCCGCAGCGGTGTCCCAGTCCGGGGTGGCCAGAAAGTCCTGAACCTGCTCCAGGTTGCTCATCCAGCCCAACCCGGCCGCTGAGGAGATAAAGCTCACCGAGCCGCCCCGGCCCAGCTTGCCGCCCTTGATCAGCGCTTCGATGAGATGGCGCTGGGAGGTGAAGTTGATCAGCATGAGATTGCCGGTGCCGTCGGCCACTCCCGCGCAGGCCAGCACGGTGTGCACGGGCCCTTCGATTGCCTCGACAGCCCCGTCCACACTGGCTCGGTCGCCCAGGTTGACGTTGATGTACTTCCCGCACTCATAGGTCACGTCGGCGATGTCCAGCACAATGGTGTGTCCACCCAGTGCGGCTGCCTTCTGGGCCGCTGCTGCTCCCATTCCGGTGGCGCCGCCCACCACCAGCACCCGCTTGCCCTCGTAGTTGACCAGATCAGCCATTTTCGTTGCCCTTCTTGTCGTTACTTGTGAATGGTCTAGCCGATATTGGGAGACTTCTGGCAATGAGCAGAACGCATCCAAGCATCGCCATCGCCCATTGGCCGGGCATGGGGCTGTTCGGCGAGGCCGATCTGGATCGGCTGGGGACACTGGGAACGGTGCTGAACACCGAGCCCATCGGGGCGTGGGACGACGAGGCCGACGCCGTGCTGGCCGAGGCTGAGGTGATCGTCGGCCACTGGGGGTGCCCGCCGCTGGACGCCGCCATGCTGGATCGGGCACCCCGGCTGGGCCTGTTTGCCTACGCGGCGGGAACGGTCAAAATGACCCTCACCGATGCGGTGTGGGATCGGGGCATCCGGGTGACCAGCGGGGCCAACGCCAACGCCGAGCCGGTGGCCGAGTTCACACTGGCCGCCATCTTGTTCGCCAACAAGGGGGTGCTGTGGCGCCGGGGCCCGGTTGACTTCTCGGCCATGTCGGCCATGGACGACCTCCAGTGGGGGAATTACGGCCGCACTGTCGGCATCGTGGGGGCATCGCTGATCGGTCGCCGGGTGATCGAACTGCTGCGCCCCTTCTCCCACATGACGGTGACGCTCTACGACCCCTATGTGAGCACCGAAGAAGCCGCCTCGCTAGGCGTGGACAAGCTGGAGCTCGACGAGCTGTGCGCCACCGCCGATGTGCTGTCAATCCACGCGCCGGCCCTGCCCGAGACCATGCACATGATCGGCGCCGACCAGCTGTCGGCTCTGCCCGACGGCGCCACGGTGATCAATACCGCCCGCGGCCCCCTGATCGACCACGAGGCGCTCCTGCCTCACCTGGCCTCGGGGCGGCTGTACGCCATCTTGGACGTGACCGATCCTGAGCCGCTGCCCGACAACAGCCCGCTGCTGGAGATGCCCAACGTGTGGATCAGCCCCCATCTGGCCGGCAGCCAGGGCACCGAGTTGGCCCGCATGACCGACTACGTGATCGAAGAGGTCCGGCGGTGGTCGATTGGAGAGCCCGCCCTCAACGAGGTAACCCGAGACCGATTGGCCACCATGGCATGAGCATGGACCTTCGCATGCCCGAACCCCCGTTAAGCGGAGCCACCACCGCCGGTGCCCTAGCCGACCGGCTGATTGCGGCGACCGCGGACAAGATGGCGGAGTTCGAGCAGTCTGCCGCTCCCGGGCTGGAGCTGCCCCGGCTCTATGCCGGCCATGCGGTTCTGGACGACGCCACCGCCGACCTGTTGTACGTGCTAGGGCTGCTCATCGAATGCGGAGTCGACAAGGTGGGCGGGTGTGATCTGCGTGCCCGGATCCCACCGCTGATCGCCTCGCTTGATCCGGCCACGGTGGAGGCTTTCGCCAGCTACCGGGTGGGAGAGACGGTGTTGCGCATCGGGGGCCTCGATCCCCTCCCCCCCGAGCTCCACCAGACCGTGCTCGACGCGGTTCACTCCCCGGGCATCATCGACCGTCTGGCCGACACTGATGCCATCCCGCCCAACTTCGCGGTGGTGGCCTCCCGATGCCTGCGAGCCCTAGCCGAGCTCCGGGGCGGCGAGGCGCCCGCTGAGCTGCCCGAACTGCTCAACCGGGTGCGCTCGATGTTCTCCAGCCCCACCGGCTGGCTGAACGACGGTATGGGCAACTGGGTCCATTACGACATCTACACCCCCGACATGTACCTGTTCGCTGAACCGCTGGCCGACCAGCTCGGGGCGGAATGGGCCCGCGGCCTCTCCCAGGTGCTCACCGACCTCGACGAGGTGGCCCAGCCCGGAGGGGCCATCGTGTGGGGGCGGTCCATCGGTGCGCTGGGCATGGCCATCACCATCGAGCTGGCCGCCATTGCCGCTGGGCGCGACCTCGACGCCCCCCAAGACCGTTGGCTGGCCCGAGCCGATGCGACTCTTGACGATCTTTTGGAGTGGTTCCCCAATGGGGTCATCGCCGCTCACCAAAACCGAGCCACCATGTTCTACCGCGGCCCGGCCCGACGGATTCAGATGACCCTGGACATCTACGGCAAGCTGCTGCTCTCCGCCCTCGAACTGCGCCGCCGACCTGAAGCGCACAGCGCGCCGCCCGGCGACGCCTATCTCCCCGCGAAGCGCTTCATCTCCTTCGATGATTCCCAGCGGGCAACGGTGTGGTCGTACCGGGCCAAGCCGCTCTCGTTCGCCCTTCCCACGGTGTTCGGATTCTCGGCCGACTACGCCCCCTCGCCGCGGAGTCCTGGCCTTTTCGAACAGCCCACCTCCGGCCACCCGGTGATGCTGCCCGTGATCACCCCACTGGGCCGAGACGACCGCACCGGCACCAGCAATGCTCCCCTGGTCCCGGCGGGCTTGCCCACCTCGGTGGAGCACAACCCGGGCTCGGTCACCATCGTCCACGACGGGTGGGCGCCAGCGGGCAGCGACGAGCCGACGGTGACGGGCCGTCGTACTGCCACCTACCGGGTGGAGGGGCGCTCGCTGGTTGTTGCTGAGCACCTCCAATTCGACGAACCTGACCTTCCCGGCCCGCTGACCTTCACAGTGGCCGAGCCCGCCGGACGGCCCCTGGACGTGGAGTTTGACGCCGGTCGGGTGCAGGCCATCGACACCTCGGGGATCGCGGAGTGGCGCAGCTTCTGGGGTGAACTACCCCGGGTGTACCAGACCGAGCTCGCGCCCTCGGCAACGGTGGACTTCACCTGGAAGGTCACCCCCCGGCTGCGGGTGGCCAGCACCATCCACGGGCACCCCTACGACCGGTCGCTGTACGACCCGCTAGCCGACCAGGTGGTGGCGCTCGGCGCAGGCATCCCCGACGACAAGCTGGCGCGGAGGCTCCAAGACATCGACGTGCTGCACATGGCCTGGCCCGAATGGTGGAGCGGCGTCGACCCCCAGCGCACCACCGAGGTGCTGGAACAGGTGAAGGCCACCGGAACCGCCATCGTGTGGACCCAGCACAACCTGCTGCCCCACTTCTTCAAGACCGACGAGGCCGCGGCCAGCTACCAACTTTGGGCCGAAGCGGCCGACGCCGTCATCCACCACAGCCAGGCCGGCTACGACGTGGCATTGGCCACCTACCAATACGGTCCCAACACCGAGCACCACGTCATCCCCCACGGCCATTGGGGGCGCGAGTACGAAACGGTGGCCAACACCACCCGGGAAGACGTCGAGCTGGCCGAGGGCTGGGCACCGTGCGGACTCCGAGTTGCGGTAATCGGCACTCCCCGAGTGGAGAAGGACCTCCAACTGGTGGTCGACGCAGTAGCCGCTTGCGCCCGGGACGACATCCAGCTGGTGATCCGGGTGGACCTTTCGGTGTCCGTACCCGACGACCCCCGGATCATCGCCGAGTTCGGCCATCTCGATTTCAACCAGTACCTGCGGCGCGTGAAGGCCTTCGACGCGTTGATCCTCCCGTTCGCCCCCTCCGGGATGCTCACCACCGGCACCGCCTTCGACTGCATCGGAGCAGGCGTGCCCGCCATCACCAGCAACTGGGACTTCTTCGACGAGACCTTCGCCGGTGCCGACATCCGCTACGGAGAATCCGTCGAAGACCTCACCCGCTGCCTCGACGAACTCACCCCTGAGGACTTGGACCGCTCCCGCCAAGCCCTAATCGACCTTCGCCCTACGTTTGAATGGGGCCCAATCGCCGAGCAAACCCTGGCGGTGCTCGAAGCCGCCGCCCTCAGCAAGACCTGACACCAAGACCGTGGTAGAACCGACATTTGCAGGCATCGATTAAGGACACCTTATGAGCGAGTACAGATACGTCGATTACGAGACCGCTGACGCGGTGGCCACCATCACGCTGGCCCGACCCGAAAAGGCCAACGCCCAGAACGAGCGAATGCTCGATGAGCTGCACCACCACTTTTTGGCTGCGGAGTACGACGACGATGTGAAGGTGATCGTGCTGCGAGGCGAGGGCAGGCACTTCTCCGCCGGCCACGACCTGGGCGGCGGTGCCCCCGACCCCGACGCCGTGTCGCTGGCCGAGGCCGACGGTAGCTGGCAGCTGAACAAGATCTACCGCTGGGAGGCCCGCAAGTATTTGGGCTACTCATGGCACTGGCGCAACATCCCCAAGCCCACCATCGGAGCCATCCAGGGCAAGGCCATCGCCGGTGCCCTCAACCTGATATGGCCGCTGGATCTGCTGGTGGTGGCCGACGACGTGGAGTTCTCAGACCCGGTGGTGCTGATGGCCATCGGCGGTGTGGAGTACCACGGCCACACCTGGGAGCTAGGGGCTCGCCGGGCCAAGGACCTGCTGTTCTCCCAGCGCACATTGGGGGCCGAGGAAGCTGTCCAAATCGGCTTGGCCCGAGAGATGGTCCCCCGCGACCAGCTTTGGGAGCGCACCCACGAGCTGGCCGCCCAGATCGCCACGAACAACGCATTCGGTTTGGCCCAGGCCAAGCGGGCGGTGAACCAGACTCTCGATGTGCAGGGCTACTACACCGCCCTCCAATCGGTGTTCGACGTCCACCACACCGGCCACGGCAACGCCATCAGCGTCAGCGGCTATCCCATCTTGATGCAGCTCGACGAGATGAAGCAGAACCTGAAGAAGCAGTAGCCGCCAGATGCCCCTGAATCGCCCCGACCGCTAGCCGGCCCGGAATGGCCACCGACTACCACGCCATCTTCAAGGCCTACGACGTTCGAGGCACCGTGGGCGATCAAATTGACGCCGACGGTGCCCGGGCCATCGGGGGCGCCTTCGCCCGGTTTGTGGCTTCATCAGGGGCGACAACGGTGCTGGTCGGGCGGGACATGCGTCCCGAGGGCGAAGAATTCTCTGCCGCGTTCGGCGAAGGCGCGATGGACCACGGCATCGACGTGGTGGACGTGGGACTGTGCGCCACCGACATGCTCTACTACGCCTCGGGCAGTCTCGATCTCCCCGGAGCAGTGTTCACCGCCTCCCACAATCCCGCGGGCTACAACGGGATCAAGATGTGCGGCGCGGGCGCCGCGCCCATCGGTGCCGACACCGGCTTGGAGGCCATCAAGGCCATGGCCATCGCCGGGCCCGATCCGACGGCAACCAAGGGAACTCGCACCAGCCGGGAATTGCTGGGCGACTATGTCGCCCATGTCCGCTCGTTCGTAGATGTGGACGCGCTGGTTCCCCTGCTGGTGGTGGCCGATACTGCCAACGGCATGGGAGGCCTGGTGGTGCCGGCCGTGTTCGAAGGACTGCCCCTCACACTCGACCACCTGTATCCCGAGTTGGACGGCACCTTTCCCAACCATCCAGCCGACCCTCTCCAGCCGGAGAATCTGCGAGACCTACAAGACCGGGTTCTGGAAGTGGGCGCCGACATCGGATTGGCCTTCGACGGTGACGCCGATCGCGTGTTCCTGGTAGACGAAACAGCCCGACCGGTGTCGGGGTCGTTGACCACCGCCATGATCGCCCGTTCGATCCTGGCCCATGATCCCGGAGCCACGGTGATCCACAACTTGATCTGCTCCCGAACCGTGCCCGAGGTGATCGCCGAGGGGGGCGGAACGGCAGTTCGCACCAGGGTGGGCCACTCCAACATCAAACAGGCCATGGCT
>JAJECA010000041.1 GCA_022822265.1 Acidimicrobiia bacterium | reverse complement strand
TCGATCCTGGCCCATGATCCCGGAGCCACGGTGATCCACAACTTGATCTGCTCCCGAACCGTGCCCGAGGTGATCGCCGAGGGGGGCGGAACGGCAGTTCGCACCAGGGTGGGCCACTCCAACATCAAACAGGCCATGGCTGAGACCGGCGCGGTGTTCGGCGGTGAGCACTCGGGCCACTACTACTTTCGGGACAACTACCGGGCCGACAGCGGGCTGATCGCCGCCCTAGTGGCTCTGGAGGCTCTCAGCCGCCACCCGGCCGGATTGTCCGACCTGGTGTCGAGCCTCGACCGCTACGCCGCCTCGGGTGAGCTCAACACCGCGGTGGACGACGCGGCAATGGTGATCGAGCGGGTGGCGGCCGCCTACCCGAATGCCCGCCAAGACCGCCTCGACGGGCTCACCGTGGATTTGGGCGACTGGTGGTTCAATCTGCGCCCCTCCAATACCGAGCCCCTGCTGAGGTTGAATCTTGAGGCGCCCACCCCCGACGAGGTGCAACAGCGAGTGGCCGAAATCCGGGCCCTTATCGCTTGAATTACCCGCCGTTTCAAGCCCAAAGCCCGGTTTAATGAATTTCACAGCCGGGGAGAGGAATGCCCCCCTCCCGTCCTCCTCTCCCCGGCTGCGCCGTAATTTAGTGGTTTCGTTCCAACCTCGCACGACGGGCCGTGGGGAGGGTCTGCGATTAGGGCAAGCGCTATGAAACGGGAGTCAGCTCCAGGGTGGCCAACAGGGCCTCGACACGGCCTCTGATGTCGTCTCGAATGGGGCGGACGGCCTCGATGGATTGCCCAGAGGGGTCGTCCAACTCCCAGTCTTCGTAGCGCTTGCCGGGGTAGATGGGGCAGGCATCACCACAACCCATGGTCACAATCACATCGGCGGCGCGGGCAATCTCATCGGTCCACGGCTTGGGGTACTCCTGGGAGACGTCAATGCCATCCTCGGCCATGGCCGCCACCACCACCTTGTTGGTGTCGAAGCCGGGGTCGGAGCCGCCGGTGAACACGTCCACCCGGTCGCCGGCCAAATGACGCAGGTAGCCGGCGGCCATCTGAGAGCGCCCCGCGTTGTGTACGCACAAGAACAGCACACCCGGACGGTCCAAGGTGCCCACTTCCAAGCGGGCCAAGGCAATCAGCCGGTCGTGAGTAAAGCGCTCGATCAGCACCGGAAGCCAGGTGGCGAACTTGGCCCGACTCTCCAGCCGGGTCTGCGAGTCGGTGATGTACCGCTCAATAGTCTCCGCGTTGAAGGTGCCCTCAAACTTGGTCTTCAGCCGCTGGGCAGCCTGCTTTATCAACAAGATCTGTTCAGTGGTCAGCTTGACCTGCGGCTCCAGCGAAGACTGCTCATCCATACAACGATTGTCCCCTATCGGGCTAGAAGCCGAATAAAGCCCAGGTGAACTCTCCCTAGACCATCAGTGAATTCTCTTGGCCAGGAAAAATTGCGGAGAAAAATCGGGGTTGACCTGGAGTCAGTCCCCTTCGATTAGAGATCGCTCCCTCTTAGAAGATGGCAGTGACTCCAAGGCGTAGTCGGCCGAAGCTGCCTGCACGCTGACGTCAGCCTGGAGTTTCGATTGGAGGGCATCTCGGTGCAGGAGGATCTCGTGAAACAGCTCACCAGGGGAGCGCCGATCGCGAAGCTCCTGGGGGATAGTCTCGATCGCTGGTTCGAAGATCTCGTTGAGCCAGCGATAGGCAACAACTGCCTCCGGTTGATCACGACCGTCTCGTTTGGCCAGCCAAGCACCATAGGATCGGATGTCGTTCAGCATTCGCCTCGCCTGGTTCTCCAACATGCGAAGCCCGGTGAGTCGCTCAAGTTCACGGACGTGATGCCCAACCTCCACCACAGCAGGCCGAAACTGGATCTGCGGTCCCGACCCGCCAGTCGTGATCGAGACCTCAGCAGTGTCAAAGCCAAGTTCGTTGAGGCGGGCCAATCGAGCGTCGATCAGATGGCGTTGGGCAACCTCCACTGACTGCTCGGCTGTGAGCTCTTCCCAAAGCTGGCCATACCTGCGGGTGAGGCTCTCCACCACCTCCACGGGGTCGATGTCAGGTGGAAGTCGACCCGACGCTTCAAGGTCCAGCAGACCCCCGAAAATGTTCATTTGGGCGATGTCCAAGTCGAGTTCTCGCTGCCCTGGCGTCAGCTGATCATGCAGTTCCCCGGTTTCGGTATCTACTACCCAAGCAGCCAGCGCCCCGGCGTCGCGCCGGAACAAGGTGTTGGACAAGGAGCAGTCTCCCCAGAAGAATCCGGCGAGATGCAGTTGCGCCAGCAGTACCGCTATCGAGTCGACCAGCGATTCCCGCAAACTGGATATGCCCGATCTGGTGAACAAGAACCGAAAGGGAAGGCTGAACTCCAGGTGCCGGGTGATGAGGATGTCATCAAGGTCGGAGTCACGCTCGGAGATGACCCCGAGGACCTCGACCACCGGCAGATTCTCTTCGGCGAGGTGGCGCAGCAGCGCGAATTCCCGGTCAGCTAGACGCCCGGGCAATTCCTTGAGGGCAAAGAGTCCGTGTTCCGATTCGACGAATCGAACAACGTGACGATGGACGCCAATCGGAAATTCGACCAATCCAGAATGGGTCCAATCAGCCAGCGGCTGAAGGAGCGGCAGGTCGAGGTAGTCGGGCTGGGGGTCGTGCGTTGTGACTAGCTGAAGCCGCACGAAGCACTCTCGTGAGGATCAGTCCCAGATCGCAAGGCGTGTAGAGGAGTCGAAGAAGCTGAGGCGCTCCGCATGCACGGCCACCTTGGCGGAATCGCGTAGGCGAATTCGACTCCTCGGGTTGAACCGTCCCACCACTACCGCAGTGTCGCCCAGTTCTACCACCGCGTCAGGATCTCCGGAATCCACCGGAACAGCATCGACGCCGAAATGCACCAGGATCTCTGCACCGAGCGCCTCGACGAGGCTGACCTCGCCGTGGATGCACTGATCATCGGGACGACTGTCGAGGGAGGCATCCTCCATGTCCTCGGGGCGGATCCCGTAGATCAACGGTTGTCCGTCGTAGGCGGCTAGCGCCGGCCGAGCAGCGAGGATCTCGGAGGGTATCGAGATCGCCTGGCTGCCGAGGGTCAGGCTTCCCCCTTGGCCGCTGCTGTCCAGCGTCAGGGTGCCCTCGAACAGGTTCATCGAAGGCGAGCCGATGAACGCGGCAACGAACACATTCTGGGGGCGGTCATAGAGATTTTGGGGGGTATCCACCTGCTGGAGGAATCCGTCCTTCAATACCGCAACCCGGTCGCCCATCGTCATGGCCTCCACCTGGTCGTGGGTCACATACACCGTGGTGACACCTAGCTCGCGTTGGAGACTGGCAATCTCCGCCCTCATTTGCACGCGAAGCTTGGCGTCGAGGTTTGAGAGCGGCTCGTCCATCAGAAATGCCGCCGGTTGACGCACGATGGCCCGCCCCATAGCCACCCTCTGCCGCTGGCCGCCCGATAGCTGGGCCGGCTTGCGGTCGAGTTGCTCATCTAGCTCAAGAATTCGGGCCGCTTCTCTAATGCGTCGATCGGTCTCGTCTTTCGGGGTCTTCGCCAGTTTGAGCGCAAAGCCGATGTTGTCGTACACCGACATGTGGGGATAGAGCGCATAGTTCTGGAAGACCATCGCGATGTCCCGATCCTTCGGCTCCACTTCGTTGACGATGCGGTCGCCGATGCGCATCTCCCCGTTAGTGATCTCCTCCAGGCCCGCGACCATTCGCAACGCAGTGGACTTCCCGCACCCGGACGGACCCACCAGCACCAGGAATTCGGTATCGGCGATGTCAAGGTCGAGGTCATGGATGGCATGGAACCCATTGGGATAGACCTTGTTGATCTTCTCGAGGGTGATGGTGGCCATAATCGGGTCTCCTAGTCGGTCGAATCTTCTGAACTCGGCTGCACGGACATCCATGCGGCCGTGTCGGGAGGAAGGTCACCGCCACTGAGCGGTGCCGAAGTCAAGAGCACTTCTCCGTCGGGCAGGGACAGGTTGGTTTGCCCCATGTTGACGACGCAGGTCATCTCGATGCCTCGGCTATAGGCGAGTACGTCCGGTCCGAGGTCGATCATCTCGATTTCCTCGTTGGTGGTGAGCCGCTCTCGCCGCAGGGCCAGGGCCCGGCGGTACAGCGCCAGCATGGAGTCACCGTCATCTGCTTGGGCGCTCGCCGCCAGGCCAGCGAACGCGGCCGGCTGCGGCAGCCACGGTTCAGCCGAGCTGAAGCCCAGCGCTGGCCCTTCCGAAGTCCACGGCAACGGAACCCGACAGCCATCTCGGCCTCGCACGGTACGGCCGGACCGCTCCCAAGTGGGGTCATCCAACACTGATTCGGGAAGGTCCCATACTTCGGGCAGCCCGAGTTCCTCGCCTTGATACAGGTATGCCGACCCTGGGAGGGAAAGCGTGATGAGTGCAACTGCTCTGGCCCGGCGGAGCCCCGCGGCGGCATCTAGAAGGTCGTGGGGACCCTCCATGGGCCACCGATGCCAGTCGGTTCCCGGCGGCAGGCCATAACGGGTGCTGTGCCGCATGACGTCGTGGTTCGACAGGGTCCAGGTTGGGCTGGCCCCAACTTTCGAGGCCCGCTCATACGACTCTGCGACTACTCGTGCCATCTCCTTTGCGTCCCACTCCGCCGCGAGGAAGTCCCAATTGAACGATTGATGGAATTCGTCATCTCGGATGTAAAGGGGGAGTCGGTCGGGGTGGACCCACGCTTCGGCGACCATCATCCGGTTGTCATAGGAGTTAAGAACCGAGCGCCAGCGACGGTAGACCTCGTGAACTTCGTCACGGTCCCAGAAGGGGTGGTCGAGTTGCTGCCGGGGAACCGATAGGTCGCCGTCTTCTGTGATGTCCGGATAGCCGGGGGCCTTGAACAAACCGTGGGCGACATCCACTCGGAAGCCGTCGACCCCACGGTCCAGCCAGAATCGCAGGATTGATTCGAATTCACTATGTACTTCTGAGTTCTCCCAGTTGAGGTCGGGCTGGCTGACATCAAAAAGATGCAGATACCACTGCCCGTCGGACGTCGGTTCCCAAGCCGAGCCGCCGAACACCGAGAGCCAGTTGCTCGGCGGCTCCAATCCGTCCTTACCCCGACCGTCGCGGATGTGGTAGCGATCTCGCGTCGGGTGCCCCGGTGGTGAGGCCAGCGCTTCTTGAAACCACTGATGCAGATTCGACGTGTGGTTGGGAACGATGTCAACGAGCACCTTGATGCCGCGGTTGTGCGCCTCCTTGACGAGCTGATCAGCCTCGTCAAGCGTGCCGTACAGCGGGTTGATGTCGCGGAAGTCGACCACGTCGTAACCCCCGTCGTGCAGCGGCGACGGGTACCAGGGGTTGATCCAGATGGCATCTACTCCCAAGTCAGCCAAATACGGTAGCCGGGCTCGAAGCCCCGAGATGTCGCCGATGCCGTCGCCGTTTCCGTCGGCGAATGACCGTATGTAGATCTGGTAGACGACGGCTGTCCGCCACCAAGTGTTCTTTTCGCTCATTGGCTTTGGTATCTCACTCATCCTTTGACGGCTCCGGCTAGAAGACCGCGCACGAAATAGCGCTGAAGCGCGAAGAACACCGCTACCGGCACGATCATCGAGATCATGCCCGCGGCGGTCAGTAGGTGATACGACTGCCCGCGTGTGCCTGTCAGTGTGGCCAGCTGGCGGACGATCGGTGCGTTTTCGCGTCCCGCGAAGATCAAGGCGATGAGATAGTCATTCCAGATCCACATGAACTGGAAGATGGACACCGACGCCACCGCGGGCACCGAGAGGGGCACTACAAGGCGGAGGAATATCGTCAGGTGGCCCGCACCATCGACCCGGGCGGCCTCGAAGATGTCTCTGGGCAAGGCGGCCACGAAGTTCCTCAAGATGAACACCACCAGTGGCAGCCCGAAAGCGGTGTGGGCCAGCCACACGCCGTAGACCTCGCCAGTCAGATCCAAGTCGGGGAAGATGGTCACGCTGCCGATGTGGGCGCTGCCGGAGAACAACTGGAGCATGGGGATCAACGCCATTTGCAGCGGCACCATGAGCAGGCCCACGATGCCCACGAAGATCCAGTCGCGGCCCCTGAACTTCATCCACGACAAGGCGTAGGCGGCCATCAGCCCGAGGCCCACCGACAAGATGACCGAAGGTACGGTGATTCTCACCGAATTCAAGAAGAACGTCCAAAGGTCGTCTTGGCCCGGGCCCGACGACAACACGCTGCGATAGTTGTCGAGGGTAAGGCCCGGATCAGCGAACCAGTTCCACCAGCCCGACGTCTTGACATCGATCTCTGGTCGGAACGACGAGATGAAGATCCCGAAAGTGGGAATGGTCCACAAAAAGACCAGCAGGTACACCAGAATCTGGCCCGGCTTGCTGCTCAGCGTTGCCGCCGCCGAGCGCCCCAACGAGGCTTCGTGGCGCTTCTTGGCCCGACGAGCGCGCAGGCCTTGGACCAGCGCGGGCTTGGTCGCCGTCATTTGCGTTGTCTCGCTCATCCGCCCATCATCTCCTCAGCTCGAGCCTGCGCCCTGCGGTTCAAGATCATGACCGGAATCACCAGGATGAAGATCAACACCGCGAGCGTGGCGCCCACCCCGCTTCGACCTTGCACAAAGCGGGTCACATAGAACTCATTGGCAATGGTGCTGGTGCCGAACCGGCCGCCGGTGGTGGCAGCCACGATGTCGAACGCCTTGAGGCCAGCCACGGTGGTGAGCGTGGCCACGGTCACAATCGTCGAGCGGATATAGGGCAGCGTCACCCGGTAAAACGTCTGCTGGTCGGTGGCGCCGTCCACCTTGGCCGCTTCGATTAGCGAGTCGGGCACACCTTTGATGGCCGCCGAGAAGATCACCGTAGAGATACCGGCTTGGGCCCAGATGAACACCACGATCAGGAGGAAGGTGTTGACCCCCGGTGCAGAGTCGGGAGGATCGACTCCTCCAAATCCTCGTTCGAGCAGCCACAGCCTGTCGCCACCACCTCCCCAGCTGTCGGGCAATCCGGGGATCCCCTCGGTGACCGCATTGAGTAAACCCACGTCGAATGGCGGCCCGGCGTAGACGAACCCCCAGATGAGCCCGGTGCCGACCAGGGATATGGCTCCGGGCAAAAAAATGGCCGACTTGGCGGCGCTTTCAATCCGCATCCCATCGGCGAATCGCGCCATTGCCAGTCCCACCGCAACTGTGGCGATGGTGCCGATCAAAACCCACGAGAGGCTGTTGAAGACCGTCAGCCGAGTACCGGTAGTGGTGAATACGTCGACGTAGTTCTCGAAGCCCACGAACTTGTTGCCGTTGTCGTCGAGAAGGCTCAGGTAGATGGTTCTGATTGCCGGAACGAGCAGACCGATGGTGACGGCAACCGCGGAGGGGAATAGAAAAACCCACGCCCTCGCCCCTTCTCGCCATTTCTTGGGCAACCGTCCGACCACCCAGTACATGGCACCCAGAAGCGCAGCCAGCGCGGCCAGGGCAATCACGGTGATCACGAGTGCGCTAACGATGTCGCCCATATTCGATTTCCCCCGTCACTCTTGACTATATGCAGTTGTAATGAGCGTGGGGGCCGGGCAGAACCCGGCCCCCACGCCTGCTGGCTTTCGCCATTGGAGGGGCCTTAGCTCGGCCAGCTCGCCTCGACGTTGTTCACGAAGTTCTCCGTGCTGCCACCGATAACCCAATCGGTAACCTCGGTCCAGAAGGTCCCGGCGCCCACCGCACCAGGCATCAGATCCGAACCGTCAAACCGGAAAACATCCGCTCCGAGCTGGAGTTCAGCGAGCTTGGCCAGGAATGGATCGGTGTATGCGCTGGTGTCCAATTCGAGGTGCGGAACCAACTCGCCCCTCACATTGGCTACCCGAGTCATGTAATCCAACGAGCCGGTGTAGCGAACCACGTCGAACGTCTCCGGCTTGTCGGTTGCCGCGGCGTAGATGTCGCCGCCACCGAGCATGAAGGCGGGGCCGTCTGCGGGACTCGGCAGATAGAAGACGTTGACGTCGCCGTCTTCGCCGATTGTGGTGCCGGCCGGCCACAGGTTGGAATAGAAGCTGGCCTGGCGGTGCATGTAGCAGTTGCCTTCGAGGATCGGAAGACCGCCGTCTTGGAACTTCGTGGTGGCGATGGCCTTGACCAGGTTCTCACCGCCCAGGTAGTCGGCGTTTTTGACGTATGCGCCCACAGCATCCACTACCTCGACAACCCGCGGGTCGTTGAACGGGATGTCGTGGTTGACCCACTGGTCGTAGACCTCGGCACCGTGGGTGCGCAGCATGAAGTCCTCCATCCAGTCGGTCAGGATCCAGCCCGTGGCCACACCCGACTCAGCGCCGATGCACCACGGGATGCCGCCGTCGGCCACGATCTGGTCCGACAAGGCCTTCAGCTCGCCCAAGCTGGTGGGCACCTCATATCCAGCCGCAGCGAACGCGCCCGGGCTGTACCAAACCAACGACTTGATATTGGACCGGCCCGGCAAGCCATAGATCACGCCATCCACAGTGGCGTAGGTGTCCCAACCAGCGATGTAATCCGTTGACAGATGGGCAGCCACATCGGCGGGCAGCGCTACCAAGTGCCCTTGGCGGGCGTGCTGGGTCATGAGTCCGGGCTGCGGGTAGTCGATCACGTCAGGAGGATCGCCCCCTTCGAGCCGTACATTGATCTCGGTCTCGAATTGATCGGTGCCCTCCCAGACGATCTCCACGCCGGTGCAGTCCATGAGCGGCTGATATGCGGCCACGAAGTCGGCAATTGGTTGATCGTCCTCGCTGTCACGGACTGGCGAGATAATCGACACCTGCCGGCCGGCGTACTGCTGTTCGCAGGGAATCTCTCCATCCATCAGGCTTGTGCCCGCCGGCTCCTCGGCCGGTTCTTCAGCGGGCTCCTCGGCCGGCGCGGTGGTCGGCTGGCTCACCTCTTCGGCTGGTTCCTGTGCTGCTGGAGCGTCGTCATCGTTGCCGCACGCGGCAGCGACAAGCCCCAGCGCAAGAAACAGAGCCAAGATCTTGATCATCTTGGAATACATTCATCCCTCCTTATCGAAACGCTTAGTCGAAGCGTTTCGATAAATTAGCGCGGCACGGCCCTTCGCGCAAGGGGCAGATTGATCAAGGCTCAGAGACGGGCGGCAGGAGGAGGGGCCGTGGTCGACCTCTCGGCCAATTCGCTGGGCAACAACACCTGGGCGGTTCTGCTGCTCGCGCCATTCAGCGAATCGATCATGGCCAATGCCGCCAAACGGCCCAGATCCCGGGGGTCGTGGGAAACGGTTGTCACCTTGGGCCATGCCAGCTCGGCAACCTGGGGAGAGACCAGCAAACCGATGATCGAGACATCAGAGGGCACTGATTGGTCGATTGATCGAAGGCCATCGAGGACACCAGCGATCGCTGAGTCATCGAGGGCGAGCACCGCTGTCACGTCGGGCTCTGATGACATGAGGTCGGTAACTGTTTGAGTGGAAGCGGCCACATTGCGTTCTGCATAGGCCGTGATCAATCGTACGCTGTGTCGCTCAGCCGACCGGACGAGCGAATCATGAATGCGGATCACAATGCCGATGCCGTCTTCATACGCGCTGCGCGGCGGTCCAATATAGGCCACTGTCCTGTGGCCAAGTTCTGCCAGGTGGGCGATGGCGACCTCAGCGGCCTGCTCCGCATCGCTGTCCACAAATTGGCTGTCGACGGGGTCTTCGGTCCGACCGATCAATGTCAAGGGAACGTCGGCTTCGCGCAGCGCCGAGACCCGGTCTTCGTCGAGACGTACCGACAGCAGTAGTGCTCCGTCGATCAGTCCTCTCCGCATAAGGTCCTTTACGCCGGCCGACTCTCCCGCGGGCTCGGTCCACAACAGGAGGTGGTACCCACGCTCTCGAGCGGCTTCCGCGGCTGAGACGATGATGTCGATCATGAATGGATCTGCTGGCGATTCATCGGTGGGCAACAGCAAGGCAAGAAATCCGGTCCGACGCCCAGCAAGGCCGCGCGCCATGACATTCGGCTGATAGTCGAGCTGCTCTATTGCCCATTGCACCCGGTCCCGAGTCGCTTCTGAGACCGGCCGGACCCCACTGAGGGCATACGAAACCGTGCTTATGGACACGCCGGCGAGCCTTGCCACATCGGCCATAGTTGCCATAGCTCATTCGCCCCTTAAATGGCTTAACACGCCGACCCGTATCGTCACTTGCGCCAGGTTATCAGCAGCATCGAAACGCTTCGATATTCTGAAAGTGGATGCCCCCTGTCGGATTTCATCCCACGGTGATCAGGGTGGTGCCGGCCAGTACGGCGGCGATGCCGAGGGCCTGCCACCAGCGCAGGGTGTCGTCGTCGAGAATTACGGCCAGAGCGATGGTGACCACCGGGTAGAGCGAGCCAGCCACTGACACCTCCCCCACTGGGCCGCGCTGCACCCCGGCGATGAAAGACGCCATGCCCAAGCCGCCGGCGATGCCTCCGGCCAGGCCGGCCAGCCGCAGGGAGCGGGGCAGGATCTGGGGAATGCGCCTAGCCCGGGTGACCATCAGCATGAACACCAGGGCAGCCGCCCTCTGCGTGGCGGCGGGCCACATGCCGCTGTCCACACTGGTTCGATCCAGCAACACGATGGCAGCGGTGAAGGCGAGACCGCCGAGTATGGCGTAGGCGATGCCTGTGCCGACGTTTGTCACGGTCTGGGGCACGATGACCGCCAGCAGCAGCCCGGCCACAGCCACGGCAATGCCGATGTTGGCCGCCAGAGTGGGGCGTTCGCCGGTGCTTAGTCCGTAAATCAGCGGCCCCAGCGAGGTGAAGGCGGCCACAATGGGCGATGCAATGGCCGACGAGGACACGGCCAAGCTGTGCCACATGGCCGAGAGGGCTATGGCAATGAGCGCCCCCGATGCCGCCCCCAGCAGCAGGTCGGCGGCAGTGATGGCGCTGGGCACAATCACTAACAGCACCATCGTGATGCCCAACCCGCCCACGAACGCGGTGCCCACCGTGGTCATGGCCTGGGCGCGCCGACTGCAATACCGCCCGAAGTAGTCGGAAACGCCGATCAGCCCCGACGCCAAAGCCCCCAGCAAAACCGGCATGCCCCCCGCACGTTAGCGGTCCTCTAGTGGCCCGAGAGATGCTCGAATGCTTACCGGCTATCTTCTGTTTCGCCAGGGAGGTCCAAACGTGCCGACTCGAGAGCCCACCATCCGAGAGATGCCGCCGCCCCCGCACATTGTGGGGTTGCAGCACTTCATCACCTATGCCGAGATCGACGAGATTCTGCGGTCGCGGAGCTTCCGGCAGGGGTCGCATCAGGAAAGCCAGCCGTTCTTCGGGCGCTCCCTGTTGACAATCGACGGCGACGAGCACTTCGAGCGCCGCCGGCTGGAGGCCCCGCTGTTCGCCAAGGCCGCACTCGAGTACTACGAGCACACCGAGTTGATTCCGCTCATCGGCAAGACACTGGAGGAGTGCCGGGACAACCGGGGCGACGACGGCATCGTCCGGGCCGACCTCTGCGTGCTGCTGCGCACCATGCTGGCCCGCATCGCCGCCGCTACCACCGGAATCGACGGGGTGGATACCCCCGAGCGGACCACCGCATTCCGGGAGTACGTCGAACAACTGGGCACTGGGGCCACCGTCGAGTGGTCAACCGAGGACCACGATGAGGTGATCAAGCGCATCCTGGCGGTCCGCGACGACTTCGACCGCGACTTCTTCGCCTCGTCAGTGGCCCGCCGCCGGGCCCTCATCGAGCAGTTCCACCAAGGTGAGATCGAAAGAGACGACCTCCCCGTCGATCTGATCACCATGCTCTATCTGCATTGGAACGAAGACTGGGATGAGGGGCTGCCCATCCGAGAGGCCTGTTTGTTCTTGGTGGCGGCCACCCAGACCACCACCCATTCGGTGCCCCACCTGATCGCCCACCTCGACGAGTGGTTCGGCGACCATCCTGAGGACCGCACCAAGGTGACCGACCGGGAGTACATCAAGCGGGCCGCCCATGAGGCGCTGAGACTGCACCTGCCATCCCCTGCTCTCCTGCGGATCGCCAACGAGCAGGTCACGCTGAACAACGGCAAGACCATCGCCGAAGACGAGCGGGTGGCGTGCCTGTTCACCCCGGCCAACCGCGATCCCAATGTGTTCGGCCCCGATGCCGGAGAGTTCAACCCCTATCGGGAGGTCAGCTCGGTAAAGCCCTGGGGATTGACCTTCGGTGGTGGCGAGCACATCTGCATCGGGCGCACCCTGGTCACCGGCCTCTCAGCCCGCACCGACAACGTCGAGGGCACCGACGGCACGCTGGTCAACATCGCCAGCGCGCTCTACGACGCCGGCATAGAGATCGACCCCGACGATCCACCGGCCTACACCGAGGCCAGCCACCACGACGCCTACGGCCGCTTCCCGATCCTGTTGACCAAGTTGTAGGCGAGCGATGGGCGAGGAGCAGTTGCACGTCACCGTCGACCACCTGCAATGCCAGGGGGTGGGCTACTGCGAGCGAGTGGCGCCCCGGGTGTTCCGGCTGGGCGACGATGCTCTGTCCCACGTCATCGACAAACATCCGCCCGAATCCGAGCGAGAGGCCGTCGAAGAAGCGGAGACGCTTTGCCCCAGTCGCGCCATCCGCTACTGACTGCTTCTAGCCCTATGAGCTTGGGTCGACGAGTCTCCCAACGAACAAGAGGGCGCCGGTTTCTTGATGGGTTATGGCCCAGAGGAATGGCCGGTCGGCAACAAGGGTGAGATCGGGCTCGGGAGGCGCAGACTCGGCGAAGGCCGCAGCAGTGGCAGCGGCGGCTTCGGTGCCCTTCTCGTCCACAATCACCTTGGCGCCATGAAGGGCGGCGGTGATGAAGATGCCGGGGGCAATCCCGTCGAAACCTGCACCGGTGCAGAATCCGAGCGGACAGAGCCATTCGAACAGATCAGTGGGCGGAAGGGTCTGCTCCCACTTGGGCATGGTGACATGGACCAATCCCTCATGCGCCATATCGGCCAGCCCAGTCAGGGTTTCGGCGTTGAGGGATTCCTCGACAGCGGCTAATCCGACCAATTCGTGGGGGACGATAAGCCACATGGCCAATTCACCCCCCTGATAGGGGAGCTCAACCACATCAGAGTGGATTAGCCGGACAAAGCGCCGCTCAACAGGGTCGTAGTCGCGCATGAACGGCACCGCCACTGGCGGGCCGCCGGCAGTGGTGAACTCGTCAACGCGGGTCAGGTCGGCCAGAAAGGGCACGAGCCAGTCGGCCTTCAGGTAAACGGTGTTAACCAAGATCAGCTTCTGGTTCCTGACAACGCTTTCGCTCACGATGGTGGGGACAAGCCCTCGGGTGCTCTCCGACACCCACCTGTTGATGTCGTCTGCTGCCTTGCCGGCATCAGCAGTGTCAACCGGTTGGATGGCCGCTCCGTAGTGGGCTGAGGCGATGTCTACGAAAGCAGGCAACGGCGAGAACTCGTCATCGGGGAATAAACGATTGGCCACCTCCAAGGCGGTGGGTTCGGCTGATGCTTCGGCCAATCGAAGAGCGACGGCGTTGGCCGCACTGTGGATGCCGGGCTCCGGAAACCTGAAGATCTCATCAAGTGTCTCCCCGGAATCAGCCGATGCTCCGGCCCGGCTGAGGCTGAAGGCGATTCCGATGCTCATCGGGCTGGAGACCGCATTGCCTTCTAGGTGCCGGTGGAAGTCCCACCCGGCGGCGTTGACTCCACCAACCCAGTCGTCTGCGGGGGCATTCGGATCAGCGGGCAGGCGGGCAACGGACAGCGACAATACGGTTGTGACCGCGGGCTCAGGGGCGACGGTTGCTGTGGCAGGAGTTTCAAGAGTCTTGGTTGGACTTGATGCTCTCGTCGGGTCTGAAGAACCGCAGGCCAGCGCCATAGAGCCGAGCACGACAAGCAAACCGATCAGCTTCGCCATACTTGTTTGACGCTCCAGACCCATCACGGGTTCCCTGGGGTTCGGAATTAGAGCGCCGCTCGCAGGGCCACGAGGTCGCGTTGGGCGGATTGGAGAATGTAGGCGGGGTTGTCGAATTCGGCGTCGTCGCGGCCGAAGCCCCACATGCCGTGGGAGAACTCGATGGTCCAGGTGGCGGTCGGAGAAGTTTCGCTGATGGCCTCTGCGGCGGGGCGCAGGATCTCGCTCAGCTCTTCAACAGAGGTGGTTTGGGGGTATTCGGCCACTTGTACGTGAACGTGGCGCACCCGGTCGCCGAGCACGCCGAGAGGCTCTGACCACTCGTCTCTGGCTCCGGGATGCACGTGGACGATCGCTCCTAGCCGGTCGGCGTCGGCGATGGCGTCGAACACGGTGCGGGCCACCTCAGGGTCTTCGGCCACCGTTCCAAAGTGGCATTCACACAGAAGCCGAGCGCCGTCGGGCACCTCGGCCTCGAAGCGACGGAGCCGCTCGGTGTAATCAGCGATGGAGTCGGGGTCGCTGCCCACGTTGAACTTGATGCCTTGCGCTCCCACCCGCTCAATCCACGCCGCCGTCTCGGCTCGGTCGGCATCGTCGGGCTCGTCCCAGCTGGTGTAGCAACTCAGGATTCTTATAGGCATCTCCGAGGCCAGCAGCGCGTCCAACTCCTCATCGGGCGCCGAACGGGCGTGGCGCTCCCACAGCTCCAGGCCGTCGAACCCGGCTTCGGCGATGACTGTCAGCCACTCGGACACTCTGACAAGAGGGTGCCCGCCGGGCTCGGCCAAACCCCAACGGTTCGGCTCGATGGCCACTGTGCCCAAATAGATCTGCCCCGTCATCGTGGAGCGGGTGACGAGAATCGAACTCGCGTCATCAGCTTGGGAAGCTGGGGTTCTACCACTGAAC
>JAJECA010000022.1 GCA_022822265.1 Acidimicrobiia bacterium | reverse complement strand
TCCCGGCGGCCCATGCCGGTTTGGTTGATCTGGGCCCGGCGGTCGGGGTCGAGCGGGGGGAGCTTGGCGAACATGGTGGCGGGCAGGTCGGAGTCGCCGTCGTAGGTGACGGCCAGGCGGGCGTTGGCGTTGGTGCCGGCGTGGATGGACATCACCTCCACGCTGGTGACCACCGTGCCGGGGTAGCGCTCGGCCAGATGCTCTGTCAGCCAGTCGGGGGTGATGGCCTCGGGGTGTTCGGGCAGGCTCACCGGGCCTGGTCGGCGGGTATCCAGCCGCCGGGCTCCAAGCCCAGATAGTGCTCCAGGTTGCGGTGCATGTTGATGATGCGGCACTCCTCGCCCGACAGCCACACGTGGGTGAAGCCGGGCTGGTGGAGGCCGGATTGCATGGTGCGGATGACGCTGAAGTCTTGGTTGAGCACGAACCCGAAGTCGGCCTGGTCCATGGGCACGGTGACGTGGACCGGCGAAGAGGCCGGGGCGTCGGCCGACGGCATTCGGCTGAGGTGGATGGTGGCCAGCTCGCCCTCGTCGGGGTTGGGGCCGGGTCGGGCGGTGAGCACGGTGAAGATGTCGGCGCTGATCAGCACCGTGGTGTTGGGGAAGAGGTTGTACTGGCTGAGGTGGGTGATCTGGGCGGTGTCGTAGCCCGACAAGTCGACGCCCATGGTGGCCTGATGGTCTCTTATCTTCTGGGCGATCACGTCTTGGAGGGTTTGGCCGTCGGGCACCTGGGGAGCGGGACTGCCGGGCTCGGCATAGTCGGGCCCCATGCGGCCGCCCTGGGTGACCACGAACGACTCCCACACCGTCTGGTCGTCCACGCTGCGGCCCAGGCGAGGGCTGGGCACGCCGTAGGGCTGATACGACACGCCGTGGCGGTCCCAGATGCGCTGGGGGGAGTTGACGTCGTTGATGCTGCCCAGCATCTCCCGGTGCAGGCCCTGCACGTGGTAGGTCTCGGAGAAGCCCTCGTTGACCACCTTCCAGTTGCAGTTCACCGCCGTCGCGGTGGAGTAGGTGCCCCGGAACTCGTCGAGGTTGGCCCAGGCAATGTCGTCGGGGATGCCCTCCAGCCACTGGGCCAGCGGCTCGGCGTCGATGTCGAGGTTCACGAACACCAGGCGGGCCCAGGTGTCCACCTGCACCGGCACCAAAGGGAGGTCGTCGTTGCTGAGGGGGCCGAAGCCCCGGCGGGAGGGGATCTCGCGGAGTCGACCGGTGAGGTCCCAGGCCCAGCGGTGGTAGGGGCAGCGCAGCTCGGTGATGCCGGTGCCCGATCCCTGGCAGATGGAGTTGCCCCGGTGGCGGCATACGTTCTGGAAGCCGCGGAGCACGCCGTCTTCGCCCCGCACCAGGATGATGGAGTACTTGCCGAGGCGGTGCTCGAACCAATCGCCGGGTTTGGCGATGTGGTCGACGGTGCAGGCCACGTGCCACACCTTGGGCCACATCCGCTCGTACTCCAGATCGGCGAACTCGGCGGAGAGGTAGCGCTGGACGGGGATCTTCACCGGGGCTTCGGCGGCTAGGCCAGAGGCGGTTACTGCAGTGCCCAGGATGTCGGCTTCGTCTGGGAGGGCGACGTTGACCATGGGCTTATGGTGGCATATCTCTGGCTTGTTGCCAGTTTCGTCTTACCATCCTCCGGCGGGCTGGTGGCGATCGTGCAGTGCTTGTCGGATGTCGTCGGCGGTACCAGCGGGTGCGAGGCCTCCCACTAGGCGCTCGAACTTGGCGTCTAGCTCGGGGCGGCTCAGGGGGTCGTGCATTGAGCCCTTCTGACCGTGAACGGTCCGCTCGAACACTTTCCCGCGGGCCGTAGTGATCCGCACCCTGCCGCCCATCTTCCAGGCGTAGGTGCGGTCGAACTCCGGTGCGGGCTGTAGCGGCGCCACCTTGGCCTGAAGTTCGGCCAGCGCCGGGTCGCCAATCCGCTCCGGCCGGTAGGTGGCGGGGTCGCAGGGGTCGGCCAGAAGGGCTGCTGCGATGTTGAAGGGTGCGGAGTATTGCGCCGCCATGACGGAAACTGTGCCGTCCATGTCGTTCTGGGTGGCCGCCTTGGTGGGGCATTCGGCTTCGATCTGGACGATCTGGGCCGGGTCGATGCGGTGCTCAGCCTGGAGTTCGGCGGTGGCTTGAATCAGGGGGTGGATGTCGCTGCATGCCGCATAGGGCTTGACGGTGATCTCGTCGATCATCCAGCGGCTGCCCAACTCATCGGTCAAGCGATCGAGCTGGGGTTCAACGCCGAACACCCGACAGAATCCGTAGCGGCCGGCAAGCCCGTCGTCGGCGCCCTCGACGCCCCGGGCGGCGAGAGAAGCCGCCAGCAGTCCGGCCTCGGCTGCCCGCCCGGCGTGGATCCGTTTGGCCATGCCCCCGGAGGAGGCGAACTCCATGGTGCCCGAAGCCAGTGAGACGGCCAGGCCAAAGGCGTGGTTCATCGTCTGGCCGTCGAATCCCAGCAGGCGTCCTGCGGCCGCGGCCGAGCCGAACACCCCCGACATCGAGGTCGGGTGGAATCCGGCCAGCATGTGGGCCGCCGGTCCGACGGCGATGCCGGCCCGGCCCATGGCCTCGTAGCCGATCAGGATGGCTTCGAGCAGATCCAGGTTGGTCGCCTCTCGGTCCTCGGCCAGCGCCATGGCCGCCGGCACCACTACCGCACCCGGATGGCTGATGGCCTCTTCATGCACATCGTCGAGCTCGAAAGCATGGGCCGACGAGCCATTGGCAAAAGCGGCCATCGCCGGGGTCGTGTACGAGCTGGCGCAGTTGTCGGCACCGATTACGAAGGCCGATCCACCGCCGCCATTGGCCAGCGCATGGGCAATGGCCGCCTGCGACCACGGCTGGGCCGCGCCCTGAATCATGCACCCCAAGGTGTCCACCAGGGCATCGCCAGCCCGGTGCAAAAGGCGATCTTCCACCCGGCCGGTGAGCCCGGCCAAGAAGTCGGCCAACCGACGGGAAGGCGACGTGAAATCCGGGGCCATGGGACGGCGGGAAGGCGACCGGTTGTCAGGGGCCATCGAGCGCGTCCAGCAGCAGCTTTTGGAGATGGAGGACTGAGTTCTCGGCGTGGACGCCGGCCACCCCTCCGGGATCAACGATCAAGGGGCCGGGCTGGTAGCCGCGGCTGGCCACGCCCTGCTGCACCGATTCCATGATGCTCAAGTCCTCCACCACGGTGGTAGACCAGTCCCGATCAATCACCTCTCGCTGCTCGGGAGTGGGATCGGGCCGGTCGAGCCACCATTCCCGGATGAGCAGGGTTTGATCGACAGCTAGGGGCACCCAGCGGAACGTGTTGAGAATCCGGCCCGGATAGCATTGGATGGAGGACACCGGCCAAGTGAAGAAGGCGCCATACTCACCGGCGTCCACATGGCCGGTGGAACCGAACGACTTCAGGGGCGGCCCCAGCGCGGTGTGGTGGACGGTTGGCCCTCGGAGGGCGATGCGATAGCTCCCCGGCGTGACCGTATTGGTTGTGAAGCTCTTGTGGACGTTGGGGCAGTGGTAGCACTCGTTGTAGTTCTCCACCGCCACCTTCCAGTTGGCATTGATCAGTTGGAGGCGCCGGGAGGTCAGCACCCGCTGGCCGGCATCGGGGGCCATGGCCAGCAGCTCGGCCTCGACTCCGGGAACCGTGTCTTCGAGCGGAATCGCATCGGGGTCGAGGTTGGCGAACAAAAATCCGGCCATGGTGTCGAGGCGAACCGAGGGCACGCAAAGTTCGCCCAGGTCTTCACCGCGGGCGTTGACCAGCCGTCCGCCGAGGTCATAGGTCCAGGCGTGATAGGGGCAGGTGATGGCCGACAGCTCGGCGAAATCATCTTCCACCAGCCGATGGCCTCGGTGCTGGCATACGTTGTAGAGGCCCCGCACCGCCCCATCGTGGTTGACCACCAGCAAACTTTCGTCGCCGATCCAAGCAGTGAATGCCTGCCCCGGCGAGGCCACTTGCGATACGTGGCCGACGAGTTGCCAGGCACGGGCGAAGACGCGGTCTAGTTCTTGGGCGAAGACATCCGGGTCGGTGTAGTAGCGACCATCGAGGCCAGCGTGTCGAGAACCCACCCTCGTCACTTCGGCTATCTCAGTCCATATCGGCCAGGGAGTCAACAAGGCGGTCCATGCGCTCGGTAAAATTCACATCGCAGCGCAGGAAGCGGTCGTCTAGGCCCCGCCATGACACCGCGCCGTCCTTCACGATCACCCCCCGCTCGAGCAGACCATTGAAGACCTCGGTGGAGTCTGTGTCGGGGTCGAGAATCTCCACCAAGAAGAAGTTGGAGCGGCTGCCGGGCACCATGCGGAACCGATCCAGCTCCCCGAACCGCCCTTGGACGTGGTGGCGGGCCTCGACGATGGTGGACACGGTGCGGGCCACGTGCTCGCGGTCGTCGAGGGCAGCGACGCCGCCGGCGATCTGGAGCTGGCCCATGTTCCAGGTGGGCTTGACGGCCAAGAGGGCGTCGATGATCGGTCGGGCGGCCACGCCGAAGCCGATCCGCAGCCCGGCCAGACCGAAGGCCTTGGAGAATGTGCGCAACACGATCAAGTGCTCGTACTCCCCGGCCAGGTGGATGTAGCCGGGAGTGTCGGAATAGTGGACATAGGCCTCGTCGAGCACCACCAGCGCATGGGGGGCGGCCTCGACCATGCGGCGCACCTCGGCCTCTTCCAGCCAGGTGCCCGACGGACTGTGCGGATTGGTGATGAACACAATTCGGGTGTCGGGGTCGATGGCCGCGGCGTAGGCCTCGGGGTCGAGCGCCATGGCAGGCCGGAGGGTGGCATCGGGGACCAAGACCGGCATGCGTCCCTCAGCCTCGGCAAACAGGTGGTAGATGGGAAAGCAGGGGGCCGGCATCATCACCTTGCCGCCGGGCTCGCAGAGCGCCCGGATGACCAGCGAGATGATCTCGGTCTCCCCCGCTCCGCACACCACCTGGTCGGGCTGGTAGCCGTAGGTGTCGGCGATCTTCTCTCGCAGCGGCTCGGCGGTCCACGGCGGATAGAGGTGGAGGCGGTCGAGTGCGTCGGCCACCGCAGCCCTCGCCTTGGGGGAGGCGCCATAGGGGTTCTCCGCCGAGCCCAGCTTGGCGATGTCGTCCGGCGCGATGCCGTAGCGCTGGGCCACATAGTCGGCCGGCAACCCCGGGACGTAGTACTCGGGATTCTTCAAGCCGGGATGGGCATGAAACATGGGGCCTCCCTCGGAGTACTGGAAGTGCCGAGACTCTACAATTCTGCCCAATGGCGGTGCCTGATTCAGCCCAGGTGGTGATTGTGGGCGGGGGGATCTGCGGCGCCAGCCTGCTGTACCACCTGGCCCACGAAGGCTGGACCGACACCCTGCTGGTGGAGAAGGGCGAGTTGACCTCAGGGTCCACCTGGCACGCCGCCGGCCAGGTGACGCACTCGGTTTCCAGCTACACCCTGGCCTACTTCCGCAAGTACGGCTGTGAGCTCTACGCCTCGCTCGAGGCCGAGAGCGGCATCGCCACGTCGTGGCATCGCAGTGGGAGCTTCCGGGTGGCCTACCAGCCCATCGAGGTGGACTGGCTCAAGGGGCAGCTGGGCGTGGCCGACTACGTGGGCAACCACATGGAGTGGGTCGACCGCGACTTCATGGCCAAGCGCCATCCGTTCTACGACGTCGAGCCGATCATCGGCGCGGTGTGGACTCCCGACGACGGACATGTCGATCCCACCGGGGCGGAGAATGCCATGGTTGCGGTGGCCCGCGGCCGAGGGGCGCAGGTGAGCCGCCGCAACCGGGTGATCGACATCAGCCGCCGGGCCGACGGGTTGTTCGAGGTTGTCACCGAACAGGGCGTTGTTGTGGCCGAGCACGTGGTGAACGCGGCGGGCTGCTACGCCCATCGACTAGCGGGCATGGTGGGCCTCTCGGTGCCCATGGCCAACGTCTTGCACACCTATCTGGTAACCGACACGGTTCCCGAGTTTGCCGACCTAGAACACGAGCTGCCCGTGGTGCGCGACGACTACGTATCGGGCTATCTGCGCCAAGAGCAGATGTCGGGACTCATCGGAATCTACGAGCAGCGCGATGCCGAGACCGCGTGGCCTGACGGACCCGACTGGTCGCTGGAAAGCCCCCTCTTCCCCGCCGACTACGACCGGATCGGGCACTGGCTGGCCCGAGCCTTCGAGCGAATGCCGGTGCTGGAGCCGTTGGGCATTAGACGGGCCATCCGGGGGGCCATCGCCCACACCCCCGACGGGGAGCCCCTGCTGGGGCCATCAGGCATTCCCAACTTCTGGATGATGGCGGGGGTGCAGGTGGGGATCGCCGACGGGCCCGGACTGGGGCGGGAACTGGCCCGCTGGATGGTGCACGGGGAGACCGAGGTGAGCGTCCGCGGCTACGACGCCCGCCGCTTCGGGTTCGTGCCGCCCGACGACGCGCTGCGCTATGGGCGAATCAAGGGCGCCGAAGACTACGAGTACCGCCACCAGACGCCGATTCCGGGGCTGGAGCGTCCCGAGCTGCGTCCCTATCGGGTGAACTCGCTGCACCAGCGGTTTTCCGACAAGGGTGCGGTGTTCACCCAGGTGTACGGATGGGAGCGGCCCAAGTGGTTCCCGGGCGCGGCTGGGCTGGCCCAAGAGGATGTGGTGGCGTTTCGCCACACCGACTGGTTCCCGGTGGCCGCACAGGAGTGCCGGGCGGTGCGAGAGCGGGTGGGCATCTTGGACAGCACCGCCTTCGCCAAGTTCGACCTCGTTGGCCCCGAAGCCGCGGCGGTGCTGGACCGGCTCACCACCAACACGCTGCCGTCGGCAGGGCGGATCGCCCTCAGCTACTTCCTCACCCCCACCGGGCGAATCGAGGGTGAGGCCACCATCACCCGGCTGGGCGAAGACCACTTCTATTTGGTGTCGGCCGCCGTGGGAGAACAGAAAGACCGGGAGTACTTCGAGACCCACTGGCCGTCCGGCGCTCGAGCCGAGCTGAAGGTGCGTTCCGAGGACTTCGGCGTTCTGGCCGTGGCCGGGCCTTGGGCCCGCCAGCTTTTGGCCCGGTGTACCGATGCCGACTTGGGCAATGAGTCATTCCGATGGCTCAGCGCTAAGAGCATCACCGTGGCCGGAGTGGATGTGCGGGCCCTTCGGGTGGGCTTTGTCGGCGAGTTGGGCTGGGAGCTGCACGCCCCGACGGCTGATCTGGGCGCTTTGTACGACGCGCTGTGGGAGGCGGGCCAAGACCTGGGGGTGGCCAACGTGGGCAATCACGCCCTCGACTCGCTGCGCATGGAGAAGCAGTACATGGTGAGCCGCGACCTCACCCACGACGTGGGCCCCGACGAGGCCGGCCTCCACCGCTTCGTCAAGCTCGACAAGGGGCCGTTTGTGGGCCGAGACGCATTGGCTCGCCGTCGGGAGCAGGCCCAGTCGGGGCGCCATCGGTACCGATGGAAGCTGGCTTATCTGGCCATCGACACTGACGATGCCGATGTCCACGGCAGCGATGGGGTGTACGCCGACGGCGAGCCGGTGGGGCTGATCACCACCGGCGCCTACGGCCACACGGAGAGACAGGGCTTGGGCTTCGCCTACCTGGCCCCCGAGCACGGCGAGCCCGGCACCGAGTTGCAAGTGCGGGTGGTGGGCGAGTTTCGCCCGGCTCGGGTGCTGAGCGAGCCGGTCTACGATCCCACCAGCGCACGGTTGCGAGGGTAACCCAGGATGGAGAGAGCTGTGTCCGCCGCCAATACGGACAGTCGCCGATACCAGGCCTACGCCGGGTTCGTGACTACGCCCAGGTACTTCGACGACAGCCCGCAGCAGTTCTTGCAAGTGGCCCCTGCGGGCACCGGAGTGCTCCAACGGGTGCTCCACATTCCCGGCTATGAGTGGGGGCTCGATGAGCGGGCCGGCAACTTCGAGTTGCTGAGCGAAGCCGCGGCCTGCCTGGCCCAGTCGCACTGCCAGGTGATCGGGCAGGTGGGCACCAACTGGGTGCACTGCTCGGGCACCACTGGCCCAGACGAGATCGAGGCGTTCTGCCGGCGGCTGGCCGACGAGACCGGGGTGCGCTTCCTCATGGCCGGACAGTGCTTGGTGGAGGCGCTGCGGGCTATCGGGGCCACCACCGTCACCGTGGCCAACGGCTATTTCCGCCCCGACTGGTCGGCAGGCATCAACCGCTATCTGGAAGCGGCGGGCTTCGAGATCATGTGGGCGGGCGACCTGATCGACCAGGGACTGGTGGCCGACCACGACGAGAAGTTGGCCATTGAAGCCGCCACCTTGTGGGACTATCCCGATCACCTGATGACCGCCGCTGCGGTGGACGCCCACCGGCGGGCCCCCGATGCCGACGCCATCGTCCAGACCGGGGCCGGATTCCGGATGCTCCAGGTGGCCGAGGCTGTGGAGGAGCGCACCGGCACCCCGGTGGTGGCGTCGGACATCGCCCTCTACTGGGCCATGTTGTCGGAGCTGGGCTTGTCGGCGGCGCCAGGGCACGGCTCGCTGCTGGCCATGCTGGGGGGACAGAGGCCGACATGACCAGCGGCCGGAAGATCCTGGCCTTGTGGGCTGTTCCCCGGTCCACATCCACCGCCTTCGAGTGGATGATGCGGATGCGGGGCGACATGACCTGCTTCCACGAGCCTTTCGGAGAGGTGTGGTACCAGGGCGAGTCGCCTGACTGGCCCCGCCTACAGCCCGACAGCGTGCGCACCCCTGGCCTCACCTACCAGTCGGCTTGGGCCACCCTGAAGGCCGCGGCGGCCGATGGCCCGGTGTTCATCAAGGACTTCCCCCTCTATCTCGATGCCCTGTGGGGCGACGAATTCTTCGATCGCTTCATCCACAGCTTCATCATCCGCGACCCGGCCAAGACCCTCACCTCGATGTTCAAGCACTGGCCCGACTTTCACATCAAGGAGACGGGATTCGCCGAGCAGCGGTCCCTGTTCGACCATCTTGCGTACCAGACGGGCACACCGCCGCCGGTGATCGACAGCGACGACCTGCTGGAGGACCCGCCCGGCGTGGTGGCCGCCTGGTGCCAGGCGGTGGGCATCGACTTCATCGAGAGTGCGCTGCGGTGGGAGTCCGGCGCCCGCGACGAGGTGAGCTGGTGGGACGGTGGCTCTTTCCACGAGAACCTCCGAAACTCCCGAGGCCTTGAGCCCCAGGCTCGAACCTACGTCGACATCACCACCGCCCCCGAGCGAGTTCAGGAGGCCTACGAGGTGACCCGCCCGCACTATGACCACCTCTTCGCCCATCGCTTGCGAGTTCGATGACCGGCCAGCGCGAATCCGAGACGCTGGCCAACGGAGCGAGCCACGCCGGAAAGGTGAGCGCGATGGCCAGCGTGGCCGAGGTGGTGGCCCACGACCTGTGCGTGGGCTGCGGGCTTTGCGAGGCGGTCACCGGCGGGCGCGTGAAGATGGCGACAACGCCGGTCGGGTCTCTGCGTCCCGGGCCGGTGGACGGATTCTCGGCCGAGGAGGAGCGGGCGATACTCAACGCCTGTCCCGGGGTGGTTGCCGAGCCCCGGGCCGATTCACGCTTGCCGCTCGACCTTGTGTGGGGCCGATACGGCACCATGCGTTACGCGTGGGCGGCCGATCCCGGGGTCCGATTCACTGCGGCCACTGCGGGGGTGCTCACCGCTTTGGGCCAGCACGTGTTAGCCATTGGCGAGGCCGCATTCGTCCTCCATGTGGGCCCCGATCCCTCCCGACCTTTGCGAACCCGCTGGGTGATCAGCTCCACGCCCGAGGAGGTACTGGCCAATGCGGGTTCCCGATACGGGCCGACCGCCCCCTTGGCCGGCTTGGGGGTGGCGCTTGACCGGGCAGAGCCGTTTGCGGTCATCGCCAAGCCCTGCGACCTCGGGGCGCTGCACCGGCGAGCGGCAACCGACTCCCGCATCGACAAGCTGGTGGTGGCCCGGTTGGCCATGGTGTGCGGCGGTCAGTCGCGGTTTTCCAAGACGCAGCGGCTGCTGGACCAGTTAGGAGTGGCCGAGTCTGACGTGACGCTCATTCGCTATCGGGGCCACGGCAATCCCGGTCCCACCCGGGTGGAGACCCGTGACGGACAGTCGTTTGAGGTGAGCTATCTCGAATTGTGGGAGGACGAGGGCACTTGGGACCTCGAAACCCGCTGCAAGCTGTGCCCTGATGCCCTGGGAGAGGCCGCCGACGTGGCGGTGGCCGACGTTTGGCCCGGCGGGGCGCCCACCGGTGAGGACGAGGGTTTCAGCGGCGTTGTCGCCCGCAGTGAAGTGGGCGAGTCGCTCCTGAGCCGGGCGGCGGCTAATGGGCGGATTGTGCTGGGAGACGCCATCGGCCCGCGGGATTTGGACCACATGCAGCCCCATCAGGTGCGAAAGAAGGAGGCCCTGGCGGCTCGCTTTCGGGGTATGGCTGATGCCGGGGTGCCGCCTATCGCCACGCCGGGGCTGCGGATCGACGAGTTGGGCCGCCGCTTGGAGCCGGAGCGGGCCGCGGCTCAGCGCAGAGGGGCGGCGGTGCGGATGAAGGCGGCCGGCTCATGACCGGCCAAGGTGCGCCGAACGGGCCTGGGATTCCAAGGGTCATGCGGGCGGCGGTGCTCGTGGGCAACGGCGGTCCCGAGATGATCGAGTTGCGGAGCGATGTGCCCGTCCCCCAGCCCGGTGCCGGCGAGGTGTTGATTGAGGTGGCGGCCTGCGGCATCAACAACACCGACATCAACACCCGGGTGGGCTGGTACAGCCGGTCGGTGACCGGTGCCACCGACGGCCGCGGGTTTGAGGAGGCCCGGTCCGACGACAGCACCTGGGGCGGAGGGACGCTGGTCTTTCCCCGCATTCAAGGGGCCGACGTGAGCGGGCGGGTTGTGGCCGCCGGTGCCAGCTTGGATCAGGCGCTGATCGGCCTCCGGGTGGTGGTGGACCCCTGGATCCGCGACTCCCACCACCCTGAGCGCCGAGACCTGGCCGGCTACCTGGGCAGCGAGCACGATGGCGGTTTTGCCGAGTACTGCGCAGTGCCGGCGGGCAATGCCCACCCCATCGAAACCCCGCTGAGCGACGTGGAGCTGGCCAGCTTCGCGTGCTCGTGGTCGACCGCCGAGCACATGTTGCAGCGGGTGCGGCTCGAGCCGGGCCAGTCGGTGGCGGTCACCGGAGCTTCGGGGGGTGTCGGCACCGCTCTGATTCAACTGGCCAAGCGGCGAGGGGCTCAGGTGGTGGCCATCGCCGGGAGGGCCAAGCTCGAAGGGCTTGTCGATTTGGGCGCCGACGCGGTGGTGGCCCGCGACGATCCGGCGCCGCTGGAGGCCGCGGTAGCAGCCAACGGGGGGCCGTTCGACGTAGTGGCCGACGTGGTGGGCGGTGACCACTTCGCCGCCTGCCTGGACGCGCTCCGGCGAGGCGGGCGCTACGCCACCTCGGGGGCCATCGCCGGGCCGCTGGTGCAGCTCGACCTGCGCACCCTGTATCTCAACGACCTGGAGCTCTACGGGGCGACGGTCTTTGTTCCCCAGGTGTTTGCCGATCTGGTTGGCTATATCGAGCGAGGCGAGGTCCGCCCGGTGGTCGCCGGGGTGTACCCCCTAGAGGACATTCACACCGCGCAGGCCGACTTCGAGCGCAAAGACCACATCGGCTCGCTGGTGATCTCCCTCCGCTGAGGCAACACTTCGGGCAGGGCTCGGAAGTCCTCGGGTCACGAGCGCGGTTCGGTGATGAAGATGGCTTCGGCGGTGGCGCAGATGGTGTTACCGGCGCGGAGCTCGCCGGTGGCTATGTGTTTGCGGCCTTCGGTGTGGGAGTAGCGGCAAGTGACTTCTAGGGGGATGTGGAGAGGGACGCCGGTTTTGTAGCGGATGTTGATGCCGGCGGTTAGGCCGGTGGCGCCGGCCCGGGTGGCGGCGGTGCCCAGGGCTTCGTCCAGGATGGTGGCCACCACGCCGCCGTGGGCGCGGTGGGGTGGGCCGGAGTGGGCCTCGGTGAGGGTGACGGTGGCCCGCATCTCCACGGGTCGGGGCTCGGCATCGGGGTCGGGCGGGGGCACCGGGTCGAAGACCAACCGGGGGGCGTGGGGGTTGAGCAGGCCTGATCCGGCTTGGGTGAGGTTGTAGATGGTGCCCTCATGATCTTTGGCCACCACGATGTGGGGATCGCGGGAGAAGTTCCGCAGCCGCTCGGTGATGTCGGCTAGAGCGGCGGCGATCTCAGCCCGGGTGGCGGAGTCGGCGTCGTTGGCCGATACCGCGGCCACCAAATCGCGGGTGCGCTCCACCAGCTCGTAGGCCTCGGGGCCTAAGTCGTCGGGATGGGGCAGGTCGCCGAGCAGCTCGGCCAGCCGGTAGGCCGACGCCGTCTCAGGGTGCTCTTGGTCAGTCATTATCAGCCATTGTCGGCTACTGGGATGTCGAAGCGGTCGATGTAGCGGGCGAAGCGGGCCCGGACCTCGGCTCGGGTGAGCCCCAGGTCTTCGAACTGGTAGCGGTGTTCGCCGTGCTTGCCGGGCGGGGTGGCATCCACGTAGGCGGCCATGGCGGCCTCTGCGTCGGCGCTCAGCTCCATGCCGAGCTGCTCGTACACCGACCGGGCGGCGGCCAACTTCTCAGTTCTCACCTGGCGATGGGGCACCTGGGCAGTGCGCTCGGCGGGCAGGCGGCCGGAATCGATCAGGTTTATGAGGTTGTCCAGGCTGCGGGCGTAGAGCTCCAGGTGGTAGCGGCCGATGGCGGCGAAATCCACCCGGTCGGAATGGGCCCAGCGCATGGTGGCGATGAGGCTGGTGACCGAGGGCAGGATGGCGGTGGGGTCGCGGTGGGTGATCACGAAGCGAGCGTCGTCGAACACTTCTAGGAGCGCGGGCAGGCCTTGGAGGTGGGCGGGCGATTTGAGCACCCAGCGGCGGGTGGGCATGCGCCGCTGCAAGATCTGGAGCACTCGGCGGTAGGTGCGATAGGCGGGGCGCAGATCGGCGGTGTCGTACCAGGCCTGGTAGGTGGGCACGTCGGTGCGGCTGACCATCTCCTCGGAGCGGAACTCGAAAGACATGGCCGACAGGCACTCTTTGAACATGCGACCGGAGTACTCGTGGATGGCCAGCATTCCGCTGGCCACTGTCTGGGGCATGACCAGCTCGGCGCCGGCCAGGGCGATGCGGGGGTCGGTAGCCCGGATGTCGGGATCGGGGTCGGGTGGGGGCACTGGTCGCAACAGCTCCCACCCCTCGGGAGCCCGGTGGGCGGGGTCTTGGGCCAGTATTCCGTGCATGACGGTGGTGCCAGTGCGAGGCGCGCCGATCACGAAAATGGGCTGGTCGATGGGTTCGTCGAGGGTGCCGGGATCGGCGGCCAGATAGTCGCTTATCTGGATGCGGACTTCTAGGAGCCGCAGGATCATGCGGCGGGACATCCATCGGCCCATGACGGTGAGGTCGGCTTCGTGCTCCAGCCCGTGACAGAACAGGGTGAGGGGTTCGACGAAGGCACCGTCGCCGAGCGCGGCCCGGTCATCGGGGGCTCGGCCTTGGCGCACCAGGGCCTCGGCCATCAGCAAGTGGGGGTCGAACGGGCGACGAGCTTCGTCGACCACCGGACCGGCGTCGCCCCGGTTCACGGCGGCTACCCAGTCGGGCCGGGGATCAGGGGACCAGCTCATGGCCGCCGCATTGCAGGCTGAAGCAGGGTGGCATCACCTAGAACAGTACGCTCAGGCGATGCTGGAAGGTCTGGTCGTAATCCTCACCGGAGCCTCGAAGGGGATTGGCCGGGGCATCGCCGAGTACCTGGTGGACGAGGGCGTGAAGCTGACGGTGACCAGCCGAAAGCCCGAGCGGATCGAGGCCACCGCGGCCGAATTGCGGGATCGGGGCGGCGATGTGCTGGCGGTGGCCGGGTCGGTGGGCGACCGGGACCACACCAACGAGGTGGTGGATCGCACGGTGGAGCGGTGGGGCACGGTGGACGGCCTGGTGGCCAACGCCCAGTCGTTTCGCCCGACCATGCCGCTTCTCAATGTGGACGAGTCGGACATGGACCTGCTGCTCAACACGGGTCCCAAGGGCACGTTGTGGTTCATGCAGGCAGTTCACCCTCACATGGCGGCCAAGGGCCGGGGGCGCATCATCACCTTCGGCACCAACATGGGGATCACCGGCGGGCCGGGTTATGGACCCTATGGCGCGGCCAAAGAGGCCATCCGCTCCTTGACCCGCACCGCGGCCCGGGAGTGGGGCCGCGACGGCATCACGGTGAACTGCGTGAACCCGGCATCGGTGGCCCACCGGGCCCCGCCCGACGACGATCCCGATCGTCTGGCGTCATACAAGGCCCTGTTCGACAATCACCCCATGGGCCGCGACGGCGACCCCGTAACCGACATCGCCCCGGTGATCGGGTTCCTGCTATCCGACGCCAGCCAATACGTCACCGGCGAGACCTTCCAAGTAGACGGCGGCGGCCTGATGCGGCCCTGATCGGGGTAATTGGGTAGGGCAGGGCCTTGACCCGGAGGCGCGCCTCACCCCTCCCCGGGCGCTTTGGTTGGGAGGGGAGGGGAGGGGTGAGGAATTTTGGATAGCTAGTCAGTGCGGGAAGGCTGGTCTTCGGCGTCGTCGTTTCCGAAGAGGTTGAAGACGCTGGGCCAGAATCTCTCGCGGGCAGCTTGGATGCCGCTGACGCCGAACATCACGACGATGACGAGGCCGATGGTGCCGACCACGGCGATGAACAAGACGGTGAGGATGTCCTCGGCGATCTCGATCTGGTTCAAGGCAGCGAAGACGCCGACCACCCAGATCGCACCACCCGCTATGCGAGACAAGTTCCTACCGTAAGGCTGCTCGCTCAATGTCGTGCGAACCAGGTCTGCGACTCGGGTTGCAATGGCGCCGGTGACCACCACGATCACGATTGAGATGAACAGACTGGGAAGGAACCCGACAAGGTCGTCGAGGGCGTCTTGAATGGCCGACTCGCCGAATGTGTCAATGGCGAGTTGGAGCACAAGCAGCATCGCCGCCCAGAAGATGACGGTAGCGAGCAGCCGAGAGGGCTCTTTGAGCCCCACTCGAGCGAGCGGGGCTTGCAGACCGGAGCGCTCCATTAGATCGGGGAACCTGATCTTGTCCAACACTCGCTGGAGGACGCGGCGAATGACCGTCGCAACGATCCAGCCCGCCAGGAGCACGGCCAAAGCGGCGATCAGGCGTGGAGCGAACCCGACAAGATCGTTCCAGGCCTCCTCCACCCCTTCGCGCCACTCGATCTCAGCCAATACAGCACCCATTGCAGGCTCCTTTCGACAAGGCCTTGTCCATTCCTCGGCCCGTTGAATGAGAGACGCAGCAGGCGGGCGAAAGTTACAGGGAAAATATGCTGTAACTCTTGGTCTTAGTGAGCGTCTCTAACTAGTGGCTTCGCGATCACCATCAGCGGCACCTGGCTCGGTCTCAGAGCGGGCAGTGGATGGTTTCGAGGAATTGGTACGCGAGCACGCTTCGGCCATGTACCGGGTGGCGGCCGCGATCGTGCGAGACGCCTCGTTGGCAGAAGACGTGGTGCAGGAATCGATCATCAGCGCGTGGGACAACCTGGACACGTACCGGGGGGAGGGTCCGATTCGCAATTGGCTCTTGCGAATCACCCACAACAAGGCGGTCTCGGTGCTGCGCCGCTCGCGCGAGGAGCCATGGGATCCGCAAAAACTTCCCGATCGCCCTGTCGTCGGCCCGGAGCGAAGGGTCATCGACCGCCGCGATCTAGAGGCCGCCACCGCCCACCTAGACGGCCTCGACGAGCTGTCTCGGAGCATCTTGGCGCTCCGGGTAGGCCTGGAGATGCCCTACCAAGAGATCGCAGACACACTGGGAATATCACTGGGACAGGTGAAGATCCGCCTGTTGCGAGCAAGGCGGTCATTGGCTGCCGCAGTAGAGCGAGGCAACCCATGACCGAGTTGAGAACTCACGACGCATACGTAACCGACCAGCTCGACGTCGACGCCGAAATCGAGGCGCTCGGCATCTCCTTGGGCGAACTGGACCGGCAACTGATCATCGCCGAAGAAGAATCTCCGGAGGTGCTTGCCGGGTTGTGGACACCGGAGCCGGGCCTGGAAAACCGCATCGAGACAAAGGTCCGCGAGCGCTTGCACGCCCGCGAGGAAGCCTGGCTATTGATCGACCTGGTCAATCTGGGTTGGCAGACTGCAAAGGCAGTCTTCGATCTGGAAATAGAGGATGGTCACCATGATCAATGAGCGCTGGATCATCGCGGCAGCCGCAGTAGGGGGCGGCCTCGTGCTGGGGGCTTTAGTCGGCTCGGTATTGCGCCGATGGCTGTCGCGAGATACCCGCCGACCGATGCTCCAAGAAATCGCCGGAGCGGCCAGCGTCTTCGTGTTCTGGCTCGCCACCGCGACCGGGGCAATCGTCGCCATGGCCGCCACCAGCCCCGACACGCTCCGCCCCATCCCCAGCGACATCTTGAGCTGGATGCCCAACGTGCTGGCCGCCGGCCTCATCTTGTTGGCCGGCTATGCGCTGGCCATCGCCGTTTCGGGGTCGTTGAGCCGCGGCTTCCTGCGAGCCACCGGCCAGCGAAGCCGACTCGCAGAGCGAACGATGCGAAGCGCCGTCATCGCCGGGTCGGTGATCGTCGCCCTCGGCCAACTCGGCGTCGAAACCACAATCCTCATCGTGCTGACCGGTGGCGCGGCAGCAACCGCCGCTCTGGCCATAGGCCTTCTCGCCGGCCTCGGAGGCCGCGACGTGGCTTCCTCCATAGCGGCAGGGCGGGTGCTCAAGCCCGACCTGGCAGAAGGCCAAATTCTGCTCATCGAAGACGAAGAACTTACAATTACGCAGCTACGACCAGCCACAGCCGTTCTTGCGAACTCCGCGGGCGACCGCATCGTCATCACCTACACCCGCCTGCTGGAACACCAGGTCATCATTCGACCCGACGATCCCGATATCTCCCCATAAGCCACGAACGACGCAAACTCTACGCCCGGTCGAACGCACTCCGATCGACTTGAAGATCTCGCACGATGGCCCGAATGGTTCCGGACCGCAGGTCTTTTCCGCCCCAATTTGGGATCGTGGTCCGTGTGCCGCTGGCAGGGTTCCGCCAGATTTCATGAGAGCCACGTGACTGGCGGTCGAACTCGCAACCAAGGGCACGCAACTTTCGGGTGAGTTCCCGATAAGTCAAACCGCTATTACAAGCTCGCCAGCAGCCGTAATGGCAGCGGGAAGCGGATCACCGTGGTGTTCGCAAGACGCAATAAAGTCAGCCGTAACGCCTTCCAAATTGAACAGAGCCTCTTCGGCGGTCTCACCCCATGCTCGGCAACCCGGAAGCACAGGCACTTCCGCAAGGAACATATTCTCGGTTTCCTCAGAAGGTGCCTTCAGCGTGTAGGGCAGCTTGTACTGCTTCGGCATCACTGACGCTCCCGCGGCGGGGAAGAACTCACACCCAGAAGATACCGCGCTGGGTTGCGACTTGGTACTGCTTCTCAGGTTCGGAAGCGGTGGCGGAGGTGGGCTTGGCGGGTGCCTAGGTCGGTGGCGTGCTCTTGGGGGGTGACGGCGGGGTGGTCGTCGGGGAGGGCCGCGGCCACGTCGGCCAGAGCCACTACTTCGGTGGTGGGGGCCATGGCTTGGTCGCCGGTGGGCCAGAACCAGCGGAGGGTGCACAAGCCGTTGCGGCGGTTGGCGTTGTCGAGCCAGTTGGCCAGGCCGGGGTCGGTGCCGCACACCACGTAGCGCACCTTGCCATCGGAGGAAACGGTGGTCTGGGTCTGGTTGCGACAGGAGATGTGGTCGTAGGTGTCGACCAGCTCAAACGTGCCCATCATGTAGAGCTGGGCACCCCAGTAGTGGGCCTCGGGCACCTCGGCGGTCACGATCAGGGCCTGGTCGGGCTCTAGATCCCAGAAGCAGAACTCGTAGCGGGCCATGGACAGGCCCTTGGACACCTCCAGAGTGCGATTGGTGAAGGTGTTGTCGATGCGCTCGGCCCGGTTAATCACCATGTACGCGTTCCACCGCTCTATGGAGTCGGTCATCTGCATCATGGCCCTGCGTACCCGGTTGGCGAAGGTGGGGCCGTCGAGCACCGGGGCGGGCTCGGGATCGAGGCACTCGATGGTGAAGAAAGCGGGCTCATCGGCGGTCCAGTCGAAGTAGTACTCCCGGATCGACGCCGACAGCACCCCGTCGGGAATGGCCACCGCGCCAGGCTCGTTGCCGCCCAGCAGGATCTCGAAGTCATCATGGCGGGAAAGGCCCAGGTCGTGGGCGGTGATGGTGGCCTTGGTGCCCCAGATGTCGTTGTGCATGAATCCGGCCCGCAAGGCGATGATGAAGTCGTCGCAGCCGTGCATGTTGCCGGTGATGCGGTAGCGGCGGCCGGGCTCGATGCGGGCGTGGCGGTAGACGTTGTCGGCGTTGGGGCCGCCCCACTGGACGGTCAGGTCGTTTTGGCGGTTGAAGAACGGACGGGTGGGGTCGGCGTGGAAGACCTCCCAGCCCAAGAACCCCTCCACGTTGTCGGCCAGGTGCTCGAGCATCTCCATGTCGCCGCCGTCGGCGGTGGGATAGGGCGGGGCGACCACCTCACGGCCCATCCGCTTGAGCAGGTCGCACCACTCATCCCAGGCTTCTACCGCGGCGCCTATGTCGCTCATGACGTGAAGCTTGCCAAGAACGGCTCAACGGCAGCCAGAAAGCCGGGGGTGTTCTGGCCGTGGACGTTGTGGCTGCAATCGGGCACGGTCACCAGCTGGCCGTGGGGCAGGGCGTCGGCGAACCGCTCGGCGGCCTCTTCGGTGAGCACCCAGGAGTCGGCGCCCCGCACCAGCAGCACCGGCTGGGTGATGCGCTCGGCGTCTTCCATGGTGAAGCGGTCGCCGGCCCGACGGTGCTCGTCGCCGTGGGCCAGGCGGGGGCCGTGGTCCACCTTGGAGATGAACGTGCCGTCCACCCGCTGGAGCAGGTTGTACTTGACCGTGCGCTCGATGTGCTCCCGGCTGCGGTAGGGGTCGTACTTCTGCACGGCGGCCACGAAATCGTCCAAGTCTTGGAACTCCCGGTTCTCGGTGACGAAGGTGCGGATCACCTGGGTGCCCACCTCGGAGATCTCCGGGCCGATGTCCACCAGCACGATGGCTTTGGCCAGTTCAGGATGGTCGAGGGTGAGGCGCATGGTGTTCATGCCGCCCATGGAGTGGCCCATGATGATGGGGTCGGCCACCCCGAGCGCCTCACAGAACGCGGCGGCGTCGGCGGCCATGGCCCCCGAGGAGTAGTCGGCGTCTCGGGCCCACTCACTGTCGCCGTGGCCCCGTTGGTCGAGGGCCAAAACGTGGTAGCGGTCGGCCAGCGCCAGGCTCACCAAGTCCCAAGAGTGGCACGACTGGTTGCCGCCGTGGAGCAGCAGCACAGATGGGGCATCGGGGCTGCCCCACTCGGAGAAGTGGAAGCGGTGGTGGCGAGCCACGATGTTGCGGGACGCATAGGAGATGTTTGAGCCGTAGGCGATGCCGAGGTCGGCGGCGCTGGTACACAGGCTCTCGAACTCGGTGGTGGCCGTCATGTCCAGCGGCTCGACGGTGTCGGCGAACTCGTTTAGGTGCATCAGCCCCGCCCCGCTTTGAGGTCGGCGAAGAAGAACTTGGCCAGCTCGTTGAACACGTCGGCCCGCTCCCACTGGAGGAAGTGGCCGCACTCGGGGATCACCACCGGCCCCACCCGGTTGGCGAAGGCGATCTCGCAGCGCTTTGGGAAATCCTTGGGCACCACTTGGTCGTCGGGGCCGTACAAGATGAGCGTGGGGGCCTGCACCTGGGTGCCCATCATGGGCGGCTCGCTCATCGGCCGGCCGTATTCCAGCTGGTACACGGACCAGCCGGCGGCCAGGCGCTCCAGATCTGCGAACGGCTCGGTCATGAAGTCGATGTCTTGTTCCTCGAAGGAGTACTGGGAGGCCCACAGCCGGTGCTCGTAGCAGTCGCGCACGTAGCGGCGGCAGCGCTCGGGGGTGTCGAGGTCGGCCCGGAGTTGGTCGGGGTCGCGGCCCTGGCGGATGCGGTAGTCGCCGGTGGGGCCGTGGGGCAGCGGGTTCAGCGACAGTCCCCGCTCGGTGTACCAGTCCACCTGGTCGACGATGAAGGGCGCCACGGTGTTGAAGAACACCATCCGCTCTGCAAACTCGGGCCAGCGGTTGGCCATGTCGACGATCACCGCGCCGCCCACGTCGCCGCCCAGCAGCCCGACCCGCTCGTGCCCCAGCACGTCGTGAACCAGGGTGTGGACGTCGCGGGAGTACAGCACCAGGTCGTACTGGTCGTTTTCTGACAGATCGGAGTCGCCGTAACCCCGCAGGTCGGGCACGATCACCTCGTAGCCGGCCTCGGCCAGCGGGATGATGTTGCGCCACCAGATGCGCTTGGTCTCGGGATAGCCGTGGACCAGCACCAGGGGGTAGCCGCCCTCTCCCTCGCGGATGTAGGCCAGCGACAGGTCGCCATCGACCGGAGCCCGGTGGATGGCGAAGGCATGGGGGGGCGGGGTTGGCGGTTGATCGGGGCGAATGGGAGGCACGGCCCGGCAGCCTATTCGCTCCCGCACTTATGCCCTGAGGCGGGCGGGATGTTAGGAAATATCAGCCGAAAATCGACAGAGAGGCCGACATGGAGTTTGGACTTTTCATCCAGGGATACGTGCCCCAGCACCGCCGGGACACCGACCCTGACGCCGAGCACACCGCGTTCATGGAGGAGCTCGACCTGGTGATCGCCGCCGACAAGGCGGGGTTCAAGTACGTGTGGCTGCCCGAGCACCACTTCCTCGATGAGTACTCCCACATGTCGGCCAACGACGCCATCGCCGGATATCTGGCCCATGCCACCGAGCGCATCCACATCGGCTCGGGCATCTTCAACCCGCTGCCCCAGGTGAACCACCCGGCCAAGGTGGCCGAGCGGGTGGCCATGCTCGACCACCTCTCCGGGGGCCGCTTCGAGTTCGGCACCGGACGGGGTGCGGGCAGCCACGAGATTTTGGGCTTCTTGCACCGCGAGGGCATCACCGACACCTCTCACACCAAGGAGATCTGGGAGGACGTGATCGGCGAGTTCGCCAAGATGTGGACCCAGGACACCTATGAGGGCTACGAGGGCAAGTTCTGGTCGCTGCCGCCCCGCAAGGTGCTGCCCAAGCCGTGGGGCAAGGGCCACCCGGCCATGTGGTACGCGGCGGGCAACGTGACCAGCTACGCCATGGCCGCCCGCAAGGGCCTCGGCGTGCTCGGCTTCTCGGTGGGGGCCCTCGATGAGCTGGCCCCAGTGTTGGAGGCCTACAAGCGCGACATCGTCAACGCCGAACCCGTGGGGGCGTTCGTGAACGACAACCTGATGGTGACCACCGGGGCGTTCGTGGCCGAAACGACGCAGGGGGCGGTGGACCACGCTCTGCGGTCGTCGATGACCTACCTACAGTCCAACGTGTTCCGCTACCACGACACCTTCCCCCGCCCCGAGTGGGTGCCGGCCTGGCCCCAGACCATCCCGATGCCCACCTCCGAGGAGCTGTGGCAGAACGTGGGCCAGCCGGGCAGTGTGATGGGTGATCCCGACCAGGCGCTCAAGGGCGCCCAGCAATGGGCCGACGCCGGGGCCGACCAGCTGGTGTTCGGCATGGGCTCCAGCGAGCGGGCCGACGACCTCAAGACCATCGAACTGCTGGGCGAGTATGTGATCCCCAAGATCGACACCGACCCGGTACACCGCACCACCCGCCTGCGCGAGGCCTCCGCCTAAGACTTGCTTGGGCCATTCGGCCAGCGGGGTGCTAGGAAATTACCGCCGGAAGCACCCAGAAAAGAGGCCGTCATGGAGTTTGGAGTCTTCATCCAGGGCTACGTGCCCCAATTCCGCCGGGAGGGCGATCCCGAAGCCGAGCACAAGGCATTGATGGAGGAATTGGAGCTGGTGATCGCGGCCGACAAGGCCGGGTTCAAATACGTGTGGCTCACCGAGCACCACTTTCTCGACGAATACTCCCACCTGTCGGCCAACGACGCGGTGGCCGGGTATCTGGCCCATGCCACCGAGCGCATCCACATCGGCTCGGGCATCTTCAACCCGCTGCCCCAGGTGAACCACCCGGCCAAGGTGGCCGAGCGGGTGGCCATGCTCGACCACCTGTCGGGGGGCCGCTTCGAGTTCGGCACCGGACGGGGTGCGGGCAGCCACGAGATTCTGGGCTTTTTGCACAAAGAGGGCATCACCGACACCACCGCCACCAAGGAGATCTGGGAGGACGTGATCGGCGAGTTCGCCAAGATGTGGACCCAGGACACCTACGAGGGCTACGAGGGCAAGTTCTGGTCGCTGCCGCCCCGCAAGGTGCTGCCCAAGCCGTGGGGCAAGGGCCACCCGGCCATGTGGTACGCGGCGGGCAACACCACCAGCTACGCCATGGCCGCCCGCAAAGGCCTCGGCGTGCTGGGCTTCTCGGTGGGAGAGCTCGCCGAGCTGGCCCCAGTGCTGGAGGCCTACAAGAACGAGATCGGCAACGCCGAGCCGGTGGGGGCGTTCGTGAACGACAACATCATGGTGACCAGCGGGGCGTTCGTGGCCGAGACCACCGAGGAGGCGGTAGACGCCATCATGCGGTCGTCGATGACCTACCTCCAGTCCAACGTGTTCCGCTACCACGACACCTTCCCCCGCCCCGAGTGGGTACCGCCGTGGCCCCAGACCATCCCCATGCCCCCCATCGAGGAGGCCCAGGCGATGATCGGCCAGCCGGGCGCGGTGATGGGCAATCCCGACCAAGCGCTGAAGGGCGCCCAGGAGTGGGCCGACGCGGGCGCCGACCAACTGGTATTCGGATTGGGCTCGGCTGAACGGGCCGACGACCTCAAGATGATCCAGCTCATGGGCGAGCACGTGATCCCCAAGATCGACACCGACCCGGTGCACCGCACCACCCGCCTGCGCGAAGCTGGCTAGGTGGCAGGAGAGCTCAAAGGACATCCCAACGCCGTCATCGATGTAGACGACGGGATCATCACGGTCACCCTCGACCGGCCCGACAAGCTGAACGCCATCAGCCACGACATGACCGCGGCTCTATGGGAGGCGGTGCTGGCGCTGGGCGACCGCGACGACCTGAAATGCCTGGTGATCACGGCCAAGGGCCGCTATTTCACCGCCGGACAAGACATCTCCAGCCCGGCAGGCAACCGGCCCGGCAATCCCGAGACAATGGACCAGCATCCGGGCTGGAACTTCCGCCGCGACTACCGCAGCCACCATCTGCTGTACGACGAGATGGAGGCGGTGGAGAAGCCGGTGATCATGGCCATCCAAGCGCGGTGTTTGGGGGCCGGGGTGGAGATGGCCGGGTCGGTGGACTTCCGGTTCTGCACCCCCGAGGCGTCGTTCCTGCTGCCGGAAGTGAAGCTGGGAGGCATCGCCGGCAGCGGGGGCACCAGCAGGCTGACCCGGCTCATCGGTCCGAGCTGGGCCAAATGGATGGCCATGGCCACCATGGAGATCGACGCCGAACAGGCCAAGTCGATCGGGCTGGTGCATGAGGTGTATCCGGCAGAGTCGCTGATGGACGAGGTGTACGCGTTCTGCCGGCACCTGATGTCGCTGCCCACTGAGGCGCTGGGACTAGCCAAGATGGCAGTGGACGTACACGCCGATGTGACCGACCGGCATATTCAGCGGCAGTTTGACCGCGTGACCGTTTACTCAACCCAGGCGGCTTTCGAGGCGTCGATGGAGAAGTTCGGGTACGAGAAGGACGAGAGCGCCTAGATCTTGAACAGCCGTCGGGCGTTGGTCTCGGCGAACTTGCGGGCGGCTTCCTCGGTCATGGGGGCGGTGGTGTGGGCGAGGGATTCCATGCTGTGGGGGAACAGGGTGGACTCGTGGGGATAGTCGGACTCCCAGGTGATGTTGTTTTCGCCGATGGCGTCGAGGGCGGCGATGGCGGTGTCGTCGCGCAGCATGCACACCGTCATGTGCTCGGCGAAGGTCTCCCGAGGGGGGCGCTCAGCGGGGAGCTGCACCCGGAAGTTGTCGAACACGTCGCTGGACTGTTCCAGCAGGTAGGGGGCCCAGCCAGCCCCGCCCTCTGAGAAGGCGACCTGAATGGACCGGTGGCGGTCCAAGATGCCGGAGAACAGCCAATCGGAGCAGGCAATCATGGAGTTGGCCCCCACATAGGGCAGCACGAGGCACGGAGGGGCATCGTCGGACGACTTGATGAGCTTGGACGACGAGCCGATGTGCAGGCACACCACCAGACCCGTCTCGGCCACCGCGGCCCACAGCGGCTCCCAATGGTCGGTGAACACCGACGGCAGACCCAGCGAGGTGGGATTCTCTGAGAAGGCCACCGCCCGGGCGCCCATGGCCGCGGTGCGCCGTACCTCGTCGCCAGCGGCGGCCGGATCCCACAGAGGCACCACAATCAGGGGGATGAGCCGCTCGGGGTCGGTGGCGCACCACTCCTCCAGGATGAAGTCGTTGTAGGCCCGCACGCACAGAGCGGCCAGATCGAAATCGTGGCTGACCACGAACCGGTGGCCGGCGAACCGGCTGAAGTCGGGGAAGTTGACCTGGGCCCAGATCCCGTCGAGGTCCATGTCTTGCAGGCGGGCCTTGGGCTCGTAGCAGCCGGGGCGCATCTCGCTGAACCGGGCCACGCCCAGCGGGTCGTCGTCGAATCCCGGAAGAGTGCGGGTGTTGCCCCGCACCGTTTGGACCACCTGATCTTCGTACAGCCACGCCTCGGTGCCGTTCTCCAACTCCACCACTCGGGGGCCGCGGTTTCGGTAGGAGGAGGGCAGGCGGTTCTGCCACAAGTGGGGTGGCTCGATGATGTGGTCGTCAACCGATATGGGCTTGACATCGGCCGGGAGCATGGAGGCCCCAGGATAGTGTTCGAGTGTGATTCACCGGATGTGGGCTCTATTGCTTGCTGCGGTCCTCGTGGCGGCCGCCTGTGGCAACGACGCAGACGAGCCTGAAGAGGTCGCAGTGGAGCCAGAGGCGGAAGTCGTCGACCTGGACGAGATTCCGGAGGTGGTGATCCCGACGCCCACGCCGACCTCGATACCCGCCACTCCAACCGCAGCCCCAAATCCGACCGCGCTACCCTTCCCGGAGCTGCTGGTGTGGCCCAGATTCGTGCCGGAGACGTGGCCTCGCACCCCTGATGAGGCAGCGGCGGGCTTCGCTCAGCAAGTGGCCCGGGGAGAAAGGGCCGCGGAGCCTCTCCCGGCTGCCCAATCCGGCATGAGCGCCACTGCCGTGCTGCCCAGGCTGGCCGAGGACGGCTCGACATTCGGGGTGGCCACAAGAATCCACATGCAGCAAGTTCAACTGGCCGACGGGTCGCTGACCTGGGTAGTGATCAGCGCCCAGTCGGACGACATCGTGGTGGAGGCCCCGGCCGTGGGCGAACTGCTGGCCGGGGGCACGCTCGTGCAAGGCGAGGGCAACGGATTCGAAGGCACGATCGTGTTCCAAATCGAAGACCAAGACGGCCTGTTGGGCTTGGCCTTGGCCCAGGGAGGAGCACTGGGCGAGAACCTCCCCTTCGAGACCCCCCTGCCCTTCGATCAACGCCCCGCCTCCGGCCACTGGGCAACCCTGACCGGCTTCACCGACTCCGCCGTAGACGGCAGCCTCTCCGCCCTAACCATGCTCCCCATGCGACTGGTAGACGCCTCGTAGGCAACCCCCCCCCCAGTCAAACCTCAATCGACTCATAAGCCGCGGCGCGTTGTGGGGGTCAGTCCTCGAAGACTGGTGGGCGGTTTTCGGAGCGGGCTAGGACGGCTTCTTCGAAGTTGCGGGTGGTCATTCGCACCAGCAGCTGTGCGTTCATCTCCGAGCGCATGTGGGCCGAGTAGCTGGACGCTTCCAGGCCGGCCCAGAGCATCCGCTTGGTGAGCTCGGTGCCGGGACGGCTGAAGGCGGCGATGCCGGTACCGATCTCGTAGCAACGCTCCAACAGGTCGGCCGGCGGCACCGTCTCGCTCACAAGGCCGATGCGGGCCGCTTCATCGGCATCGACGTCTCTTCCGGTGAGCATTATCTCAAAGGCACGCGACGACCCGATCGCCCTGGGCAAGGTGAAGCTGAGGCCCAGCTCGGCCGCAGTGAGGCCGTTGTTGATGCCAGCAGCACGGAAGTAGGCCTCGGTGGACGCAATGCGTATGTCGCAGGCCAGAGCGAGGCACATCCCCCCACCGATGGCCGCGCCGTTGATGGCAGCAATCACCGGTTGGTGCAGGTCGCCTATCAACTCGATGACCTCGTGAAGACGGTCGGCGGCCCGGTGGGCGATCGTTGAAGGAGTGAGACCATCGATGTAAGGCACCCGGCCCGCGCTCACCAGGTCAGCGCCGGAGCAGAAGCCGTGGCCGGCGCCGGTGACCACCACCGCCCGAATGTCGTTGTCGTTGTTGACGTCCCTCAAGGCCTCAGCGAGGGGCACCATCACATCGAAGGCCATGGCGTTCATGCGCTCGGGCCGGTTCAGCGTGACCAGCGCGATGTCGGGCCGGGGGTGGTCGATCAATACGAAATCGTCTGTGGAGGACATAGCGGGAGACAGTACTAGCCACTGATTCAGGGCGAATCCCGAGTCGGGCAAGCCCCCCCCCCAGAGCCCGAGAGGAGAATCGAACTCCTGACCTATTCATTACGAATGAATTGCTCTACCGACTGAGCTACTCGGGCGCGGAGGTCAGGCTACCAGCCCTATTGGCGGGGCAAAGACAGGAAAAGGGACTGGAGGAGGAGGGGTTCGTTGGGGTTTCTCACCAGGCAGGCGTGGGCGTCGCGGATGCGGCTGATGGCGGTTAGTGCTTCTTGGGGGTGGCGCTCGTCGGCGATTTGCTGGCGGTAGAAGGCGGCCAGGGTGGCCATCCCGAATCGCAGTTCGTCAACCCGCAAAAGGCGCTGTTCCCTGCGATGACGGGCGTCCATCTCCCGGCGGAGACGGCCCTGGGGGCCCACGTCGGCTTCCACGCGGGCCAGATCGTCGGACTCGGCCTGCTGGCGGGTGGTCAAGGGGGCCTGGGCCTCGTCGATGAGCGCCCGCAACTCGTCGACCAGCGCCGAAACCGTGGCCCCGGTGCCGTCGAGGCGGGCGGGGGCGCCGGACCACGCTTGGCGTCGGGCGCTGAGGCTGACGTCGGTGGCCAGCAGCCGAGCCCGGCTCACGTCTCCTGCCGCGGCGGCCACGATGTCGTCCAAGCCCTCTAGGCTCACCCCCTCCCGCTCGAGGATGCGGCGCACGTCGTCGTCGGGCACGGGGTCGAACTCCACGATGATGCAGCGGGAGGCCACGGTGGTGTGGTCGGGGGGGATCTCCTCGCTCAGCAGCACGATCACCGCGGTGGAGGGCGGCTCTTCGATGGTCTTGAGCAAGCTGGCCACCGCCTCGGGTTCAGCAGTGTGGAAGCGGTCGCAGACGATCACCTTGAGGCTGCCTTCAACAGGGCTGCGGGACGCCTCGAAGATGATCTCGTCGGCCTCGGACACCCGCAGGGTCCGCCCCTCAGGCTCGTGGATGGACAGGTCGGGATGGCGACCCGACAGGGCCAGGCGGCGGCTGCGGTAGTCGATCCCGATCAGCGATGCGGCAAAGGCCATCGCGGCGGTGCGCTTGCCGGTGCCCCGCGGGCCGCAGAACAGATAGGCGTGAACCGGCTGAGCCGCCGCGGAGGCCAGGATCTCCGCCGCCCGGGGCTGGCCCTCCAACTGGGCCCAAACGTCGTCGACGGAATCGTCGATGCCGGGCAGCGCTTCGCCCAGCGATTCGGGTTGCCGCTCGTCCACGGGCATCGAGTCAGACACCGAGTCGATCCCGAACCGCGGCGTTCACCGCCTCAGCCACCTCGTCAACCGGGCGGCCTCCGTCGATCACCACCCACCGGTCGGGGTTTTGCTGGGCCAAAGCCCGGAACCCGTCTACCACCCGCTGGTGGAAATCGGCGCTCTCGGATTCGATGCGGTCGCCCGGCGATGGCTGGCGAGACCGGGCCACCTCCTCAGACACCTCCAACAGCACGTTCAGGTCGCTTTGAAGGCCTCCGGTGGCAAATAGCGACAGGGCCAGGACATCGTCGACTCCCAAGCGGCGTCCGAAGCCCTGATAGGCCAGCGACGACCCGATGAACCGGTCGGTGACCACGTGAATCCCCGCGTCCAGTGCGGGACGGATCACCTCGGCGACGTGCTGGGCCCGGTCGGCGGCCATCAGCAGGGCCTCGGCGTGGGGCGACAGCGCCAGTTCGGGCGAGTCCAGCACGAGCGAGCGGATACGAGCCCCTGCATCGGTGGCGCCGGGCTCGAAGGTCAGCAATGCCCCCAGTCGCTCGGCAAGCAGCTTGGCCTGCGTGCTCTTGCCGACGGCCTCGCCGCCCTCGAACGCGATCAGGCGGCCGGTCATGGGGTGGTCGCCCGTCCGCCGGCCCTGCTCCTGGAGGCCAGGGTCAAGAACCCGGCGGCCACCATGATGAGAGCGGCCAGCCACAGCGTGAGGCGCACACCGGGGATGATCACGTCAAAGCCGAGAATGGTCACATCTTTGTCGAAGAACTTGTCCGACAACCCGTTGAGGAACAGGGCCAGAGCGGGCCCAAGGAGCAGGGCAAGCATCACCGACGACCGCACCAGCGTGAAGAGTCCGGCAAAGACGCGGGCTCGCAATTCCTCGGTGGCGCTCTCTTGGAGCAGGGTGATCCCCAGCACGTAGACCGTGCCCGCGCACACACCGAGCCCGCCGACCAGCAACGCCGACCCCACTAGCGTCCACATGGAGGTGGCCACGAACAGGCACGCCCCGGCGCCGAACACCGCAGCAATGAAGACCTGCTCTTTGTGCAGGCGGTTTTGCCGAACGGTCAGCCCGGCGATGCCGATCGCCACGCCGATCCCCAGAGCGACCATGAAGGCCCGGAATCCGTCGCCGCCATCGACGTTGAGCACATCCTCGGCAAACACCGGACCCAGCGGCACGATCATCCCCCCGCCGATCAGCCCGACGGCCAGGGCAACGTTCACGGTGCGGACGGTGGGGTTCAAGAAGATGTAGCTCCACCCGTCCCGCAAGTCCTGGAATACCTGTTCGGGCGCCCAAACCCGGGTGGAGTCATCGGTTTGCCCACTGGTGGTCTGAGGTCCTCGGGGCAGGGCCAGCCGGGAGATGATCGCCGCTGAGGCAATGAAGGTTGCCGCATCGATATAGAACGCCATCGACTCCGCGTCGATGCGCAGAAAGTCGACCGCGCTGACCCGCTGGATCACCGTGGCCAAGCTGGCCAAACCAATGGAGGCTCCGGCGGCCACCGGGAATGTGCCGTAGGCAGCCACCAATGAGAGTGAGTTGACCCCGGTCAGCTTCTCCCGGGGAACCAGATTGGGAACCGAGGATTCCTTGGCCGGGGCCCACAGAAGGGCGAAGCCCTCGAGAATGAGCGAGGCCAGCACAAGCTGCCACACGAAGTCCACAAACGGCAGCCACAAGATGGTGGCGGCCCTCCCGAGGTCGCACACCACCATCGTCCTCTTGCGGTCCCAGCGGTCCACCAGCACCCCGGCGGCTGAGCCGAATATGAGCCCGGGCAGAAAGCGGGCAATCATCACGTAGGCCACCGACGCCTCAGGGGTGCCGCCGCCCACGCGGTCGGCGGTGATGAGAATGGCGAACAAGGCCAGCCAGTCGCCGCCGGAGGAGAAGATCTGGGCAATCCACAGCCTGAAGTACTGTGCGCTGCCGAATACCCGGTCAACCCGAGCAGAGGCCACCGCAGAGGACTCGTCAAAAGCCATGCCGGGCCGCCTCCACCCGCTAAGGGTAGCTACTGGCTTACGATCCCGACCGAGGCGGCGGCTTTTTCTTTGCCGTCCCTGATTTGGCCGCGGTTTTCTTCTTGGCCGTCCCCGACTTTGCCGCGGTTTTCTTCTTGGCCGCGGACTTGCGGCGGGCTGGTGGCTTGCCACCGCCAGCAGCGATCCTGTCTCGCCGCCTCTGGAGCAGCTCCGATGCCCGCTCCACCGACAAGGTCTCCACCGAGTCGGCCTTGCCCAGCGAGGCGTTCACCTCGCCGTCGGTCACATAGGGACCGTAGCGGCCGTCCTTGACCAGCATTGGCTTTTCGGTGGCCGGGTCGGGGCCCAAGTCCCGAAGGGGTGGCTTGGCCGTCTGACCCCGCCGGCGCCGGGGTTGGGCCAACAGCTCCAGGCACTGCTCCAGGGTGATGGTGAACAGCTGATCTTCGGACTCGAGGCTCCGGTTCTCCTTGCCTTTGGTGATGTAGGGGCCATAGCGGCCGTTTTGGACCACGACCTCGGTGTCGTCGGCCGGATCGGTGCCCACAACTCGGGGCAGCGACAGCACTTTGAGGGCGTCGTCGAGCGTGATCGTGTCGGGCTGCATGTCGGCCAGCAGAGATGCCCGCTTGGGCTTTTCCCCGCCGTTCTCGGCTTCCTCTCCGATCTGGACGTAGGGGCCGAAACGGCCGGAGCGCACCACCACCGGCAGTCCGGTCTCGGGGTCGTCGCCCAGCGTGCGGTCTCCGGAGGGCGCCGAGATGAACGACATGGCCCGATCCAGAGTCAGCTCGTCGGGGGGAAGGTCGTCGGGAAGGCTGGCCCGGTCCTCGCCGCGCTGCACATAGGGTCCATAGCGCCCGACCCTGACCACCACCGGCTCTCCGCCCTCGTCTGCGCCTATGGGGATGGAGTTCACCGCCCGGGCGTCGATGTCGCCCAGGCGATCGGACACCGCGGTGCGCAGCCCGTACTTGGCAACACCGTGGGCAGAGGCGTCGTCGGGCTCGCCCTCGGCCGGGCCGAAATAGAACCGGCTCAACCAGGGGATGGCCTCCCGGTCGCCGGAGGCAATGCCGTCGAGGTCGTCTTCCATCCGGGCGGTGAAGGCGTAGTCCACCAAGTTGGGGAAATGCTGCTCCAAAAGGGTGACCACCGAAAACGCCGTGAACGACGGAACCAGCGCCGTCCCCTTCTTCCACACATATCCCCGGTCGACGATGGTGTTCATGATGGCGGCATAGGTTGACGGCCGGCCGACCCCCAATTCCTCCAGCCTCCGCACCAGCGACGCCTCGGTATAGCGGGCCGGGGGCTGGGTGGAGTGGCCGGAGGGAGACAGCTCGTCGATGGACAGCGGATCGCCGGCGGCCAGCGACGGCATGCGCCGCTCTGCCTCCTCCTGGTCGGCCTCCTCATCGGTGCCCTCGGTGTACACCCGGCGAAAGCCCTCGTGGGTGATCACCGTGCCCGCGGCGGAGAAGGCGGCGTCGCGCCCGTCGTCGGTTGTCCCGCCGAGGTCGACATGGACGGTCTCGCCCACGGTGTCGGTCATCTGCGAGGCCACCGTTCGCTGCCAGATGAGCTCGTAGACCTGAGCCTCCATCTGGGGTACCTCAGCCCTCACGTCTTCGGGCGAGCGGAACTGGTCGCCCGACGGGCGGATGGCCTCGTGGGCCTCCTGGGCGTTTTTGACCTTCTTGGCGTATCTGCGGGGCTCATCAGGCAAGTAGGAGGCACCGAAGCGCTCGGAGACCGCGGCGCGAGCCGCCCGCAAGGCGGCGTCCGACAAGGTGGTGCTGTCGGTGCGCATATAGGTGATGTAGCCCTTCTCGTACAGCGACTGGGCCCCTCTCATGGCCATGGCCGCCGACAGGCGCAGCTTGCGACCGGCCTCCTGCTGGAAGGTGGAGGTCATGAACGGGGCCGCCGGCCGGCGGCGGTAGGGCTTGACCTCGACGCCCCGGACGCTGATCTCGGCGTCGGCCAGGCCACGGGCCAGAGCCTGGGCCGCCTCCTCGTCGAGATGGACGGTGTCGGAACTGCGGAGTTGGCCGTCGCTGGCGAAGTCCTTGCCCACGGCCACCTTGGCCCCGTCTACCGCGGTGAGCGATGCGCTGAAGGTTGCGGGCTCGCCGGGGTCGCGGTCGCCCTGAACCCGGAACACCGCGCTCAAGCTCCAGTAGTCGGCCGCGGTGAAGGCCATGCGCTCACGCTCGCGCTCGACCACGATGCGGGTGGCCACGCTCTGCACTCGGCCGGCCGAGAGGCGGGGCAGCACCTTCTTCCACAGCACGGGAGACACCTCGTAGCCGTACAGGCGGTCGAGCAGCCGTCGGGCCTCTTGGGCGTCTACCAACCGACGGTCCAGATCCCGAGGGGATTCGATGGCCGACCGAATGGCCGACGGGGTGATCTCGTGGAACACCATCCGCTTCACGCTGACGGCGGCCTTCGGGGACAGCACCTCAAGCAGGTGCCAGGCGATGGCCTCTCCCTCGCGGTCTTCGTCGGTGGCGAGGTACAGCTCGTCGGCCTCTTTGAGCAGCTGCTTCAGCTTGCGAATCTGAGACTTCTTGTCGGAGGGCACCACATACAGCGGTTTGAAGTCGTTGTCGACGTCGATACCCAGGCGAGACCAAGACTCGCCCCGGTAGGCCTCGGGCACTTCGCTGGCGTTGCTGGGCAGGTCGCGGATGTGTCCGATGGAGGACTCCACCACATAACCGGTCCCCAAATAGCCCGCGATGGTCTTGGCTTTGGCCGGAGACTCGACGATGACGAGGGCGTTGGGCACGGGGAGAAGCTAGGGGTTGAGGTAGAGGGGCTGTCAAGCAGAAACTAAACGCGCTGAGCGACAGATTCAGGGATTAGGCCTTGTCGGCGTACTTGGGAGGGGACTCGGTGCGGGACAAAATCCCCATGCCAACGACCGCGGCGATCAGCGATCCCACGAGAATGCCGATCTTGGACTCATCGGCGATGGTCGGGTCGTCGAAGGCCAGACGGGAGATGAACAGCGACACGGTGAAGCCGATGCCCGCCACCATGGACAGCCCCACCATGTGGCTACCGGCCAAGGACTTGGGGATGGTGACCCACCCCAGGCGGTGGGCGATCCACGCGAACAGCGAAATGCCCACGGTCTTGCCCACCACCAATCCGAGAATCACGCCCAGCGTCACCCGCGAGGAGGCGGCATCGGAGAGCACATCTCCAGACAGTTCAACCCCCGCGGCAGACAGGGCGAAGAGGGGAATGATGATGTAGCCGGCAATGGGGTGAAGCAGCTCTTCAATCCGCAGGCTGACGGGCTGCGACTCTCGAATGTGGAATCCCACTCGGCGCACATCGTCGGTGTGTATGTGATCTTGCATCTGGAGCCACCGAGCCCAGCTGCGGGCCTCGTCTTCTGACTGGAGGGGCTTGGCCGGCGTGATCAGGCCGAGGACCACGCCGGCGATGGTGGCGTGGACACCGGATTCCAACACGGCCAGCCAGAAGGCCACCCCGATGACGATGTAAACCGGCAGATACCAAACATGGAGTCGGCGAAGGATGAGAATCCCGGCCAGCAGTATGGCGGCGGTGAGCAGCCAGTTGCTCGAGAGATCGCTGGTGTAGAAGATGGCGATCACCAAGATGGCGCCGATGTCGTCGACGATGGCAAGGGTCAGCAGGAACACCTTCATCTGTCGGGAAATGCGATTGCCGAGCAGCGACAAGACGCCAATGGCAAAGGCGATGTCGGTGGCCATGGGTATGCCCCAGCCGTCTTGACCCGGGCCACCGGCGTTGAAGGCGAAGTAGACCAGCGCAGGCACCACCATGCCGCCGAGGGCGGCTACTGCGGGCAGGGCGGCAAAGCGAGGGTCGCGGAGTTGTCCGTTCACCATTTCTCGCTTGATCTCCAAGCCGACCACGAAGAAGAACACGGCCATGAGGCCGTCTTGAACGATGTGCTCAAGATCATGCTCAAAGTGGTAATCGCCCACCGAGAAAGACACGTGGGTGTGCCAGAAGTCGAAGTATGAGTCCTGCCATGGAGAGTTCACCCACACCAGGGCGGCCACGGTGGCGATCAGCATGAGAACGCCGCCGGCTGCTTCGATGGCCGCGAAATGGTGGATAGGGCGGCCGATGTAACGAGCCAGCCGACTGGGGCCACCCAGGAAGGTCAGATCGCTGAGGGGGTTCTTATCAGCCATCGGCGCCGAACGTAGCCTCTACAGGCCCGTCTCTCTCAGTCACAGCGGGCAGTTGACCGTTCATTTGCCAACCGTTCAGCTATTCGAGTTGTTGGCCGAGAGGTCGATGGCCAAGAAGACCTCGGTGCCGTCGGGCCCACTTTGTATTTCGACCTTGTCGGAGAGGATTCTCATGAGATAGATGCCCAGGCCCCGCTCGAAATTCAAGCGGCTGGGATCGTCGGGTTCGGGGAGAACCTGAATCTGATCGGGATAGAACCCGAAGCCCCGGTCGGTGACGTGGAATTCAAGGCGGTCGTCGGTGACGGTGCAGCGAATGCGTATGGACTCGTCGCGGCAAGCCCGGGCATGGGCCTCGATGGCGTTGGTCGTGGCCTCAGATACCGCCACTTTGAAATCCTCGACGCGCTCGCGGCTCAGCGTCGTATCCGATTCAGCGGCCTCAACCACCAAAGAGCGGACCAGGGAGAGGTATTCCGGGCGAGCGGGTATCTCGAAGTCGAACCGGGTGGGGTCGGACGTCACGAGCTGGAGCCTTCAGTGGCCGCCGAAACCGAGTCGTACACATCTAGGACGCGGTCGAGCCGGGTGAGCTCGATCAGATCTGCGAGACGGGGTCCCGCCGTGACCAACCGAATATCTCCTCCAGCGCTTCGCACTCGTTTTGCCCCGCCCATGAGCACGCCGAGTCCAGTGGAATCTATGTAGTCAACCCCGGAGAGGTCGATTACCAGGTTCTGAGCCCCACCACTGATCAAGGCGAGAAGCCGCTGGCGGAAGCGGGGCGCGGTGGCCATGTCGATCTCACCGGTGACCGTAAGGACATCCCACTCCCCAAATGAGGCAACGGTGACGCCGAATTCCACGAAATATCAGACTAGTGGTGGTTCCAATTCGTTTCGGTCCAGAGCAGTTATTCCACGCGAACGGTCAACGCCTCTTGGATGGTCACCGAGGGGAAAAAGCGGCCCACCAAAGGCACAGAGGGCTCGGGCCGAAAGCTCACGGTGACTCGAAGGAGCCCGCCAGTTGTACGGCCTCCGTCGGTCTCCACCAGCATTCTGTTGGGGTCCAAGTTGGTGGCGGCCAGCGCGGCGGAAACGGCCGCCTCGGTGGTGGGGTCAACCGCCGCGGCGCGGGCCGCCTCTCGGGCCGCATGCACGACCAACACGTGGTCGCGCACCAACAGCCCCACTTGGACCAGCGCCAATGCCACCGCCATGATCAGCGGAAGCACCAGCGCAGTCTCCACCGCAGCCTGGCCCCGGTCGCGGGCGACGGCCACCGGGCCTCTAGCTGACAAGACCAGTTATGTGTCGGAATACGGCGTCGAGGAGGTTGGAGATTCTGTTGGTTTTAGTGACCCAAGTCACCAGGAGCATGGCTACCGCGGCAGCCCCCAAAAGGATGAGGGCATACTCGGCGGTGGCCTGGCCCCGGTCGGAGCGAAATCGGGCCAGCCATGCGTCAAGGGTGATGAGGCATCGAAGCAAGAACATGCGGTGCACCTGTGCGGAAGAAAGCGGCGGGGGAAGATGAGGTCTCGGTCATTGGCGCAGGACGGTCAGCGTTTCGGCAAGGACCGGGGCCAGGGTGAGGAGGATGAAGGCGGGCAGGATGCAGGCCACCAATGGCAGCAACAGGCGCAGCGGCAGACGGCGGGCCTGCTCTTCGGCACGGCGGCGGCGCAACATTCGACTGTCGGCGGCCAACTGGGCCAGGGCGGGCTCCAATTCGATGCCGTAACGATCACCGTCGATCAACACTCTGACAAGAGGACGAACCGGCTCGCCCACGGAATCAGGGAGAGGTTCCAGCGCATCGGCCAGGCGCATTCCGTCGTGAGCTCGCTGAACGGCCCCGGACAAGCCGAGTCCCACGGGACCGCTGAGTCGCTCCCCCACTGCGGTCACCGCCAAATGGACATTGAGGCCCGACGAAACGGCCAACCGGAGCAGATCAACTGCTTCGGGCAGTTCTTCGACCACCTCGGCTTGCCTGCGGCGCTGCACCTGCGTCCGGCGGCGGTGCGGTGCAACCCAAATGAACAAGCCCACCCCCACCCCGAGCACGGGATGGACTGCCAATGCGATAACTGCGCCCAATGCAAAGCCGACCGCTGAAGTGGTCTTCGACGATCGGGCGCGAGTCGGGTTCGGTGCGGGAGATCGGATCTGGCGGGGTCGTGCCCGCCACCCCCAGAGCAGCACCACGGCCGCCCACAACAAGCCCAAGGCGATGGGAATGACCATGTCAGTCTCGGGAGTTCACGATCCGGCGCATCCACCACGCCCCAATCGCATCGAGTCCCAGCCCGCAGGCGAGGATGGCCAAGCCGAGTCGCGTGGTGAACAAGAAGCTGGCCGTATGGTCGCCAACACTGGCCGACAGGAGCATGAAGCCCACGGGCAGGGCTGCGATCATCATCGCGGAGGCTCGGGCCTGAGAGGTGAGGGAGCGCACTTCCAGATCGAGGGCGACCCGATCTCTCAAGGTGGCGGCCACCCCGTCGATGGCCCGCGCTTGGGCGCCGCCGGCGGTGGCGGCAAAGGCCATCGCTGCCGCGGCCAGCCCGACGCCGCTTTCGGGGCGGCGACGGGCCCAACGGTCGAACACATCGGCGCTGCGGAGCCCTCTACGAAGCTCCTCAGCCAGCGGCACCACCTCGTAGTGCAGCGGAGGCGGGGTGCTGGAGGCGGCCTCTGCTGCCGCGGGACCTAGTTGCAGCCCGGTTCGCAGCCCGCGGGCGATGGCCTCCAAGAAGGCGGGAAGCTGCGCCTCAATCACCCGGTCGCGGCGATGGCGACTGGCTCTCAATACCACTAGGGCACCGCCAACAGACACCGCCACACCGACCATCGCGCCGATCACGCTCGCTTGCAGAGCGCCGAATCCGGCGCCGAACAATGCCAGCGCGACCAGCCCTTTGTGGACTTGGACCACTGTCACGCTCAGCCCGGCCTGGTCAGCCATGGCCTGGACCCGCTCGGCAGTCGCCCCGAATGCCTCCTTGACCGACTTCATTGGCAAAGCCATCGGGGATCGGGATCGGCGGCGCCTGATATCCGGGGTCTGACCTCAGGCAGGCTGTGCAGCTGAAACTCGTCGGCTATCTGGCGAAGCCGGGGCCGACTTCCGTCGTCTCGCTCATTGGAGCGGTCGACCACTGCCAGCGAGACGATGCGGCGCTGGCCCTCGGGGCGACGGGCAACGTGGACCACCATGTCCACCGAGGCGGCGATCTGATCTCGCACTGCGGACAGGGGGACGGCGCCCCCTTCGAAGAGCACCATGGTCTCCAGTCGGCTGATGGCGTCGTCTGGGCTGTTGGCATGGCAGGTTGACAGCGAGCCCTCATGGCCGGTGTTCATCGCCTGGAGCATGTCGAGGGTCTCGGCTCCCCGGACTTCGCCCACGATGATGCGGTCGGGCCTCATCCGCAGGGCGTTGCGCACCAGCTGGCGGATGGTGACCGGGGACACCCCGTCGGTGTCCATGGGCCGGGCCTCAAGGCGCACGACGTGATCGCTGGCCAGGGCCAGCTCAGCGGCGTCCTCCACTGTCACTACCCGCTCTCCGGGGGAGATGGCGCCGGCCAGGGCATTCAGCAGGGTCGTCTTGCCGGCACCGGTGCCCCCCGAAACCACCAGATTGCAGCGGGTGGCTACCGCCCATCGCAGAACAGACACCACGCCTGGAGGGGCGAATTCCTCCAGGGCAACCGGGCGGACAGAGAACCGGCGGATGGTCACGTAGGGTCCGTCCACCGCAACTGGAGGCACAACCGCGTTGAGCCGGGAACCGTCGGCCAGTCGGGCGTCAACCATCGGGGAACTGCGGTCGATGCGGCGGCCCAACGGCGCCACCGTCTGCTCGATAATCAGCTCGATGGTCTCGGTGTCCAAGATCGTGCCGGTGGCCTCGAGGCTCCCGCGGCGCTCGACCCACACCGGCCCCGGACCGTTCACCATGATCTCCGAGACCGACGGATCGCAAAGGAACGGGTCGAGGGCCTCCTTGCCTCCCCCGGTGCGACTCCAGGCCACTGCTCAGTGCTCCTCGGTCAGCCGACCGAGGACCTTGATCGCCCCCTTGGGCACCCTGGTGCGCAGCATCCCCGCGTCCACTGCCCGGGCAATGTCGGGATCGACGGCGACGGTGGCCAGCACCGGCGCGCCGATGGCTCGCTCGCAGTCTGAACGGGTAAGCGCCCGTCCAGCCTCGGAAACAAGTACCACCCCGGTGGGCCGAACCGGGAGCGAGACCGTGCGGCGCAGTGCCAAATAGCACGCCCGGGTGACCAACACCGATCGGTCGGCCTCGGCGGCCAGCCGCCGGCGAAGCTCGTCGTCCGGGCCGCGGTCGGAAGGCTCGTCCATGGATCTCAGCACCCCTGCGTCCACCACCACAACGGCATCGGAGGCCAACCACTCCACAAGGTCGTCGGCCCTCCGAGCACTGAGCTGGCCCCGACCGCGGGGAAGCAGCGACAGGTTGGGGGTCAGCTCCTCAAGCACCCGCTCCAGCGAGCAAGGGGCAAGATCGCTGCGGAGCCACTCGCCCAGACCGGATGGCGAATCGGCACAGCCGAACACCGCCGGCAGGTCGCCGTCGAGGTCGACGAGCAGAACCGGCCGGTTGCGATCTTGGGCAGCATGTAGGCTGACGAGGGCTGCAATAACCGTAGTGCCAGAACCCCCCTTGGTTGACCAACAGGTCACCAGCATGGAAACCTCCGCGAGTTGATCGCTTCGGCGAACAGAGGGGAACTCAGAACAATCTATGTTGAAAATGTCTGATAATCAACAAGGTTCTTCTGACGGGCACGGCATAGGTCGTTACTTCCGTCCGTTTGCCGGGCTGGCGGTGCCTGCGGGGGCAGTGATCGCCGCTCTGGCCGTGGGGGCCATCCTCTTGGGGGTATTCGGGGCCAACCCGCTTACCGGCTACCGGGAGCTGTTCACCGGGGCGTTTGGAGGCCCAGACGAGCTGGCCGCCACCGCCCTGAAATCCATCCCCCTCATGCTGGTGGGCGTTGGCATCTGCATCGCGTTTCGCACCGGCGTCATCAACATCGGGGGCGAGGGGCAGATCATCATGGGGGCCATTTTGGCCACGCTGGTGGCGCTGGCCCTGCCCGATGTACCCCGCCCGGTCCTGGTGCCGCTGGTGATGATCGCCGGAGGCATCGGCGGGGGCATCTGGGGGGCGATCCCCGGCGCACTGAAGGCCTACAGCGGGGTCAACGAGATCCTCAGCACCATCATGATGAACATCATCGCCGGGTTCTTCATGAGCTTCTTGCTCGAAGACTGGCTCATCGAGCCCGGCGCCATCAGAATCCAGCAGACCAAGCGCTTGAGCCACAACGCCGACCTGCCCATCCTGCCAGGGGGGACGCGCTTGCACCTGGGCATCGTGGTGGCACTGATCGTGGCCATTCTGGGGTATCTGTTGTTGTTCCGCAGCAGCTTGGGCATGCGCTTGCGGGCGGTGGGCCACAATCCCCACGCGTCGCGCGCCGCGGGCATGAAGGTGGAGCTCAGCATCACCCAGGCGTTGGCCTTCAGCGGTGCCTGCGCCGGCATCGCTGGCGCGGTGCTGGTGTTCGGGAGTGAGTCGCACCGGCTGATCGGTGAGGGAGGCCCGTTGGCCTTCACCCAGAGCGCGGGGTTCAACGGCATCGTGACCGCATTGTTCGGAGGTTTGCACCCGCTGTTCACCGTGCTGTCTTCGTATCTGTTCGGCGGAATGCTGGCCGGGGGGATATCCCTGCAACGGGCGGTGCAAGTGCCCCAGGCCTTGGTGATCGCCCTCAACGGCGTGGTGGTGGTGTTCGTGGTGGGGAGCCTCAAACTGCGAACCCGAGTACAGCGATGGGCTGAGGGCGATATCCAGATGGAGGATCGGGCATGAACGATTTCTTCACTGTCGCCATCATCACCGCCACCCTGGCATCGGGCATCCGGCTGGCGGTGCCCTTCCTGCTGGCCGCCCTTGGAGAGGCAGTGGGCCAGCGGGCTGGGGTGCTGAACTTGGGCGTCGAAGGGGTAATGCTCATCGGCGCCTTCGCGGCCTACTACACCGCATTGGAGTCGGGCAGCGCCGCCTTTGGATTGCTGATGGGGCTCGTGGTGGGAATGGTGATGGGCCTCATCTACGCCTTCATCACCGTGGTGATGCACGCCGAACAGGGCATCAGCGGTATCGGGATCTATCTCTTCGGTTTGGGCTTCACCGATCTGTTGTTCCAAAAGCAGGTGGGAACCCCGAAGCCCATCAGCGGGCTGCAAACCAAACCCTTCAACTGGCTGGCCGACGATACCGGGCGGGCAGGCGAGCTGCTGTTCAGCCACACCATCTTGACCTATGTCGCCTTCTTGCTGGTGCCCGTGATCTATTTCCTGATCACCCGAACCACCTTCGGCCTCAACGTGAGAGCCGTGGGGGAAAATCCGCAAGCGGCCGACACCCTGGGCGTGAGCGTGAACGGCATTCGCACCGCCGCCATCGTCATTGGCAACACTATGGCCGGGCTGGCCGGGGCGGCTCTGGCCCTGGAGATCGGGATCTTCCAGCAGAACCTCACCGCCGGCCGCGGGTTCATCGCCATCGCCCTGGTGTACTTCGGGGCGTGGCGGCCGGTTGGAGTGATGGCCGGCTCTCTGCTGTTCGGCATCGTGTCCTCCACCGTGCTGCAACTCCAGGTGCAAGACGTGATCTCCGGATCGGTGGCATCCATCGCCAACATGGCGCCGGCAGTGCTGACCGTGATTGTGCTCGTGGTGGTGAGCCGTCGCATCGGCCAACCAGCCGCCCTCACCCGACCATTCACCCGGGACAGTTGATTAGCTGACAACGCAGGGCGCGTACGGTTGGGCCGTGCTGGCGCGTCACTGGGCGGTCTTCTGGGTGTGCATGGGAGCAGTGTTCCTGGTCACTCTGGACGCCACCCTGCAACCGCTGGCCCTGGTGAGCATCGGAGAGAGCTTTGGAGCTAGCCGCCCCTCGACCGCCTGGGTGCTGAGCGCCTTTTCCATCTCGCTGGCCACATTTGTTGTAGCTGCCGGGCGCCTTGCCGATCGGACCGGTCGTCGGCAGAGTTTCCTCATCGGGTTGGCCTTGTATGTTCTCGGCTCGGTGGGGGGTTGGCTGGCACCCGAATTGTGGGTGCTGGTTCTGTGCCGCTCGCTACAGGGGGCAGGGGCGGCATTCGTGATGCCGGCATCACTCGGCTTGATCCTGGCGGTGTGGCCCGAAGACGACCAGACCAGGGCAATCACCGCCTGGACCGCGGTGGGAGGCGTTGCCGGAGCCCTGGCCCCGACCTTGGGCGGATTGCTCATCGACATCTGGGGCTGGCGGGCGGCCTATGGGCTGAGCGTGGTTATCGGGGTGCCATCGTTTGTCGCCGCCCGCGCCCTGCTCACCGAAACCGAGCGCAAGGTTGCTTCCCGGCTGCCCGACTTTGTCGGGGCGCTCATGGTCGCAGCCAGCCTCGGCCTGTTGACCCTCAGCCTGGTGCAGGGCCGGACATGGGGCTGGACGGACAGTCGCATCATCGTTGCCTTCGCCCTGGCCATAGTGTTGGTGCCGCTGATCCGGCACCGCATCTTGGGACATCCGGCACCCATCGTCGAACCGCGTTTGCTCAAGCTGCGGACCTATCGGCGGGCGTTGTTCATCGCCATCGCCATTCCCAGCTTCCTGTTCCCCTATTTCGTGATGATGGTGCAGTATCTCGAGCAAGTCTGGGACTATCGGCCGCTGAGAGCAGGACTTGCGCTCTTGCCGTTCCCCGCCGCGGCCACGCTGGCCAGTGTGTTGGCCGGACGACTGAGCCGCCGCTTCGACGAGCGCACTATTGCGGTAGCTGCCATGGCCACCACCACGGTGGCGGTGGTATGGCTGCGAGTGGTGCCCGGCCCTGAGCCGGCCTACTGGACGGCGTTCTTCGTGCCCATCTTGCTGGGCGGCATCGGGGGCTGGGGGATGGGACTGCCCATGATCAACGCCATCGGGGCCCGAGACCTCGACAATGAGACCTACAGCCTGGGCATGGGAGTGCTGTCCACCGCCCGCCAAGTAGGAGCGCTGACCGGCCTGGCCGTCGCCTTCGGCCTCCTGGGCAACGTGTCCGAAGCCGAGCTATTCGACCGCTTCCAACAGATCTGGACCGTGCTGGTGGTGCTGTCAGTTTTAGGCGTTTTCGTCGCTCTATCCCTCCCCCGCCGGACTTCTCTGCGACGCTGATCAGACTCTCAAGGTAATGATCTGTTGAGTCTGGAAGACTGGGGGTGACTGAGAGGAGACGGTCATGGATTATCCCGCTACGTTCGAGTTCAACGCACCGGAGAAGGTGGCTCGCTGGAGGGTCATCGGCAACATCATCTTGTCTGTTCCCCACTTCATTGTGCTCTACGCTCTGGGGCTGTTCTCGCTGGTCGTCGACGTCTTTTCCTGGATTGCCATCGTGTTCACCGGAAAGCTGCCCGCCGGGTTGGCCGGTGTCAACTGCATGATGCTCCGCTACAGCGCCAGAGTGGCCACATTCCAGTACTTCATGCGGAGTTCCTACCCGCCATTTGACTTTGACACCTCTGAACAAGACAACGGCAAGGACCCAGAGGTGGTAGTGAACTTCGCCCCTGAGTACGAGGGACGCAGCCGCTTGAGCGTGTTCTTTCGCTTCATCCTGCTCATTCCGATCGTGATTGTGGGATTCTTCTGGGGCCTTCTGATGTGGCTTGCATCCATCGTTGGTTTCTTCGCGGTGCTGATCCTCGGCCGCTGGCCGAAGGGACTGCTCAACTTCATGGTCGGAGTCAACCGCTTCAGCATCCGGACCAATGCCTATTGGGCGCTGTTTACCGACAAATACCCCCCACTCGGCCTGAGCTGATCCCTTAGTACGCCTCCGCGCGAGGCGGGTACGGTGTCGGCATTATGCAATACCAGTTGGTGTCGGCCGACTCCCATGTGAACGAGCCGCCCCACCTGTGGGCCGATCGGGTGCCCGTCAGATACAAGGATCGGGCCCCACGCATGGAGAGCTTCGAGCAGGGTGACGCCTGGGTGCTGGAAGGGGCTCATGATCCCATCAACTTCGGTGGCAACTGCTCGGCGGGCCTTCCCTCCGACCAGCGCTCGGGCTGGGTTCGCTGGGAGGACGTGCGAGCCGGCGGCTATGACCCGGCGGCCCGCATCACCGAGCAAGACCAAGACGGTGTGGACCTCGAGATCCTGTATCCCACCCCCCGGATCGGCAATCAACTGGTGTGGCACCGCGACGACGCCGACTTCCATATCGCCTGCATACAGGCCTACAACGACTGGCTGGCCGAATTCTGCGCCTACAACCCCGACCGTTTGTGGGGGGTAGCCATTCTTCCCAATGTTGGGACGGAAATTTCTGTGTCTGAGATGCATAGGGTGGCTGCTTTTCCCGGCATACGAGGAGTGATGCTCGGCCGGTGGCCTAGCGGCGACGAGGTGCTGTCGGCCGATGACGACCCGGTGTTTGCCGCCGCGGCCGAAGCCGGACTGCCCCTCTCCATCCACGTGGGCTTCGCCACCCACGCCCAGGGCGATGTGGCCAAGATGAAGCTCACCGGCTCCATGCGGTTCTTCGACATGCCGGTAAGGATCACCCAGCTCATCGAAGGCGGCGTTTTCGACCGATTCCCCGAACTCCAGTTCTTGGCGGTGGAGACCGACAGCTCTTGGTTCCCCTACCTGCGAGAACAGATGGACGACCGATTTCGCCGGGCCAACCCGGCCACCCGGGCCCCAATTCAACGGTCGCCCGGCGAATACTTCGACACCAACATTGCTTCCACGTTCATCACCGACCGCTACGGCATCGTCAATCGCCACCACATCGGGGTCACCCAGATGATGTGGTCGAGCGACTTTCCCCATGGCGGGTCGGATTGGCCCAATTCCCTACAAACCATAGACAGCCACTTCGAGGGGGTGCCCGACGACGAGCGGCACTCCATCCTGGCGGGCAACGCTCTCAGGATTTACGGACAGGAAGTGAGCCCATGAGAGTTGGCGACATCACTGCCCCCGAGCACGCTGCCCACGGTAAGCCCCTCGATGGCGTCCGCATTCTGGCCATCGAGCAGATGCAGTCGCTGCCCTACGCCACCCAGCTCATGGCTCGTATGGGTGCGGAAGTGGTCAAGATCGAGCACCCGGTGCGAGGTGACCTGGGCCGGGGCTCGACACCCGGCATCACCGATCCCGACGGCCGGCAGGTGGGCAACACCTACCTGAGGAACAACCTCAACAAGCGCTCGGTGGGGATGGACTTGAAAAACCCCAAAGCCATCGACCTCATCCGCCAGATGATCACCAAATTCGATGTGCTGGCCGAGAACCTAAAGCCCGGAACCCTGGACAGGAGCGGCTTGGGCTACAAGGACCTATCTGACCTGCACCCCGGCCTCATCTACCTGTCGGTTTCGGGGTTCGGAAACCTGAACGACTCTCCCTACGGACATTGGCCGGCCTATGCCCCCATCGCCGAGGCCATGGGCGGTCTCTACTCCATCAATCGAGCCGAAGGTGAGCATGTGAAAGTGTCCCCGGTGGGGGCGCTAGGCGACACCGGCTCGGGTCTCTACGCGGTGATCGGGGTGCTCATGGCTCTGCGCCAACGGGAGCGCCACGGCCATGGCCAGCACGTGGACATCGCCATGTTCGACGCCATGGTGGCTTTCGGCGACATGGTGCCCAACTACTGGTCGCTGGGTGCCGACCCCCGGCGCCCCACCGCCATCATCAACGATGGCTTTCCCATCGACTCCGGCGAGTTGGTGATGCAGGTTGGCCGTGAGCACCAGTTTGAGCGCCTCTGCCATCTCATCGGCCGCCCCGAGTGGCTGGATGACGAGAGGTTCTCCACCCGGGACGGCTGGCGGGAGCATCTCGACGAGATTCGGGCTGCGGTCCGCGCCTGGGCCGGCGACCGAACCACCGTAGAAGCGGCCAACGACCTGGCCGCGGCCGGACTGGCCGCGGCCCCCGTGTTCGAGGCCCCCGACGTAATCGACGATCCCCATGTGGCTGCCCGACACATGATGGTGGAGATTCCCCGCGCCGACGCCGACACCCCGGTGCTGACCCCCGGCAATCCGGTGAAGATGTCGGCGGTCAGCGAGGGTCCCGACACCCGGCCGCCGTGGTTGGGCGAGCACACCGACGAGGTGCTGGCTGCTGAACTTGGTCTGGGCGAAGAAGCAATCGCCGAGCTCCGGTCCGACGGCGCTATCGGCTGATGGCGCAGCCCCCGCTTCGCTTCGACGGGCGCACCGCCGTGGTCACCGGCGCGGGCCAGGGATTGGGCCGGGCCTACGCCAAGCTGCTGGCCGACCGAGGAGCGCAGGTGGTGGTCAACGACATCGCGGCCGAAGCCGCTGATCGGGTGGCTGACGAGATCAACGCTTCTGGCGGCATTGGCATTGCCGACCACCACAGCGTGACCACCCCTGAAGGCGGCGTTGCTCTGGCCGAACTGGCCCAGGACGCATTTGGTGCCGTGCACATCGTGATCAACAACGCCGGCGTGAACCGGGCGGCCGAGTTCGCCGACATGACACCAGAAAGCGGTTCGGAGCTATTCGAAGAGATGATCGCCATCCACCTGCTGGGGCCGTGCCATGTGCTGTGGCCCCTGTGGCCTGCCATGGTGGAGCAGGGTTATGGCCGGGTGGTGAACATCGCCTCAGGCGCGGTGTGGGGCTTGCGGGGCCAATCGGCCTATGCCGCCTGCAAGGCCGGGATAATGGGGCTGACCCGCACGCTGGCCCGGGAAGGCCGCTACCACGGCGTGCAGGTCAACTGCGCTCTCCCCTGGGCGGTTACCGACCCCAGCCCCGACCGCTCCGGCAACGAGTTCGGCGCCATCATCGAGGCCCACATGCGCCCCGAGAATGTCGCCCCGGCGATTGTCTGGCTGGCCCACGAAGAATGCCCGACCACCGGAGAATCGTTCACCGTGGACGGCGGACGCATGGCCCGCCTCGCCTGGGTAGCCAGCCAAGGCCACACCGACCAAGCCCCCACCCCCGAGTCGTACCGCGACCACTGGGATCAAGTGATGGACCTTGCCGATTTCACCGTCCCGACCTCAACCAACGACCACATGCGCAATACGGTCATGCCGGCGTACGCCCCGCCTAGTCCATCGAAAGAGGAACTCCCTCCATCCCCGTAATCCAGGGCCGCCCCGCCTCGGCGAGCGCCTCCCATTTGCCGGCGGCGGCCGCAGGGTCGGTTTGGCCAAGCTCCTCGGTGGTCGGACCGATTCGGTCGACCAGCGGCGCCAGCGCCTCGGTGTCGAAGCCGTAGAACTCCGCGGCGTTCAACCCCAGGATGGCGGCAGTGTCGTCGGCGGGAATGTCCCAGAACGCCTCCGCCAGCGCTTTGCGGGTGTGAGGCCAGGTGCCTTCGGGATGGGGAAAGTCGTTGCCCCACATGATGTTGCCCACGCCGATCTCGAAACGCCGGGCGAGCTCGCGCCGTCGGGTGTTGGAGGCGCCGATCGCGCAGTTGCGGTCGAAGTAGTCGCTGGGCGCAAGGCTCAAGTGGCCGTAGGCGTCGGCCGCCAGCTTCTGGGCCCCGCCGTGCTCTCGGGAATAGGTGGCATCCATCGTCCACAGCATGTCAGCAGCCCAGAAACAGCCGCACTCGGTAACCGCATAGCGCAATCCCGGATACCGCTCGAACACGCCGGAGTACAGCAAGAACCACAGCGGACGGGTGGTCCACCACCGCACTTCGGCCACATACATCCCGATGAATCCGGGACCGGTGCCGTATTCGCCTCGCGGGGCGGCCCCCGAGTGGGTGTGAACCGGCATATCGAGGTCTTGGCAGGCGGCCCACACCGGGTCGTAGCGGCGCTCGTGGTAGCCGGGGGCCTCGTTCCACATGGAGGCGATGAGGATGCCGCCCCTCAGCCCCGACTCCCGAGCCCGGGCTATTTCGGCCACCGCGGCGTCCACGTCGGCGATGATCGGCACGACCGCCACACCGGCCCGACGCTCAGGACTGTCGTTGCACAACTCGGCCAGCCAGCGGTTATGGGCACGAGCCCCGGCCAACAACAACTCGGGGTCTTCGGCGAACGACATTCCCAGTCCGGCCCCGAACGGCGCGGAGGCTCCGCCGGTGACCGCGTCGGCATCGGGAAAGATCACCTCGCCGGCAACACCGTCACCGTCTAGCTCGGCATCCCGCCGGGCCGCATTCCAGCCCCCTCGCAGCCCCTCCTCATTCTCGCCGAACCACTCCTCCTCAAACTCGGTGTTCCCCATGATGTTCCCCTGGTTGCGGATCGCGGCCCGCTGAACCATGAAGTCATCGAAGGCATCGTGGTACTTCGATTCCAAGTAGTCCCGATACTCCAGATTCGGCAGCCCCGCATGGCAGTCCGAAGAAATCACCAAATAGTGCTCACTCATGTCGGCCTCCTTGAGCGAACACTAGCCAAAGAGGCCGAAACCTGGGTCGGGCAGGCGGGATTTGAACCCACGACCTCTTCGTCCCGAACGAAGCGCGCTACCAAGCTGCGCCACTGCCCGTAGAACTCATCCTACATATTGGGGTGGGCGAACAACATAGGCGGTTTGGGGGGTGGTCTAACCCAAAACCGCCGCCACCGCCCGCTGAACACCTACCGCATCCAACGGCTTAACAATCCACCCATCAGACCGAGCCTGCCTAGCCAAATAGACATCAGCCTCCCGATCCAACAGCATCAAAACCCGAGTCTCCGGTGCCCGCCCCATCTCCGCCTCCATGCGAAGATCCAGGCAGGTCGCCATCCCCCCCATATTGCCGATCTGAAGATCGCAAATCACCACATCAGGATCGTGCTCCCGAACCGCGTCCAGTACCTCGACACCGGCCCGAACCCTGCTGATTTCGGATGTATCGCTGCCCAAAGCAGCTTCTACCGTGTTGAATACGGAGTCGCTGTCGGTGGCCAAGAGCACATGCGTCACGCCCCGATGGTATCCAAATCGATGTCAGCACATCATGCTGGGGAAATGTGTCTGGCCGATGGCATTGAGGCTGTCCCGCGTTAGCATCAGGGGCGGTCGAGGGGAGGCACTGTGCTCGAGATCGAAGTCGAAAATCTGGATACGCACACGGTGCTTCGTCCCCAAGGCGAGATCGACGCTTACACCGTGGCCCAATTCAGGGAGCGGATTGGCGACTTGGCCCTTGAGCCCCGACTGCTCATCGACCTGGGGTCGGTTCCGTTCATGGACTCGGCTGGTTTGGGAGCGCTGATCGGAGGCATCCGGCGGATACGCGACTCTGACGGCGAAGTAGTGGTGGCCTGCGGAGAAGGCGCGTTGGCCCGACTGTTGCACACCACCGGGTTCGACCGAATCGTTCCGGTGGCCGAGACCCCAGAGGAAGCGCTGGCCTCGCTGCTGGGCACTGACTCCCCTGAGGCGTTGTAAGACAACAGTGCGATCACCGCGACTGAAGTTGGCTGCTGCCTGCCTCGTGGGAGGCGGCATTCTGGCTGCCGTCGGCTTGGCCGGAGCGGGATCGGCGACCGCCCAATCAAACGGTGCAGCCGATGCTGGCTTGGCCGTGGTGGTTGAGGTCACCGGCTTGCTGGATTCGGTAATGGCCGAACTCATCGAAGACTCTGTGGTTGAGGTGGCCGACGCGGGCGCCACCCTCCTTGTGTTCAGGGTCGACAGCAATCGCTCGGTGGTGTCCGACAAGCGACTGGGTGAGCTGGCCGACGCCATAGCCGCCTCGCCGGTGCCCATTGCGGTTTGGGTCGGCCCGAACGGCTCCTCTCTGGAAGGCAAGGTGGCTCAGCTCTTTGCCGTTGCCGACGAAGTGGGCATCGCCCCCGGTACCAGCATCGGCGATCTCGGCGCTCCGCTCCCCGCACTAGCCGAATATCCCGTAACCTGGGCCAACCAAGAGCTGATCAGAGACCACAAGCTCGGCTGGCGAGAGCTCATCTCTGAGAAGGTGATCCACTGCGAGCCTCGCACCATCGACGATCTTCGAGACCGGTACAACGAGGCCGGCATCGCCTTCGATCCTCAGACAGTGCGGGTTCCCCCCGAAGTAGAGCAGTGCGTGGCCCCGCTCATCGGCGACTTCTTGGTCGACCTCGACCACCTCGGCTTCGCCTCCAACCTGATCAATGTGGACGGCCAACCTCGCCTGGAGCCGATTACCCAGGTTCAGTTCCGAGGCTTGTCGCTGGCCCACCAGCTGTTCCACACCGTGGCCAGCCCCCCGGTGGCCTATCTGCTGTTGACCATCGGCATGGGGCTGATGCTGTTCGAGTTCTTCACCGCGGGCATCGGGGTGGCCGGCGTTTTGGGGGCGGTGTTGTTCATCTTGGCCGGCTACGGGCTGTCGGTTCTGCCTCACAACACCTGGGCGCTGGCGCTGCTGGCTGCGTCGATGGTGGCGTTCGGCATCGATATCCAAACGTCGGTGCCCCGCTTTTGGACCGGTGCAGGAATGGTCATGTTCGCCGCGGGAACGTGGTGGCTATACGACGGCGTGTCTATGTCGTGGATTCCAATGGTGGTGATGACCGGGTCGGTGGCGGTGGCCATGTTCTCCGGAATGCCGTCGATGGTGCGCACCCGCTTCTCCACTCCCACCATTGGACGGGGCTGGATGGTCGGCGAGTTGGGCGAGGTGGTCGAGGACGTCTCACCCGACGGGGTGGTGCGAATTCGGGGCGCGTTGTGGCGGGCTCGATGCAATAGGGCCACGCCGGTTCCCGAGGGCGACCAGGTCAAAGTGGTTGAAATTGACGGCTTGTGGTTGGAAGTGGAGCCTCTCGAGGGTGCGGCCCGCGACTATCGAGAGCGCCGTCGCTAGGGAAACAGGCGCCTCAGGACCCAGAAAAATAGTCAAGACTGTTTCTCAATTGCCCTGCCCTCATCTTGTGCGCGGCCAACTGCGCCTATAAGGTCCGCCGAAAGGGGGTAGCAAAGAGTGAGCGCCATCACCAGCGAAAGGGCTTGGCAAGCAAAGGCAGCCTGTCGTGGGCCGCACGCGGCCGTGTTCTTCCCACCCCCGTCATTTGAGCGCAAAGAAGAGAAACTCGAGCGGGAAGGCCGGGCCAAGGCCATCTGCGAGGAATGCAGTGTGATTGAAGAATGCCGTGAATACGCCCTGAAAATCCGGGAGCAGCACGGCATCTGGGGCGGCCTCAACGAGTTGGAGCGCCGGGAAATCCTCAGCCGACGCCGAAACTGATCTCCCCGCGGTCAGAGGCGGGGCCCGGCGATTCGCACATCACCTCTTCGGCGGGTTGCGCCATGCCCGTCCAGCCACGCCAACAGCGGCAATGCGTACTTGCGGGTGGTATCCAAGCGCTCGCGCACTTCGGCCACGGTGACCCCATCGGGTTGGGAGGCCAGCATCTCGGCCAACACCGATCGAGCTGTCTCCAGAGTTGAGGCCGCGAAGAACACGCCATCTTGCTCCACGATCAATCCCCGCTTCACCAACTCCCGCACCTCACCCCGGTCCACGCCCACAGCTTCAGGATCAGGGGGGGAGAAGGGAGCCGACTCCAACGCGGCGGTATACCGGTGGTTTTCGAAGGGGTCTGATTGCCCGGTTGGCCGCACTCGACCCCCCTCGGTTGTCACACCTTCCATAACGCCCAATACCGATCTGTCCCTTTCGTCCAGCCCGGCGACGTCCAGACCCAGAGGACCAGCTTCGTCCACCGCGACTCGAAGCCGAGTTTGAGCTTCCTCAAGCACCTTCGGGCTCACCACCCAGCGGCCGACATCGGGTTCTCGCCGTTGTCCGGTCAGCAGGGCGAGCCGATCAGCCTCCACCCAGCCGCGTTCGGCCACCACTCGGTCGACCGACAAGTCGGGTTTGGCCCTTGAGGCGGGAAGCACCGGGTCGACGTCGAGCACGGTGCCGCCGCCGATGGTCTCGGCTCGGCCGCTCTCCCGTACCACGAAGCGGTCTCCGGGCAACAAGGGCAACCGGCGGGGGAGATGGAGTCGCACCAGGCCGGTTTCGCCGGGAGACAGCGCCTCAAGCCCGAGAATTCGCATTCGGGCCGGCAGTTCGCACGCTCCCACATACACCACATGGGCTCCTCGGCGGGACACGTCGTGGTCGAGGGTGCTCAGCACCGTCAAAGAGGCGTCGAACCGGTTGGTCAGATGCCACTGCCCGGCCCGCACCAGCACATCACCGCGGGCAACTTCTTGGTGGCCGACTCCCGACAGGTTGACCGCTACGCGGTTGCCCGGCCCGATCTTGGTGCGCTGGTCGTGATGGCTCTGCAAGGCCCGGATTCGAACCGCCGCGCCCATAGGTCGCAGCTCCAACTCGTCGTCCACCCGGATTTGGCCGCCGCCCAATGTGCCGGTCACCACTGTTCCCGCGCCCCGGGCGGCGAAGGCCCGATCAACCCACAGCCTCGGACGGCGCTGGTCGGCGGCCGCGGGGGTCCGATCTACCAGATCGTCCAACCCGGCTCGCAGGTCATCGAGACCCAGCCCGTCCACCACGTCGGTCTCCACCACCGGGGCACTGGCCAAAAACGTGTGCTCAACCCGCTCCTCCACCTCCAAGCGGGCCAGCTCGGCGATATCGGCGTCGCACAATCCCACCTTGGTAAAGGCGATCAACCCGTGGCCCACCCCCAGCAGCTCCAGGATGCGGAGGTGCTCTTCGGACTGAGGCATCCACCCCTCGTTGGCTGCCACCACGAACAAGCAGGCGTCCACCGCGCCCACCCCGGCCAGCATGTTGCGGATGAACCGCTCGTGGCCGGGCACGTCAATAATCGACACCGATCGTCCCGAGGGCAGCTGTGCTGAGCCGAAGCCCAGGTCGATGGTCAGGCCTCGGGCCTTTTCCTCCGCAAATCTGTCGGGGTCAACCCCGGTGAGCGCCTGCACCAGCGTGGACTTTCCGTGGTCCACGTGGCCGGCGGTTGAAATGGTGATGCTCACCCAAGAGCTTTCAGGGCGGCAATCACCGTTTGGTCATCGTCGGGGGCCACTGTCCGCAGATCCAGCCAGGTGCGGCCGTCGCTCACTCGGGCGATGATGGGCGGGGTTCCGGCGCGCAGGGCGGCAGTGTGATCGCCGTCGAGCACCACGCCACACGAGTCGATCTCGGTGCCGGGGAGCGTGCCGCCGCCGGGCACCGACGCCATCTCGGCCACCTTGCCCGCCCCAGACTCGGCCACCACCACCTGGGCCCGGCTCTCCAGGTCGGCGGTGGCCAGCGACGCCATCCGCCAGAATTCGATGGCCTGCCCGTCTCGCCGCAAATAGGCCAAGGCCACCTGCTGGAGGGCGTTCAGCACCAGGCTTCCCGGTCGCAGCGCCCGAGCCAGGGGGTGTCGGGCGCACTGGTTCACCAGGTCGGCCCGACCGGCGATTATTCCCGCTTGGGGGCCGCCGAAGAGCTTGTCGCCCGAAAAAGTCACCAGCGCAGCCCCATCGGCCAGGGTTTGCCGGGCGGCGGGCTCGCCGGCCAGCCACGCCGGAGGGCCGTCACCGAGCCACGGGCAGGCGGCATCCAGCAATCCTGATCCAATGTCGGCTACCACTGGGACGTTGAGAGAGGACATCTCGGCCACGGTCACATGCTCGGTGAACCCCACGATGCGGTAGTTCGACTGGTGCACCTTGAGGGCCAGCGCGGTGTCGTTGGCCGGATTTTCCACCGCCGATGCGAAATCGGCCCGACGAGTGCGGTTGGTGGTGCCCACCTCCACCAGCTTCGCCCCCGACTGCTCCATCACTTCGGGCACCCGGAACCCGCCACCGATCTCTACCAACTCGCCTCGGGATACTGCCGCCCCCCGTCCGGTGGCCAACGCGGCCAACACCAGCAGCACCGCCGACGCCCCGTTGTTCACCACGATGGCGTCGTCGGCGTCGCACAGCCGGGCCAACAGCGCCGCGGCATGGGCGTGGCGTGATCCTCGCCGGCCCGATGACAGATCCAACTCCAGGTTGGTGAAGGCCGCGTCGGCGGCGACGGCCAGCGGGGCCCGGCCCAGGTTGGTGTGGAGCAGAACCCCGGTGGCGTTCACCACCGGCTGAAGCATCGCTCGGGCCGCGGTGTGGGCGTGACGGCGGGCCCGCGCTTCGACGTCTTCGGGGTCGCCCTCGGCGATTGCCGCCCGGGCGGCATCCACCAGCAGCGGATGGGGCAGCCCGGTGTCGGCCAACGACCGGGCCAGGGCGTCCACCGAAGGGGGTCTCACGGCTCTCAGCGTATGGCGCTAGCGGTAGGCCGTCATCTGTGGCCGATCAATCTCCGTCGGCCAGATCGGTGTCGTGGATGGTGCCCGGTTGGGGGCCTTGGGGGCCGATATAGGTCACGCGATGACGAAAGCGACGGATGACGAGCGGGCGGATCGCCATTCGGGTGGGCGGGAACAACAGCAACAGGCCCACCGCGTCGGTCACGAATCCGGGGGTGAGCATGAGCGCCCCGGCCAGCAGCACCAGGGCACCGTCCACCAGCTCCCGGCCGGGCATCAACCCCTCGGCCAGCTTGCTTCGCACCCGCCAGAGCACCGCCAGCCCCTGCGCCTTCACCATCCACGCTCCGACGACGCTGACCACGATCAACAGGCCAATGGTCTCCAACGTTCCGATGCTTCTGGCGGTCTCCACGATTACATACAGCTCCACCAGCGGCACCGCAATAAAGAGCAGGACCAGCCATACCAACACGGTGGAATCCTAAGAAGAGACGACGTCGAGGTTGGCCAATGCCTGCCCGACGGCCTCAAAGATCCGCGCCGTGCAGCCGGCCATGTCCACCGGTGGGACCTCTTCCAGCAGCCGGTCGGCGATGGCCCGGAACGCAGCACCGGCCGGACCGGGGGTTTCCTCCAGTACCACCGGCGCCCCCTCGTCACCGCCCGGGGCCACGGCACCGTCTATGGGCACCTGGCCCAGCAAGGGCACGCCCAGTTCGTCGGCCAATTCCTGTCCGCCCCCTTGGCCGAAGATGTCATACGACTCCCCGTTGGGCGCCACGAACGCGCTCATGTTCTCGATCACCCCGGCGACCCGGAGGTAGTTGGAGCGCCCCATCGAAGCCACTCGGGTGGCCACCTTCTGGGCGCTGCGAGCCGGCGTGGTCACCACCACCATTTCGGCTTGGGGGAGCATCTTGGCGATGCCCATCTGCACATCGCCGGTGCCCGGCGGCATGTCGATCAGCAGGTAGTCCACCGGGCCCCAGCGCACGTCTTCGAGAAAATGCTGGACCGCTCGATTCAGAATGAGCCCCCGCCACATAAGCGCGGTCTCCTCCCGATCGACCAAAAAGCCCATCGACACCACTTCGAGAATGCCGTCGCCCACCTCCTTCTCATTGGGGGCGATCTTCTTCTCGTCTTCCGCACCGGCGAGACGGCCTTCCACTCCCAGCATTCGGGGCACCGAATAGCCCCAGATGTCGGCGTCCATCACTCCGATCCGCATGCCCCGGCGGGCCAGCTCTGCGGCCAGGTTCACGGTGACCGTCGACTTGCCCACCCCGCCCTTGCCTGAGGCCACCATCACGACCTTTGTGGTCGGAGGCACCGCAGTGTCAGGAGCATTCTGGGACACGTTGAAGCGGGCTTTCGACATGGCCGCAGCCTTTTCCTCCTGAGTGAGCTCGCTCCAGTGGATCTTGACCTTTTCCACGCCGGGCAGACCGCCGACCCGGCTGCGGACATCTCGCTGGATCTGGGCCCGCAACGGGCAGCCCGCAGTGGTGAGCGCCACCGTGACCTCAACGAGGCCTTCAGGATTGACCACTGCTCCGCGCGCCATGCCCAATTCAACGATGTCGGTGCCCAATTCGGGGTCGATCACCCCGCGCAGGACATTCATCACATCATCAGCCGTCGGCAAGGCCGCGATTGCGCCGTCGCTCACCCTGGTCATGCTATCGGGTATGTAAGTCCGCCAAGCCTGCGGGTAGACTATGTTTGCTTGGCAGCACCGAATAGGGAGAGCTTTGTGATCACGCTCACAGATACAGCAACCAGCAAAGTCGGAGACTTGGTTCGTCAAGAGCAGGCCGACGACGAAGAGCTGGCCCTGCGGGTGGCAGTTCGCCCTGGCGGTTGCTCCGGGTTCAGCTATGAGATGTACTTCGACGCCGACGTGGGCGCTGAAGACCAAGAGGTTCTCTTCGGCGACGTAAAGGTAGTGGTCGATTCCTCCAGCGCAGCTCTGCTGGAAGGTGCGATTCTCGACTACAAAGACGGCCTGACCGACGCGGGGTTTTCCATCACCAACCCCAATGCCCAGCGCACCTGCGGCTGCGGCCAGAGCTTCAGCTAACCCTCTCCGCCGCGCATGGCGGCCGCATTGGAATTCACCGTAGACGGCCGCCGAATCGAGGTACCCGACGACGGCGCCTCGCTCATGGAGGTGCTGCGCGATCGCCTCGGCATCTCTTCGGTGAAAGACGGATGCAGCCCACAAGGCCAATGCGGTTGCTGCACCGTGTGGGTGGATGGGAAGCCTCGAGTGTCGTGTGTGACTCCTGCTCGCCGGGTGGCCGGTCGGGCAATCACCACGCTGGCCGGGCTGGCACCTGACACCCGCGTCGCTTGGGGAGAAGCGTTCTGCGCGGCCGGTGCCTCCCAGTGCGGCTTCTGCACTCCGGGAATCATCATGCGCCTCGCCGGCCTCGATGCCCGACCTGGTGAAAATCGCCCTCGCTCGGCAGCGGCCAGCGCGCTGGCCGCCCATTTGTGCCGCTGCACGGGGTGGCAGACCATCTTGGAGGCCTGGGAGCACTTCGGTGCCGCTGCCCCAGAACGGGATTGGGAGGCCGCAATCCAACGGGCTGAGCTCGAAGGCGGCGTAGCGCAGACGGTGGGACCAGACGTGGCTTTGGGCGAGGGTGGCTTTGCCGACGACACCGTGCCCGAGGGGGCACTGGTGGCGTTGTCCGACGGCTGGGGCGGCTGGGCGCTGGGAGAGACGGTTGCTGAAGCCCGGGCCGCGGCGGGGAAAATACAGGGCCGACGTACTCCAACGGAGTTGCCCATGCCGCTGGAGTTCCCCGAAGGCGACTGGGCGGTGCGCCTTCGCACCTCTTGGGTGGAGCCGGCCTATCTGGAAACCGACGCCTCGTGGTGCGTGCCCGGCGGCGAGCCGGCCAATCCGCTGGCCAACGGAGGCGCATTCGGCGCCAAGCTGGCGTCCCCCCTGCCGGAAACAGCCCGGCGGATGGCCGATGAGCACGGCCGTCCGGTGCGAGTGCTGTGGTCTCGTGAAGACACCGTTCGGCGCGGTCCCAAGCGACCGCCAGTAGCCATTGGGATCGACGCCGAGGGCCGCGGAGTGGTTCGGGTGGTCCGCACGCCACGGGTGGCCGACGCCATCGCCTCGGTCGCACCTGGCCTGACGGTAGAAGAGGTTGACATTGCCGGACCTCCCACCTCAGCCGCCATTCGGGGCGCGGGATGGGTCGAGGCCGCCGTGGCGCTGAGCGCACTGGACGACGACCCCCAGACGATCACGTCTCCAAGCGGGGGCTCGGCCCGAGCCGAGTGGCACCAAGGCGGCCTGCGGGTGCTGGTGAACGGCGGCAACCCGCTGGATGAGATCGTGCTGCGCTCCTACTGCATCGGCGCGGCTCACATGGCTTATAGCTGGGTTACCTCCGAAGCGCTGACCGTCGACCCCGACGGCGAGGTCCACGACCTCACCATCCGCTCTTTCGGCGTGGTACCCGCATCTCGGATGCCTCCGGTTGAGGTGGAGATCGAGCCGTCCGACGATCCGCCGGTCAACTGCTCCGACGCCGTGTTCGCCGCGGTCGCCGCAGCCACCTGGCGAGCCGCTGGTCACCCTCCTGACTGGCCTGCCGGCCCGGTGCCCGACTAATCGGGCTCGCCGTAGAGCAGGCGGTCGGTCACCTCGCGAACGGCATCAGTGATCTCTTGATAATCGGCTTCTAGGTCCCGGATGCTGGGATAGCCGAGCCGCTTGGCCAGCAACAGCTCCTCGTGGTCGTCGTCGGGGAATACGTCTGACGAGAGCCCAGAGAGGTGGTAGCGGGCGTTGCGGAAACGCTGGCAGAAGCGATAGCCCACATCCAGGGTGGCCCGGTCGCCGATGTCCAGCAGGTTGTGCTCCGACAGCCCAGACAGCGCCGGCAGGGTGCGGTTGTCCCTGATGGAGGTTCGCCCGAATCCGTGTTGAAGCTGCATGAGCTGCACGATGAATTCGATGTCGCTTAGCCCGCCCGCGCCGAGCTTCACATCCCGGGCCTTGCTGCCAGTTCCCAGGCGCTCGGCTTCGATGCGGCGCTTCATGGTACGGATCTCATCAGCCTCGGCATCGCTGAACTCGGGCTGGTAGCACCACTTGTCGGCCAACTGGAGGAATCGGCTTCCCAGATCGGCGTCTCCAGCCACAAAGCGGCGCTTTAGCAGAGACTGGCGCTCCCAAAGCTGACCCCGCTCCTCGTAGTACCGCTGGTATCCCTCGAGCGATCGGGCAAGCTGCCCGTTCTCGCCCTCGGGGCGCAATCGGGCGTCGATCTCCCAGGCTCGGCCCTCGGCGGTTTGGGCCCCGATCTCTTTGAGCAGGCCTCGGGCGGTGCGATTGGCCGTCCGGGCGTCGTCAGAATTGCCGCCCTCGTACACAAAGATCACATCCAGATCAGAGGCATAGGAAAGGTCGAGGCCCCCATAGCGCCCCATCCCGATCACCGCAAAGGGCACCTCGGGAGCCAGCGAATCGACGGCGGCGCCCACCGCGGCGTCAGCGATGATGGTCAACTCCTGGGGAATCTCGATGATCGAGGCCAAGCCCAAGATGTCGCGGGCTGCTACCCGCAGCTGTTCGCGCCGAACGAATCGCCGCAGCTCAGCCATTTGGAGATCGTGGTCGCCGGCGGCGGATTGCATCGCCTCGGCGGCGTCTGACTTCAAGTCTTCGACCGTTCGAGGAATGGCCAGCTCTTCGGGGCTCATCAGCGAACGGGCGAACTCCGGGTGGTTTCGCATCCATCCTGCGGCCACTCGACTGGAACCCAGCAAACGGGCGATGTCGCTGATGGCGATTGGTGAATCGCGCAGTACGGGAAGGATGGTGCCGATCCGATAGGAGCCATCCAACAGCCACGCCAAGCGGACGAGTCCCAAGTCGGGGTCGGGGGTGGTGGCCAGGGCCTCCACCATGATGACCAGCACCTGCTGCATCACGTTGGCCCGCCGACCGAGGTTCTCGGTGAGGCGCTCAATAGTGGCGGCGGCTCGGTCGGGATCGGCGAAGCCCAGCTGCCCGAGGTGGTCGGGAAGCAGCTCGCTCACCAGGCCGGTCTCGTGCATCCGGTCGAGGGTTTGGCGGTAGAAGATCCGCTGGTGGATCTCCCGTACCGAGGTCTGGTGGCGGCTGTGGGAGGCCTGGAACGCTTCCAGGTTCTCAAAACCGGAGGCTCGGGCCGCCCACTCCCGATCGGCATCGGCGGTGGGAAGCTCGTGGGTCTGGCGCTCGTCGCGGAGCTGCAATCGGTGTTCCACCGTGCGCAGGTGGATGTAGGCGGTGGTGAAATGGACGGCGTCGGCCTGGTCGATGTACTCCCCCCAGCTGAGTTGGCGGAGAGCGGTGAGGGTGTTGGGAGAGCGGATGGTGGGATCGGCGCGGCCGTGCACCAGCTGAAGAAGCTGCACGGTGAACTCGATGTCTCGCAGGCCACCGGGCCCCTTCTTGAGCTCCCGGTCTCCCTTCAGCTTGGCCGACTCCTCCACCCGCTTTTTCATGGCCTGAAGCGACGGCACGGTCTTGGCCCCCAGGTTCTCTTCCCAAACGCCAGGCCGGATGGCGTCGAAGAAGGCGTTGCCCACCTCGGGATCGCCTGCGCACAGGCGGGTCTTGATGTAGGCCTGACGCTCCCAGGCGTGGGCCCGCTGCTCGAAGTAGTGCTGATAGGCGTCGGGGGGCAGGCTGAGCGATCCGGTTTGCCCATCGGGGCGGAGATCGGTGTCCACCCGGTAGACCGCTCCCTCGGCGGTGAACGTGGTTAGGGCCTGCACCACCTTGCGGGCCCGCTTCACAGCCGCCTCAGTGCCGCCTTCGTGGACGAATACGATGTCGACGTCGCTGGCGTAGTTCAGCTCATTGCCCCCCAGCTTGCCCATTCCGATGATGGCCAAAGGCGGGCCCTCGTCGGCGATCTCCAGGGCGCGGGCAAAACAGGCGTCGGCCAAGAGCGACAGCTCCCGGCCCACGGTGGCCAAGTCGGCCTCACCCAGCAGGTCGCGCAGTGCGATGCGCAGAAGCTGGCGACGCTTCCATCGCCGCAGTCCGTCCAGGGAATCATCGTCGTCAGGGGCGGTCAGCGATATTTTCTCGGTGGCGAAGTCTGCGGGAGGGTCGAGCACGCCCAGCAGGCTGGGATCGCGTCGCACCGCCTTGCTCATGCTGCGGGATGCCCCGGCCAGTATGGCCGCCGCCCGAGCCCGGCGCTCGTCGGCTATGCCCAAATCGTCGATGAGGGAGCGAGCGTCCTCCGGCCACGGACAGGAGGCGATCAATTGCTCGATGTCCTGGTTCTGGTGACCGAGGCCTTCAGCTTTCATATGATCCCATGCTATGAGCATTCCGGTCGGTCCGTATTCCCCAATCGTTCGTGCGGGGGACTTTCTTATCTGCTCCGGACAAATCGGCATTGCCGACGGCTCACTGGTGCCCGGCGGTCTAATCGCTCAGTTCCGACAAGCAGTAGCAAACGCTGAGTCGGTGCTGGCCACCGAGGGCGCCACGCTGGACGACGTGGTGAAGGCCACCGTTTTCTTGCTGCACATGGATGATTTCGGCGCCATGAACCAGGCCTACATCGAGTGTTTCGGCGACAACCGCCCAGCCCGCTCCGCCGTAGGCGTAGCCGCCCTCCCCCTAGGCGCCCTCGTAGAGATCGAACTCTGGGCGCACGTCGATTGACCGGTCAGCGCTCCCAGCGGGAGAGGCCGAAGCGGTAGCCGACGGATCGCACGGTGGTGATGAGGCCGGCGTGCTCTTCGCCGAGCTTGGCCCGAAGGCGGCGCACGTGGACGTCCACGGTGCGGGCGCCGCCGAAGTAGTCGTAGCCCCATACCCGGCTGAGCAGCGTTTCACGGGTGAACACCTTGCCGGGCGAGCTGGCCAGGAATTTCAGCAGCTCGTATTCCATGTAGGTGAGGTCTAGCGGCCGGCCAGTGATCGACGCCTGGTAGGTCTCCACGTTCAGCACCAGCGGCCCGTATTCGATCAGCTCGGGGCGCAGCACGGTGCCCGACCGCCACACCAGATGGCCCAGTCGAGCCTCCAGCTCCCGCTGGTGGAAGGGGGTCAGGCAGAAGTCGGTGAAGAGGTCGTCTCGCATTTCCAGCTCGTCGAGGTGGGTGCCCGAGATCAGCAGCAGCACCGGTATGTCGAGGCCTCGCCGGTTCAGCGCCCGGCAGAACCCGAAGGCGTCCTCGGGGTTCTCGCCCACCGCCACCACCGCGCCCAGCCATCGCCCTTCCGGTTCTTGGGCGTTGCTCACCGCCTTCCAGTTGTAGCCCCCCAAATCCAGCGTGCGCACCAGCTCTGGCGGCGGCGGATCGGGGAAGACGAGGAGCGGCTCCGTCACTGTGGCTACCAAGTATTCAGGTATCGGCGGAGCTCGAAGGGGGTGACCTCGCGGCGGTATTCACCGAATTCGGCCCGCTTGTTGCGCAGGAACCACTCGTGGATGTGCTCGCCCAGCACCTCGGCCATCAGCGGAGACTCCTCCAAAACGTCCAAGGCCTCCGACAGCGACATGGGCAGCTCCTCGAATCCCCTGGTCCGGGCCTGTCCTCTGCTCATGGTGTAGAGGTCGGCAGCCGCCTCGTCGGGCAGTTCGTAGCCCTCCTGCACACCATTCAGGCCAGCGGCCAGCACGGCGGAGAAAGCCAGGTAGGGGTTGGCCGCCGAGTCGAGTGCTCGGTATTCGATTCGGGTGGACGACTCTTTGCCCGGCTTCACCACCGGCACCCTCACCAGCGCCGATCGGTTGTTGCGGGCCCACGACACAAACGTGGGGGCCTCGTCGCCGGCCACCAGCCGCTTGTAGCTGTTCACCAACTGGTTGGTAACCGCGGTGATCTCCCGAGCGTGGTGCAGAAGTCCGGCAATGAATGCCTTGGCCGTTTTCGACAGGCCGTAGTCGTCGCCGGCGTCGTGGAAGGCGTTGACGTCGTTCTCGAACAGCGACATGTGGGTGTGCATGCCCGAGCCCTGCACCCCGTTGAGCGGCTTGGGCATGAACGTGGCGTGCAGATCGCGGTCCAGTGCCAGTTTGCGCACCACCAGCCTCAGAGTCATCACATTGTCGGCCATGCTCAGCGCCTCGGTGTAGCGCAGGTCGATCTCGTGTTGGCTGGGGCTGTCCTCGTGGAACGAGTACTCCACCGGGATGCCCATGGCCTCCAGCATGGTGATGGTGCGCTTGCGCAGCGGGCTGGCCACATCGGCGGTGGTCAGGTCGAAATAGGAGGCGTTGTCCAGCGGGACGAGCGGCTGTTCGGGGTCGCCGTGGCGGAAGTAGAAGAACTCCACCTCGGGCGCGGTGTAGAACGTGTAGCCCATCTCGGCTGCCTTGGCCAGGCTGCGGCGCATGACCCAGCGGGGGTCGCCCTCAAAGGGGGTGCCGTCGGGGTTGCGGATGTCGCAGAAGATGCGCCCGGAGGGCTCCTCGGGATCGGCCCACGGCAGCAGCTCGAACGTGGAAGCGTCGGGCACGGCCAGCACGTCGCTCTCCTGCACCCGGGAGAACCCGTCGATGGCCGAGCCGTCGAATTGCAGCCCCTCGTCGAAGGCGTCGGCCAGCTCGGCCGGGGAGATGGCCACCGACTTGAGCTGGCCCAGCACGTCGGTGAACCAGAGCCGGATCAGGCGCACCCCCCGCTCCTCTACGGTGCGAAGCACATAGTCCTTTTGCGGTTCCATAGGAGACCACCAGAGTGCCCCGCCAGGAGTCGTCAACGCCAGCCCATTGGCGGCGTTCACAGAGCCTTCACAATCGGGAAAATCTTTGGAAACTCAGCTTTGCGACAATGCGCCGTGCCCTTGCCGCTTGTGGGAGAGTAAGGGCCGAAAAAGGAGGAACCTACTGTGTCAACTCCCCAAGAAGTCATTGCGCTGGCTGCATCTGAGGGTGCCGAGTTCGTGGACATGCGATTCACCGACGTCCCCGGTGTTCAGCACCACTTTTCGCTTCCCATCCGCGAGCTAACTGAAGCGGTGTTCGAAGAGGGCCTCGGGTTCGACGGCTCTTCGGTGAGCGGCTTTCAGACCATCGACGCCTCCGACATGCTCCTCATTCCCGATCCCGACACCGCGATCTTCGATCCGTTCATGAAGCGGAAGACGCTGGTGCTTCTGTGCGATGTGAAAGATCCCGTCACCGGCGAGATGTACGGCAAAGACCCGCGCGGCGTGGTTCGCCGCTCCCTGTCTTATTTGGCCAGCACCGGCATCGCTGATGCCGCGTTCTTCGGGCCGGAAGCCGAGTTCTTCATCTTCGACAGCGTGGCCTACCAGAATCAGCCCGATGTGGCCGGCTACCAGGTCCGCTCGGCCGAGGGCATCTTCGAGAGCGGCCGCCCCTCGGTCAACGGCGCCCCCAGCCCCGGCCACCGCATCCCCTACAAGGGGGGATATTTCCCGCTGTCGCCCCTGGACACCTTCCAAGACTTGCGCTCGGAGATGGTGGTGGCCCTGGAGTCGGTGGGGATCCCCATCGAGGTCCAGCACCACGAGGTGGGCACCGCCGGCCAGGCTGAAATCGACATGGTGTTCGACGAGATGCTGTCGATGGCCGACAAGGTCCAGCTCTACAAGTACGTGGTGAAGAACGTGGCCCGCGAGCATGGCCGCACCGTCACGTTCATGCCCAAGCCGATCTACGGCGACAACGGCTCGGGGATGCACACCCACCAGTCGCTGTGGAAGGACGGCGACACGCTGATGTACGACGAGCGGGGCTATGCCGGCCTGTCCGACATCTCCCGCTGGTACATCGGTGGCCTGCTGGCCCACGCTCCCGCGATCTTGGCCTTCGCCGCCCCCACCACCAACTCCTACAAGCGTTTGGTGCCCGGCTACGAGGCCCCGGTGAACCTGGCCTACTCCCAGCGGAACCGCTCGGCAGCCATCCGCATCCCGCTGATCTCCGACAACCCCAAGGCCAAGCGTCTGGAGTTCCGCTGTCCCGACCCCAGCGCCAATCCCTACCTGGCGTTCGCCGCCATGCTGATGGCCGGTATCGACGGTATCCAGAATCAGATGGATCCGGGTGATCCGCTGGACAAGAACATCTACGACCTGCCGCCCGAAGAAGCCGCCGGCATAGAGACCGTGCCCGGTTCGCTGGCCGAGGCGCTGAGCGCCCTTGAGGCCGATCACGACTTCCTGCTGGCTGGCGACGTGTTCAACACCGCTCTGATCGAGTCATACATCGAGGTAAAGCAAGAGGAGGTGGACGCCGTCAATCTGCGGCCCCATCCCCTCGAGTACGAGATGTACTACTCCGTCTAGGACGGCGCGCAAACCAACCCTCGGCAATGTCGGGGGTGGACAACCCCTCTAGCCTGTTCTCGTGGCCAAGCTGCGGGTAGCCCTGTGCCAGATCAACTCGGTGGTGGGCGACATCGATGCCAACACCAAGCAGATTCTCGCTGCCCTGGCCGCCGCGGAAGAGGCCGGCTGCCACGCAGCGGTCTTCCCGGAACTGGCCATCACCGGTTATCCCCCCGAGGATCTGGTGCTCAAGCAGCGGTTTGTGCATGACAGCCGCCAAGCCATGGAGCGCATTGCCGCCCAATCCGGGACGTGCACCGCGGTGGTGGGGTTTGTGGACGATGCCGACGGCTGCTGGAACGCCGCGGGTATCGCGGCCGATGGCCGACTGGTGGGGATCTACCACAAGCGAGAGCTGCCCAACTACGGCGTATTCGACGAGCGCCGCTACTTTCGCCCCGGCACCGGCGATCCCGGTGTACACCCAATCGCGGGGGTCGCGGTGGGGGTGTCTATCTGCGAGGACGCTTGGGTCTCGGGCGGCCCGATGGGCCAGCTGTCCGCCGCCGGAGCGGAAGTGATCTTCAACCTGAACGCCTCGCCGTACCACGTGGGCAAGCTGGACCAGCGTCTGGACGTGCTCCGCCGGCGGGTCTCCGAAACCGGGTGCGCCATCGTCTATGCCAATTTGGTGGGAGGCCAAGACGAGTTGGTTTTCGACGGCGCCTCGCTGGTGCTCGATACCGACGGCCGTGTTGACGCCCAGGCCCCGGCGTTTCGGGAGCATCTGCTCATTGCCGAGGTTGAGGTGGCCGATCGACCCGAGCTGGCGGCCCCACCGGCCATACCCCAGGAGATCAACCGAGTCGATCCGGGGCTGGGCGAGCTCGACGAACAATATGAGGCCCTAGTGCTGGCCACCCGGGACTACGTACATAAGAACGGCTTTACCGATGTGGGCATCGGAATGTCCGGAGGCATCGATTCCTCGTTGGTGGCGGTTATCGCCACCGATGCCCTGGGCGCCGATCATGTCCACGGCGTGCTGATGCCCTCCCGCTATTCCAGCGACCATTCGCTAGGCGACGCCGAAGCCCTCTGCCAGAACTTGGGCATCGACCACCGGATCATTCCCGTGGAGCCCGGCCATCAGGCTTTTCTCGACATGCTGGCCCCTTCTTTCGCCGGAATGGAACCCGACTTGGCCGAGGAGAATGTGCAGTCGCGCATTCGGGGCACACTGCTGATGGCCTTGTCCAACAAGTTCGGCTGGCTGATCTTGACCACCGGCAACAAGAGCGAGAGCGCGGTGGGCTATTCCACCCTGTACGGCGATACCGCCGGAGCCTTCGCCGTGATCAAGGACTTGTGGAAGCTCCAGGTGTACGCCTTCGCCTCCCATCGCAACCAGCGGGCCGGCCGCCACCTCATCCCCGAAAACGTGCTGGTCAAACCGCCGTCGGCCGAGCTTCGCCCCGACCAGCGGGACGACCAGAGCCTGCCTCCATACGAAGTGCTCGATCCGCTGCTTGAGGCCTACGTGGAGGGAGACCTCACCCCCGCCGACCTGTGCGGTCAGGGCTACGACCCGGAGTTGGTGAGCCGCATCACCGGACTGGTGGACCGCGCCGAATACAAGCGGCGCCAGAACCCCCCCGGCGTGCGTATCACCGCCAAGGCATTCGGCCGGGATCGCCGCCTGCCCATCACCAACCGCTATCGGGGCGGAGACTGATGGCTTCTGGACTCCAAGAAGCATCAGCCCGGTGCCTTGGCCGGAATAGAGCCGGAGACTGAGAATGGACATTGAACAGCTGGCCGACGCCTGTGGCGGCCTGGCCTGGGTATCTGAGCAGCTCTTCGAGTTGGAGGGGCGCCTGGCAGCCGGCCTGGACGGCGAGGCGGCGCTGGACAACCGAGCTCGAAACCTCTTGGCCCGGTCCAGCCGGCGCCATGGACAACACGCCCAGTGGTGGCGGGCCGCGCTGCCCGACTCTCCGGCTTTGGCCGCGCCCGATCGAATTGGTCCCCCCACAATCGCCTGGAAACGGCTGGTGGGTCACATTGAAGAAGCGGCGCCTGCCGGCGCTGTTGCTGCGCTGTACGAGGTGGCTCTACCCCAGTTGGTTTTCGTGATTGAACGTTTGGGTCACGAGCTGTCGTCGGTGAGCGACGGAGCGGTGATCCGCACCGCCCGCATGGTGGCCGCCGATTTGGCCGAGGAACAGTATGACTCCAGGCAAGTGTGGAATCCTCCGAGTATCCCTTCTAATGGCGACCTCGAGGAGCTGGCGAGTGGCTTTGCCGACGACTATCGAGAAAAAAGATGGCCTCCGCTGGTGACGTTTCCACGATGAAGCAGGTATCGTTATTGGCTAAGCATTGTCCGTGTCTCTGCTCGGTCAGCGTCGACCGATTCGACAGCGGCACCGGTAACCCCAGGGATTCTCTGGTCCAAGGATTATCGGGCCATCGGATTTTCGGAAAGGTGTGACTGTGCCGAAAGAGCGTGTTGAGCGAGACGACGAAGATCTCGTCCGTCTCTATCTGACCGATATCGGCCAATACCCGCTGCTCACCAAAGACGACGAAGTTGAGCTAGCCCAGAAAATCGAGGAGGGCAACGAAGCACAAGCCCTCCTTGACCAGGACAAAGAGAACGATTCCGACAGCTCAGAGCGGCTCTCACCAGCCCGTCGGCGGATATTGCGCCGCCAGGTCAAGATTGGCGAACAGGCCGAGCGCCGGTTCGTCCAGTCCAACCTCCGCTTGGTGGTCTCCATTGCCAAGAAGTACCAGGCCTCCGGTCTTCCCCTTTTGGATCTGATCCAAGAGGGCAACCTGGGCCTGATGCACGCCGTGGAGAAGTTCGACTGGCGCAAGGGATTCAAATTCTCCACGTATGCCACCTGGTGGATCCGCCAGGCCATCACCCGGGGCATTGCCAACACCGGTCGCACTATTCGCTTGCCGGTCCACGCCGGCGACACCCTGGCCCGCCTTCAAAAGGCCCGGGCCAACCTGGAGAAGAAGCTGGGCCGCCCAGCCACTCTGGCCGAGTTGGCCGTCGAAGTGGACCTTTCCGAAGAGAAAGTCACCGAGGCTTTGCGCTTCGCGGCCGAGCCCTTGTCGCTGAGCGAGCCGCTGCGCGAAGACGGCGACGCCGAATTGGGCGACGTGGTAGAGGACCGCTCCGCCGAGTCGCCTTTCGAGGTGGCCGCCACCGCCCTGTTGCCCGAGGAGATCACCCGCCTGCTCGGTCCCCTCGACGAGCGCGAGCGCGAGATCCTCAAGCTCCGCTTCGGCCTCGACCGCGGCGAGCCTCGCACCCTTGAAGAGGTCGGCGAGCACTTCAACCTCACCCGCGAGCGCATCCGCCAAATCGAGGCCCGGGCCATGTCCAAACTCCGCCACCCCAGCAGCGACACCGGCGCCCGCGACCTGTTGGCGGTCTAAAACCGCCTCGATAAACCCCTGTTCAGGCCGCGATCCCTGAACTTTCCGGCACCGACTATGTGAGATAGCTATTGTTGCTCTGGTGCTTACATCTGAAGGGTATAGACGTGCCTGACGATGCGTTGAAACGACGCATACGCGACCCCGATGGGTTGACCGAACGGCTGTTGGAAGCAGCCGCTGAAGTGTTCGTTGAGCAGGGTTACGACAAGGGAGTCGTCACCGACATCGCCCGCCGGGCCGGGGCGACCACCGGGGCGATCTATGCCCGGTGGCCGGACAAGAACGAGATGATGGTCGCCGCCCTCAACTATCTCTTCGAGCGGATAACGCCTGAGCAGAGGATGAAAGACCTGGGGGTCAGTGGAATGTCGGCCACTGAGATTCTGACGACCTGGGGTGCCAACCTGTTGAAGTCCGATGATGCCCACGATGTTCTGATCCAGGTGTTCGGAAGTGCGCGCAACAACACCGCGGTCCAATTGAGCCTCCAGGAATTCCTCAACGAGCAAGCCGATCAGCTATGCGACCTCGTCGAGAAAAGCAAGGACGAGGGGCTCTGGGACAGGAATATCAGTACTACCGCACTTGCCCTGATTGTCCAGGCCGTTGGAGTCGGCACTCACCTGCTGATGTCTGCGGAGCGAGCTAAGCACCATATCCCCACCGAAGAAGAATGGGTCGATTTGCTCGCCCGGCTGCTAACCGCGGCCAGCCCCCCCGAACAGACCTAATCGCAAAGCGGAGGTGGACGGGAATCGAACCCGCCGGACGGGGATCGCCCGTCCCACCCGCTTTGAAGGCGGGGGAGCCCACCAGGTACTCAGACACCTCCCAGGAAGAGGTCAGCCTACTGCCGTTTGTTTGGAACAGCCCAGGCTTGCCTATCCCGCTACTGCCGCGCCCTCGGGCTCTCCCACGCCGCTCATGAGCAGGCCTACATGCTCGATGGTGGCGTCCTCGCGGTTCGCCCGGCCCATCACCGAGCCTTCGTACATCACCACCAGCCGGTCGGAGAGCGCCATCACCTCGTCGAGGTCCTCGCTGATCAACAAGATGGCCTTGCCTTGGGAGCGCTGGGTCAAGAGTTGCTCATGGATGTATTCGGCCGCGCCGATGTCGATGCCCCGGGTGGGCTGGGCTACCAGCAGCACTTCGGCGCCACCGCTGAATTCCCGAGCGATCACTACCTTTTGGATGTTGCCCCCCGACAGCTTGCGGGTGAGGGTGCCGGTGTTCGGTGTGCGAATCGAATAATCGCCCACCAACTGCTGACCGCGAGTCTCGATGGAGTTGAGGCTCAGCAGTCCGGCTCGTGCGTAGGGCGGCTGGTCGTAATCCACCAAGACCAGGTTTTCGGCCACGGTGAAGTCGCCGATGCTGCCGTACTTCATGCGCTCTTCGGGAACATAGGCCAAGCCCATCGACCGCACCTGCTTGGGAGTGGGCGTCTTCACCGGACGGCCGTCGATAAAGACTTCACCCGACTCAACCTCCCGCAGCCCCACAATGGCCTCGGCCAGCTCGCGTTGGCCGTTGCCCGAGACGCCCACGATGCCCACAATCTCACCGGCCCGCACGTCGATGTTCACATCTCGCACCGCCAACTCCTCTCGGTCACCGCGAACCCGGAGGTTCTTCACTTCCAGTTTGGGATCGCCCGGTTCCTGATTGGCGAGGGTGCGGGTGAATTCAACCGGACGCCCCACCATCATCATGGCCAGCGACTCTCTGCTGGACTCTGCGGGGGTTGTTCGCCCCGAGACCCTTCCGTCGCGCAGCACCGTGATCTCATCGGAGATCTCCATCACCTCGTTCAGCTTGTGGGAGATGAACACCAGCCCTCTCCCATCGGAGCTGAGCTGGCGAAGGGTGACGAACAAGTCAGCGACTTCAGGCGGGGTCAGCACGGCGGTGGGTTCGTCTAGCACCAGCAGCTTCACGTTGCGGTACAGCGCCTTGAGGATCTCGGCCCGCTGCCGCTCCCCCACTGCCATCTGCCAGATATAGGCATCCGGGTCGACGAGCAAGCCGTACTCCTCGGAGACTTCTCTGATGCGGCGCCGGATGGGCGCCAAGTTGGCCAGCCCGAGACGCTTGCCCAGCCCCAAGGCCACGTTCTCGGCCACGGTCAGGGTGTCCACCAACATGAAGTGCTGGTGGATCATGCCAATGCCAGTGCGGATGGCCACCGAAGGCGAGTCGATGTCCACTGGGGCGCCGTCGAAGGCAATCGATCCCTCGTCGGGCTGGTAGAGCCCGTAAAGGATCTTCACCAGCGTGCTCTTGCCGGCCCCGTTTTCTCCGAGAAGGGTGTGAACCTGACCCGGCAGCACCGTGAAATCGACGTCTTCGTTGGCGACGACGCCGGGGAAGCGCTTAGTAATCCCGCGCATCTCCAGCATCGGTGCTGGCCTCGGCGCTGCCGAGTCAGAGTTCATATTCGGCTTTTCGGTTGAGCGTTACTGCCCAGTGGAGATTGATCCGTCGGACAGGCCAGCGATGGTTGCCTCGGCTGAGGCAAGCACGTCGGCGGGAATGTCCATGGCCGGGTTGAACTGGATCTCCAGTCCTCCGCCTTCGAAGGTCATGATGAAGGTCGTGCCACCCAGGGTGCCGGACTTCACCTGATCGACCACCTCAGCCAGGATGACCTCCCAGCGATAGACCTGCGAGGCCACCACGATGTCTTCGCCGAGGGCGGTCTGGTTGGATTGGGTGCCGAACCACAACACGTCGTTCTCCTGAGCAACGCCGGTGGCGCCCACCACCATCTGGGCCGTACCGGTCAGCACGTCCGCACCGGCGGAGATGTGCTGCTGGGCGGTTTCGGCGGCCAGCGCCACGTCGGCGAACGATCCGATGTACACGACCTTGACATCAACGTCGGGATTCTGGGCGGTGGCGCCGGCTACGAATCCGTCGACGTAAAGCTTGGCGTCGCCCACCTCAATCGGGCCGACCACACCAAGCACATTGCTCTCGGTGAGCTGAGCAGCCACGGTCCCGTTGACATAGCCGCCGAGATCGGAGCGAACCGAATAGGAGTTCACGTTGGGAAGCCCGAAGGTATCCACCGCGGTGCCCCAGGCGAACGATACGTCGGGGAAGTCTGGGGCGATCTCCTGGAGCGGGCCGCCGTACTGGGAGCCGTGAGCGATGACCAGGTCGTAACCGTCCTCGGCATAGCCACGGATAGCCGCACCAGCATCTTCCACGATGAACGTGCCGTCGGTGATGGCGAACTCACTGATATCCCCAGAAGCCACGAGGGCATTCACCGCATCGAACATGCTCTGGGTGAATGCCAGGTCGTTGCTGGCGCTCGGTGCCACCACCGCGACGCGGAATGGCTCAGCAGGTGCGGGTGCAGCCACCGGCGTAATTGCGAATTCGGTGGCGCTGCGGGCTTCGGCGAGCCAGCCGTCGACGGTGTCGCGGTTGTCGGCGATCCAGTCGGCGGCGTGGCGGTTCACGTCGTCGGTGGTGTTCTCGCCGCCGTCGTAGAGCACGTTCTGCAGTGCGACGTCGACCACGCTGATCTGCACCAGCTCGAACAGCCTCGCCGCCGAAGGATTGGCAGTGAGGAAGTCGTTGTTGGCCGTGACCTTGATGTCCGCGGAGTTGCGGAACAGATAACACGGATCATTCGTGCACACATCGGTGCCCAAAGACGCCGGTGCGTTTACCGCGAAGCCCGGGTTGTCGGTCGAGCCGTCATGCACCTTGTCGGCCTCGTGGGCCAGCCACATCGCGTTCACACCAGGAATCAGCTGGGTGACATAGCCGCTCGGCGTCCACGTATAGGCAATGAACGGCGTGCCGGACTCGGCCCGCGACACCGCCTCGGCGATCACCGCGTCGTACCCGCCGGCCTCCAACTGCTCGGCCCGGTCGCCATAGCCCGCCAACTCAAGCGTCTCGGCCAACGCCACATGGCAGCCCCAGCCCTCGATGCAGCCCAAGATCTGAAGGACCCCGTCACCGGGATTCGGGTCGGTCGACTCATACAGCTCGAACAACGCGTCGTCGTTCATGATCTGATCGAACGTGGTGATCCCGTGCTCATCCACCAGCGACTTGTTCGTCATCAAGCCCTCGAGGCCGCCGGCGAGCATCTCATTGCCCACCACCGACACATGCTGATTCACCAAAGACCCATCAGGCATCTCCCCGTTGAGGAACGGATCATGGTTCGGATACCACGAATTCACCCAGAAATCGAACGCCCCCTCAGCCATCGCCACATACGCATTCGCCGGCGCCAACTCCAGATCAGCGGGCTCGCTCACCTCATAGCCCAACTCCTCCAACAAGTGGTGATAGATAGCCGCCTGCATATAGCCCGTCGTCCAGTTCGCCCGAGCTTGGGTAACGCTGACGCCCTCACCAGGCATCATGTCCATCTCATCCGCTGCGGGGGCATCATCAGCAGCCGGCTCATCATCTGCCGCGGGCGCATCATCTGCCGCGGGCGCATCATCAGCAGCCGGCGCAGTCCCCGGTTCATCATCATCGTCATTGCCGCAACCAGCAACCACCAGCCCGAAAACCAGGAAAATGGCTAATAGAACTCGCCAAAGGTTTCGCTGTCTCATAGGTATCCCTCCAATTGCATTCAAGCTTGGCTCGCTCACTGGCGCGCCAACCCGCCTGTGGAGCAACACCCTAAACCAAACCATGCCTGAACGCTAGAGACTCTGAGAAGAACGGTTCGGATTGACTCGGGGCCCGCCCTTTCAGGCGGACCCCGAGGAACTTGGAAACGTTGCTCAGGTCAATCCGGGAACTCGCGATATCAGACTTAGAGGCAATCAGCCTTATAGATCATCCTGCGGCTTTGGCTTCGGCAAGCCAGCTATCGACGAGGTCGCGGTTGTCGGCGATCCAGTCGGCGGCGTGGCCGTTCACGTCGTCGGTGGTGTCTTCGCCGCCGTCGTAGAGCACGTTCTGCAGTGCGACGTCGACCACGCTGATCTGCACCAGCTCGAACAGCTTTGCCGCCGCCGGATTGGCACTGAGGAAGTCGTTGTTGGCCGTGACTTTGATGTCCGCGGAGTTGCGGAACAGATAACACGGATCATTCGTGCACACATCGGTGCCCAAGGACGCCGGAGCATCCACCGCGAAGCCCGGGTTGTCGGTCGAGCCGTCATGCACCTTGTCGGCCTCGTGGGCCAGCCACATGGCGTTCACACCAGGAATCAGCTGGGTGACATAGCCGCTGGGCGTCCACGTGTAGGCAATGAACGGCGTGCCACTCTCGGCCCGCGACACCGCCTCGGCGATCACCGCGTCGTAACCGCCAACCTCGAGCTGCTCCACCCGGTCGGCATAACCGGCCAGCTCGATGGTCTCGGCCAACGCCACATAGCATCCCCAGCCCTCGATACAGCCCAAAATCTGAAGGATGCCATCACCGGGATTCGGGTCGGTCGACTCATACAGCTCGAACAACGCGTCGTCATTGACGATTTGATCGAACGTGGTGATGCCATGTTCGTCGACCAGCGACTTGTTGGTCATCAATCCCTCGAGACCGCCAGCAAGCATCTCATTGCCCACCACCGACACATGCTCGTTGACCAAAGAACCGTCGGGCATCTCGCCGTTGAGGAACGGATCATGGTTCGGATACCACGAATTGGCCCAGAAATCGAACGCCCCCTCAGCCATCGCCACATAGGCATTAGCAGGCGCCAACTCCAGATCAGCAGGCTCGCTCACCTCATAGCCGAGTTCCTCCAACAGATGGTGATAGATAGCCGCCTGCATATAGCCCGTCGTCCAGTTCGCCCGAGCTTGGGTAACGCTGACGCCCTCACCAGGCATAGACATGTCTTCCTCAGCCGCGGGGGCTTCCGGAGCCGCCGGGAGATCCACAGTCGTCGCACCTCTGGCTTCGGCGAGCCAGCCGTCGACGGTGTCGCGGTTGTCGGCGATCCAGTCGGCGGCGTGGCGGTTCACGTCGTCGGTGGTGTTCTCGCCGCCGTCGTAGAGCACGTTCTGCAGTGCGACGTCGACCAC
>JAJECA010000029.1 GCA_022822265.1 Acidimicrobiia bacterium | reverse complement strand
CGCCAGGGGCCAGCGGCCAACTCCCCCACGCACCAGCCGCCGTTGCGGCCCGAGGCGCCAAAGCCCACGATGTCGCGCTCTATCACCATCACCCGAATCGATGGGTCGATGGACAGCAGGTAGTACGCAGTCCACAGCCCGGTGTAGCCCCCGCCCACGATGGCGACGTCGACATCGGTGTCGCCGCTCAGCGCAGGACGTTGTTCCAAAGTTCCGGGAAGGGTGTCGTGCCAAAACGACCGGTCCCGATAACGGTCGCTCATGAGTCGAACCCGGTCAAGACAGCCCTAATAGCCGCCAGAGATTGCGAAGCCCAGAAATTATTGCTCAGTGCTTCACCATGACGTGCTTGAGTTCGGTGTAGTGGTCGAGGGCGTAGAGAGACATGTCTTTGCCGTAGCCCGACTGCTTGAAGCCGCCGTGGGGCATCTCCGAGATGATCGGGATGTGGTCGTTCACCCACACCGTGCCGAACCGCAGCCCCTTGGCCATGCGCATGGCCCGGCCCACGTCGTTGGTCCACACGCTGGCGGCCAGCCCGTAGTCGCAGTCGTTGGCCCAGGCCAGCGCCGTCTCCTCATCGGGTACCGCCTGCACGGTGATGACCGGGCCGAACACTTCCCGCTGCACGATCTCCGACGCCTGGTCCACCCCGACCACCACCGAGGGCTGGTAGAAGTAGCCCTCGCTGTCGCGCGGGCCGCCCCCGATGGTTATCTCGGCACCGGCTTCGGCCGCCCGGTCGACGTATCCCGACACCCGGTCGAGCTGCACGTCGGACACCAATGGGCCCATCTCGGTGTCCTCATCGGTGGGATCGCCGGTGACCACGGAGCCGGCGGCATCGGTGAGCTGGGCCACAAAGTCGTCGTGCACCTTGGACCCGGCAATCACCCGGCAAGGAGCGGTGCAGTCTTGGCCGGTGTTGTAGAAGCTGTTATCGCGCAGGTTGGCCACCACTGCCTCGACGTCGGCGTCGTCGAACACGATCACCGGCGCCTTCCCGCCCAGTTCGAGATGCACTCGCTTGAGCGAGTCCGACGCCTCTTGGGCCACCGACTTGCCAGCGGCCACCGAACCGGTGAGCGACACCATGGCCACATCGGGGTGCTGCACCAGCGGCACTCCGGCGGCTTGGCCCTGGCCGCACACCACGTTGAAGACCCCGGGCGGAAGCACGTCCTGAAGCAATTCAGCCAGCCGTAGCGTGGTGTAGGGGGTGAGCTCGGAGGGCTTCAGAACCACCGTGTTGCCGACCGCCAGCGGGGGGCCGAGCTTCCACGTCGCCATGAACAGCGGGTAGTTCCACGGGGCGATGGAGCCCACCACCCCGATGGGGTCGCGGCGCACCATCGAGGTATAGCCCTCGAGGTATTCACCAGCCGCCTTGCCGTCGAGGAAGCGCCCCGCGGAGGCGAAAAACCGCCAGTTATCGCACAGCTGATCCATTTCGAATTCGATGATCGACACCGGCTTGCCCACGTTTTCACACTCGAGCTCGGACAGCTCGGCCACGTTCTCCTCCACGATGTCGGCCACCTTGTGGAGGATCTCGCTGCGCTCGCGGGGAGTCTTGGCCGACCACTCGGGGAAGGCCGCGGCCGCGGCTTGGACCGCGGCGTCAACATCAGCCGCCGAGCTGGACGCCACGTCGCCGATCACCTTCCCGGTGGCCGGATTCACCACCTGATCGGTCGCCCCTTCAATCGCTGGCTGGAACTTCCCGTTGATGTAGTTGTCCGTCAGCATGATTCTGCTACCCCCGCACTCTTTGTTGCTTTGCTCATATTGCAGCACCAAACCCGCACAATCAAGCCCCTGTTTTGGCAAAAACTAGTTGTCAAATTGAAAATTACAACCGAATCGGTTGCGCTAGTGGCCTTTCTAGTGTTAAATCGGTAATCACTAGCGGGAGTAGGGGGCACCATCGATGCAGCACGACGATTTGGTCGCGTTGGCCGACCGCCACTTGTGGGGCCACTTCAGCAGCCTCGGCAGCGCGGTCGACCGCATGCGCATCATGGAGCGAGGCGACGGCTGCTACGTGTGGGATGCCAAAGGCAACCAATACCTCGACGGGTTGGCCGGCCTGTTCGTGTCCCAGGTGGGCCACGGACGAGAGGAGCTAGCCGAGGCCGCCGGGCGCCAGGCATCGCAGCTCGGCTACTTCCCGATCTGGACCTATGCCCATCCCGGAGCAGTGGAGCTGGCCGCCCGTCTGGCCTCGTTCACGCCTGGAGACCTGAACCGGGTGTTCTTCACCACCGGCGGGTCGGAGGCGGTGGAGTCGGCCTGGAAGCTGGCCCGCCAGTACTTCAAGGTGATCGGCCAGCCCGAGCGCCACAAGGTGGTCAGCCGCGATCTCTCGTACCACGGCACTTCCCTGGGGGCGCTGTCCATCACTGGGTTGAGCGAGATACGGGAGCCTTTCGAGCCGCTGGTGCCCGGTGTGAGCCACGCCGCCAACACCAACCGGTACCGCTGCGAACTGTGCGCGGCGTGCGATGCCTGCACGCTGGCCTGTGCCGACGACATCGAACAGGCCGTCTTGCGAGAAGGGCCCGAGACGGTGGCGGCGGTGTTCATAGAGCCGGTGCAGAACTCCGGCGGCTGCTTCGTGCCGCCCGACGGGTACTTCACCCGGCTCCGCGAGATCTGCGACCGATACGGGATCCTGCTGGTGTCCGACGAGGTGATCTGCGCGTTCGGACGCCTGGGCAGCATGTTCGGATCGGAGCGGCTCGACTACGTGCCCGACATGATCACCTGCGCCAAGGGGCTGACTTCAGGCTACGCGCCACTGGGCGCCATGATCGCCAGCGACCGCATCGCCGAGCCGTTCGTGGGCACCGATGAGTCGTTTCTGCACGGGTTCACCTTTGCCGGGCACCCGGTGAGCTGCGCGGTGGCGATGGCCAATCTCGACGTCTTCGAGAAGGAGCACCTCCTCGCCCACGTCCAGGCCAACGAGGCCGCGTTCCGAGCTGCCCTGGATGATCTGGCCGATCTGCCCATCGTCGGCGAGGTGCGGGGCATGGGCTACTTCTACGGAATCGAGCTGGTGAAAGACCGCGACACCAAGGAGTCGTTCTCGGCCGAGGAATCCGAATCGCTGCTGCGGGGCTTTCTCACCAATCGACTTCTCGATTTGGGGCTGATCTGCCGGGCCGACGACCGGGGCGAGCCGGTGATCCAGCTCTCTCCGCCGCTGATCGCCGGGCCCGACGAGTTCGAACGAATCAACCAGATCTTGCGCACTGCGCTGACCGAGGCCCAGGCCCGGGTATAGGGGGCGAGTAAGTAGATGACCGCGGTATTCGATCTCGACGACATCGACAAGGCCATCATCCGCGAACTCCAGATCGACGGGCGCCTGCCCCACGCTCAGCTCGCGCCGCTAGTCGGGCTGTCGCAGGCCGCCACCCGCCAGCGGGTCAACCGGCTGATCGAGCGGGGAGTCATCCAGGTGGTGGCGGTGACCGACCCGGTGGCGCTGGGATTGGGCTATCAAGCCCTGGTGGGGGTCTCGGTGACGGGAGACGCCCGGTGCGTGGCTGACGCCATCGCCGAAATCAGTGAGGCCGAGTACGTGATCATCGTGGCCGGGCGGTTCGACATCATCGCCGAAATCGTGTGCTCCGACAGCGATGCCTTTATGTCGGTGGTGAACGACCGCATCCGGGCCATTCCCGGCGTGGTCACCCTGGAGACGCTGAACTATCTGCGCCTGGTCAAGCAGACCTACAGCTGGGGCACCGGCTGATGAGCGACCGGGGGGATCATCACGTGAGCGAGCAGATCGCCGCGGTGAAGCTCACCGCCATCACCAAGCGCTTCGGCTCGGTGGTGGCGGTGGACAACGTGGACCTGGAGATCGCCGACGGCGAGTTCTTCGCCCTGCTCGGGCCCTCGGGGTGCGGCAAGACCACCACACTGCGCATGGTCGCCGGGCTGGAGTTCCCCACCGAGGGCAGCCTCAAGATCTTCGGCGACGAGGCCGGCACGCTGCCGCCCAACAAGCGCCCGGTAAACACCGTCTTCCAGGACTACGCCCTGTTCCCCCACATGACGGTGGAGGCCAACGTGGCATTCGGGCTCAAGATGCAGCGGGTGGCCAAGCAGGAGATCGCCGGCCGAGTCCAAGAGGCCATCAGCCTGGTGCGTCTCGAAGGCTTGGAGCAGCGCCGGTCCCAGCAGCTTTCGGGAGGTCAGCGCCAGCGGGTGGCGCTGGCCCGGGCGCTGGTCAACCGGCCCAAGGTGCTGCTGCTCGACGAGCCGCTGGGGGCCCTCGATCTCAAGCTCCGCCAAGAGATGCAGGGCGAGCTAAAGGCGCTCCAGCGCGAGGTGGGCATCACCTTCGTGTTCGTCACCCACGACCAAGAAGAGGCCCTGACTATGGCCGACCGGATCGGGGTGATGAACGAGGGCGAGCTCCTCCAGGTGGGCACTCCCGCGGAGATCTACGAGCACCCCGTGAACCGTTTCGTGGCCAACTTCATCGGCCAGACCAACCTGCTCGACGCCTCGGTGGTGTCGAACGACACCGTGTGCCTGGCCAATGGGGTGCACATCCCCGGCAAGTCGGACCTCCCCGTCGGCACCCGGGTGGCGGTGTGCTTGCGACCGGAGCGGGCCGGGATGCATGCACCCGAAGAGGTGCCCGCCGACCAGCAATCGGTGGTGGGTCGCCTGGAGAGCGTGACCTATCTGGGCAACGCCCTGGTGTACACGGTGATGCTCGACTGGGCGCGGCTGGAGGTCCGCCGAGAGAACCAGCCCGGCGGGTACCAGCCCCACGTCGGCGAAGAAGTCGCGGTGTCGTGGACGCTCGACGCCATCTCGGTGGTGCGGGCATGACCATGGTCGCCGACCGGCCCGAGGGGCTCGAGGAAGCGGCCGTCGCCACTCCCGAGTTCGAGAAGGCCGCTGAGCGGGCCGCGTCTCGGCGGGGCTTCCTGCTGTCGCTCCCGGCCTACGCCTACCTGGTGCTCTTCTTCGCCGTCCCGCTGGGGATCGTGATGATCTACTCGTTCGCCACCCGGAACCGGTTCGGCGGTACCGACCTGTCGGGCTGGAACCTCGACGCCTACCGCAAGCTGGGCGAGCCGATCGTTAGGGACATCTTGTTCCGGTCGCTGTGGCTGGCCATCCTCACCACGCTGATCTGCCTGGTGGTGGCCTACCCGTTCGCCTACTTCATCGCCACCCGCACCCCCCTGGTCCGCAACCTGATGCTGGTGTTCGTGATGATCCCGTTCTGGACCAACTTCTTGGTGCGCAACTACGCGTGGCGGGTGCTTTTGGGCAACGACGGGCTGTTCACCAACATCTCCGAGGCCATCGGCCTGGGAGAGCGGGAGCTGCTGTTCACAACCTCTGCGGTGGTGATCGGGCTGGTCTACGGATTCTTGCCGTTCATGGTGCTGCCCCTATATGCGTCGATCGAGCGGATCGACCTCAGCCTGGTCGAGGCCAGCCGCGACCTTTACGCGTCGGGCTTCCAGACGTTCCGGCGGGTTCTGCTCCCGCTGTCGATGCCCGGGGTGATCGCTGGGTCGATCCTGGTGTTCGTGCCCAGCCTGGGCGCATACGTGACCCCCGAGATCCTGGGCGGGGCCAAGACCACGCTGCTCGGCTCCTACATCGTCACCCAGTTCCTGACGGCGAGGAATTGGCCCGTGGGGGCGTCGCTGTCGTTTGTGCTGATGGCGGTGATGCTGGTGGCCACCCTGGTGTACTTCCGAACCGGGGGCAGGAACCTGTGAGCAGCACGGTCCAGCCCCGGGGCACCACCAAGATCGCTCTCACGGCCCATTCCTGGCTGGTCTACCTGTTCTTCTTCGCCCCCATCTTCGTGCTGATCGTGTTCTCGTTCAGCGACGACCGCAACGTGGGCCGGTGGGGCGGCTTCACGCTGGAGTGGTACCAGGACTTCGTCGAGCACAGCCAGCTCCAGAACGCGGTGTGGGTGTCGGTGCGGGTGGCTCTGCTCTCCACCGTCATCTCGGTGGTGCTGGGCACGCTGGCCGCTTTGGCCCTGGAGCGCTTCAAGTTCCGGGGCCGCAAGGTGTTCGACGCCCTGCTCTATCTCCCGATCATCATCCCCGACGT
>JAJECA010000013.1 GCA_022822265.1 Acidimicrobiia bacterium | reverse complement strand
AACCAGCCGGTCGGAAGCGGGTGCGGGAAGTTGGCGGCCATGGTCAACATCTACCGTATGCGGTCGGGAGGTACCATGCTTGAGTTGTCGAACGAAGGAACCACGTTGACTTCCCCTGCCACTGCCAACGCAACCGACATGCGCGAGCGCATCGTGTCGGCCGGCTACAAGATGCTCCTTCAGTTCGGCGAGAACAAGACCAGCATGGGCGACATCGCCGAGGCCGCCGGGATCTCGAGGGGCACCGTGTACCGGTATTTCGGCGACCGAGACCAGCTCCTCGACGCGGTGATCGAGTACTCGGCTCACAGATACTGGGATGCAGTCGACGCTCGCATCGATGACTCGATGTCGCTGGCCGAGAAGCTTGAGACTCGCATCCGCACGAGCATCCGGTTCTCAAGCGGCCTCGTCGACCAGCTCTCGGCCGGTTCGGTGGACCTATATCGCCGGATGCTCGCCGGCAAGACAAGCCGGACCGTGGAGCTCTCCGTGGAGCGCAATATCCCCATGCTGGAGAAGGCGCGCGAGCGAGGAGAGATAGCTCAGGATGTAGATATCCAGATGGCCGCCGACTGGATCACCCGAAGCGTGCTCAGCATGATCTGGATCCCAACCTCAACTGTGGTTGATCTTTCCGATGAGAAGGCCGCAGCCCGCTACGCCACTCAACTGATTCTCCGCGGCATCGGCGCCTAGGAGCTCTGACTCGAATCCCGCCACACCGCGTGGCCTCACCCCGGCTGATCAGCAGGGTCTTGAAGAAGGTGCTTTTGGATCTTCCCCGAAGCCGTCGTAGGGAGTGACTCCACGAACTCAACTGAGCGGGGGACTTTGAAGTTGGACATCTCCTCGCGACACCAAGCGATGATGTCGGAAGCAGAGGGGGAGGTGCCCGGTGTGGCGACGATGAAGGCCTTGCCGACTTCACCCATGCGCTTGTCGGGGACGCCGATGACCGCGACCTGGGCAATTTCGGGCATCTCGTACATGATGCGTTCGATTTCGGCCGGGTAGCAGTTGAACCCGCCCATGATGTACATGTCCTTCAGGCGGTCGGTGATGTGGATGTTGCCGTCGGCATCGAAGAATCCGATGTCACCGGTGTGGAGCCAGCCCTCGGAGTCGATGGCATCGGCAGTTGCCTCAGGGTCGTCGAGGAAGGCTCGCGTGACATTTGGTCCCCGAACCATGATCTCCCCGGATTCGCCGGGTCCGAGCTCGCAGCCGGAACTGTCAACGGCGATTACGTCGATATCCGGTAGCGGGGGTCCTGAAGTGAGGGCGATGGTCTCAGGCGAGGTGCCGGCCCGGTTCTGGGTGGCCACGCCAGCCGTCTCGGTCAGGCCGTAGCCGGTGACCGCGGTGTCGAAACCCAGCTCGTCGTAGACGCGGTGAATGAGCTCCGGGGCTATCGCTGCTCCCCCGGTGATGGCCAGTCGCAGGGATTGCAGGTCGTACCGGCTGCGGTCGGGGTGCATGAGGAGCGACTCATAGAGGGCGGGTGTCCCAGGCAGCACCGACACCTTCTCCTCGCCAACCCTGCGGAGAACCCGGTCGACGTCGAGCACGGGCTCCGGCAGGATGGTGCAGCCTCTCATGATGCACGCCATCCATCCGGCCTTGTAGCCAAAGGCGTGGAAGAACGGGTTGACGATCAGGTACCGATCACCGTGGCGGAGGCCCACCGCATCGGTCCACCGCTCGTAGGCGAACAGGTTCTGTCCATGGGTGATAGTCACGCCCTTGGGGCGTCCAGTAGTGCCCGAGGTGAACATGATGTCGGCGAGGTCGTCCGGACCGACCGACTCGGTGCGGGCCCGGGCCTCGTCGGCACTCACGTGCTCGCCAGCGTCGAGGAACTCCTCCCACGGCTGGGCGCGTTCGTCGGCGTCGTCGAGCAAGACTCGGTGCTCCAGCGCGGGAAGGGGGTCGTCGTCGATCAGGTCGAGGTAGCGAGTGCCCAGGAAGTCGCCCACCGTCACGAGCAGCGAGGCTTTGGTGCGGCTCAGGATGTCGGCGGCTTCGTCGCGCTTGAACCGGGTGTTCATGGGTACCAAAGCGGCCCCGGCCGACTGGAGGCCCACGGCGGCAATGATCCACCGGGGGCTGTTGGGGGCCCAGATCGCCACCCGGTCGCCGGGGCTGATGCCTGCGGCCATGAACGCCCTGGTGGAAACGCGGCAGGCGTCGGCGAGTTCGGGAAAGGTCCACGAACGATCGTCGCCTTCGAGCGCGACCGACTGGGGATACCGAATTGCGGCGTCGTGGACCAGCGCGGGAATGGTCGACGGTCGGCTCCCCGACATCCGACGCCCTATTCGGCGGGGCTCGACGGCTTTGCGATCCGGATGGCTCGGCGGGCGAATCGCCAGCCATCACCGTCGCGGACAACCACGTCTTCGTAAATCCCCATGCTGCCAACCTGCTTGTCGTGGGTGTAGAACACGAAGTTCGACATCACGTCGGCCCGGTCGCCATCAAGGTCGATCCGAACAGCCGTGTTCAGGTGAACGCCTTCGGGGGCATTTTTGAGGAACTCGACGAGCGTGTCGTGGCCGCTCCATTCCCGTCTGAACGCGTACATAACGCCGTCCTCGCCGAACAGGCGCGCGAATTCGTCGTATCGGCACTCGTCGCACACCAGGCAGTAATCAGCAAGGAGGCGGCGAATCGCTTCGATGTCGTCAGCCTTGGCGATGTCGTCAGCTTTGGCGATGTCGTCAGCTTTGGTCATGGCCCGAAACCTCCCATGGGGATCAAGTGGGCAAGTGGTGTTCTATCCACAACACGAGGCGGCGGCAAGCGCTCACGCCGAATCGCACGCCAGAGCCGTCGCGGCCAGGATGCCGCCTCGGAAGTCGGTGGCCGAGTCGTCGGCCATGCGGTTCATCGCGTAGGCGACCGAGGCCCGAGCGTCGAGGTCGATCACCGCGAACGCGCCGCCCCAACCGGCCCAGAACATGGCCCGTTCATTGGGGCTGATAGGAGTGGTCTCGCTGTTGAGCCCGAATCCATTGCCGAACGTCAGCTCAACACCGTTGACCAGGTCGACGCCAGTGATCTGGGCGCACGCCGCGGCGGCCACGGTTGACTCGCTCAGCATCCGGGTGCCCGAGAGCTCGCCACCGCAGGCCATCATGGCGTGGATCCGGGCGATGGACCGTGCGTTTCCAATGCCGCCGATCGCTGGTAGCTCGGCGGCACGCCAAGCGCGGGTGTTCGCCTCGCCACCGTTCAACGGAGTGCTCTTGCTCGTCCGCTCGGCAATCTCGGTGTGGAACGGTTGCGACCGGCCCTGGGCCGGTGGCACGAGCTCGGCCACGCGGTGGTCTTCGGATTCGGGCAACCCGATGTGGAAATCCGCTCCGAGCGGTTCGGCGATCTCATCGCGAAAAAAGCGGCCGATCGTCGTGCCGGTAACCCGCCGAACCACCTCTCCTACCAGAAAGCCCTGCGTCACCGCGTGGTAGCCCGAAGCCGTGCCCGGCTCCCACCAGGGCGCCTGGGCGGCGAGACGCTCGCAGCAGGCCGACCAGTCGTAGAGGAAAGTGACATCGACTACCGGCGGTTCGAAGCCGGACAGGCCCGCGGTGTGGGCCAAGACGTGAGAGACCGTGATGGCGCTCTTCCCGTTGGCGGCGAACTCCGGCCAGTACTTGGCGACGGGCGAATTGAGCTCCAGTTCTCCGCAGTCGACCAACGCCAGCACGCAGATCGCGGCCATGGTCTTCGTCACCGAAAACGTGTTGACGATTGTGCCTTGTTGCCAAGGCCGTCCAGATGTGTCGGCGCTGCCAGCCCAGATGTCGACGACAAACTCGCCGTCAACGGTGGCCGCACAGCTCGCCCCAAGCTCAAGGCCCTGCTCGAAGTTTGCGGCAAACGCATCGCGGACCGCTTCGTACCCGGCCGCGACGAAGCCTTCGACTACTGCTTCGCCTCCGTCAGTTCCGGTAGAGGTCATAGTCGGAGTTGCCTCGAAGGAAATTGTTGAGGTGGATGTTGGCAAACCAGCGAATCGCCCGCTTCTTCGGCATGAGCCGCTTCACGAAGCTCTGCTGAAGGCTGTTCTTGCGGCCCGGCACCACCTGGGGCCGCTTGCCGAGCTGATCGATGATCGCTTCAACGGCGTCATCGGCGGCCATCGCCTTGACGTGGGGGAAGTTGGCCAGCGCAGTCGTCCGGGTTAGCCCGAGGGGTGCAGCGATTACGTCGACGCCGTGGGGGGCGAGTTCGAACCAAAGTCCCTCGGCCAATACGGTCTCATACGCCTTCGAGGCCCCGTAGTTGACGACGAAGGGAGAGCCCTGTCCGTCCGCTCCCGACGAGATCAACACCAGTCCACCGTGACCGCGCTCCTTCATCAGAGCGCCGAAGTGGTGGGCGAAGGCGCACGGGCCGGACACGTTTATGGCGATGAGGTCTCGGTGCGCTTGGAGGGAACCGTCGAGAAAGAGGTGGGGAGCCATTCTCGCCGGGTCGACCTCCATCGCCGCGCTGTACACCATCATCCCAACCTCGAGATCAGACGTATGGTGCACCACCTCGTCGTATACGTCGGGGTGGGTGAGATCGGCGTGAATAGAACGCACGTCAACGCCGAAGCGGAGCTTGAGCTCTTCCTTCTGCTTGTCGAGTGCGGCGAGGTTGCGGTCTACCGAAGCGATGTTCAGCCCGCGGGACGCGAGGGCGTTTGCCCAGGCCTCCCCCAAACCAAGCGCTCCACCGGCAATGAGGGCCCAAGGGCCGTATTTTTCGGCAAAGCTACTGCTGCTCACTGCTGCTCCTCATGGTGGTGTTCCTTTGCCCGGACGACGCGCCGTTCATGTTCGCCCCACTGGCGCGGCTGTGCGGTGGAGGAAGCTCAGCCAGTTGGGCACAGGAGACGGTGCGATCTCATCGATCTCGGCGAGCTCTTCAGGGGTCAGCTTCCAGTCGAGGGCTGCGACGCTTCCGTCGAGCTGTTGGGGCGACATGGCGCCCACCACTACTGCGCTCACCGCGGGCTTGGCCAAGATCGAGGCGAGCGAAAGCTCGGTGAGGGTCCGACCGCGGGCGGCAGCAAACTCGTGCAGCGCCTCGATCTTGGCGAAATTCGCCTCGTTCATCACCCCGAAGAAGAACTGCGGGAACTTTGCCGCTCGAGCATCGGGCGGGAGCTCGCCGTCAGCTCGGTATTTGCCGGTCAAAAGGCCCGATTCGAGCGAGAAGAAGGGCAGCACGCCGATGCCGTACTTCTCGCACACAGGCAGCACGTGGTGCTCAACATCCCGGGTGAGAAGGCTGTAGTGGCATTGGGTGGAGATGAATCGCTCAAGGCTCGAGGTCCGCGAGGTCCATTCCGCTTCGGCAAGCTGCCACGCCTCGAAGCACGAGCTGCCGATATAGCGAACCTTGCCCTGCCTGATGAGGTCGTCGAGGGTCCGCAGGGTCTCTTCAATCGGTACCACTGGGTCGGGGATGTGCATTTGGTAGAGGTCGATCCGATCGGTCTGGAGACGGCGAAGGCTGTCCTCGACAGCCCGCATGATGTGATGTCGCGACCCTCCGCAGTTCATGGGCCCCTCGCCCATGGGCTGGGCGAACTTCGATGTGAGGATGACCTGATCGCGCCGGCCTCGCAGCGCCCTGCCCACCGCCTCCTCCGACTTCCCCGCGCTGTAGCTGTTGGCCGTGTCGACAAGCGTGATACCGCGTTCGATCGCGGCGTGGATGATCTCGGCCGCCTGCTCATCAGTGGCCCGGGTCCCGAAGTTGGTGCAGCCGAGCCCGATTGCGGAGATCTCCAGGCCCGAGCTGCCAACCTGTCTGTACTCCATCGGCCATGCCCCCTCAACGATGTCGTGGTAAACAATAACGCAATATTTGTACTTTCGTATCCGGCGAGGGCGACTAAAGGGGCTGCGTTGAATATCGCCGATCTTGTTCTTGCCCGCGCCGATGATGACGCTGTTGGGTTGCGGGCGGGCGAGCAGTCGTGGACCTATCGCGAGTATGTCGACGAGGCCATCGCCCGAGCTCACGTTCTGCTGTCGCATCGATCCGACGACAAGCCCTTCCACATCGGCGTTCTGCTGGAGAACGTTCCCGACTATGTCTTCCTGCTGGGCGCCGCCGCCATTACCGGGGGGGCAATCGTCGGCATCAACCCAACGCGTCGTGGATCGGGTCTCGAGCGGGATATACGCCACACCGAGTGCGCTGTTCTCGTCACCGAGGAGAAGTTCCTGCCTCTGCTCGATGGTTTCGACACCGGCGTTTCGGCCGACGCCACCTACGTCATCGAGTCCGACAGGTGGCGAGGGACAGTTCAGGAGCACGCCGGCAAGGCCGCTCCGTCCGTCGAGATCGACGAAGCCGCTCCGTTTCTGTTGATCTTCACTTCCGGCACCTCAGGAGAACCGAAGGCGTCAATCTGCTCCCAGAGCCGCCTTGCTGGCATAGCCCCAATGATCGCCCGGAACCGGCAGATCACCAGCGATGACACCCTCTATTCCGTCATGCCCTTCTTCCACGCCAATGGGATCATGTCGGGCTGGAGCGCAGCGCTCGCCGGGGGGGCGACCCTGGCCATCCGCCGGCGCTTCTCGGCATCGCAGTTCATGCCAGACGTCCGCAAGTACGGCGCCACCCTCGCCAACTACGTGGGCAAGGTAATCGCCTATGTGCTGGCCACGCCCGAGTCGCCCGAAGACCGGGAGAACCCGCTGCGCTTCGTCTACGGCAACGAAGGCGGGGCACTCAACTGCCGGCGATTCGAGGAGCGATTCGGCTGCCCGGTCTCTGATTCATACGGATCGTCAGAAGGCGGCGTCAGCATCTTTGCCACCCCCGACACGCCTCCAGGCGCCCTAGGGCAGGGTGTACCCGGTAGCACGGTCCTCGACCCCGATACCGGTCAGCCCAAGGATCCCGCTGTCTTCACCGCCGATGGGCGGTTGGCCAATCCCGATGAAGCGATCGGCGAGATCGCTCGCATCGCGGATGATCTTGAGTTCGAGGGGTATTGGAATGACCCCGAGGCCCAGCAGGAAAAGACCCGCGACGGCATCTTCTGGACCGGCGACCTCGGCTATCGAGATGAGGCCGGTTTTCTCTACTTGCTGGGTCGCAACTCAGACTGGATGCGGGTTGACGGTGAGAACATGGCCGCGGCCACGATCGAGGGGGTTATGGCCCGCTTCCCGTCCGCCGCGCTGGTCTGTGCCTACGGTGTGCCTGACGTTGACGTCGGTGACCAGATCATGCTCGCCATCTTGCTCCGGGACGGCGAGAGCTTCGAGCCGCAGGCCTTCGCCCGGTTCCTGCACGAGCAGCCCGACCTGGGGACAAAGGCCCTGCCCCGCTACGTGCGGATTTGCGAGGAGCTCCCGATGACATCCTCCAACAAGATCCTTACCCGACAGTTGCGGGCTGAGTCGTGGGATTGCCCCGACCCCGTATGGCTAAGAGACGGCGACGGCTATCGGCTCATGACCAGCCACGACATCACTACCCTGCGAAACCAGTTCGAGGCCCGAGGCCGCGGCTTTCTATTGGAGTACACGTGACCCAAAATGAGTTCTCTTCGGTTGCCCCACCGGCCAGCCCGGCCGATGAGGCGAGCACATTCCGAAGCTGGCTAGAGGATCGTCGCGACGATCTCGCCGAACTGCGGGTTCTCCATGTCGAAGCTGATGATCGCGTCGACCTGTTGAGACGGCTACAGAAAACGCTGCACGAGGCCGGGTGGGCCACCCTCGGATGGCCCGAGTCGGTCGGCGGACGCGGGGGCAACATCTTGCACCGGGCTGCCATCTACGAGGAACTCGCCCTCGCCGGCTATCCTCCCCGCTTCGTCTACGAGCACCTTGAGGTGCTTCTTCCCTCGCTCGTCAAGTACGGCCATCCCGACCTCATGGCTGAGCTCCTGCCCCGAATGCTGCGGGGAGACGAGACCTGGAGCCAGGGATTCAGCGAGCCCGGCGCGGGCAGCGACCTGGCGTCGCTGCGCACGCGTGCAACGAGAGACGGCGACCACTGGGTACTCAACGGCCACAAGATCTGGACGAGTTGGTCGAAGTGGGCCAAGTGGTGTCTGCTCATCGCTCGCACGGGGACGCCCGAATCCCGCCACCGGGGCTTGACCATGTTCGTGGTTGATCTTGAGGCGCCGGGAGTCACCCTCACCCCGATCAACCAATCCAACGGTTCCCCGGAGCTGGCTGAGATCTTTTTCGAGAACGTGACCGTGCCGGCCAACGCACTGGTCGGGGAGGTGGATGGAGGTTGGGAGGTCGCGATGTACCTACTGTCGTGCGAGCGGGGTTCGTATGCCTGGCAACGCAACACCTATATCGCTCAGCGGCTAGCGGAGTTCGCACCGAAGGTCGTCGAGCCGTCCGACATTGAGCGCCTCGGCAACAGCGTCGCCGACGTCTTCGCGATGCGCTCCCGCTCATGGTCGACCATGGTCGAGCTCGCCGCCGACGGCCGGCCGGGGCCGCAGTCTGCGGTCAATAAAGCGATGCTCGGCGACGCCGAGCAGTACCTCTTCGAGACCGCAGATCGAGCCCACCCCTCTGGGTATATGTGGGCCCCCACGGCGCGTGAGGAGGTGATGCAAGAAGAGCTGATCTTCACGCATGCCATCCCGATCTGGGGCGGAACCCGTCAGATCCAGAACATCACCATCTTCCGCCAGCTGATCTCCGGTCAGAACTCGACACCCACCGACGAGTACTTGGACGCGGCGCTCGCCGCAATGACGGATCCGGCTGGCGCGAACTCGGGCCTTGAGACTCTCGGGTTCGCCGATGTGGTGGCCGATCTCGACGACCTCGACAACCGGCGAGCAGTGTCGGCCGTATTCCAGGCGGCCGGTCGCTCCGGCGAGCACACCTCGGCGCTCGCCACCCTGCTCTCGTCGGTCCTCGGCGAAGGTGTGACACTCGCCTTGGCCACGGAGAACCTCGGTGGCCAATCGACCCGGGTGATCGTCGACGCGGCGGCCACCGGCGCATCGACGATCGTACTGGACTCGGCCGATGGTTGGATCGCCGTCGACGCGGAAGCGGTCTCGTGGCTGGATGACGTTCAGTTCTTGTCGAAAGACCGCCTCGTAGCGGGAGTCGCTGATACGTCGGCCGCGATCTCGTTCGACGCCGAAACCGTGGAGCGAGCCACGGCACTCGGTCGTTGGGCGCTGGCTTGCGAGACGCTGGGCGCGGTCGACGCCATGTTCGAAGCTGCCGCCCAGCACACCGCCGACCGCGAGCAGTTCGGTGCTCCGCTCAATAGCTTCCAAGCCGTGCAGTTCATGCTTGCCGAGGCCCACATTGCCCGGACCTCGCTGCGCGAGGTGTGCGATACCGCATCGAGGACCCTGGCACCGGTACCAACCACGCTGGCCAAGCTCATAGCCGGCCGGGTCGGCCGACGCGTGGGCAAAGAAACCCTCCAGGCCCTTGGCGCCATCGGATTCACCGAGGAACACCCCCACCACGGCTGGTATCACCGGGCGCTGACGATCGACGCCGTTCTCGGCCGATCGGTGGAGCTCGCCCGCCATGTCGGTGCTGATCTGGTCCGCACCGGTGTGGTGCCGGTTGGGGTCGAGATTGCCGACTTACCGGGTCACCAGGCGGCCAGTTCGGCGGCGCGGTCGCGGTGATACCCGCTTCCACCGAGAAAGGCCCGGTCGAACATGATGCGCTTGTACCAGAGGTGGATCGGGGTCTCCCACGCATAGCCGATGGCACCGTGGAGATCGACACAAGCCCGGGCTATGCGCATGGCGCGGTCGCCGATCGTGGCTTTCGCAATGGCGGCGACCCTAGGCCCCTCATCTGGGACGTGATCCAGCGCGTGGGCGGCATACCACCAGAGCGCCCGGGTCGGCTCCAGTTCGACCGCCATGTTGGACAATTCGTGTTTGATGCCCTGGAACTGGGTCAGCCGGGTGCCGAACTGCTCCCGCTCCGACAGGTAGTCGATGGTCTCGCGCATGATCCGCGAGGCACACCCGAAGGCATCGGCGGCCAAAAGGACGCATCCGGCATCTCGGAGGTGATGGGCCGCGTCGGGCCCTCCCGGCAGCACCTCAGCGACCGCACCGTCGAACTGCATTTCAACCAAGGGTCGGGTGCGGTCGATGCCGTCGAAATCGCGGAGATCCACGCCGGTCGATGCGTCGTCGATCACCGCCAGTCCACCCGGCGCGGTGCCGACCACCACCAAACCCGACGGTACGGGGGCCGGGACGTGGGCCTTCTGCCCATGAAGCCGATCATTCTCGAGGCGCACTGTCCACGACCCAGGGTCCCAGCGGTCGCCCATCTCGGCCCAGGCAACAGTGCCTACTCGTTCGCCGGAGGCCAGTGAGGGCACCCATCGCTCCTTTTGCTCGTCGCTTCCTCCACCGATGATGGCGAGCATGGCGAGCTGGTGGCCGAGCAGCGGCCCGGGTAGTGCCCCCTCACCGCTGACTTCGGCCACGAGCGCGGCATCGAGCAGCTCGAAACCGCCACCGCCAAGTTTCTCCGGGGCAAGAAGGCCCGGTACGCCCATCTCAGAAAGCGTCGACCACGGACCGGCCATCTCCGATGAGGTCTTGAGCTGTTCCAGGATCGCCAGCGGTGGGCATTCCGACTCGAGCACCGCCCGCACCGTGTCCTGCATCATCAGTTGTTCATCGGTGAGCCCGAAGTGCACGAAAAGCCTGTACCTTCAGTCGTCGAGACCCGCGGCGCGGCGGGCGGCAGCCTTCGCGTGTTCCATGTCGTAGTGCTTGGTGGTGACGAGCTTCTGCGCATGGAGGCCAGCACCGCTGATGTTCACGGCCACCTGCCACCAGCCGCCGAAATCGCTGGCGGTCATGTCGCGCACGGCGTGGAAGAGCCTGGTGCGGTATTCACCGGATACCCCCTCCATCGTTCGCATGTACTTCTCCACCAGTGGCCGGGTCTCCGGATTGGCGAGATCGCCGGGAAGCGGGGCGGTGACGATCGACCCGCCTCCGATGTCGTGGATGAGGCTGAGCATGCGAGGAAACTCTTTGGCGCCGAAATACTTCGCCGCATTCGTGTAGAGCTCGTTCGGGGTGACCCACCCCTCGGGGGTGGTGGAGACGTTGGTGACTGCGGCCTCAAACCCCGCTCGAACCAGGGTGGCGTGGATCACCATCTCGGCGATCTTGTCCTTGATGTGGTTGATGCGCTCGGTGCCGTTGGCCTCGGCCAGCAGGCGAGCCAGGCCGACGAGTATGTCGTAGTTCTCAGCCATGTGGGCAATGCCCCCGGCTCGCTGCCACAGCCCCAGCGAATGGGCGAAGGTCGCGGAATGCTCGACCTCTCCGCAGAGGAACACGCGCTCGTTCGGAACGAATACGTCCTCGAAGACCACGAATCCCTCAGGCATGGATCGGGTCCGGCTGTAGGGGTGCTCGTCGAGTTCATCGAGGCGGGGCGACACGGTGGTGTTGAGCACGATGACTCCCGGCGCATTCATCGGCACCGCACATGCCACCGACCACTGCTCTTCCCCCGGGCGCATCATCTTGGTGGGCATGATCACCATTTCATGGGTGACCGCGGCGGCCGATATGTGGAGCTTGGCACCTCGGATGACGATGCCATCGGCGCGTTCCTCCACGATGCGGGTGTAGACGTCGGGGTCGTCCTGTTTGGCTGGTGAAAGGTTCCGGTGGCCCTTGGCGTCGCTGATGGTCTGGACGCAGCGAACGTCGTTTTCTTGGCACCAGGCGATGTAGTCCTCGATGCGGTTGCTGTAGACATCGTCTCCCATGCGGCCCGCCGCGGTACGCAAGGCGTTCAGGCTCTCCAGGGTGGTGACAAGAGACGTATCCCATTTGGTGAGAAGCTCAAGTCGCTCGCGCAGTTCTTCCGACGAGCGCGGTGCTTCGTAGGCCTCGGCGAAGGCCTCCGGGCCAGAATCGGCATAGGTGTCGTAGCCCGCCGCGATGAGGTCGACCGAGCCCTGCATTCGAGGATGGGTCGTCACGTCTTCGACGAGCTCGCCGTCGTAGTAGATCCGTCGGCCATCGCGCAGCGACGCGCGGTACTCGTCTCCAGTCATCATGAGGGGCCATCTCCGCGGTTCGGGTTTGATGTTCGAGCGGTTTCGACTGCTGGCGTGCGCAGGTCGCGGGGAAGTCCCAGTCCGCGCTCACCAATTATGTTGCGCTGGATGTTGGGCGCGCCTCCGCCAATGGCAACCGCGTGGGTGTACATGTAGTTCAGGGCCCATCCTCCCGGTTCATTGGCCCGGCCGAGATCGACCGTTGCGTCGCCAGGATCGCGCAGGGCCTCATCGGCTCCGGCCAGATCGATGCCGACTTGGACCAATCGTTTGACCAGGCCAGTGGCATGGAGCTTCTTTACCACCCCGGCCAGCGCCGCGTTCGGGTCGTTTCCCCGCTCGGCGTTGGAAAGGGCTCGATAGCGGGAGTAGCGGGCCGCTAACAGGTCGGCTTCAAGGTCGACCAGAGTGCGGCGGAGCGCGCCGTCTTCAAGCGCTGGCCCGCCGTCGATGGTGGTGTCTCTGGCCCGGTCGACGATGTTGTTGAAGAGCTGCTGGGAGCGGAAACCCATGAGATTTCGCTCGTGAACCAGAAGACTGCGCGACACGGCCCAGCCGTTGCCCCGCCCGCCGACGGTGTATCGCACCAGGGTGCGAGCGCCCTCGAGGAAGACCTCGTTGAACTCTTGATGGCCCGTCATCGCCTTGATCGGCTGCACCTCGATCCCCGGCTGGTCCATGGGTATCAGGAGGAAGGTCAGACCCCCATGGCGGGGAATCTCGGGTTCGGTTCGGAACAGGCCGAACATCCAGTGGGCGTTGCGCGCTCCCGTGTTCCAAACCTTGTGTCCATGGATCACCCACTCATCCCCGTCGAGTTCAGCCCGACTCTTGAGGGATGCAAGATCGCTGCCGGCGCTGGGCTCGCTGTATCCCTGGCACCAGATGATGTCGCCCAGCAAGGTGGGCGCGATGAACTCTCGACGCTGCTCCTCGGTGCCCTGGGAGAGGAGCGTGGGCACGATCATGTCGGGCCCCTCGCCGACTATCCCCAGTGGGGCGCGTCGAGCGGTGAATTCTTGCTCGATGATGTCGTCGGCGACCGGGTCGGTGGGCTGCTCGGAGCCGCCGTATTCCCTAGGCACGTGCCGATAGATGAGGCCCCGGTCGATCGCGTGCCGACGAAACGCCTTTTCGTCATCGGCGGGCCAATGCTCGTCGAGGAAGGCGCGGACATCCTCGCGCAGCTGCGCGTGGTGAGGCCCCAGCTCCAGGTCCATTCCGTCGAGGGTAGTGCTTGGGGGCTCAATGGAACAACAGAACACTCAGAGTGTGATTGTTCACCCGTGAGGCTCAATCCGAGCGGGCTCAGCGCATCTGGTAGGTGATCGGGAGGCTGATGGGACCGCTCACCATGCTTGATTTCAAATTTTGGCAGGGCCCGGCGGCCTCCACGCTCTGGAGGCGGGGGATCAGCAGCTCGAAGAATTTCGCGACCTCGAGGCGGGCCAAGTGGGCCCCGAGGCAATGGTGGCGCCCAAAGCCGAATGCGATGTGCCGATCGGCGTTGGGGCGTGCGACGTCGAATGACATGGGATTGTCGAACATGAGCTCGTCTCGGTTGGCTGACGGGTACGAGAGGAGGACGCGGTCGCCCTCTTGGATCTGCACTCCCCCAAGCTCATAGTCGGTCTGAGCGGTCCGCAGGAAGTGCTTCACCGGGCTCACCCAGCGAATGATCTCCTCCGCCGCGTTGGCTATGAGGCCGGGATTACGCCGGAGCGCCTCAAGTTGCTCTGGGTGGTTGATCAGAGCATCCATCCCCCCGGCCACCGCACCGCTGGTGGTGTCGTGGCCCGCGGTGGCAACGATGAGGTAGAGGCCGAAGGCACCGAGGTCTCCTACCGGTTCACCGTTGATTTCGGCGTTGGCGATGAGGCTCGCCAAATCGTCGCGCGGTTCGGCTCTGCGGTTCTCGGCCAAGACCCGGAAGTACTCGTAGAACTCGATCATCGTCTCGGGGCCCAATCCCTCCGAGTCGGGGTCATGGGCCTCCATGAGCGCTTGGGTGAGACGCAGCATGGTGTCGTAGTCGTCGTCGGGGACGCCGAAGAGCGACATGATGACGCGGAGCGGATAGCGCAGAGCGATGTCTTGGGCGAAGTCGCACGAGTCGCCGAGTCGGCGCATGTCGGCGATCGCATCCTCGGCCCGCTCCGTGATCGCGGCGTCGAGGCGGCGGATGCTTCCGGGAAGGAACCACTGATTGACCACCAACCGGTGGGCCTGGTGCTCCTCGCCGTCCATCTCTACCAGCGTCTTCATCGGTGGCTGTTGGTAGCCGGTGGAAAGAACCCCGCGGGCCTGGCTGACCGAGCACGCGGGCGCATTGGTGAACAGCTCATTGAGGCGTTCGACCTCTAGCACCTCGGCGAGGCGAAGCACAGCCCAAACTGGCTCGATGCCCGTTCCCTCCAGCCGCACCACCGGCGCCGCCCGTCGCAACGGGGTCACGGTCTCGTGCCAACCCTCCACGTCGGCATAAGCCGCCGACGAGGTGAACACGTCGGTGTCGGTCGTGACGACGGCTGAGGGCATGGCGCAGACTCCTCGGTGCTGGTCTCTGCCTCGGTCGAACAAGAGAGCGAGTGCTGTTACTCTGTCACACTCGTCGCGTAGGGTCCATGAAACAGCACCGTCTCGTTGTTCGCTGATGTCAGTTGCGGCTGCGGGGCATTCCGAGCACGGCCTCGGCGATGATGCTGCGCATGATCTCGCTCGAACCGCCGTAGATGCTCGTTGCCGCCGAGAGCCGGTACCCGAACTCAAGCTCACCGTCGGACAGGGCCCCAGCCGAACCGGCGCTCACCAGCGACTCGGGTGCGGCTAGGTCTACGAGGTCGCTTGAGTCTTCGATGTAGGCCTCGGCGCTGAAGAGCTTCGACATTGGGCCTTCGCCGCGATTGGGCCGCCCCTCGGCTCCGCGCCACAGCGATAGCAGGTTGAACAGAGCGGAGATGCGGGCCCGGGTTGCCACCCGGGCGAGACGGGTGCGGACGACGGGATCTAACAGAATTGCCTCTCCGTAGGTCATGTTCGTTCGGGCCCATTCGACGGCGGCGTCGAGGGCATCGGCATGGGCTCGGGCGAAGAGACCCACGCCGCCCCCGCCATGTTCGATCTCGAGTGCGTACCCGATCACGCCCATGCCGCCGTTCACCTCGCCGATGCGGTAGCGGTCGGGCACTCGAACGCCGGTGTAGAAAACGGCATTGGTCTTCTCGCCGCTGAGGGTGTGGATGGGGTGGATTTCGATGCCCTCGCTGTTCAGGGGAACAAGGAACATGGTGAGTCCCTTGTGCTTGGCCGCATCCGGATCGGTGCGGGTGAGCAAGAAGACGTACTGGCAGATGTCCGCCCCGCTGGTGAACATCTTCTGGCCGTCGATCACCCACTCGTCGCCGTCACGGACCGCTCGGGTCTTGGCGGCCGCAACGTCTGATCCTGATTCCGGTTCGGTGTAGCCGAGGCAGATGATGACCTCGCCGCGGCACAGCTTGGGCATGACCTCGTCGAGCAGTTCCGGCTGTGCGAAGCGCAGAATTGTTTGGCCCACCATTTGAGCGTTGGCGATCGGGTGGAGGGAAACCCCGCTGCTGTAGAGCTCTTGGAGCATTGCGGTCATCTCGTACGGTCCTTTCTGGAGACCGCCGTACTCGGCCGGCCAGTTCGCAAATGCCAGGCCGGCGGAGGCAAGCGCCCGGTGGAACTCAACGCTGTGGCCGTCCCAGCCCCCCCGGATGTCGCATTCGTAGGAGGCGGGAGGGTGATCGGCCAGGAACTTCCTCACCTGCTGTCGGAATGCTTCGGCCTCTTCGCCGAGGCCGAAATCGATGGGAACCTCGCCGACCTCGGGCAGCGGCGCAGAAGCGTCGCCCCACAGGCCGTCGGCGACGTCGAGCAGGGTCGCCCTCGGATCACCGGCGGCGGCGGCCCATGCCTTGGCCCGGCGCTGATGAAGTTGCACGTCGTATTCGAGGGCGAGGCCGTAGCCGCCGAAGGTGTGCAAGGCAGTTCCCGTGGCCCGGGTGGCGGCTTCCGCAGCCCAAGCGAAGGCCATCGAGAACGTGGCGGCGGCATCGGGTTGGCCTTGTCCTGCCCGCCAGATTGCGTCCCACACCAGCAGTCGGGCGCCCTCGACTTCGGTGGCCGCGTCGGCGAGGGGATGGGCGATCCCCTGGAAGGTTGCGATGACTCGGTCGAACTGGATCCGTTGCGACGCATACTCGGCGGCGAGTTCGAGTGATCGCTTGGCCAATCCCACTAAGGCCGCCGCGGTGAGGATGCGCCACTCGGCAACCCCCGCGGCCGCTAGCCGGCAGGCCTCCGGCCCGATGGCGAGCGCGGTGCCGCCCTCCGTCGGCCACCACGCGAATCCGCCGGCACCGATATCGCCGACAGGATCGACCGCTTCGGGTCGAGCGACGAGAACCAGGTGGTCGCCTCGCCAGAGGATCACCGCGTCGGCATGGGCCCCGCCTTCGACCAGCACCCTTGAAACATCAGCGTCGAGCTGGACCGGTACGAACGTGACCACCGAAGAGCCATCGACGGCGGTACTGAGGTAGTCGCCCCCACCGGAAGCGGCCAGAAGGCTGCCGGCGACGATTGCGCCCGCCACTGGACCGGTGGCGAGGTGGCGGCCAGCCCGTTCGAGGACGAGGCAGGTGTCGAACAGCGGGGCACCGCCACCGCCGAGGTGGGGGGGAACGCGCATTGACAAGGCGCCTGTTGCCGCCAGCGCGCTCCACAGCCCGGAATCGAATCCGGCGGCTTCAGCGGCGCGCACCCGGTCGGGGCTGGACTCGCGGGCGAAGAACTCGTCGAAGCTGTCTACGAGGAGCTGCTGGTCGTTCTCAAGTCCGAGTCGCATCCTTCACTCTTCCTCAGTATGTACAATTCAACGGTAGCTGTCCTATTGTCTGGGTTGCATGTTTGACTGGCCTGCGAGCCGAAGGGCGGCCCGAGTGCCCCATGACCTTAGGAGTGCTGATGAGTCTCAGCGAGATTCCGCCTCTCGTTTCGGCTGATTGCCACGTCGACGAGCCCCACGACCTCTGGTATGACCGGCTGCCCGAAGGATTCCGCGACCGCGCCCCCCGTCGGATCGAGATCGACGAGCACGGGGGGTACACCCTGGTGCTTGACGGGAGCGACCTCGGGTGGAACATGAATCCCGCCGCGGCCGAAGAGCAGGAGGACCGGCGCTGGTCCATGGCCACAATCGAGCATCGGCTAGAGATGATGCGCATCGATGGCATACGCGGTGAGGTCATCTACCCCACAATCGGCTTGTACGTATGGCGACTCAGCGATGGCGATCTCGGTCGGCGCTGCTGCCACATATACAACGACTGGGTTGCCGAGCGTCTGGTCGGGACGTCGCCCCGGGTGAAATGCGCGGCAATGATGTCGATCTGGGACGTCGACCACTGCATCGAGGATGCCCAGCGGGCGGTGGCGCAGGGCTTCGGGTCGATCATGTTGCCCCTGGTGGGCACCCCGGAATGGAACATGCCCCAATGGGAGAAGCTCTGGGACTGCCTAGATGAGATCGGGCTTCCAGTCGCCATGCACCAAGGCAGCGGCCACGACATGGTCATGTATCGCGGCTGGGGGTCCTCGACCGCGAACCTCCTGGCCACACAGAGCATGGGTCCCCGCGCCGCTGCGCTCCTGTCGTGCTCAGGGGTGCTCGAACGCCATCCCAACCTGCACGTCGTCATGGTGGAGGTGAACGGCGGCTGGATCGGATGGACGATGCACACCCTCGACGAGTACTACCGGGACCACGCGGGGTGGGCGAAGCCCAAGCTTGCCGAGCTCCCAAGCCACTACATCCGAAACCAGATCCACGCCACCTTCCAGAGCGACCCTGTCGCCCTCAACAATCTCGCTCTCACCGGCCCTGAACCCTTGATGTGGGGCAACGACTATCCGCACCCCGAGAGCACCTATCCCGATTCCCGGGCATTGATTGCCGACCACTTCGCCAGCGTCGACCCCGAAAGCGCAGCCCAGGTTCTGGGAGGCAATGCAGCACGCGTGTTCGGCTTCGAAGACTCGGTGGTGTCGACCGCGCCGTAGTTGTCGCTCTCAGCCTCGGTCGGCCAGGTCGTACAAGAGGACATCGGCGGCCCAAGGGCTCGTAGCGGTGTCGAAAACCGTCAGTATCAGGTGTCGAAAACCGTCAGTATCAGATGTCGAAAACCGCTAGTCTATGATGGTGGTTGAGTATAGGGAGCGGTTGGCAGACCGGTTGATCGCAAAGTTCCTCACGGAGCTGCCCGCTTTGGCGATTGTTGGGCCGCGGGCATCGGGAAAGACGACCACCGCCCTACGGCACGCCCGCACGGTCATACGATTAGACCGCCCTGCTGAGGCGGCGGTCGTTGCCGCTGACCCCGATACCGCCCTAGACGGCCTGCCCGAGCCGGTTCTTCTCGACGAGTGGCAAGAAGTGCCCGAAGTGCTCGGCGCGGTCAAACGAGCCTGCGACACCCAGCCGCGACCAGGCCGGTTCATCCTTACGGGATCGGTGAGAGCCGAGGTCGAAGCCAAGACATGGCCAGGCACGGGCCGGGTGACTCGCATCGCCATGTATCCCATGACCGTAGATGAGCAACTTGGAACCCCGACGACCCCTTTCGTCGACCGGATCGCCGCCAACACCCCAACCGACGCCCCGGACGAACAGCTGAACTTGAGGCACTACCTAGACATGGCACTGCGAGGCGGCTTCCCCCAAGCGGCTCTATCGCTCACCCCCCCGGCCCGCCGAGGCTGGCTCGACACCTACACCGAGGAGATCGTGACCCGCGATGTTCAAATGGCAGGTACCGGCCACGACAGCGTCAGACTAGGCCGGTACTTCGAGGCGTATGCTCTCCACTCGGGCGGCCTTGTGGACGACACCACCCTCTACCGCGCAGCCAACATCAATCGGCAGACCGCCTTGGGCTATCACGAGTTGCTCAGCCGGATCTATGTCATCGACGAGCTGCCGGCATGGACTTCGAACCGGCTCAAGCGCCTGACCCTCGCCCCCAAACGGCAACTCATCGACTCATCGCTTTTGGCCTCTATAACCGGGGCCACCCATGAGACAGTCATGCGCGACGCAAACCTGCTCGGGCGCCTGCTGGAAACCTTCGTCGTCGCCCAACTGCGGGCCCAGGCCACCGTAAGCGAGCACCGCTGCCGCCTGTACCACCTACGCCAACATCACGGACGCCACGAAATCGACGTAATCGCCGAACTCGACGCCCAGCACATCATCGGGATCGAGATCAAAGCCACCGCTGCGCCCGCAAGCGATGACGCCCGTCATCTGGCCTGGTTGCGCGACAGCATCGACGACCGATTCCTAGCCGGAATCGTACTCCACACCGGCCCCCGCTCATTCCAACTCGGCGACCGCCTCTGGGCGATTCCTATAAGCGCCGTGTGGAGTTGACCCCGGCCAGCAGCCCAATGGCTTTGGATGAGCGGAGATCGGTGGCAGAGGCGGCCACTACCAGTCGGTACTGGCCGGAGTCGACCACCCAATCGTTAATCCCGGGATCCCAGCGGGCGAACGAGCGCTCGTTGAGGGTGACCTCCGCAGTACCGGTTTCGCCGGGGTCGAGGGTGAGCTTGGCGAATCCGGCCAGCTCTTTGGGGGGTCTCGGTACCCCGCTGGAGGGTGGGGCCACGTACACCTGCACCACCTCGCTGCCTCGGCGCTGGCCGGTGTTGGTGACTGGAACCGTCACGGTGCGCTGGGTGCCCTCGCCGCTGGCCTCAGGCTCGCCCCACTCGAACGTGGTGTAGGAGCCGCCGTGTCCGAAGGGGATCATCGGCTGGATGTCCCGGGCGTCGTACCAGCGGTAGCCGACGAAAATCCCCTCGCCGTAGCGCACCACGCCGGCCTCGCCGGGGTAGTTCAGATAGGCGGGCGTGTCCTGCTCCCGCCAGGCCCAACTGGTGGGCATCCGCCCCCCGGGATCGGCGTCGCCAACCAGTACATCGGCGATGGCCTCCCCCGCCTCCTGGCCCGGGTACCAGGCCAACAGCACTGCTTTGGCCCGGTCGAGCCACGGCAGGGTCATCGGGGCGCCGCAATTGAGCACCACCACCGTGTTGGGGTTGGCGTCGAGCACTCGCTCCACCAGCTCGTCTTGCTGGTTGGGCAGCTCGATCGAGTCCCGGTCGCCGCCCTCCGACTCCCATTCTGCGTTGGAGCCGACTACCACTACCGCGGTATCGGCCTGGGCGGCCAGCGCGGCGGCTTCGTCCAAGCCCTGCTCGCGATCCATGTCGGCCAGCTCCACCCCCACGTCCACTATGCACACCCACTGGCGCCTCTCTCTGGGGACGTGGTCGAGGCGGAGGTGGTATTGCTGGCCGGCCTCCAGGTGCAGATACCCGTGGCCGCCGTGCAGGCCCAGGCCGGCGCCGAACCCGTCGATCTGGTTGTCGGCCACCAGCTGGCCGTCGACATACAGGCGAGCATGGGCGAAGCCGAGAGCGCACAACCGGTGCCGCCCGGACTGCTCGGGCGTCATGGTGAACTCCAGTCGCACCGACAAGGTGTCGCAGTCTTCGGGCCAATTGTCGCCGATCCACGCATTGAACGGCAGGGGCCGGGTGAGAGTCTCGAACGGTTCGCCGTCGAACCCAATGCTGTTGTAGAGCTCGAAGCTCACGCCGTCGGGAATCCAAGACCTGGGGACGGCGTCGGCGTTACGGCGCATCTCGAGACCGGTGGCGTGGCCGATCAACCTCGGGCCGAGCCGCTCCCCCAGCGACTCCAGCACCGAGGTTGTGCGATGAGGAATCAAGCTGGCCGAGCCGCCGCCCAGCAAGGCCGTATCGGCCGCGGCTGCGCCGATGAGCGCCACCGTGCCGTCGCCGGCCAGCGGCAGGAGGCCGCCTTGGTTGCGAACCAGCACCATCGACTCTGCGGCGGCGCGGCGGGCCAACTCCCGGTGTTCAGGACGTTCGATGCTGGCCTCGTCGTGGTCGGTGGGCGTGTTGAGGCGACCAGCCCAGTGCAGGAAGCCGAGAATGCGGCTCACCTTGTCGTCGATGAGCGATTCGTCCACTTTTCCGGCTTCGACCGCCTCTTGAAGCTGGCCCTTTCCCCACCATCGGCCCGGACCGGCCATCTCCAAGTCGAGCCCGTGGAGAGCGGGCGCCACGGTCTCCTTGATGGCGCCCCAGTCGGAGACCACGAAGCCGTCGAATGCCCACTCTTCCTTCAATATGGCGATCAGCAGATCCGGCTGGGCGCAGGCGTGGTGGCCGTTGACGAAGTTGTAAGCGGCCATTACGGAGCGGACCCCGGCTTCTTTGACGGCGGCCTCGAACGGGGGGAGATAGATCTCCCGCAGGCTCCGCTCATCGACATCGACGTTGATGGTGAAGCGCTCGTGCTCTTGGTCGTTGGCCACATAGTGCTTGACGCAGGCGCCCACCCCCTGGGACTGGACGCCGGTGATGTACGACACTGCGATGCGCGAGCTCAGCTCAGGATCCTCGCTGTAGCTCTCAAAATGACGGCCGCCCCTCGGAGAGCGGTGGAGGTTGACCGTGGGGGCGAGGATCATGTCGACCTTTCGGTCGGTGGCCTCGGTGCCCAGAGCTTGGCCCAGTTCGTGGACCAGAGCGGGATTCCAGGTGGCGGCAATGGCTGACGGCCCGGGCACTACCAGGCCCGGCCCCATGGTCCGGCCCCGCACCCCGACCGGCCCGTCGCTAACACACCAGCCGGGAATCCCAAGCCGCTCACAGCCGGGAATGGTCCACGGGCTCTCACCCACCACCATCCGGCACTTCTCCTCCAGCGTCAGATCGGCTACCAGCGCTTGGACATCAGCCATGAGACCCTCTTTCAAACATCTTCTGGACAATTTTTCTACCACTGGTATATTTTGCATGCAACGGCGACGGGATCAGGGGGAAAGCGATGAGATACCGACAAACGTTGATGGCACTGCTACTGGCGCTGGCGGTGTTCGCCACCGCCTGCACCACCGGGGGTGGCGGCGAGGACCAGCCCGCGGCTGAGGAGGCACCGACCGCGGCAGCCGAAGAGCCGGCGGCCGAACCGGCCGAGCCAGCCGAAGAAGCTCCCAGCGAGCCAGCGGCAGATGACGACGAGCCCGAACCGGCCGCGGAGGCTCCCGAAGAGCCCGCCAGCGACGGCGAGCCCTCTGAGCCGACGCCGGAGCCCACTCCCGAGCCCACGCCGATCGTGCTCACCGCCAGCTTCCGGGGCGTCACCGAGGACACCATCCGGATCGGTGTCGGCTTCTGGGACGTCTCCTTGTTCGGCTTCGGCTTCTTCGGCGACCCCGAACCGGTGTGGGACGCCCTTACCGGCGCAGTCAATGCCGAAGGCGGCATCTACGGCCGGTCGTTGGAGCCGTACATCGCCGGATTCAACCCGGCCCTTCCCAATGAGATGCTGGCCGCCTGCATCACACTCACCGAGGATCACGAGGTGTTCGCC
>JAJECA010000040.1 GCA_022822265.1 Acidimicrobiia bacterium | reverse complement strand
GCCGACATCGACGAGATCGGCGGACCCAACTCGTGGATGGCCTACCCCATGGGGTGGGCCATGGCCGGCAACACCCCGCTCAAGTGGTACAAGCAGAACACCCACGCCGGAGGGGTGCGGGATCCGCTCATCATCTCCTGGCCCGCCGGGATTTCCGACACCGGGGCAGTGCGCACCCAGTACCACCATGTGAGCGACATCACCCCCACGCTGTTGGAGGCCATCGGCCTCGAGCCCCCCGCCGATATGGCCGGGGTCAACCAGATGCCGATTGAGGGCACCAGCATGGTGTACTCCTTCACCGACGCTGAGGCCCCCACCGCCAAGCCTGAGCAGTATTACGAAATGCTCGGCCACCGGGCCATGTGGGTCGACGGGTGGAAGGCGGTAACCCGCCATATCCAGGGAGAGAGCTTCGACGACGACCGCTGGGAGCTGTACCACCTCGATCAAGACTTCTCGGAGGCCCGAGACCTGGCCGAGGCCGAGCCCGAGCGACTGGCCGCCTTGATCGACCGCTGGTGGGAGGCGGCCCGCGACTATCAGGTGCTGCCCCTCGACGACCGCATTCTGGAGCGGTTCCACGTGCCCAAGCCCCGGCCCATCACCACTCGGTCCCGATTCGTGTACTACGACGGGGCCTACATCCCCAGCGACGGCTGCCCCGACCTCAAGAACGTGTCCTATGAGATCACTGCGGAGCTGACCCGGGCCGACGGCGACGACGGCACCCTGGTGGCCTGCGGCGACGTGGCGTCGGGGTTCTCCCTGTTCATCCAGGACGGGCGGCTGGTGTGGGACTACAACATGGCCTGGGAGCACTTCGTGGCCGAGACCGAGCCCTTGCCCACCGGCACGGTTACGGTGACCGCCGCCTTCGAGCGAACCGGCAGCTACGCCGGTACAACCCGGCTGCTAGTGAACGGCATGGAAGCCGCCTCGGTGGACATGCCCATCACCCACAACACCCACATCCACGCGGTGGGCATCAGCGTAGGCTTCACCAAAGCCCCGTCCCCCAGTCCTCGCACCACCGGCCAGTTCCCCTTCACCGGCACCCTCAGACGAGTGGTGATCGACGTCGCCGACGACCGCGAGCTGCCCGACCAGCTGCTGGTTCTCGACTGATTTCACCTATTTACATTCATTTAGGTGAAACGTCGCACTTGCCCGATAACGTAAGGAGTGGCCCCGTCTCGGCATGAGGTAGGTCACAACCGGACTCGGCCAGCCGGGACGGGGCCACCTCGCCGATCAGCATAACAACCTCTGCTCTCGGTTGGCAGCGCGATATTTTGGCCAAATGGTCGCCGGTGAACAGAAGTGGAGCTTTGTTGTCGCGGCCAATCGCCTTCCGGTGAGGCGGGTGTGGGAGGGCGAGACGGCCAAGTGGGTTCCCAGCCCCGGTGGGCTGGTATCGGCGCTGCGGCCGGTCATGTCGGGCAATCCCGACGCGGTGTGGGCGGGCTGGACGGGCGTTCCCGGCCCGGGAACTGACCCATTCGAGGTAGACGGCTTCCAGTGCCATCCGGTCGGGGTCAGCCAGGGAGAGCTCCAGCTGTTCTACGAGGGGTTTTCCAACGCCACATTGTGGCCCCTGTTCCACGACGCCCTGGTGCCTCCCGAGTATCACCGCACCTGGTGGGATGCCTACCGAACCGTCAACCAGCGCTACGCCGCCACCGTGGCCGACCTCGCCGCCCCCGGCGCCACGGTTTGGATCCACGACTACCACCTACTGCTGGTTCCCGGCCTGCTGCGTGCAGCGCGGCCCGATCTGCGGATCGGGTTCTATCTCCACATACCCTTCCCGGCCCGCGAGCTGTACATCCGGCTGCCGTGGCGGGTCGAGATCATCGACGGCTTGCTGGGCGCCGATTTGATCGGCCTGCAAACCCCGCTGGGCGCCGACAATTTCTGCCGGGCCGTAAACCGAATCACCGGCGCCAAGACCACCGGAAGAGTGATCCAGCACAACGGCCGGACCAGCCAGGCGGGAGCCTTCCCCATCGGCATTGACACCGACCGGATCGCGGGCTTGGCCGCCGACCCGGCGGTACAGGCCCGAGCGGCAGAAATCCGCCAGACCTTGGGGTCGCCCCGCACGGTGCTGCTGGGAGTCGACCGCCTGGATTACACCAAGGGAATCGAGGTCCGGCTGCGGGCCTTCCGGGAGCTGTTGGCCGAGGGGCGGCTTTCGGTGGACGACTGCGTATTGGTGCAGATCGCTGAGCCCAGCCGCTCCCAGGTCACCGGCTACGCCGAGGTCCGCCGAGAGGTGGAGCAGATGGTGGGCGACGTCAACGGAAACTTCGGGGTGATGGGCCGTCCGGTGGTCCACTATCTCCATCAGAGCCAGCCCATCGAAGAGCTGGTGGCCATGTACCTGATCGCCGACATCATGCTGGTGACCCCTCTTCGCGACGGCATGAACCTGGTGGCCAAGGAATACGTGGCCTCCCGCCCCGACAACACCGGAGTGCTGGTGCTGTCGGAATTCACCGGGGCGGCCCAGGAGCTGCGAACCGCCGAGCTGATCAACCCCCACGACATCGAGGGCCTGAAAACCGCCATGGAGGCCGCCGCCCATCGAGCCGCCGCCGACACCGTTCCGGCCATGCGAGCCATGCGGCGGGTGGTGCGGTCGAATACCGCCCAGCGCTGGGCCGAGCGCTTCCTGGCCCGCCTGGAGGCCTGCGAATGAACGAGGCCAGCCCCACCGTGGCGGCCGAGGAAGTGGACGCCCGGCTGCGAGAGCTGGCCCGAGTGCCGGTGTTGCTGGTGGCCTGCGACTACGACGGCACGCTGGCCCCCATCATCGACAACCCCGACGAAGCCCGGCCCCTCAGGGAGTCGGTGGCCGCGCTGCGCCAGTTGGCCGCCATGCCCGACACCCACGTGGCAGTGATCTCGGGACGGGCGCTGCGGGATCTGGCCGCGCTGAGCCGACTTCCCGAGGAGATCCACCTGGTGGGAAGCCACGGAACCGAGTTCGACGTCGGCTTCGCCGACGACTTGTCCCCCGAGCAGCGGGACCTGCGCGACCGGGTACTGGGGGAGCTGAACGACATCGCCCGGCGCGACCACGGGTTCATCATCGAGCCCAAGCCAGCCGGAGTCGCCTTCCACTATCGCAAGGCCGAACCCGAGATCGCGGCCATCGCGGTAGAAGACGTGCTGAGCGGACCAGGCTCCCGGGACGGCGTTCACGTCAAGACCGGCAAGATGGTGGTGGAGCTGTCGGTGCTGGACCTCAACAAGGGCGACGCCCTCGACCGGCTGAGAACCGACGTTTCGGCCGAAGCGGTGATCTTCGCCGGCGACGACGTGACCGATGAGGACGCCTTCGCCCGGCTGACCGGCCCCGACCTCGGTCTGAAGGTGGGCCCGGGGCCGACCCTGGCCCGGGGCCGCCTGCACGACCCCCAGTCGGTGGCTCAGATGCTGGCCCTTGTGGCCGAGCGTCGGCGGGCGTGGCTCATGGGTGAACACGACCTGGCCATCGAGCGCCACAGCCTGCTCAGCGACCAGCGGACAGTGGCGCTGGTCACCTCCGACTCCTCGGTGAATTGGATGTGCCATCCTCGCGCCGACTCACCGGCGGTGTTCGCCGGACTGCTCGGCGGCCCCCGAGCCGGGCATTTCTCCATCAGCCGCCATGACGACAGCCCGCCCATCTCCCACCGCTACCTGGACGGCACCATGGTGGTGGAGACCCGGTGGTCAGATGTGACCGTTACCGACTACCTGGACTGCTCCCGGGGGCGACCCTTCAAGTCGGCGGGCCGCACCACCTTGGTCCGGGTCATCGAGGGCACCGGAAAAATCGACATCGAGTTCGCCCCCCGCTTGGACTTCGGCCGGGCCCCCACCGGCCTGCACGTGATCCACGACGGCTTGGAGATCACCGGCGCCGCCGAGACCATGATACTGACCGCACCCGGGTTGAGCTGGGACATTGTGGACGACGGCCCCCATCAGACCGCAGTAGCCCACGTCCAGTTGGACGGCGCGCCGCTGGAGATGACGCTGCGTCTAGGCGTTCCCGGCCGGTTCGGCTGGTCGGATACCGCGGAGGCCGATCGCCGCAAGGCCACCGAGCAGTACTGGCGCGACTGGACAAACAAGCTCACGCTGCCGTCGGTGGCCGCCGAGGAAGCGGAGCGCTCCGCGCTGGTGATCAAGGCACTGTGCCACCAGCCTTCGGGAGCGATCCTGGCCGCCGCCACCACCAGCCTGCCCGAGGTGATGGGCGGCGTCCGCAACTGGGACTACCGCTACTGCTGGCCCCGAGACGCCAGCATGAGCGCAGCCGCGCTGCTGGCTCTGGGCAGCAGCCAAGAAGCCTGTCACCTGCTCGATTGGATCCTGCACCGGGTAGAGCATCTCCCCGGTCCCGAACAGCTCCGCCCGGTGTATCCCCTGGTTGGCGACGAAGCCCTGCCCGAGGCGGTGCTGCCCGAGTTGGCCGGCTACGCCGGGAGCCGCCCGGTGAGAATCGGCAATGCCGCTGAGCACCAAGTGCAGCTCGACGTGTTCGGCCCGGTGGTGGACTTGGCCTGGCGGCTGTGCGAGGCCCAAGTGACCCTCACCGACCAGCACTGGGAGGTGGTCAAGGCGGTGGTGGGGGCGGTGGCCTCCCGCTGGCACGAGCCCGACCACGGCATCTGGGAGGAGCGCCGCCCGCCCCGCCACCACGTCCACTCCAAGGTCATGTGCTGGATGGCGGTGGACCGGGCCATCAAGATCGCCCAGCGCATCGACCCCGAGCTGGCCTCGTACTGGAGCCCGCTTCGCCACCGGATCGCCGCCGATGTGATCTTGAACGGGTGGAACGAGCAGCGCCGCTCCTACACCACCGCCTACGGCTCGACTGACCTAGACGCCAGCCTGTTGTGGATCGGCTTGAGCGGGCTGCTGCCCCCCGACGACTCCCGTTTCGTTTCCACCCTCAAAGCAGTGGAGAGCGAGCTGCGCGACGGCCAAACGGTGTACCGCTACCGCCACGACGACGGGCTGCCCGGCACCGAGGGCGGATTCCTGATCTGCACGTCGTGGCTGATCGAGGCCTACGTGCTCATCGGCCAACTCGACGACGCCCGGGCACTGTTCGACCGCTACCTCGACCTATGCGGCCCCACCGGCCTGCTCCCCGAGCAATACGACCCCGCCACCGAGCGCCTACTCGGCAACCACCCCCAGGCCTACTCCCACCTCGGGTTGATCAACGCCGCCATTGCCCTGTCGGGCTAGGTACCGGAGATCAGTCCCCAGATCCGTTCGGGCGTGGCGGGCATCTCCACATCGGTGATTCCCAGGGGCGACAGTGCGTCGGCGATGGCGTTGATCACCGCCGGAGTGGAGGCGATGGTGCCGGCCTCGCCGATGCCCTTCACCCCCATCGGGTTGGTGGGGCTGGGTGTCACCGTGGAATCGGTGCGGAACGACGGAGTCTCGGCCGATGACGGCACCAGGTAGTCCAGGAAGCTCACGTTGCGGGGCTGGCCGTCGGCGTCGAACGCGGCCTCCTCCCACAGAGCTTGGGCCACCCCTTGGAGGATGCCGCCGTGGACCTGGCCCTCCACCACCATTGGGTTTATCTGGTTGCCGCAGTCGTCCACCGCCACGTAGTCCACCATCTCCACCTCGCCGGTCTCGGTGTCCACCTCCACCACGGCCACATGGGTCCCGAACGGGAAGGTGAAGTTGGGCGGATCCCAGGTCATGTGGCCCTCCAAGTTGGGCTCCATGCCGTCGGGCAGATTGTGAGCGGTGAATGCCTCGAAGGCCACTGCGGCGAGCGGCATCTCGGCGTCGGGCTGGCCCTTCACCCGGAAAGTGCCGTCGGAGAACTCCAAGTCTTCCACGTTGGCCTCCATCTGGTGAGCGGCGATCAGCCGGGCCTTTTCGATCACCTTGTCGGCCGCCATATACACCGCGGTGCCGCCCACCGACAGAGAGCGGGAGCCATAGGAGTCGAGCCCCAGCGGTGAGATGGCGGTGTCGGAGTGCAGCACTTCCACGTCGTCGGGATCGACGCCCAGCTGATCGGCCACGATCATCGACCAGCACGTCTCATGGCCCTGGCCGTGGGGCGACGTGCCGGTCACCACCTGCACTTTGGCGGTGGGCAGTACCCGCACGGTGGCCGACTCCCAACCGCCAGCCGCATAATTCAGCGAGGCCAGCACCCGGCTGGGCGCCAGACCACACATCTCCACGTAGCTCGACAGGCCCACTCCCAGTTGTCGGGAATCGCTGGCGGCCCGCCGCTCGGCCTGCTGGGCCCGCAGTCCTTCGTAGTCCACCAACTCCAGGGCCTGCTCCAGGGCCTGGGGATAGTTGCCGCTGTCGAAGATCAACCCAGGAGCCGACTCGTAGGGGAACTGCTCGGGGCCGATGAAGTTGCGGTGCCTGATCTCAGCCGGGTCCACCCCCACCGCGGCGGCCAGCGAGTCCATGGCCCGCTCGATGGCGTAAGTAGCCTCGGGCCGGCCCGCCCCCCGGTAGGCATCGGTGGGGGTCATGTTGGTGAACACTCCCGTGCACACGAAGGAGTAGTTCGGGATGTCATAGCAGCCGTGGTACAAGAAGGCACCCAACAGGGGCACCCCGGGAGTCACCAGTTGGAGGTAGGCTCCCATGTCGGCCACCAGCTTCACCCGCACCGCGCTGATCCGGCCCTCGGCGTCGGCGGCCAGCTCTATGTCTTGGATTTGGCCCCGACCCTGGATCGTGGACCCGGCGGCCTCGGAGCGGCCCTCGGTCCAGCGCACCGGCACGCCGTGGCGCAGCGCCAAAGCAGTACACATGATCTCCTCGGCGTACACGTTCAGCTTGGAGCCGAACCCGCCTCCCACCGAGGGGGCCACCACCCGCACTTTTTGCTCGGGCAGGCCCAAGGTGAGGGCCACCATGACCTTGAGGATGTGGGGAATCTGAGTAGCCGAGTAGATGGTGATGTCGCCTCCGAACGGCGCAGGCACCGCCACCACCCCCCGAGGCTCCATAGCCGCAGGGATCAGCCGCTGCTGGATGTAGCGCTCCGACACCACGTGGGCAGCCGCGGAGAACGCTGCCTCCACTGCGTCGGCATCGGGAGTCAGCTCCCACGTGTAGGAAGCATTGGTACCCAGATCCTCGTGGATTACCAGGCTGTCGGCCAACGCATCCTCAAGATCGACCACCGCATCGAGTGGCTCATACTCCACCTCGACCAGGGAGGCAGCATCCGCCGCCCCGTAGCGATCATCGGCCAGCACCACTGCCACCACGTCGCCCACATAGTTGGCCTTGTCCACCGCAATCGGAAGGTGCGCCGGGTTCTTCATGTCATCGGTCACCGGCCAAGCACACGGCAAAGGCCCCCAATACTCAGCCAGGTCAGCCCCAGAATAAGCAGCCACCACCCCGTCGGCAGCCAGCGCACCACTCAGGTCAACAGACCGAATGCGAGCATGAGCATGAGGACTCCGAACACAAGCCACCCACAATGCCCCCGTGAGGTCCAGATCATCCACAAACCGGGCCTCCCCAGTAAGCAGCTCAGGATCCTCCTTCCGAAGCAACCTGCTCCCCACCACCGAAGACTCAGTCACCGTCATCAGCCACCTCCTGCTCCCTATTGAGCGTATCCCCCCACCTATTTCAGTGCAGCCGATCCTTCAGCACGGCAAGAGGTAAAACGGAGGTTGGCGGGGGGTGGCGCCGCAGGCGGACTTGGCCGCTCCGACGGCCAAGCCGCCGTAGGTGACAGGACCCGCCGCCAACCGGGGGGAACTAGTTAGAGGCAGCCGTGCGAAGGTCGGCCAACGTCTCCATCCACCACAGGTTGGTCACCGTGGTGTTGCCGGGAAGCGTGGCCAGGCAGTCGTCGACTTGGGCGACCACCTCGGGAAGATCAGCAGCGGCGAGACGCAGGTCCAACAGTCCGTCTACCACCCGGGAGCGGCTGGTGAGCTCGCCATCGATGGCGTCCAGCAGCCGATCCACCAACTCGGTGATCTCGATGAGGGCCGCTGGGTTGCGGACGGTTTCCAATGTCACTGCGCTCTCTCTTTCGCTACCGGTTGAGGTTACAACCGCCGGGCACCCGGATATGTTCCCTTCGCTCCCATGCTATCGACCCCAGCGACATCCCGCGAACAAGGTTCTTTGCCCCCGTGACCATCAGGCCAGCCATAATTGACCCTGCTATGACAAAGCACACGAAGATCAATCGATATTCGCGAGTGGTCGCGGCCCTTCTGGCACTGGTTCTGCTAGCCGCAGCCTGCGGCAACGACAACGATTCACCTCCACCGGATGCCTCAGCGCCCACTGAGGCCCCGACCACCGGTGAACAGCCTGCGGCGGCACCGACGCAAGCCGAAGACCCCAGTCAGGCAGAAGACGAGCACACCAGCGTGGTTATCGGGCTGGAGCAGGAGCTCACCAACTTCAACAATCTGACCGCGGGCGACAACCTCCTGGCCGGCCGCCAGGTCATCCGTGCGGTGTGGCCCACCTGCACGCGGACCCGGCCCGACTTCTCCTTCGAGCCGTACTTCTGCGAATCCCTCCCCACAATCATCCAAGAAGACCCCCTGGTGGTGGAGTACCGGCTGCGGGCCGACGCCACCTGGAGCGACGGAACCCCGGTCAGCTCCGACGACATGGTGTTCTACTTCGAGAACTGCAACGACCCTGAAGACGACTGCGCCAACATTTCCGGCTTTGACAGCGCCACTTTGGAGGTGGTGGACGACAAAGCGGTACGGCTGAGCTGGCCAGAGGGCCAACCCTTCGTGGAGTACATCCTGCTGTTCTCCGGGCCCGTCCCGCCCGCCCACCTCGGCCGCGACTGGAGCGACGGATTTCGAACCGACGCCGGGCTGGGCGCCGGTCCCTACGTGGTGGACGAGTACAACCCGGGCAGCGATCTGACCCTGGTGGCCAACCCCACGTGGTTCGGAGAGGGACCCCATATCGACGAGGTCACCTTCCGGTTCATCAGCGACGTGGGCAACCTGCCCCTCGCGCTGGAGAACGGCGAAGTCGATGTGATCTACCCACAACCCCAAGTGGACTTAGTGCAACAGATCGGCGGCATTGGCGGGGTGGAATCCTCCATCACCTTCGGCCCCACCTGGGAGCACATCACGTTCAACACCGCCACCGTCCCGGTGGAGGCGCGCCAGGCCATCGCGTTGGCGCTCGATCGAGAGCTGATCGTGACCGCGCTCATGCGGCCGTTCTCCGAGGCGGCCCAACCGCTGGGCAACCGGATCTTCATGAACGGCCAAGCCCAATATGTGGACAACACCCCGGCCGAGTTCCAACAGCGGGACGTGACCGCGGCCCGCGCCGTGCTGGAATCCGCCGGTTGGGAGCTCGACGGCGACGTATACGCCAAAGACGGACGGCAGCTGAGCCTGCGCATCCGCACCACCGGCGGCAACGACCGCCGTGAGCAGTTCCAGGAATTGGTGCAGAACCAGCTGGCTGAAGCAGGGATCAGGATAACGATCGACAACCTGCCTGGCGGGGAGATATTCGGCCCGGTGTTCGGCTCAACCAACGACCCACCCGGTCCCCCCGGCGACTTCGATCTAGTGATCTTCGCCTGGGTGGGCGGACCGCTGCCGGCTACCTCTGCTCTGCAAGTGTTCGGCACCGGCAGCGACAGCAACCCCGGCGCCTACGTGGACGACCGGGTCAACGACTTGCTGACCGAGGCCACGTTCACCCTCGACCTCGACCGCCAGGCCGAGCTGTTGAATCAGGCCGACGCTCTCATGTGGGAGACCCTGCCCAACACGCCCGTGTACCAACTCCCCTTCTTCTTGGCCTGGAACGAGAACATCCAGAACATCCAAGACAACCCCACCCTGGAGAGCTTCACCTGGAACCTCGAAGAATGGGAATTGGCTAGCTAGCGTTCCTTACAAGTGCTCGGTTACGCGACACGCAAGCTGCTCATATCGGCCGTCGTACTGTTCTTCGCCACCCTGGTGGCCTTCCTGCTGGTGGCCACCGTCGATCCCATCGCCGAGCAACGGGTCTTCCTGCTCTCCCAACCCGGCGGCGCCGAGCAAATCGACCGCTTGGAAGCAAGCCTGGGCCTAGACAAGCCCCTCATCGAGCGCTACGGCAGCTGGCTAGGCGATCTGGCCACCGGCGACATGGGCACATCCACTGACAATGGCCGGGAGGTCACCACCCTGCTGGGCGAGGCCATTCCGGTCACCTTGCGGCTGGTGATAGCCGCCACCGTCGTCTCGGTGATCCTCGGCGTGGCAGTCGGGGTGGTGAGCGCGATGCGCCAATACGGGAAGTTCGACAACATCTCCACCTTCTTCGCCTTCCTGTTCTTCGCCATGCCCGTGTTCTGGCTGGGAGCGCTGCTCAAAGACCTGGGCATCCGCTTCAATGACTGGTGGGGACGCCGCATCTTCTTCACCATCGGCGAGCAGTCGCCCCGCCTTGATGCCGACTTCTGGGGGACGTGGGCCGACCGAGCCGGGCACATCATCCTTCCCGCCCTCACCCTGGTGCTGATCCAGCTGGCTGCCACCAGCCGATTCCAGCGCTCGGCCATGCTCGATGTTCTGGAAAGCGACTACATCCGAACCGCCCGGGCCAAAGGAGTACCCCGCCGACGGATCATTACCCACCACGCCCTCCGCAACGCCCTGCTCCCGGTGGTGAGCTACACCGGGCTCACGTTCGGCACCCTGATCGGGGGCACGGTGGTCACCGAGGTGGTGTTCAACTGGAAGGGCATGGGCCGCCTGTTCCTGGAGTCCCTGCTCAACGGCGATGTGGCCGTGACTCAAGGGTGGCTGCTGGCAGTGGGCATCTCGGTGATCATCGTCAACCTGCTCACCGATCTGACCTACGGCTTACTGGATCCGAGGGTGCGAGATGGTTGAGGCCAATCCGCACCGACGGCGTGCCATTATCGAACTGGATCCGAGGGTGCGAGATGGCTGACATCTCGACCAGCGTGCTCGCCGACGCCCCCGCCGAGACGGAGGTCCGCTCCCAGTGGCGGCTGGTGCTTCGACGGTTCCTCGCCCACCGACTGGCGGTGGCCGCCGGCGTCGTCCTGGTGGTGGCCTACCTGTTCAGCTATCTGGCCGAGCCGCTCACCGGCTGGGGCTACAAAGACCTGTCGCCCGATCTGTCGCAGGGGCCGTCGGGCGACCATTGGTTCGGCACCGACACCATCGGCCACGACATGTTCGCTCAGTCGATGCGAGGGCTGCGGGTGTCGGTCCACGTCAGCTTGGTGGTGGCCGCCATCGCCACCGTGCTGGGGTCGGTACTTGGCGCAGTGCAGGGGTGGTTCCGGGGCCGGGTGGACGGCGCCCTGGGACTGTTGGTGGACTTCCTGCTCATCCTTCCCCTCCTGCCGGTGCTGATGGTGCTGGGCACCCGCACCCGGGCCAGCGGCGGCAGTTCGCTTATGTTCGTGGCCGTGGTGATCGGCCTGTTCTTGTGGGCGCCGTTGGCCCGGGTGGTTCGAGGCGAGGTGTTCTCCATCCGGGAGAAGGAGTACATCGAGGCCGCCGAGGCCTTGGGCGCATCCAACTCTCGCATCATCTTCCGGCACCTCATCCCCAACGCCATGAGCTCGATCATCGTGTACGCCACCCTTACAGTGGCCACCGCCATCCTGCTGGAGACCGCGCTGGCGTTCTTGGGCTTCGGCATCCAGCCCCCCGAGGTGTCGTTGGGGTCGCTGGTGGACGAGGGGCGCGACGCCGCCCGCACCCGATGGTGGCTGTTCTATCTGCCGGGAGCGGTGCTGGTGCTGCTGGTGCTTTGTGTGAACTTCGTGGGCGACGGGCTGCGCGACGCCCTCGATCCCCGCCGGGAGCAGAAGCGATGACCAACCCGGCGAGTCCCCGAAACGAGACCCCGGTGCTATCGGTGCGCGACTTGGAAGTCACCTTCCCCACTCCCGACGGCGACGTGCAGGCAGTGCGGGGCGTGAGCTGGGACGTGTACGAGGGCGAGGTGCTGGCCATCGCCGGCGAGTCCGGCTCGGGCAAGTCGGTCAGCGTCATGGCCGCCATGGGCCTGTTGCCGAGCACCGCCCGAGTGGGCGGCACCATTGCCTACCGGGGCCAAGACGTCACAGCCATGACCGACAAAGAGCTTGAGCGGCTGCGGGGATCGGCCATCTCCATGGTGTTCCAAGACCCGATGACCTCGCTGAACCCAGTCATGACCGTGGGAGCCCAGATCGCCGAGGGGGTCCGCGTCCACCAGCGCACAAAGGCGGGCATTGCCCGGTCGAAAGCAGTCGAGCTGCTCGACTTGGTGGGCATCCCCAATGCGCCTCAGCGGGTTGACGCCTATCCCCACGAACTGTCGGGCGGCATGCGCCAGCGGGCCATGATCGCCATGGCCATCGCCAACGATCCCGATCTGCTCATCGCCGACGAGCCCACCACCGCCCTCGATGTCACCATTCAAGCCCAGGTGCTGGATGTGCTGGAACGGGCCCGGGAGGCTGCCGGCTCAGCCCTGGTGGTGATCACCCACGACCTCGGCGTCGTAGCCCGCACCGCCCATCGGCTGTTGGTGATGTACGCCGGCCGCGCCGCAGAAACCGGGATGGCCGAAGAAGTGTTCGAACGCCCCGGGCACCCCTACACCGCAGGCCTGCTTGGGGCCATTCCCCGCCTCGACGCCCCCAAGGGCACCCGCCTGATGCCCATCGACGGCTCCCCGCCATCCATGCTGGCCCCACCCCCCGGATGCGCCTTCGCCCCCCGCTGCCCCCGAGCCACCGAAATCTGCTCCCAAGAGACCCCCACCCTGCGCCCCATAGGCAACCAACAAGCCGCCTGCCACCACGCCGAAGACCAGTACAACGAGGTGGAAAATGACTAGCCCCGCCGACCTGCCGGTTGGTGGTAGACCCCTGGTGGAAGTCACCGACCTAGTCAAGACCTTCCCAATTCGCTCCAAAGGCGTAGTCCGAAGAACAGTAGGAACAGTCCAAGCAGTAAGCGGCGTCTCCCTACACATCAACCAAGGCGAAACCCTAGGCCTGGTCGGCGAATCGGGGTCCGGCAAATCCACCATCGCCCGCTGCATCCTTCGCCTAGTCCAACCCACTTCGGGGACAGTGCGATTCAAGGGCCAAGACCTGGGCGAAATGAGCCGCCGCCAGCTCCAGGCCATGCGGCGCAACATGCAGATCGTGTTCCAAGATCCAATGGCCTCGCTCGACCCCCGCATGACGGTGTCGGCCATCATCGCCGAGCCCCTCCGCATCCACCGCTCCAGCGGAAACGTCCGTGCCCGGGTGGGCGAACTGCTGGAACTGGTCGGGCTGAACCCCGAGCACGGCAACCGCTATCCCCACGAGTTCTCCGGCGGCCAGCGCCAGCGCATCAGCATCGCCCGGGCGCTGGCGCTCGAGCCCGATCTGATCATCCTGGACGAGCCGGTGTCGGCCCTCGACGTGTCCATCCAGGCCGGGGTGCTCAACCTGCTGGAAGACCTCCAGCGTCAACTGGGGCTTACCTACCTGTTCGTGGCCCACGATCTGTCGGTGGTCCGCCACATCTCCGACCGGGTGGCGGTGATGTATCTGGGGCGGATCGTGGAGACCGGTACCGGACCGGAGGTGTACGAAACCCCCGCCCACCCCTATACCCAGGCCTTGCTGTCGGCAGTGCCGATTCCCGACCCCAAACTCGAGAAGAGGCGACGACGTATCGTGCTTGAAGGGGACGCACCAAACCCCGCCTCACCCCCTTCGGGATGCCGCTTTCGGACACGATGCTGGAAGGCGCAGTCGATATGCACCGAATACGACCCGGAATTGCTTGATCTGGGCATCGGACATCCGGTGGCCTGCCACTTCCCCACCCCCGACGACCTGATGGGGTCTGAGCAGGGATAGGGTTTCGCCCAGTGTCCGACATCGTGATCTCCGCTCGAGGAGTGCAAAAGAGCTACGGGTCGAACCACGTGCTCCAGGGCCTGGATTGCGACGTCGGAAGGGGCATAACCGGTCTGCTGGGGCCCAACGGCGCGGGCAAGAGCACGTTCATGGGACTCGTCTTGGGACTGAGGCCCCGCCAAGGCGGCGAGCTCAACGTGCTGGGAGTCGACCCCGAACAAAGCGGACCTGAGCTACGGGCCAAGCTGGGCTATGCCCCCGAGCACCACGACCTTCCCGGCGACGTGCAGGCTGCCGATCTGGTGCGCCACATCGCCCAACTCCACGGCCTGCCCCGGCGGGCGGCCACTGAGCGGGCCAGCGACGCCCTGTGGCAGGTGGGCTTGGGCGAGGAGCGGTTCCGCCCCGTCGGCACCATGTCCACCGGACAGCGCCAACGGGTGAAGATGGCTCAAGCCTTAGCCCACGATCCCGACCTGCTGCTGTTGGACGAGCCCACCGACGGCCTCGACCCGGTGCAGCGCGACGACATGCTGGCCCTGATCCGCCGAGTGGGCCGCGAGTTCGGCATCGACATCCTGCTGTCGTCGCACCTGTTGGAGGAAGTGGAGCGGGTGTGCGACTCGGTGGTCATCCTGGCCAACGGCGCGGTGGGCCACAGCGGGGCCCTCGATGGCCTGGGGTCGGCCGCAACTGGGTTAAAGGTGGAATTGGACTCCGATCCCCAGCCGCTGGCCGCCGCGCTGGCCGCCCAAGGTGCTGAGGCCGTCATCGACGGACACATCATCACCGTGACCGGCCACGATGCGGCGGCTGATCTGATAAGGGATCTAGTGGCCGACCTCGGCCTCGGCCTGCGCCGGCTGGAACCTCGCCGCACCACCCTCGAAGACGTGTTCATCGAGGCCTCCCGATGACCGAGGCCCGCATCCACGACCGGGGCTATTTGGCCTACGACGGCCCCCGCCACGGGCCGGGGCGCGCCATGGTGGTGTTGGGCTATCACACCGTGCAGCGGGTGCTGGGCCTGAAGCGGTCCAACTGGCAGAAGGTCATGCCGGCCATAGCCCTGCTGGTTGCCTTCGTGCCGGCCATCGTGTTCATCGGCCTCGCAGCCCTGCTTCCCGCGAGCAGCGACCTGGATCTAGGGGATCCAGCCGGGTACTACGTGCCCATCTCCTTCGTGCTGTTCTTGTTCACATCCTTTGTGACCCCCGAGGCTCTCTGCACCGACCGCAGCAGCGGCATGCTGGGGCTGTATCTGGCATCTCCCTTGAACCGGGACACCTACCTGGCATCCAAATTCGTTGCCGTCATCGCCGTGCTGGGCATCATGACGATCGGGCCGACGCTGCTGATGCTGATTGCCTTTACTTTGGATGGCAGTGGTCCCGACGGCGCACTCGATTGGTTGATCGAATTCGGCCGGGTGCTGGGCGCAGGCCTGGCCATGGCTGCCTTCTGGGGCTCGCTGGCGCTGGCCGTTTCCAGTCTCTCCCCCCGCCGCACGCTGGCCAGCGTGGCCATCTTCGTCAGCCTGCTGGTGTCGGCCGCGGTAGGCGACGGACTGTCCCAAGGGGCCGAGTTGGGCGACTCGTTCGCATTGCTGAACATGATCGCCCTGCCCATCGAGACCGTCTACCGCATCTACGGCGAGGTCAACCCCGACGGTCCCCCCATCAGACACGTTGAGACCCTGCCGATTCTCTTCACATTCCTCGGGCTCATCGTCGTGTTCGGGTGGTTCGCCCGCTGGCGCTACCAGCGAATCGAGGTAACCGGATGAGCGCCCAAGCAGGACTGCCGCCCATGGTGCAGGCCGCCGGGGTGTCCAAGTGGTTCGGCGACTTGGTGGCGGTGTCGGATGTGAGCTTCAGCATCGGTGCCGGGGTGACTGCCCTGCTGGGGCCCAACGGGGCGGGGAAGTCCACCATGCTGCGGATGATGTGCGGCTTGGCCAAGCCATCCAACGGATCGGTGACCGTGCTGGGCAAAGAACCCCGATCCGACGTGGCCGTGCTGGGCCGCATCGGCATGGCTCCCCAGCAGGAATCGCTGCTCGATCATCTGAGCGGCCAGGAGTTCGTGGAACTGGCCGCCAATCTGCACCACCTTCAGCGCCCCGCTGAGTCCGCCCGCCAGGCCATCCAAACCGTGGAACTCGATCCCGACGACCCTCGGCGGCTGTCCACCTATTCGAAAGGCATGCGCCAGCGCATCAAGCTGGCCCAGGCCATCGTCCACGATCCGCTGGTGATCGCCTTGGACGAGCCCCTCACCGGGCTCGATCCCCGACAGCGGCGGGAGATGATCAGCCTTTTCCACCGGCTGGGGTCGGAGGGCAAGTGCGTGATCGTTTCCAGCCACGTGCTCGATGAGGTGGAGCGGTTCGGATCCCGGGTGCTGGTGATGGCCCAGGGGCGGCTGGCCGCCGAGGGGGACTTCCGCGAGATCCGCAACCTGATGGACGATCGGCCGCTGCGCATCAGCATTCGCACCGACCAGCCCCGGGAATTGGCCATTGCCCTGCTGGACCGCGGCGTCATCTCGGGATGCCGCCTGGAAGGCACCGACGGTATGGTCGTCGACACAAATGACGCGGCCGCGTTTCGCCGGGCGGTGGCCCCTGCGGCCCGTGACCAGGATGCCTCGCTGCGGGAGTTGCGGCCGCTCGACGACGACTTGGAAAGCGTCTTCCGGTACTTGGTGACCCAGTGACAGCGCATCGGGAGACCCAGTGAACCTCGCGGTGTACCGGGTGATCCTCCGCACGCAGCTGAGCCCTGCCCGGCTGCTCGTACTGGCCGGGCTGAGCGTGGTGGCCATTCTGCTGGCCTTCACCGCCAGAGCATCCGACGACACGGTAGAAGTAGCCACCCGGACCATCGCCAACTTCGGGATCAACATCTTCGCTGCCTTCATCGCCTTGGCGTTGGGTTCAGCCGCCCTCGGCAACCTGGTGGAAGACCGCACCCTGGTGTATCTGTGGCTGCGCCCTGTGAGCCGCCATTCGATCGCTACCGCAGCCATGGCCGCAGTGGTGACCGTGGTGTTGCCGATACTGGTGGTGGTCATGACCGTGGCCGCGGTCATCACCGGTGTCGGCGAGTTGGTGGCAGCAACGGCGGTGGCCACCGCGCTGGCCGCGTTCGCCTACTCGGGGATCTTCGTGGCGCTGGGCCTGCGATTCAAGCGGTCGCTGTTGATCGGTCTTGGCTATATCGCCATCTGGGAGCTTTTGATGTCGAGGCTGGGCGACTGGTTCGCCCGCCTCTCCATTCGCAGCTATCCCATGAGCATCCTCTCCGACGCCACCGACGTGAGCATGCGGCTGGCCGACCGCTCCACGCTGGCGTCGTACATCGTTCCGCTGGCTGTCGGCCTGGCCGGACTCCTCTACACCTCCTGGAGCCTCACCCGCACCGAGATCGACTAGGGGCTAGAACCGGCAACGAGGCAGGGGCGTAAGATTCCCCCATGCTTGACATGATGGTTGCCCCCACCGCCCAGCACATCGGGGAAGACGACCTCCCCTGGGCCTATACCGACGACGGCCTCGGCCTCAAGGTGCTCCAGGTAAAGGAGAGCGAGGGGCTGTGGGTGATCCGCAACCAGTTCCCTCCGGGCTACTCGGTGCAGACCCACAAGCACACCGGCCAGGTGTTCGCCCACACCAGCTCCGGCGCCTGGGGCTACAAGGAGAGCGACTTTCTGAACCGGGCCGGTTCGTACCTCTACGAGCCGGCCGGCTCGATCCACACGCTGTACACCCCCGACGACAACACTGAGACCACCGAGGTGTTCTTCGCCATCTGGGGCGCCAACCTGAACATGGACGCCGACGGCAACGTTGAAAGCATCACCGACTGCCAAACCGTGTTGATGGGCTACTACTTCATGCTCGAAGCCCAGGGCACCCCCCGCCCTGACAACATTCTGGTGTAATAGCTGCTTCTTGGCGCTCAGCCGCCGGCGGAGTCCAGCAGCGATTCCAGCTCCTCGATGAGACCGTCGAGTCGGCGCCGGTCCTCGTCCAGGGAGTCCTGGGTTGTGCGCAGCTCGGAGATCAGCTCGCTCAAAGCCTGACGGGTGTCATCGTCTATTGGGGTCTCATCGGAAATCGATGGCACGGCAGTAGGCGCGGGAGCAGGCTCAGCCTCATCGGGCTCCGGCGACGCCGGCTGGCTGGGAAGCACCGAGAGCCCGTCGGGGTCGGAGAGGGCGGCCAGAGCCTCGTCCAATGTCGGGCGGATAACAAGCACGAAATCGTCGTCGTTGCCCACCCCGGCGATCACCTGCTTCACCTGGGGCAGCTCGGTATCTCCGGTGGCCTGGACGTACACCGGGCGCACGAACAGCAGCGAGTCGCCCACCGGGATCATCAACAGGTTCCCCTGAAGCACGGTGGATCCCTGCTGGTTCAGCTGGGTGAAGGCGTCGGCAATCTGGGTGTCGGCCTGGATTTTCGCGTCCACAATGCTCGGGCCGGGAATGCTGGTTCCCGGCACGGTGTAGACCACGAGCTGTCCGTACTCGCCCAAGCTCCCATCCTCAGCGACGTCGCTCTTGGCGGCCATGAACGCAGTCAACTCCTTGCGCTCGTCCTCGTCGTCTCCCGACCCGGAAACGGGGACGAACGTTCGGAAGATCACGAAGTCCA
>JAJECA010000059.1 GCA_022822265.1 Acidimicrobiia bacterium | reverse complement strand
GAGGCCTTCACGCTCTCAAGCGAGTTCCTCGTCGCCCAAACGTCGTAGAAATAGGTGGTATCGGGCTGCAAGCCGGTGTCGGTGAAGGTGGTTGCCGTTTGGGCAGTGGCCAAAGACACCGTGCCATCGTGAGCGCTGAACCGCTGGATCCGATAGGTCGTGGCCCCCTCGCCCGCCGGCGCATCCCAACTCACTGCCACCGTTCCCGGAGTGGTCTCGCTCGCCGCCAAGTTGCCGGGCGCATCCGGCGCTCCCGCGACGGCGCCGGTTCTGATGGACACCGAGGCCTTCACGCTCTCAAGCGAGTTCCTCGTCGCCCAAACGTCGTAGAAATAGGTGGTATCGGGCTGCAAGCCGGTGTCGGTGAAGGTGGTTGCCGTTTGGGCAGTGGCCAAAGACACCGTGCCATCAGCGGCGCTGAACCGCTGGATCCGATAGGTCGTGGCCCCCTCGCCCGCCGGCGCATCCCAACTCAAAACCACCTGCAAGCCTGAGCTGCTCATCTGAGCGTCCAGATTCGCGGGCCCGGCGGGCGGATCTTGCGACTCCTGGGCTACGGCCAACCCTGCATGGCACAGCAATGTAACTGCGAGAGCAAGGATGCATACTCGCAGCACAGGGGACAAGAACAGGCGCCGTGGCGACATGGCCACCTGACGCGCTTGTGTCATACGGGTCAGCCTATATTGCTATTCGCACCTATTGCACTTCCCTCGTGTTGACCACCAAAAACATGCCGACCTCACAAGGCCAGCGACGCTTATCGGGTTAGCCCGTGGCGGTGGGGAGGACTCGGTAGGCGCTGTAAACCGACTCGATGCCGCGGATGGTGCGGAGGAGGGCGTCGAGGTGGGTGCTGTCGATCAACTCGAAGTCGAACCGCATGATGGAGATCTGGTCGGCGCCGGTGCGGGTCTCGCAAGCCAGGATGTTCACCGAGCCGGTAGACAGGGCATTGGCCACGTCTCGCAGCAAGCGGGTGCGGTCGAACGCCTTAACCTCGATGGTCACCGAATAGGCGCCGGAGCGCTCGGCGCTCCAGTCCACGTCGATGAGCCGGTCGCCCTGCTCGAACGACAGCGACACGGCGTTGGCGCATTCGGTCCGGTGGACCGACACCCCCCGGCCCCGGGTGACGAAGCCGATGATCTCATCGGGGGGAACCGGCTTGCAGCAGCGGGCCAGGTTGACCAGCACATCGTCGAGACCCTCCACCTCCACCGGCTGATCAGTGCGGCGGGGCAGCGCCGTCGGCGCCGGAGACACGACCGCGTTGTCATCCACATCCTCTTCGGCGGTTGGCTCCACCCGCAGGCCGGCCACCCGCTCGGCTACCGCCTTAGCCGATACGTGGCGCTCACCCACTGCGGCGAACAGGGTGTCGATGTCGCGGTAGTTCATGTCTTGAGCGGCATGCACCAGCTCATCTCCCGACAGGATCTTTGCCACCGGGAGGCGCTCGCGGCGCAGGGCGGCGGCCACCGCGTCGCGGCCAGCCTTGATTGCGTCCTCCCGGCGGGCCTGGGCGAACCACTGGCGGATCTTGTTGCGGGCCCGGTGGGACGCCACCAACCCGAGCCAGTCGCGTGACGGCCCCTTGTCGGCCACTTTGGAGGTGAAGATCTCCACCATGTCGCCCGGCCGCAGCTCGCGGTCGAGCGGGACGAGCTGGCCGTTGACCCGGGCGCCGATGCAAGCGTGGCCCACCTCGGTGTGGATGGAATAGGCGAAGTCGATGGGGATCGCCCCCATGGGCAGCGACACCACGTCGCCTTTGGGGGTGAACACCTGCACCTCGTCGTGGTCGAGGTCGGTCTTGAGATTGCTCAGGAACTCGGCGGCGTCGGAGGTCTCCTGCTGCCAGTCGATGATGCGGCTCAGCCAGGCCAGATCGTCGGTAGTGGCCCCCTCCTTGTAGTCCCAGTGGGCCGCCACCCCCTGCTCGGCCCGGGCGTGCATCTCATTGGTGCGAAGCTGCACCTCCAGCGACTTGCCCCCCGGCCCCACCACGGTGGTGTGCAGCGACTGGTAGAGGTTGAACTTGGGCATGGCGATGTAGTCCTTGAACCGCCCCTGCACCGGCTTCCAGGTGGCGTGGATGGAGCCCAGCGCGGCGTAGCAGTCCCGCACCGAATCGACGATCACCCTGATGCCCACCAAGTCGAAGATCTCGTCAAAGCTGCGCTCCTTGGTCATCATCTTCTCGTAGATGCTCCAGAGGTGCTTGGGGCGGCCGGTGACCTGGGCTCGGATGCCCAGCTCGGCCAGTCGGGCGTCCACGCTGGACAGAACCTGGGTCAGGTACAGGTCGCGCTCGGGTGCCCGGGTGGCCACCATGCGGTCGATCTCGGAATACCGCTTGGGGTGCAGGGCGGCGAACGCCAGGTCCTCAAGCTGGAGCTTCATGTCCTGCATGCCCAACCGGTTGGCCAGCGGCGCGTAGATGTCCATCGTCTCACTGGCCACGCGGTGTTGTTTCTCCAAGGGCAGCGCGGCCAGCGTCCGCATGTTGTGCAGCCGGTCGGACAGCTTCACTACCAGCACCCGCAGATCCTTGGCGATGGCCACCAGCATCTTGCGCATGGAGGCGGCCTGTTCCTCCTCCTGGGTATTGAACTTGAGCCGGTCCAGCCGGGTGACGCTGTCCACGATCGAGGCCACTTCCCCGCCGAAGTGGTGCTCCACCTCCCCCAAGTCCATGGCGGTGTCCTCGATGGCGTCGTGCAGCAGTGCGGCGATCACCGAGACATCGTCCAAACCCAGCTCGACCACGATGTGGGCCACCGCCAGGGGGTGGGTGACGTAGGGCTCGCCAGACTTGCGCACCTGTCCGGAGTGGGCCTTCTCGGCCAGGCGATAGGCCGTCTCAATGCGATCAGACGTGCTGTTGGGGTGGCGATCGAGATAGGCCTCAAGCAGCGGCCCAACGTCTTGACCGGGTTGATCCATCCACGGCAATGGCCGCTCTGTCAGAGTCACTCATCACCCCCGTAACAGAACAGCGGGGCCGATGGCAATGGACGAAGTATCGGCACTACTCATCACCCCCGAAGCAGAACAACGAGATCACCGGACAGTCGGCGTCTACGCCTATTTTCTCCCGACCGCTCAGAAAACCCAACTCGATTAGGAAGCCCAACCCGGCCACTACCGCTTCCCCGGAGTTGACCAGCTCGACCGCGGCGGCCGCCGTACCCCCCGTGGCCAGCACATCATCGAGGATGAGCACCCGCTGACCGGGGGCCAAGGCGTCGGTATGGGCCTCCAGGGAAGCAGTGCCGTACTCCAGCTGGTAGTCCACCGACCGGGTGTCGTAGGGCAGCTTGCCCGGCTTGCGAACGGGCACGAACCCGAGCCCGAGGCGATAGGCCACTGCGGCCCCCAGGATGAACCCCCGGGCCTCAACGCCCACGACCCGGTCCGCCGGGGTGTCGCTGAAGCGGTCGGCCAGCTCATCGGCGGCCCACCGGAAAGCGTCAGCGTCATCGAGCAGCGGGGTGATGTCTTTGAACATGATCCCTGGTGTGGGGAAATCAGGGACATCTCGAATGAGGCTCTCAGGCCACCCAGATTCCACTGCCTCCAACCCTACCCGTCTGCTGAAACCGCCTACCGGCGCTTGCGTTTCCTTGGACGAGGAGGAATGGCTGTGCCCGGCTGCGGCGGTCTCCGGGGCGATCCGGCCGCCGGCGGTGTCGGACTGGTCGGCGAGGGGCCCACTGCCACATCTTCAACCTCGTGCACCGAAGTACCCCGAGACTGGGCCCGAGCCTCGAGGCGGTCCCTAAGCTCAACGAATTCCGGCTGGCGCTCCTTCAGCCATGAAGCTGCCGGAGCGGCCACGAACAGCGACGAGTAGGTGCCCACCAGCAAGCCGATGAGCAGGGCCACGGCAAACTCGGCCAAGGTGACCGCCCCCAGCACCAGCGAGCCCACGATCAGCATCGACAACACCGGCAAGATCGAAGTGATGGTGGTGTTGACCGACCGCAGCAGCACGGTGTTGAGCGCGGTGGTCATGATCCGGGTGTAGGTGGCCCGCCCGACCAAGGCGGAGCGACGCTGGTAGTCGCGGTTCTTGTCGAATACCACCAGGGTGTCGTACAGGGAGTACCCCATGATGGTGAGGAAGGCGATCACGGTAGCCGGAGTCACCTCTAGCTGGAATAGGGAGTAGATGCCGACGGTGATGACGATGTCGTGGGCCACCGCCACAAGGGCGGCAACGGCCATCCGCCATTCCAGGCGCAGAGTGATGTAGATGGCCACCACGATGAAGAACACGATCAGCGCGCGGATGGCCTTGTTGGTGATCTCATCGCCCCACGAGGCGCTGATGGAGCTGAAGCTGATGTCGTCGATGCCCTGACCGGTGAGGTTGGCCAGGGCCAAAGAGACCTCGGCGACGCTGGAGGCGTCGGTGGCGTCCAACTCGGCCCGAACCCGCAGCACGTCGCCGCCGACGAATTGGATCTTGGCATCGGCTTGGCCCACCTCTCGCAGGGCGTCGCGCACATCCGCGGTGGACACGTCGGGTGCCGAGGCCTCCCAAACGGTCCCGCCCTCGAACTCGATGCCCAGGTTGACCCCCCGCACCAAGAGGGCCACGATGCTGATGAGGACCAGGGCGGCGGACACTTTCAGGGTGGTCTTCCATAGCTCGGGGAAGTCCACCTTGGTCTGATTGCGCCACAGGCGCTGTAACCGGCTCATGAGGCCTCAGCTCCCGCGGGTATGGCCTCTTCCCGAGTGGGCAGGCCGAGGCGGTGGGGATGGGCCATCAGGCTGGGCGACCGGGACATCAGCTGGGCACAGGGCCGCAGGAAGAAGTAGGTGGCCACCAGGTCGAGCACCGAGGCCAAGCCCAGCATGAGGGCGAAGCCCCGGACCGATCCGGCCGAGAGCCAGTACAAGATGACCGCGGCGATGAGCGAGGCGAAGTTGGCCCAGAAGATGGTCCGAAATGCCGCCGGGAAGGACTGCTCCAGCGACGAGCGCAGGGAGCGGCCGGTGGCCACGTCCTCTTTGAGGTGCTCGAAGTAGACCACGTTGGAGTCGAGCGACACACCGATCGACACGATGAGGCCCGTTACCCCGGCCAGGGTCAGGGCCAAGTCCTGGGTCTCCCCCAGCCAGGCCACGATCACCCACAGCAGGGTGGCCGACACCCCCAAGCTCAACATGGCGATCAATCCCAGCAGGCGGTACATGCCAACCATGAACAGGAACACCAGCGCCAGACCCACGATGCCGGCGATTACCCCGGCCCGCAGGGAGTCGCCCCCGATGGTGGCCGACACGGCCCGGCTGGTGCTGTCGCTCTGGGGGTCGGTGGGGTCTTGGAACTCGATGGGCAGCGCCCCGTAGCGCAGCACCAATGCCAGGTCATCGGCCTCCTGCTCCGAGAATCGGCCGGAGATGACCACTTGGCCGTCGAAGTTGGCCGCGTTCACCACCGGCGCCGACCGCACGTTGCCGTCCACCACGATGGCCAGCCGGCCCCGCCCCTCCGCACCGGGCGGGCAATAGGCGGTGCCGGAGAAGCACTCGATGGCGATCTCGTCGAACTTGTCGGCCCCGTCATCGCCGCCCTTGAAGGTGGCGTCCACCACAAATTCGTTTCGATAGGAGCTGTCAGCCCCGGAAAGGCCCGCACCGGTGAGAGCCGAGGGGCCCAGCAGCAGTCGCCTGGTCACCTGACCGTTGCTATCGCGCTCGGGCAGGACCACGAAGCGGTCAAGCTCGTCTTCGGCCGACGTCGAGGTCTCCAGGCTGTTGTAGTCGATTCCAGTAGGGCACGGGGCCAGTCCCCGCTCGTCCAGCACGGGATCGGGCAACACCGGTGGTGGGGGCACCTCGGCATTGCCTTCAGGGTCAGAGAGTGCAAACGGCTCGGCAAACAGGTCGGCGCACACTGGCCGGAAGCGCAGTTCGGCGGTCTGGCCAACGATGTCGATGGCCCGCTGCTGGTCGCTGATGCCGGGTAGCTGGACCACCACCCGGCCGCCCTGGCGGGTCACGTCGGGCTCGGCCACCCCGAGGCCGTCGATGCGGTCGCGGATGATGTTGACCGCGGTGTCCAGGTCGCCTTGGGTGATGGCCACCGGGCGGTCGGGATCGTCCTCCGGCACCAGCACCACTTCGACCCCGCCCTTAAGGTCGAGGCCCAAAAGGGGCCGGTTGCCAACGGCCAGCGAGGCGGCCAGCAGCCCGGCGGCCAAGGCCAGGATAAAGGCAAGCGAAACCAGCGATTTGCGGCTCATTGACGCTGGAAGTTGGGTCTAGCCCTCAGCGTCGTCGTCATCGACGTCGGCGTACACAACCTTGTTGGCGATGGTGTCGCGGCTGATCTTGATCTCGACACCATCGGATATCTCAATGAACACGGTTCCGCCGTCGAAATCGGTGATCATCCCGTACAGCCCCGATGCAGTGATCACCTCGTCGCCCACATCGAGAGACTCGAGCAGGTCGCGGTGCATGCGCGCTTTGCGCTGCTGGGGTCGCACCATGAAGAAGTACATGGCAACGAACATGAGAGCGATCAGAAATATGAAATCCAAGGCTCTGAACTCTACCGGAAGTTCTGGACACCAGACGACTTGGCGAAGCGGGCCCAGACGGCGTGGTTCAGACGGTCAGGCCCAGGATTGGACCACCCTCTCCCGAAGCTGTTGGAGCGTGCCAGCCACGATGGCCTGTTGGGCTGTGTCCATGAGGGCCAGCAGCCAGGCCACGTTGTGCAGAGTGAGCAGCCGAGCCGCGGAAGGCTCGTCCACGTTGAACAGGTGGCGAATGTAGGCCCGGGAGTAGCGGGCCACCGGGTTGGCCGGGAATTCGGGGTCGACCGATCGATCGTCAGTGGCAAACGACGAATTGCGGATGTTGAGGCGGCCCTCCCAGGTGAGGGCGGTGCCGTGTCGGGCCAGCCGGGTGGGCAGCACGCAGTCGAACATGTCAACCCCCAGGTCTACGCATTCCAACAGCCCGATGGGATCGCCCAATCCCATGAAATAGCGGGGCTGATCTTCGGGCAGCTGCGGTGTGGTGGCCTCCAGCGCGGCCATCATCTGCTCGGGGCTCTCCCCCACCGACAGCCCGCCCACCGCATAGCCATCGAAGCCCACCTCGATGGTCCGGGCCGCACTCTCGGCTCTCAAACTGGAATCTATACCCCCTTGGACGATGCCGAATTGGCTGGCGCCGGCGTCGGGCCCGTTCTTCTCCAGGAAGCGGCGACGGGCTCGTGCCGCCCAAGCGGCCGTGCGGTCCACCGCCTGGCGCTGGACCTCCGCCGGCGCCTCCGACGGAGGGCACACGTCGAATGCCATTTGGATGTCGGAGCCGAGCTGGAGCTGGACGTCCACCACCCGCTCAGCCGTGAAGCGATGGGTGGAGCCATCATAGGTGGACTGAAATGTGGCCCCGTCGTCGTCCACCTTGGGGTCGAGGGAGAACACCTGGAAGCCGCCGGAGTCGGTTAGCACGTGGCCCGGCCAGCCGGTGAACCCGTGTATGCCGCCCATTTGCTCCACGACCTCGGGACCGGGCCTCATCATCAAGTGATAGGTGTTGGCCAATACAACTGAGGGCTTAAGGGCCTCGAGGTCGGCGGTGTCGAGGGTTCGGACCGCGGCCCGCGTGCCCACCGGCATAAAGCACGGGGTGGTGAACGAGCCCCTCGGGGTGGTGATTCGGCCCTGGCGGGCCTCCCCATCCCGGGCCAACACGTCGAAACGGAGGGTCATTGCCCTGGATTCCTAGCGCAGAACATGGCATCCCCCAGCGAAAGAAAACGATAGCCGTCGGCCAGGGCTGTTTCGTAGAGATCGCGCCAGCGGGGACCGACGAAGGCGGCCAAAAGGGCCAGAAGACTGGACCGGGGCAGATGGAAGTTGGTGAGCATGGCACCCACCACCGCGAACTTGTGCCCCGGCTTGATGAAGAGATCGGTGGACCCGCAACTTGATCCGGTGGCCGCGGCCGATTCCAGCGCCCTCACCACGGTTGTGCCAACTGCCACCACCCGATCGGCCCGAACGCAGGCGGCCAGCGTGGCCTCTGGGATCCGATACGTCTCGGTGTGCATGACATGGTCGTCGAGATTGTCCGCCACCACCGGGGTGAAAGTGGCCGTGCCCACGGCCAACTCCAAGTCGCACACCACCGCTCCCGCCTCTCGGCACCGTTCCAATACGTCCTTGGTGAGGTGGAGACCGGCCGTAGGAGCAGCGGCCGATACCGCACGGTCGGCATAGACCGTTTGGTAACGCTCAACATCGTCTAGTTCCTCGGTGACATAGGGAGGAAGCGGCACCTCCCCGGCTCGGTCCATCAGGTCATCAACGTCGCCTATCGGCTTCACCCACCGCCTTCCGTCGTCGCCGATCCGCTTTCCTACTTCCAAAACGGGCTGCTCTTCGTACCACAGCTCGGAACCCGGCCGCACCCGTCGGCCCGGCCGCACCAGCGCACTCCACCAGCCGTCATCTCCCGGTTCCAGCAACAAGACCTCCACCCGGCCTCCGGTGGCTTTGCGAAGTCGCAGCCGGGCGCTCATAACCCGGCTGTCGTTAACCACCAGTACGTCTCCGGGGCCGAGAAGCTCGGGCAGATCCCGGGTGAAGCGGTGTTCGGGCGGAGCGCCGGGGCCTTGGTCCACCAGCAGCCGGGAGCTGTCGCGGGGTTCGGCCGGCTGCTGGGCGATTGCAGAATGAGGCAGCTCGTAGTGAAGCTCCTCCGTCCGCATGGGTTGTTTCTACCCGACAGGCGCGCGTATGCCGAAAACTGTCGTACCCGCCCGGTAGTTTGGGGCTGATGCTGGTGATGGGGATCGATCCCGGCCTGTCGCGCTGCGGCTACGGCGTTGTCCGCCAAAAGGGGCGTGACGTCGAGGCGATCGCGGCGGGCATCATCCGCACCGACAAAGGCGATCCCATTCCCCGACGGCTGTATGAGCTTCAAATCGAGCTGACCAGCCTGATGGGCGAATACCGCCCCGATGCCGTGGCCATCGAGCAGGTGCTGTTCCAAGTGAATGTTCGCACCGCCATGGGGGTGGGCCAGGCTAGCGGGGTGGCCATGGCCGCCGGGGTGGGCGCGGGCGCTGAGGTGTTCGAGTATTCGCCCACGCAGATCAAGAAGGCGGTAACCGGCTGGGGCGGCGCCGACAAGGATCAGATGGGGCGCATGGTGCAGACCCTGCTGCGCCTTCCCAAGCCGCTAAAGCCGGTGGACGCGGCCGACGCGGTGGCGGTTGCGCTCTGTCACCTGGCCCACCGTCCGGCCGCATCTCGGATCCAGGCGGCGATGTGATCGGAATGCTCCGGGGCACGCTGGCTCTGCGGGACCCCGACGAGGTGATAGTGGAGACCGCAGGCGTCGGTTATCGAGTGGCCATCTCGCCGGACACTTCGGCCGCGCTGGGCGAGTTGGGCCGAGAGGTGCTGCTGCACATCCACCACCACATCCGAGAGGACGCCCAGACCCTCTATGGGTTCGACACGCCTGACAAGCGCCGGGTCTTCGAAGGGCTTATTTCGGCTCACGGCGTGGGCCCGGCCATGGGCATGGCCATCTTGTCGATATACGGACCTTCGGAATTGGCCGGGATTCTGGCCACCGACGACATCGACGCCCTGTGTCTGGTGCCTGGAGTGGGCAAGAAGACCGCAGCCCGGCTGCTGGTGGAGCTCAAGTCCCAGCTCGACATCGGCGACGTGACCACCGCGGTGGCATCGGGCGAGCCGGCGGGCGAGCAGCCGTCTGATGCCCGCAGCGTGGTTCGCCAAGCGCTGGGCGAGCTGGGCTACAGCGCCGAGGAGGTACGCAGCGCCATCGCCGCCCTGCCCCCAGACGGTGACTCCTCTGCCCTGCTCAAAGCAGCCCTCCGGCACCTGGCCTCCGGGATATGAGCAGGCCATGACCGAGAGAGAGGAACTTCTGGCCGGGACCCCGCTGCCCGAAGACTCCGCGGCCGAGACGGGGTTGCGGCCTACCCGGCTCGACGAGTTTGTGGGCCAGTCAGAGCTGAAGGAGCATCTTCACATCATTTTGGGCGCGGCCCGGGCCCGGTCGCAGCCTGCCGACCATTTTCTGTTCGCGGGGCCTCCGGGCTTGGGCAAGACCACACTGGCCCACATCGTGGCCAAGGAGATGGAAGCCGGGCTGCATGTCACGTCGGGGCCGGCGCTGGAGCGGGCGGGCGACCTGGCCGCCATCTTGTCCAAGCTGGAGGACGGCGACATTTTGTTCATCGATGAGATCCATCGGTTGCCCCGCATAGTCGAAGAGGTGATGTACCCGGCAATGGAGGACTTCAACGTTGACATCGTGCTGGGCAAGGGGCCGGCGGCCCAGTCGGTCCGCCTCGATCTGGCCAAGTTCACCCTGGTGGGGGCCACTACCCGCACCGGGCTCATCACCGGGCCGTTGCGAGACCGGTTCGGCCTGGTGTCGCGGCTCGACTACTACACCACAGCCGACTTGGAGGCCATCGTGGCGCGGGCGGCGGGCATCCTGGACATCCAGGTGGACCCGGCTGGTGCGGCCGAGATCGCCTGCCGGGCCCGGGGCACCCCCCGCATCGCCAACCGGCTGCTGCGGCGGGTGCGCGACTACGCCGAGGTCCGAGCCGACGGGGTGATCGACCAGCAGACCGCGGCCGCCGGGTTGAACCTGTTCGCCGTTGACCAGGCCGGTTTGGACAAGATCGACCGGGCCATCCTGTCGGCTTTGTGCGAGCGTTTCGGCGGCGGCCCGGTCGGCCTGTCCACATTGGCCATCAGCGTCAGCGAGCCCGCCGAGACCGTGGAAGACGTCTACGAGCCCTTCCTCATCCAACAGGGGCTGCTGATGCGCACCCCCCGGGGCCGAGTGGCCACCTCCACCGCCTGGCATCATCTGGGCCTGGCCCCGCCCACCAGCGCCGAAGACCAGTCCAACCTGTTTGACTGAGAATTCCGGTCCCGAGCCTCAGCTGGCGGCGGCTTGGAGTATTTCGTCGGGGATGTCGAAGTTGGCGTAGACGTCTTGGACGTCGTCGTGGTCGTCGAGGGCGTCGATGAGCCGGAGTACGGCTCGGGCCGATTCGGCGCTGTCGACGCCTACCACTGAAGTGGGCAGCATGGTGGAGTTTGCCGACATGAAGGCGATTCCGGTCTCGGCCAAGGCGTCGCGCATCGTCGAGAGGTAGGAGGGATCGCAGGTGAGCCGCCAAGTGTCGCCCTCGTCGGCCAAGTCCTCGCCCCCGGAGTCGAGGGCGGCCATCATCAGCTCGTCTTCGTCCACCGTGCGGTCCAAGATCACCACCCCTTTGCGCTCGAACTGCCAGGCCACCGCGCCGGGCTCGGCCAGCGATCCCCCATTGCGGGTGAACAGCGCCCGAACCTCTGAGCTGGTCCGGTTGCGGTTGTCGGTCAGCGTCTCCACATACAGGGCCACGCCGCCGGGGGCATATCCCTCATAGAACACCGACTCGTAGGCCACGCCCTCGAGCTCTCCGGTCCCCCGCTTGATGGCCCGCTCGATGGTGTCGAGGGGCACCGAGTTGTCCCTGGCCTTCTGGTACATGGTGCGGAGGGTGGGGTTGGCATCGGGATCGCCGCCTCCCTCTCGGGCCGCCACCTCCACTTGGCGAATCAGCTTGGCGAACAGCTTGCCCCGACGCTTGTCGGCTGCCCCCTTGCGGTGCTTGATGGTGGCCCACTTGGAGTGTCCTGACATGGGTGCCCTCCCCTATTCCTGTTCTGTGAACCAGGGGTGGCCGGTCGACCAATCCTGTTCCACAAACCAGCGATGGATGCGATCGTCTTCAGCCAACTCGGGGTGGAACGACGACACCGCCGTCGAGCCTTGGCGACACAGCACTGGCACCCCGTCCAATTCGGCCAGAACCTCCACGTCTGGGCCCACCGACTCGACCACCGGCGCTCGAATGAACACACCGGGAAACGCCGATTCCCATCCTTCGATGTTGATCGGCGCGTGAAATGACTCTGATTGTCGGCCGTATCCGTTGCGCCTCACCGCCACGTCCACAGCCCCGAAGCGATGCTGGCCGGGATAACCGTCCACCACCTCGGCAGCCAGAAGAATCAGCCCTGCGCAGGTTCCGAGCACCGGCAGGCCGTCGGCCAGGCGGTCGGCCAATGGGTTGGCCAAGCCGTTGGCGTCCAGCAGTTTGGAGATGGCAGTGGACTCCCCGCCGGGAATGACGAGACGGTCGACTTCGGCCAGTTCTTCGGGGGTGCGGACCTGGACCGCGGCCACCCCTATTCGATTGAGGACCTGCTCATGCAGCCCGAATGCCCCTTGAAGGGCCAAGACCCCGACCTTCACCCGGGGGCTCCGGGTCTCGGGGCGACGCTTCGATCTGCTGCACGCTCAGCCGCTGCTACCAGCCGCGGTCGGCCAGACGAGTCTCTAGGCCGTCGATCTCCAAACCGGGCATGGGCTCGCCAAGACCGCGGCTGACCTTGGCCAGGATGTGGGCATCGCGGTAGTTGGTGGCCGCCTCCACGATGGCTTTGGCCCGAGGGGCAGGATCGGAAGACTTGAAGATCCCCGAGCCCACGAACACGGCCTCAGCGCCAAGCTGCATGACCAGCCCGGCGTCGGCGGGAGTCGATATGCCCCCCGCGCAGAACATCGGCACGGGCAGCCAGCCGGTCTCGGCCACCTCGCGCACCAGCGGCAGCGGGGCCCGGAGCTGCTTGGCCCAGTCGAACAACTCAGCCGAATCGGCCTGGGTGATCTTGCGGATATCGCCGATGATGGACCGGAGATGGCGGACGGCCTCCACGATGTTGCCGGTGCCGGCTTCGCCCTTCGACCGGATCATGCAGGCACCCTCGGAGATGCGCCGCAGCGCCTCTCCCAGATTGGTGGCCCCGCACACGAACGGCACGGTGAATGCCCATTTGTCGATGTGGTGGGCCTCGTCGGCCGGCGTGAGCACTTCGCTCTCGTCGATGTAGTCCACATCGAGGGCTTCGAGGATCTGGGCTTCAACAAAGTGGCCGATCCGAGCCTTGGCCATGACCGGGATTGTCACCGCCTCCTGGATGCCGGTGATCATCTCGGGATCGCTCATGCGGGCCACCCCGCCGTCGCGGCGGATGTCGGCGGGAACCCGCTCCAAGGCCATGACCGCTACCGCCCCGGCGTCTTCGGCCACCTTGGCCTGATCGGGGGTGACCACGTCCATGATGACCCCGCCCTTGAGCATTTCAGCCAGCCCTCGCTTGACCAGAGGGGTTCCCGTCTCGCGGCCCGTCATCGACTCAGCAGCCATGAGTGCAGTCTATGGCTTTGCGCACCGCAAACACGATGTCGGTTTTTCGCTCCTAGCGATTCTTGAGCAGGTGTTCGGCGAAGTCCCGGACCATGACCAGGACATCGCCCCCGGGCAGGACGATGAAGGTCTGGCCGGGGGTGAGCCGCACCGGGTTGCCGTCGTTGTCGGTCACCTGCCACGGCTGGTTGGCCGACGGGCGGGACCACCGGCCTCGGATCATGTGGCCGTCGGTGAATACCAGGGCAACCCCTCCATCAGGATCGACGGTAATGGCCTCCGGGCAATACGAGCAGGCGGCGCTGCCGGTATATCGGGTTTGCAGCACCACGACATTGGCCGAGGTCACCTGAACTGGGGCGACATCGGGATTGGGGGTGCCGTTGGGGTGGCGGGCCATGTCGACATGGGGGGTTCCGTCTTGCCACCGGGCCCAGCCGCCGGCTTCAGCATCCCAGACGAAGTAGGCCACGGTGCCGCCGAGGTACCGGATCTCAACGCCGGGAACCGGCTCTGCCCCTGATGGAAGTGCCTCTCCCTCTCCTCGGTACTCGAACAGAGGTTCGGGGGCCTCCAAATTGCTCGGAGCTGAATCCCAGATATTCGAGGTGGTGGTGTACAAGTTCCAAGGGGGAACTCGGTCGGCAATCCGCCAGTAGTCGTTGGGCAGGCCATCCCAACGCAGTTCGTAGAGTTTGCCGGCCGACTGGCCTTGGGATATTTCCCGCAGAACGCCTGGATTGGCCCCCGAATGGCCGTACACCGGCTGGCCGAAGTTGGCCAATATGTCGGCGTCGGAGCTGCGAGCCGAGCGGACCGGTCCGAGGGAGACGGCGTCTTGGCTGTGGAACACGGCCATGAGGCGGGTGATGGTCTCCACTCTCACCTCGATGAGAATGTCGGCCTGGTTGATGCCGGTCTGAGGACGCCCCACGCTGCTGGTGCCGATCTTCACCGCCAGAGCCGGCCGATTCATGATGGACGGATCGGTCAGCGGCTCACCGGTCAGCGGTTCTGTCGGTCCTGGCGTTGGGGTGGGCGTGGGCGGGTCGGTGTCGGGGTTGGGCTCCTCCTCCCCTGGTACCGCAGTCGCCGAGGCCTCGGATTCGGGTGTTTGGGAAGCGGGATCGGGCGACTCTTCAGGGCTTTCAGGGTCCGACGGCCCGTCAGGAGTCGGGCCATCACCGGCACCGCCGTCGGGAGCCGCAGTCGGCGCCGCCGTAGCGGGTGCCGGGACCCCTTCGCCGCCTGCGCCCTCATCATCATTTCCGCAGCCCGCGACCAGAAGCGCAATGATCAGAAAGGCAGCAGCTCCGCCACGCCCCAAGGCGCGCCAACCACTGAGCCTGCTTGGACTCAAAGCTCAGTCAGCGCGGCAATCCGAGTTTCCAGCCGGGGATGGCGGATAGCATCGGCGATGCCCCAATCGGGCTCATCGATCCACATGTGAAGCGCTGCCACCGTTGGCGATGGTACCTGAGCCGTCTGGGCAGAAAGTGTCATAAGCGCAGACAGCAGGCCCGGTGGGTACCGAGTGAGAGACACCGCCTCGAAGTCGGCGGCCAGGCCCCGCCCCGCGGGCAGCACCCGGTCCATCACCCGGCCGCGCAGCCAGCCGACCGCTGTTAGCGGCCAGGCCAAGAGCACCCCGGCCAGCGTCTCGAAAGCGGCATCGCCCCGACGAATCCGGCACAGATGATGGGCCACCAACCCCTCCAGCTCAATGCGCTCGAGCTGCTGCACTGCGCCGGATGTGACGACGATGGCCGCGTGAGCGGGGGTGCGGGCCGCGGCCAAAGAGTTGATGGAATGGGAGTGGATCACCCGCAATTCGGGGGTGGGGATGCCGTGGCTGACGCAAAGGCCCTCCAGCACATTTTCGAGCACTTCCTCAGCTTCGCCGCTGGGTCTAGTGCTACCGGCCAGGCGCAACAGCAGGCGCCACGCGATCAGGTGCAATCCGATCGCGGCCACCACGGCGACAACCACGCCGGCCACCACGGCGACAAGCCAGGGCACCCCGACCAAAAGGAGCGCTGCCAACACCACCGCGCCCACAACCACTCCCAGGGCCCCAAGGACAACAACAGATCGGCGTTGGCCAGTGTTCACACTTCCTCCTCGTGGTGGCGGGGATCTTGCCATGGTCGCTGGGGAGCACGAACCCGGCGTCGGGCAGCCAAATCGGCATAGATCTCGGCATAGCGTTCGGCCAGGGTGTCCATGGAGAATTGCTGGGCTCGGTCCAAGCCCGATTGCACCAGCGAGTGGGCGGTGTCTTGGTCGAACAGCACCCGTTTCAGGGCGACGGCCAAGGCTGCGGGGTCACCGGGTTCCGAGAGCAGCGCATCTCGTCCCGGTCGGGCCACAATGGCATAGGCATCCAGGTCGGAGGCCACGATCGGTGTCTTGGCCGCCATTGCCTCCAACAGCACCACCCCGAAAGACTCCCCAAACAACGACGGGGCGCAGAACACATCGGCCCCCCGTAGGCGGGCTTGCTTCTCCGCGTCGGAGATCCGTCCCAACCACTCCACCCTGGGATCGTTGCCGGAGCGGGCTTTCAGTCCCTCGGTCTCAGGACCATCGCCTCCCACCCACAGCCGCACCTCGTCGGGCAGGTACTCGAGGGCATCAATGAGGACGTCGAGACCCTTGCGAGGTTCATGGCGCCCCACGAAGAAGACGGTGGGATCAGATGTGGCGATGGGCTCAGTCGAAGGAGCATCCAGCTCCACCCCGTTGAACACCAGCTCGTAGTGGCCACCGAGCTGCCCTTGGGCCAGTTGACGGGCATCCTCGGAAACTGCGCAGCGATAGTCCAGGCGGTTGGCCACGGCCTGCACGATTGGCCGCAGGAACTGGTAGGCGGAGCTGTGACCGGCTCGGTGGAAGGTGCCCAGCAGGGGCGCAGATTTCATTACCGCCGCAGTATTGGTGGGACCGGGGGCGAGGGGCTCGTGGAGGTGTACAACGTCGAATCGCTCATCGCGCAGCACACGGATGGTTCGGAGCTGGGCCGGGGGGTCGGGGGCCAAAGGAGCGATGGAGCCGTTGGCCGCAGTGGGCAGGCTGTTGCCCAGGGGCGTGACCGACTCGTCAGGCGGAGGACCGTCACACGGGGCCAGCACCCGAGCTTCCACCCCCATGCGGCGCAGCGAGCGGGCCAACCCCATCACCTGGCCCTGGACACCTCCGGGGATGGTGAGGGAGTAAGGACAAACCAGCCCGACCCTCATCCGGGGACCTTCTCTTGGCCGGATCGCTTCGATTTGGACCTGCGGTGGGGGTCGTCGTCGCCAAACCGGCCAACACCCCTGCGTTGCTGGCGGAATCTGCGGAGGGCTTCGGTGTCGCTGGCCCAGTTGGGCTGCATGAGATGCCACTGCTCAGGAGCGGCGCGGATGAGCTGTTCCAGGGCAAAGGCCAGATCTTGGGTGACTCGGGTCACGTCAGCCCGCAAGCGGCCCTGGCGCTCGGCGGGAACCGGGGGGAGCACGACGCCCCGGTGGTTGGGCCCGTCTTGGTATACCGCGGTCGGCAGGATTGCCGCGCCGGTCCTCAACGCGAGAGTGGCCGGGCCGCCGGGCAGCAGGGTGCGCTCCCCGAAGAACTCCACCTCCACTCCCCCGCGGCCAACTTGTCGATCAGCGAGAAGGCACACCACCTGCCCGGCCCGCAGCGACTTGATGAGCACGGAAACCGCATCCGGGCCTAGCGCCACGATGTCGATGCCGATACGGCGCCGCTCTTCCACCATCCAGTCGAACAGTCGAGCCGGCTTGAGCGGCTCAACCACCGAGATCACCGGGTAGCCGGGGATGCGGGCCATCCACGTCCCAGCCCACTCCCAGCCCCCCAAGTGGGGGAGGGCCAAGATCGGCGCGGTGCCGGAGGCAATGGCCTCTTGAATGTTGTTGAACCCCTGGTGGCTGAATCCGGCCTCGACCTCGGCGTCGTCCAAGTCGCCGATCCGGGCACCGTCGTACCAGTACCGGGCGTACGACTCGAAAGACGCTCGCACAGCCTGAGCCAGCGCCTCGCCCTGAAGTTCGTCGCCGCACACCCTCTGGAGACGGCGCTCGGTGATGAAGCGACGCTCAGGCAGCAGCCGGTAGGCCGCGCGGCTGATGGCCCGGGTGAGGGCCACCCCTACCGGTTGGGGCAGACGGCGGGCCAGGGCGGCGCCGCTGCGATAGAGAACCACGTCGGCCGAGAGGCGCCGGGTGCGGGCTATGGATGGTAGGGGTGCGGCCTTCTCGGCGGTGTCGGTCATAGCGTGTGCAGGGAGTCGGCCTGGCGCCAGACCTTGGCGAACCGGTACACGGCAGTGGCCGCGGTGAGCACCAGCATGGCCCAAAGTATGGGAATCAGCACGAAGCTGAAAGCCAAACCGGCACCGAGCACAAAGAAGCGCTCGGCCCGCTCCATGAGGCCGCCCTTGGCGTCGAGCCCCAGCGACTCGGCTTTGGCCCGCTGATAGGACACCAGCAAGGACACTGCCATTACGACCGCTGGCAGCATGAAGATGTGACCGGGTTCAGTGGACCCCAAGTACCAGGCCACCCCGCCGAACAACAGGGCGTCGCACACCCGATCGCTCACCGAGTCGAAGAAGGCGCCCCTAACCGAGCTGGTGCCCGACGCCTTGGCGATGGGTCCGTCGAAGGCATCAGACAGACCGGTGAGAATCAAGAAAACCAAGCCGAGGATCAACTCGCCGCGGCCGATGACCACCGCGGCCACTGTGGCCATGGCAATACCGAAGACGGTGACCGCATCAGCGCTGATGCCCATCCGGCAAAGGACGGCGCCGATGGGATCAAGCCCTCGATTGACCGCCGAGCGCCAATTCCCGTCGAACATGTGGCCTCTACTGTACTTCTCAGTCGTTTCCCAGGTCAGCCCAGTCCTCGGGATTGGGCTGCACAAGTTGGTCGACCACCTCGCCGGTAATGCCGTCAACGAACACCAATCCCCGCTGGTCAGGCTGGGGCTCATTGGAGTAGAGCAGGATGCGCCAGGTGGGGCGGCTGAACCAGCCTCGCCACCCCATTTGGGCCGATGCATGGCCCACGGGAAAGCCCACTGCGCCGATGGCGATCACCAGTGCGTCCGACTCGTCGATCTTCAGCTCTTTGCCGCAGATGTACCCGTAAACGGCGAAGACTGCCAGGGCGATGGCGGCGCCTAGGAATCCTCCATTGACCAGCGGGCTGTCACCGGCCACCGCCCACAACACCGTGCAGACCACCCCGGCCGACAAGTAGATGATGGCCGGAATCCGACGACGGCTGTTGTTGGGAAACAGGTAGGGGCCGACGTACTCGCTTACGTTCAGCTCCTGGGGAAGCTCGTCGGTGATCTCCGCGTCGGACATCGCTTCGCTCTCGGAGAGGCTCAATTCAGAGTCGGACACGGACTGGCTCTCGGTATCGCTCACTTCCGCGTCAGACACGGTTTGAGGCTACTGGTCTGCCCAGGCATTTCTCAGCTTGGACCACGATTCGGTGAGGGGCTCGGGCAGCACTCGGGCTTCGGCCACAGTAGTCATGAAGTTGGTGTCGCCCTGCCAGCGGGGCAGGCAGTGAACGTGCAGGTGGTCGGGAATGCCGGCTCCACCGGCCGCACCCAGGTTGAGCCCCACGTTCACCCCTTCGGGGTTGTAGGCCCTTCGGATCGCGGCCACCGCAGCCCGGACCGCGGCCCACAGCTCATCGCTTTGGGAATCGGTGAGGTCGGCCAAATCGGCCACCGCGCGATTGGGGGCCACCATCAGGTGGCCGCTGCCGTAGGGGTAGGCGTTGAGCACCGCAAAGCAGGTCTCGCCCCGCCACAAAATGCCGGTCTCCTCATCGGGCGCCGGAGACGCCAGAATGCGCTCGAAGAGCGTGCCCTCCCCCTCCTCGGAGACAGTGGCGTGGATTTCCGACACATAGCGGCTGCGCCACGGGGCCCACAGGCGCTCCAGCATCAGCGGTGAGCCTCCACGTCGTCGGCCAGCCGGGCCGCGAAATCCTCCAATCGCACACCCCGCTCGTCGCCGTCTGTGCCCCGGGCGTTGACCCCGACGGTGCCGTGGGCCACGTCGTCGTCGCCCACTACCAGCACGTAGGGCAGCTTCTGGAGTTTGGCCGCTCGGATGCGCCGTCCCAACGGCTCTTGGGCGTGGGACACCTCTGCTCTGAACCCGTCTTGGCGCAGACGGGCCTCCACCTCGGCGGCGTAGTCGCCGTGGTTAGCGGCCACCGGCAAGATTGCGGCTTGGACCGGGGCCAGCCAGGCGGGAAACGCTCCCCCAAAGTGTTCGATGAGAACCCCGAAGAAGCGCTCGATCGATCCCATCAGGGCCCGGTGGATCATCACCGGGCGGTGGCGGCCACCGTCAGAGCCCACATACTCGAGGTCGAACCGCTCGGGCAGTTGGAAATCCACCTGAATGGTGGACAGCTGCCAACTCCGTCCGATGGCGTCGCGCACGTCGATGTCAATCTTGGGCCCGTAGAAGGCACCGCCCCCCTCGTCTAGCTCGTACTCCAGCTCGGCGGCCTCCAACGCTTGGCGGAGGGCATCGGTGGCCAGATCCCACTCGGCGTCATCCCCTATCGACTTCTCCGGTGGCCGGGTGGCCAGTCGAGCCTCGAATGAACCGAAACCGAACGCTCGCAGCACCGACAGCACAAACGCCACCAATGAGGTGATCTCGGCTGGGGCCTGCTCCCGGGTGCAGAAGATGTGGCTGTCGTCCTGGGTGAATCCCCGGATGCGCATCAGACCATGGACCGCCCCGGACAACTCGTACCGGTACACCGTGCCCAACTCGAACAGTCGAATTGGGAGGTCCCGATAGGAGCGCTGGCTGCTCTTGTAGATCAGCGCGTGGAAGGGGCAGTTCATCGGTTTGAGGTGGTAGGAAGCGCCGTCCATCTCAAGAGCCGGGTACATGCTCTCCCGATAGAAGTCCAGATGCCCGCTGGTCTCCCACAGCTCGGAACGAGCGACGTGGGGGGTTACAACGAACTGGTAGTCACCCTCTTCGTGACGGTCGCGGCTGTAGTCCTCGATGATGCGGCGCACCGCCGCGCCCTTGGGGTGCCATACCGCCAGCCCCGGTCCCAACTCGGTGGGCCACGAGAGCAAATCGAGCTCTCGGGCCAGGCGACGGTGGTCCCGCTTTTCCGCCTCGGCCAGCCGGTGCAGGTGGGCGGCCAGATCCTTTCGAGACGCCCAGGCCGTGCCGTAAATGCGCTGCAAGGAGGGGCGACCGGCGTCGCGGCGCCAGTAGGCCCCCGCCACGCTCATCAGCTTGAAGTGCCCAAGGCGGCCGGTGGATGGGACATGGGGGCCGCGGCACAAGTCGATGAAGGAATCCGAGTTGCGGTAGTAGCTGATCTGGCCGTCGCCGGCCACCTCGTCGGCCAGTTCGCCGGCCGACTGCCCGCCGGCATCAGCATCAGCATCGGGGGCCATGGCCACCGTTTCGATGATCTCCCGTTTGTAGGGGTGGTCGGCAAACAGCTCGAGCCCTTCGGCCGCCGACACCTCGTGGCGCTCGAAGGGCTGGTCGGCCTCGATGATCTCCCGCATCCGGTTCTCGATGGCCTCAAGGTCGTCATCGCTGATGGTGGCCCCGTCGGGAAGGTCGAAGTCGTAGTAGAAGCCGTCTTCTATGGGCGGACCCACCGCGTAGGTGGCGCCTGGGTACATCTCCAGCACGGCCTGGGCCAGCACATGTGCGGTGGAGTGGCGCAGCGTTTCCAAGCCGATGTCGCTGTCGGCGGTGATGATTGAAACCTTCTGACCGTCGGCCAGCAGACTGCTCAAGTCCACCTCGATGCCGTCGACGGTGGCGATCAGTGCCGCCTTGGCCAGACCGGGGCCGATGTCGGCGGCCAAGTCGCCCGCGGTGGCACCAGAGGAAATGGTGCGCGTGCTGCCGTCGGGGAGAATGACGCTGATTTCAGCCATGGCTCTTCAAGTTAACCCTTCGGCCTGTCGGTGCTTATCCAATTATCGCGAACGACCCGCTACGAGAGTCGGACGCCGAGCAGGGCGGCTGCGGAGGCGATTCCGCCGGTTGACGCGGCATCGTCGATAGCCGCTACCGCTGCGGGGGTGTCGAGATCGTCGTCTAGACAGTCCCGCACCCGATTTAGGACCGACGAGGCTGCGGAAGAGGCTCCATTAGGCGCGGCTTGCCAGGCGTCGAGGCGCTGGGCGGCGGTGGGCATGACCGCGTCGTCCCATTCCCAGGAGTCCCTGTAGTGATGGGCCACGATGGCCAGACGCACCGCACGGGGGTCGTACTCCTTCAACAGGTCGGACACGAACACCAGGTTGCCCAGTGATTTGGACATCTTCTCGCCGTCCATCCTCACCATGGCCTGGTGCATCCAGTGGCGCACGAACTGCTTGCCGGTGACCACCTCCGACTGGGCGGTTTCGCACTCGTGATGGGGGTAGACCAAGTCGGATCCGCCTCCGTGCAAGTCCACGGTCTCGCCCAGCTCCCGCATAGCCAGCGCGGAGCACTCGATGTGCCACCCGGGGCGCCCCGGGCCCCACTTGGAATCCCAGGCGGGCTCGTCGGGAGCGGACTTCTGCCACAGCACAAAATCCAAGGGATCCCGCTTATTGGGGTCGTCGGGGTTGCCTCCGTGCTCCGCAGCCAGAGCCAGCATGGACTCCCGACCCAGGTGGCTGACCTGGCCGAAACGGTGGAAGGTGGAGATGTCGAAGTACACCGATCCCCCCGACTGGTAGGCGTGGCCCTGGTCCAGCACCAGGCCGATCATCTTGCGGATATCGGCGATGGCCGATGTGGCCCGGGGTTCCGACCAGCAGGGCAGCATTTCCAGGGCTTCCATGTCGGAGTCGAATCGGGCGGTTTCGGCCGCGGCGAGGTCCAGATAGTGGACGCCTATCTCCCGGGCCTTGCGGAGGATGTCGTCATCCACGTCGGTGATGTTGCGCACGCAGCGGGTTTCGTGCCCCCGGTCGCGCAATCGCCGCTGGAGCACGTCGTAGGCCACATAGGTGGCGGCGTGGCCTAAGTGGGTGGCGTCGTAGGGGGTTATGCCGCAGGTGTACATGGCCACCACCGGTCCCGGCTCGAACGGCACGACCTCCTGGCGGGCGGTGTCGTAGAGGTGCATTGGACCCGACGTAGGTCCTGCCGGAGAAGAAGAGCCAGGCACGGCCGACGGCCTCAGCCGGCTTCGAGGCCCAACCCGGTGAAGCGGACTGCGACCCTGCTCTTGTAACGGACATTGAGTTGCAGCAGCACCGCGGTGAAAGCCTCAATCGGGCTGGCGTACGACAGCGCACCGGCGTCGAGGGCCCTGGCACCGGGGAGCTTGTTCATGATTTCCATGGTGGTGGCGATGGCCTCGGAATGGTCAGAGCACACCAGCACATCGCAGTCCACCGGCCTATTGAGGTCGCCCAGATCATGGGCTGGCACATGGTGGAGAGCACCCGAGACCAGGGCTTGGGGAACCGCCGCCTGCACCGCACCGGCAATCGAGCCCCGCGACGGCACCAGTGGCTGGAACTCTCGGCCCATCTTGGCCAGGGCGTTGGCCATGCTGATGACCACCTTGCCGGCCAGTTCGTCGGCCACCGTGGCTGCGGTGGACGCGGCGGCATCCCACGGGGTGGCCACCACAACCACGTCGCATGCCGCGGCGGCGGGGTTGGCTGCACCGCTCAGAGGGAGCTTGTGGTCGGGCCACTCAGCCTTCAAGCGATCGCAGATCTCGCTGGCCCGCTCGGCCGAGCGCGACCCCATCACTGTGTCGAATCCCACCGATGCCAACCGGACGGCCAGCGCGCTGCCCGCCGGTCCTGTGCCTCCCAGTATCCCGATTCGCATCGGCCTAACGGTATAGGAGGTGCACTCCCGAACCCACATGGGATGACGACTGCCGCGCCGAGACGAGTAGCCTCCAACGATCATGGGACTCCTCGACGGGAAACGGATTCTGGTCACCGGGGTGTTGACCGACGCCTCGATCGCCTTTGGAATCGCTTCGCTGGCCGCGGCTGAGGGCGCCGATCTGGTGCTGACCGGCGCGGGGCGGGGCCTCAGCCTCACCCAGCGAACCGCCCGCAAGCTGCCGGGCTCTCCGCCGGTGCTGGCCTTCGATGTAACCGACCCCGACCATCCCGCCGCACTGAGAGACGAACTGGCCGACCGGTGGGGGTCGGTAGATGGTGCCGTTCACGCCATCGGGTTCGCCCCCGAGGTGTGCCTGGGCGACGACTTCATGGCCGCGGGATGGGACGACGTGAAGGTGGCTTTGGAGATCTCGTCCTACTCGCTCAAGACCTTGGCTGAGGTGGTGGTGCCCCTTATGGACGACGGCGGCTCGATCGTGGGACTCGACTTCGACGCCACCGTGGCCTGGCCGTTCTACAACTGGATGGGGGTGGCCAAGGCGGCCTTCGAGTCCACCGCCCGCTATCTGGCCCGCTCACTTGGCGACCAAGGCATTCGGGTGAATCTGGTGGCCGCAGGGCCGGTGCGCACCATGGCCGCCCGCTCCATTCCCGGCTTCGAGGTGTTCGAGGACTCCTGGGCTGCTCGGGCGCCGCTGGGCTGGGATGTCAAGGACAGCTCAGCAGTGGCCAAAGCCGCAGTCGCGCTCTTGTCAGACTGGTTCCCGCTGACCACTGGAGAAATGCTCCACGTGGACGGCGGCTACCACGCCATGGGGGCCTGAGCCTCGATTGGCCTAAGTGTCGGCTAGGGGGAGAACGAAATCGTCGGCGAAGCGGTTGATGGCGTCGCGATAGGCCGATGCGTTTTCCAAAAGGCCCGCCCGATTGTCGGTGCTGACGTCTTCGAGCTCTGCCCAGGGAAGGGCGTACAACCCGGTGATTCCCAACTCCCCCTCTGCCCGGCGGTAGAGGTCTACCGATGGCGGCTCGTAGAAGCCGGAGATGATCTCGAAGTGATCGTCGGCCCGGCCCTCTTCAGCCAACAGCGTCCGCAGACGGGCCACGATGCCCGCCAAAGTGTCCCAGTCGTAGGCATTGCCCACCCAGCCGTCGGCGTGGCGAGCCGCTCGACGCAGCGCCGGTCCAGAGTGTCCCCCGGTGAAGATGGGTATGGGCTCATCGGGGGCCGGTCCCATCATCATCGGCGGGATGTCGTAGAACTCGCCGTGGAACTCCACCCAGCCCGGCTTCCACAGCTCGCGCAGGGCCTCGATCATCTCGTTGGTGCGGGGGCCGCGGTTGTCGAAGTCTTGTCCCATCTGCTCGAACTCCTCGCGCATCCAGCCGGCGGCCATGCCCAGCGCCACCCGGTTGCCGGAGATCACTGCGGCGGTCGAAACTTGCTTGGCCACCGCCAGAATGGGTCGGTTGGGGGCAATGTAGATGTTGTTGGAGAAGTGCAGCCGCTCGGTGGCCCCGATCATGGCTCCGATGGTCACCCAAGTATCGGGCCAAGACGTCTCCGGATCCCAGATGGGTCGGCCGTCCTCATAGGGAGAGTAGGGATAGGGGCTCTCGAGGTCTTGGGGATAGAAGATGTGATCCGACAGCACCATGCCGTGGTACCCGGCTTCATCCACCATTTGGGCAATAGGCACCAGCTCGGTGCTCTTCATGAACGCGGTCACGCACCAGAATTTCATGTCGCCATTATGGCCCCTGCGCACGGTCGGTCTCGTCGAGGAGATCGCCGACCAGCACTTCCAGCACATCTTCCAGGGTGACCAGACCGACCGTGCGGCGGTGAGCCCCCTGACGGACGACGGCTAGATGGCGTCGGCTGCCCTGCATCAGCACTAGTGCACTTTCCAAGGAGGTTTCTTCCTCGATGGCCGGCACAACCCGGATCAGTTCGTCGCCGAGGGGCAGCGATGCTCGGGCACTGGACATTTCGAGGAGGTCCTTGGCATGGACGAACCCGACCACTTGGTCGGGCGATCCGTTCTGGACCAAGACCCGGGAGTGGCCGCTGGCGTTCATCACATCGAGAACCTCGCCCAGCGTGGCCTCCCTTTCCACCGCCACGATCCGCTCGCGTGGCACCATCACGGTCCGCACCGGTCTAGCGGCCAGTTCCAGCGCGCTGGACAGCAGCGTCCGGTCGAATTCGTCCAACAGCCCCTCAGCGGCCGAGTGCTCTACCAGGGCGGCGAACTCCTGGGGAGTGCGGGCGGTGGGCAACTCGTCCACCGGTTCCACGCCGCACAGGCGGACCATGCCCCGGCTCAGGCGGTTCAACAGTCCGATGAGCGGGCCGAAGACGATGGCATAGAGGCGGTTCACCGGGGCCAGCCACATGGCGGTGCGCTCGGCCCCGGCCAGGGCGATGTTCTTGGGGACCATCTCCCCCAGCACCATGTGCAGGTACACCACCAGGGTCAGTGACACCGCGAACGAGATGGTGTGCAGCGCCCCCGAGGGCAGATGGACGAAGGATTCCACCGCTCGCTCGATAAGGCGGGCCACTGCCGGCTCAGCCACAAAGCCCAATCCCAGTGATGCCATGGTGATGCCGAGCTGGGCACCGGCCAACTGCCGGTTGAGGTCGCTCATGGCCGCCAACGTCATCCGGGCTCGGCGGTTGCCAGCCTCGGCCAACGGCTCCAGGCGGGACCGCCGGGCGGCAATTAGGGCGAACTCCACCGCCACAAACCCGGCGTTGGCCACCAGCAGCACCACCGCGACGATGATGTACAGCGCGGTCACTGGCCTGCTCGATTCCAGTGGGCTGGGTGGCCGGAGGTCACCCGGCGCAAGCGGATGGCGTCGATGCGGTGCCGGTCGATTGACTCGATCTGGAACTCCCAGCCCTGGAAGCGAAATACCTCGCCCGCGGCGGGGATCCGCTGAAGATGGTCCAAGATGAATCCGGCCAGAGTCTCGTAGTCGCCGTCGGGCACGCGGAGCCCGGTCATGTCCTCCAACTCGTCGGGATGGATCCCGGCTTGGACAACCAGCTCCCCGGCCTCGCGAGCCACAGCCGGGGGCTCAGTGTCGTCGTGCTCGTCGGCGATCTCCCCCACGATCTCCTCCACCAAGTCCTCCTGGGTGACGATGCCCGCCGTGCCGCCGTGCTCGTCCAAGACCACGGCCAAGGGGCTTCGCTGGGATCTCATGTCCAACAGCAGAGATCGCAGATTCCGGGTCTCGGGCACTACCAGCGGCGACCGCATGATCTCCGACACCGGTGTGGAGGCCCAATTGCCGGATGGCACTTCGTACACGTTTTTGACCAGGGCCACGCCCACCACGTCGTCGATATCGGCACCGATGACCGGAAAGCGGGAGTACCCCGTCTGGCTGGACAGAGAGACAAGGTCGGCCACCGATTGACGGTGCTCAATGGCGATCACCGACACCCGGGGAACCAGCACGTCGGCGGCGTCGTGCTCGGCAAAGCGAATGGCCCTGGTCAACAGACGAGCTCGGGCCGGGCGCATCGACCCCTCTTGGCCCGAGGATCGGATCAGCCAGGCCAGTTCCTCGCGGGATCGGGCCTCGCTTAGTTCTTCAGCAGGTTCGATCCCCAATCGGGAGACAATCCTGTTGGCCGACCCGTCCAACAGGCGGATGAAGGGTCGGGTGACCAAGGTGAAGCCCCTCATGGGTGCGGCCAAGCGCATGGCAGTGGGCTGCGGGCGGGCAATCGCCAGGGTCTTGGGCACCAACTCCCCCAAGACCATCTGGACGACCACGGCGATGATCAGCGCCGCGGCGATGGACAACCCGGTGGCGGCGCCCTCGGAAATGCGTTCGGCCACTGGCTCCAGGGCCTCGGCGATAGACGGCCGGGCGATGAAGCCCAGCGCCAGTGACGTGACGGTGATGCCGAACTGCGCCCCGGACAATTGGAACGACAGGGTCTTGAGCAACGACAGGGTGGTCCGGGCCGCTCGTCGACCCTCGGTGGCCAGACGCTCGATACGAATCCGGTCTACTGCCACCAGGGCGAACTCGACGGCCACGAAGACCGCGTTGGCCCCGATAAGAAGCGCGGCGGCCACCAGGCCCACAGAGGTGGTCCAGCTCATGGGCTACCAAATGTCGGGAATAGGGCAACTACCAGGCACAGGGCTTGGCATCGGCCATATTCTTTAGAGAGACTAAACATGTGAGTTTCAAACCATCGCCGTCCACTGTCTCGCTGGAGGCGGCTCGGGCGGCGACGCGCCTCGCCCGCCAGGTGGCGGTGGCGCTGGGGGACCTGGACTTGTCACCCTCCCAGTATCGCCTGCTGCTGTTCCTTTCGGAAGGAAACGCGGCCGCTTCGGCCGTGGCCGGGCGGCTGGCGGTGAGTCGGCCCAGCGTCACTGCGCTGGCCGACGGGCTGGAGCGGCGGGGTTTGCTCCAGCGGAAATCCGACCCGGCCGACCGACGCAAAGTTGCCCACGAGCTGACCGAGGCCGGACGGGAAGCGCTGGCCGTAGCCGACGCCGCAGTAGCCGAGCGGATCACCGGGATCGCCGCCCAGCTCGAAGAAGACCAGTTCGATCAGGCGATTGACGGGCTGGCCCTTTGGAATGAGGCGTTGAACCGCCACCGCGCCGCGCAGGAGACTCGGCAGTGACCGCGATCGACGTCGGACCAGTCGGATCCCCTGATTTCGAACCGGACGACGCAGGGGCGCGAGCTAGCGCGCCCGACTTTGAGCCGGTCGCGGTGGCGGCCCATTACGACCCGCCCCCGGCAGGCATCGACCCCGACAAAACCAAGGGCTGGATGAAGCGGCTCTGGCCATTGGTCAGGGCCTACCGCCGGACAATGCTGATCGGTGTGGTCACCGGCGTGGTGGCGCTGGCCATTCAGGCCGCGGTCCCGGCCTTGGGCCGCTCGGCGGTGGACGCGGCCATCGAAGGCAACCGCCAGGCACTGTGGATCGTCTTCGGGCTCACCGCCGCTTTCGGCATCGGGCGGCTGGTCTTCGGCGGGATTTACCGGTACCAGCTGTTCAAGCTGGGCTGGAACGTGGAGACCGACCTGCGGGCCATCATGTACGAGCACCTGACCCGGTTGTCGTTCTCGTACTACGACCGCACCCAGTCGGGAGAGGTCATCTCCCGGGCCAACAGCGACATCCGATCGCTGCAACTGCTGCTCGCCTTCGGACCGCTCGTCAGCATGAACGTGCTCATGTTCGTGATGGCGCTGGGGTTCATGGTGTACGTCCACCCCTGGCTTGCGCTGGTGGCGCTGGCCCCGTTGCCCGGCGTGTACTGGTTCGGCCTGAAGTTTCGCAATCAGGTGTTCCCTCTGTCGTGGGTGACGCAGGCCCGCATGGCCGATTTGGCCACCATCGTGGACGAGAACGTGAACGGCACCCGAGTGGTGAAGTCTTTCGCCGCCGAAGAGCGCCAGATCGCCCTCTTGGGTCGCTCTGCCCAGCGCATTCAGTGGACCAATGTGGAGATCGCCAACAGCCGATCTCGCTGGAATCCCCTCATCGAGTCGCTGCCCCGACTGGGCACCGCCATGGTGGTGCTTTACGGCGGCTGGCTGGCCATCGAGGGAGTGGTGTCGATCGGGACGCTGCTGGCGTTCAGCGCCTACGTGATCATGCTCCAGGTTCCCTTCCGCATGGCGGGGTTCATGCTCATGCAGGGCCAGCGGGCCAGCGCCGCGGCCCAGCGGATCTACGAGATCCTCGACGAGGCGCCCGAGATCGTCGACTCCCCGACCGCGGTCGACATCGTCGACCCCCGAGGACAAGTGGACTTCGAGCAGGTCAGCTTCGGCTACAACCCTGAGACCCCAGTGCTCGACGAATTCACCCTGCACATCGAGCCCGGCGAGAGGGTGGCCATCGTGGGCAGCACGGGAACCGGCAAGTCGACGGTGGCCCGGCTCCTGGACCGGTTCTACGATGTGGATGGCGGCTCGGTTCGCGTAGACGGGCTTGACGTGAGGGATGTGACTTTGCGAAGCCTGCGCCACACCGTCGGGCTGGTGCTGGACGAGCCGTTCCTGTTCTCTGCATCGGTCCATGACAACATCGCCTACGGTCGCCCTGACGCCTCCCGCTCCGACGTAATCACCGCCGCGGCGGCGGCCCAGGCCCACGGCTTCATCAGCGAATTGACCCACGGCTACGACTCGGTGGTAGGTGAGAGGGGCTACACCCTTTCGGGGGGCCAGCGCCAGCGCATCGCAATCGCCCGGACGCTCTTGGCCAACCCCAAGGTGCTGATGCTGGACGACGCCACCAGCGCCATCGACGTGACCGTGGAAGAGGCCATCCACCAGGCCCTGCAAGAGCTGATGGCCAACCGCACCACCATCATCATCGCCCACCGCCTGTCCACCATCAGCCTGGCCGAGCGGGTGGTGGTGATCGATCAGGGCCGGGTGGCCAATATGGGCACCCACGCCGAGCTGCTGGCCACCGATCCCCACTATGTGGAGATCCTGGCCCGCCATAGCGACGATGGATCAGACGACGTTTCGGGCAACGGCGACGGCCCAGTGACTTCTTGGAATGGGCACTAATGGGCTGGGGAGGGTTTTTCGGCGGGCCCCAGGCCCAGAGCGCGGCCCGTGACGCCGGGCTCCCCCATGCCGGAGTGCCCGGCAACCTGCGAGTGCAGGTGGAGGAGGTACTGAGGAAGGAGCCTGAGTATCCCCCGGTAGATGTCGACTTCAGCCACCGCCAGCCCGCCGACCCGCCCCTCACTCTGCGCACCATGCTGTGGCCGTTCCGGCGCCAATTGGCCATCGCGCTGCTGTTGGTGGTGATCGAGTCGGCCATGATGCAAACGGGCCCGCTGCTGGCCCAGATCGGCATCGACACGGCGTGCGGTCGGGCAATCTCCAGGTGCTCCTGGTGGTGGCCGCCGTGTTCTTGAGCACGGTGGTGGCCCATGCATTCAGCTCGTCACTGCGCATTCGCTATACCGGCAAGCTGGGCGAGCGACTGATGTACGCCTTGCGGATGCGGGTGTTCTCCCACTACCAACGGCTGTCGCTGGACTTCTTCACCAGGGAGAAGGCGGGTGTGCTGATGACCCGCATGACCAGCGACATAGAAGCCCTGACCGTGCTGTTCCAAGAGGGCCTGGTGAACTTCGCCGTGCAAACACTGGTGCTGGCGGTGATCACCGGTGTGCTGTTCTACCTGAATCCGCTGCTGGCGGTGCTGACCCTCGTGATCGTGGTGCCGGGCACGTTCGTGCTCAGCATCTGGTTCCGGAGGGTGTCAAACCTGTACTACGGGCTGGTTAGAGATCGCATCGCTGATGTGCTGGCCGATCTGCAGGAGAGCCTGGCCGGCATCCGAGTGATCACCGCTCTCAATCGCCGGCGCCACAACGTCGTCCACCACAACAATGTGGTGGGGCGGCACAAGGACGCCAACTTGGCCGGAGTGCGGGCCGCGTCCATCTACGCCCCCACCACCGAGGCCATTGTGATCATCGGCCAGGCCCTCCTCGTGGTGATCGGCGGGACCATGGTGATCAACGGGAGCCTGACCCCCGGTGAGCTCACCGCCTTCGTGCTGTACCTGACCTTCTTCTTCGCCCCCATCCAGCAGCTGGTGCAGCTCTACAACGGCTATCAGCAGGGGCAGGCTTCGGCTAAGAAGCTGCGCGAGGTGCTGATGAACGAGCCCTCGGTGGTGGAGGCCCCCGATGCCGTGGAATTGCCCGCCATCGAGGGAGAGATCACTCTCGACCAGGTGAGCTTCGGCTATGAGGACGACACCCCGGTGCTGCACGACGTGAGCTTGCGACTGGCACCGGGCGAGAGCCTGGCGGTGGTCGGGCCCACCGGGGCGGGCAAGTCCACGGTGGCCAAGCTCATCGCCCGGTTCTACGACCCCCAGCAGGGAACGGTGCGCATCGACGGCCACGACCTTCGCACGGTGACGTTGCCCTCGCTCCGCCGCCAATTGGGGGTTGTGCCCCAGGAGCCGTTTTTGTTCTACGGATCCATCCGCGACAACGTGGCCTTCGCTCGGCCTGAGGCATCGATGGCCGAGGTGTTGGAAGCCTGTCGGGCGGTGGGGTTGACCGAGCTTCTGGAGCGGCTGCCCGATGACGTGAACTCCCAAGTCCACGAGCGGGGAGCGTCCCTGTCGGCGGGCGAACGGCAGCTTATGGCGCTGGCCCGGGCGTTTTTGGCCCGGCCCCGGGTGCTGGTGCTGGACGAGGCCACCTCCAACCTCGACCTGCGGTCGGAGTCGAAGATCGAGGCCGCGTTGGATGTGGTGCTGGAGGGGCGGACGGCCATCATCATCGCCCACCGGCTGGCCACCGCCATGCGAGCCGACCGGATCGCGGTGGTGGAAGACGGCAGGATCACCGAGATCGGCACCCACGATGAGCTGGTGGCCCAAGGCGGCCACTACGCCGAGATGTACGCCACCTGGATGGCCCACGCCAATTGAGAACGATGAGCAGCCAAGGACAGGCTTTGGCGCTGCGGATGACCGGGGTGGGCACCGGATGACCCCGCTGCGGATGACCGGGGTGGGATTCACTCGCGACAAGCGGCCCATCCTCGCCAAGGTGGACTGGGAGGTGGCGTCGGGCCAGCGGTGGGTGGTGCTGGGGGCCAACGGCAGCGGCAAGACCTCGCTGCTTCGAATCGCCGCGCTGTACGAACATCCCACCACCGGGGCCGTCGAGGTGCTGGGCCAGCGTCTGGGCGAGGTGGACGTGCGCCGACTGCGGCATCGGGTGGGGTTCGTATCTCCTGCGCTGGCCCAGATGCTGCGTCCCCAGTTGAAGGCGGTGGACGTGGTGATGACCGCCCGTCATGGGGCATTGGAGCCGTGGTGGCACGACTACACCGATGCCGATCGGGAGCGGGCAGCATCGCTGCTGGAGCAAGTGGGAGCGGGAGGAATGGGCGAACGCACCATCGCCACCCTGTCATCAGGCGAACGCCAGCGGGTGCAGATCGCCCGCAGCCTGATGACCGAACCCGGCCTAGTGCTGCTGGACGAGCCCGCCTCCACCCTGGACTTGGGCGGCCGGGAGATGCTGGTGACCGATCTCTCCCGCCTAGCCGCCGACCCCGGCGCCCCTCCCCTGGTGGTGGTCACCCACCGCACCGAGGAGATCCCCGCCAACTTCACCCACGCCCTGCTCCTGCGCGAGGGCCAAGTGCTAGCCCAGGGCCCCCTAGAAGAAGTGCTGACCTCACAAACCCTCTCAGCCTGCTTCAACCTGTCCCTAGAATTAGAGCACCGCAACGGCCGCTGGCACTCTCAGGCCTGCTGACGCTGCGGTTAACGATCCTGTTACACTGACCCCAAGCTTTCCCCATGCGACACGCCCTCTAAGGAGGACTTGTGGAACAAGCCATACTCGCTCTGCTGGGGATAAGCATCACCCTCACCCTCTATCTTGACCGCGGCCGTCGGGCCGACATCGCTAAGCTCCAAGAGAATATGAACGACGGCAACACCCAAATCCGTCAGGAAATGCGCGACGGCCTCAAGGCGGTGCGAGCCGAAAACGTCAAGCTACGAGACGACATGAACGACGGGTTCAAGCACGTTCACAGCCGCCTCGACAAGCTCACCGACATCGTCATGGACCTTTGCCACCGGATAGGCCGCCTCGAAGGCCGAGCCGAAGCGATGGAATCGAGACCTGACGGGCCCCAATAGTCACAACCCGCTACGGGATCGCTCCGCCAAGTTGTCACTGCTGCGATGTAACTTCGATAGATGGGATCTGCCCGGCCTAAACGAGGGACGGCTACTTCCAATTTCGGTGTAAGTCGGCGGGAAGGACACGATTCCTCCGCGTTCTACAACCGGTTTCCGGTGCCGGAAATCAGCGAGGAGGATGAGGTCTCCCCTCCGGCTTGTGTCGATCAACTTTGGGTGGGCGATGCCCGCAAGATGGACCTGTCTGGAGAGGTCGCCGACAACTCAGTCGCACTCGTTGTGACTTCTCCCCCCTACTTTGTGGGCAAGGAATACGAGGAAGCAGTGGGACAAGGCCATATCCCCGCCGACTACGTGGACTTCCTCGCCATGCTTGAAGAAGTGTTCGCCGAATGCATGCGCAAGCTGGAGCCGGGTGGGCGCCTCGCGGTAAACGTAGCCAACTTAGGACGCCGCCCGTATAGGTCCTTGTCAGCCGACGTGACCTCAATACTCCAAGACCGACTGGGGCTGCTGCTGAGGGGCGAGGTGATCTGGAAGAAGGCTTCCAGTGCAGGGGGCAGTTGTGCTTGGGGCAGCTTCCAGCGGCCGGGAAACCCGGTATTGCGGGATATCACCGAGCGGGTGGTGATTGCCTCTAAAGGGCGCTTCGACCGAGCTCTGACCGCAGTCGATCGGGCGGCTCAGGAGCTCCCCTCCGAGGGAACTGCCTTTGTGGATGAGTTCATGGAGGCCACTACCGACATTTGGGAGATTTCCCCTGAGTCAGCCACTCGTGTCGGCCATCCCGCCCCGTTCCCGGTGGAACTGCCCCAAAGGCTGATAGACCTCTACACCTACCGGGGCGATTTGGTTCTCGATCCCTTTATCGGAGCAGGGACAACGGCGGTAGCCGCAGTTCGCACTGGACGGCACTATGTGGGCTTTGACACCGACGCCGACTACATCGAGCTGGCCGAGCAGCGAATTGCCGATGAACGTGAGCGGCTCAAGGAGCGATCAGACAAGCTTCAGTGGGAGGTCACGGTCGCTCCATCAGCAAGCAGCGCCAAGCCTGAATGGAGCGACAACTTCCAAATCCGAGCCGCGCAACAGGGCCGCAAAGCTCAAGAGATGGCGCGTGAGATTCTCCAACAATGCGGGTTCCGAGACATCCGAGAGAAGGTTCGCTTCCCTTGCGGGGTGGAGGTGAACTTCGAAGCCGTGGACCAACTGGGGCGGCAATGGCTGTTCGACGTGTCCGGTGCCTTCAGCGTCACCCAGCGGCCTGGGCTGCGCCGCACCGACACGTTATGGAAGGCAATCGGAAGAGCTTCTGTGCTGCACTCGTCGGGTGTCACTGCTCCCCTAGTGCTTCTGACTACCGACAAACCGGTTACGAACAGCGCTGGCTACCGGGCACTCAACGCGGTCACCGGACCAGGCAAGCCGGTCTACGACGTAATCGGAATGCTCGCTGAAGACGATTTGGCCCGTCTTGCAGAACTAGCTGTCGGGCGAGTGCCCCCTTAGAGCGAGATGACTTGGCCGCCTTGTTGGGTGGCTTGCCAGCGGAGGGCTTTGCGTTCGGCGAAGCCGATGCCGCCATTCATTATCAGCGCGATCAGGGCCAGGATGAACACGATTGCGAAGGTGTCGCCGTAGGAAAGCTGGTTGGCCGCGGTGATTAGACGCTGGCCGAGGCCCCGGCGGGCCGAGAAGATCTCGCCGAACACCACCGCCAGCACCGAGATCACCGCCGACAGCCGCAGCGCGCCGAACACCGCGGGGGTGATGCCGGGCAGCGTGACCTTGGTGAAGAGCTGGCGCTGGGACGCTCCCATGGTGCGGGCTACCAATTCCAAGTCGGGATCCACCAGTGCCACCGCGGCTTGGGTGGGCACTTGCACGATGAAGAACACGATGATCACGGCCAAGACCACCTTGGAGGTTTCGCCCACGCCGTACACGATCAAGATCAGCGGCAAGAAGGCGATCTTGGGCATGGCGTTGACGATGACGATAAACGGCCCCATCGTCTTGGCCGCCCGCCGGAAGCGCCCGAGGACGATGCCGACGAGGAGACCAAGGATTGAGCCGATGGCGAAGCCGAACAACGCCTCCTTCACCGTGACCCAGAGGTCCTGCCAGAAGAGCTTCTCGTGGTAGATCTGGGTGAAATAGTCCCAGGTCTCTCCGGGGCTGGCGCGAAACGTCTCGGGAACATCAGGGAACGGCTGGATGCCGGCAATCGAGAGCCACTCCCAGCCGTTCCAGACGAATTCGTAGTGCCACAGCGCCCAGATCGCAAACAGGATCGCGATCCGAAATATCTGCACCGGAATGTCCAGGCGGCGCAGCCGGTATCTCCAAATCGACTCTTCGGGGATCAGGGCCTCGACTTCTTCTTGGCTGAGGGCGTCGGCCAACCGGACTTGGTCGGCCATGTCGGCTTCCCGAGGCTCGTCGACGTCAGACGATCTCACCGCGCAACTCCTCCCAAATCCTGTGCTCGGTCTCCCGGAAGACCGGGTCGAACCGGAGCTCGTCGATCACTCGGGGCCGGGCCAGATCGACGATGGTGTCCGACTTGATGCGGCCGGGGCGGGCGGTCATCACCACCACCCGGTCGGCCAGCAGCACGGCCTCTTCGAGGTCGTGGGTCACGAAGATGACCGTCTTGTGGGTCTCGTACCAAAGGTCCAAGAACTCGGCTTGGACAGTGAGGCGGGTCTGGGCGTCGAGCGCACCGAAGGGCTCGTCCATGAGCCACAGGTCGGGGTCGATGGCCAGCGTGCGGGCGATGGCCACCCGCTGGCGCATGCCCTGGCTGAGCTGAGAGGGAAACGAGTCAGCGAAACCCTCCAAACGCAGCTTGGCCAGCAATTCCATGGCCCGCTCGCGCCGTTCTCCCCGGGGCACGCCCCGGAATTCAAGCCCTAGCTCGACGTTGCGGCGAGCGGTGCGCCACGGGCTCAGCCCCGAGCGGGCCAACATGTAGCCGATGTCGTCGCTGGGACCGTTGATCTCCTGGCCGTGGCGCATCACCGATCCCCGGGTGGCGCCGATGATCCCGGCCAGCATGTTCAAAATGGTGGTCTTGCCGCAGCCGCTCGGCCCCACCACGGCCACGAATTGGCCGGGCGGGATGGAGAGGTCGATGTCTTGGACAGCGAGCACCGGCTCGTCTTTGGGGTGATCGCCCCCGAAGATGAGGGTTACGTCCTTCAGTTCGACCGCTGGATTCACGCCGCCACCATCAAGACACCTTAGTCAGCCCCTCCGGTCGGGCGGCCCGAGCGGGCCGCCCGACCAGAAGAGGGGTTTGCTATGGAGAAACTGCGAAATCGTCGAAGTTTTGGGCCTCTTCGAGAATGCCCCGGCCCACCGCGTAATCCACGTTGTTCTGGAGTCGGGCGGGCTGGAGGGCGCCGTTGAGCGAGAAGATGCCGATGTTCTTCTCATAGACGACCTCGGCTACATCTCTATCCAACCCGAGGAAGCCGTTCATCAGCTCTAGGGCGGCTTCACGGTTGGCGGGATTGCGCAACCAGTCCATGGCGCCTCGCACGGCCTGGGCGTAGATGGCCACCGTATTGGGATTGTTGTTGAAGAACTCCCGAGAGGTGGTATTGACTGCCGACGGCCAATCGAGCTCCGGCGGGAACTGGCCGGCTCGCAATGAGAACGGCGCATACCCGATGTCATCCACCTCTGCCTGACTCAGGCCGGGCTCAAAGGTGATGGCCCAGTCCACCTCGCCGGAGGAGAGGGCGGCCAACGTGGTGCCCGAAAGGCCGGTGGCGATGTAGGTGGCATCGTCGGGATTGAGACCGGCCGAGTCATAGAGCTGACGGGCGATCTGCTCGGCCGCCGCCCCTCGGGCCACAACTCCCACCCGGGTGCCGTCCAGCGCGGCCATGGTGCAGTCCACATCGCCCTGCTCGCAGTCGATCTCTCCGAAATTGCTGCTGACGACGATGTCGAAGAAGTGCTTGTCCTGGATCTGCTGGAACATGACCACGTCAAAACCGGCGTTGCGGATACCCAGCATGTTGTCGGGCGTGTTGACCGAGAACTGGACCTCGTTGGCAATCAGCGCGGCTGCGTTGGCCGGACCGGAGGGACACTGGACGAACTCGCCGGTAACCCCGCGATCCCCCAGCATGCCCTTCTCCACGGCAACTTGCACCGCCAGCCCGTTGAACGAGGGCGCCTGACAGATGCGGACCAAATCGGTCTCCGGCACCAGTGGGTCAGGCAAGATGACATCGATGTCCGGGCCCACCGCGAATTCACCGAATTCTTGGGCCTCGGCGAGGATGCCTCGGCCAACGGCGTAGTTGACGTTGTTGGTGATCCGGACCGGGTCAAGTTCAGCGGTAACCGTCATCGAACCGATGTTGTTGTCGAATATGTACGCAGCCATTTCAGGGTCGAGGCCCAGGTGGGCGTCCAACTCCTCCAGGACCGCGTCGCGGTTGGCCGGGTCGCGCAACCACTCCATAGCCTCGAGGATCGCGGCCCGATAATGCAAGACGGTGTTCGGATTGGCATCCCAGTAGGAGCGTGCGGTGAGCATTATCGCCGATGGCCAGTCCAACTCGGTCGGCCCGTCGCCCGCCCGCAGCCGGAACGGGGCGTATCCGATGTCATCGAGTTCGGCGGTGCTCAATCCGGGCTCAAAGGTGATGGCCCAATCCACCTCGTCGGCGTCCAATGCGGCCAGCGTGGTGCCGGCCAAACCGGTGGCGATGTAGGTGGAATCGTCGGGGTCGAACCCGGCGGAGTCCAAGAGCTGGCGGGCGATCTGCTCAGCAGCGACCCCCCGGGCCACCACGCCAACACGAGTGCCGTTGAGCGCGGCCATGGCGCACTCCCAATCGCCCTGCGGGCAGTCGATTTCGCCGAAGTTGTTGCTGACCACAATGTCGAAGAAGTGGTTGTCGACAACCTGGGCGAACATCACCACGTCGAAGTCAGCGTTGCGGATTCCCAGCATGTTGTCGGGGGTGTTC
>JAJECA010000028.1 GCA_022822265.1 Acidimicrobiia bacterium | reverse complement strand
CAGCGCCAGCGAGCAACCCAGACCCACCGCGGGGCCGTCCACCCTGGCCAAGATGGGCTTCTCCAGGGTGAGCGCCGACTCGGTGATGCGCCGATCGGCCCTTATCACCCGCTCTACTGCGCTCAGGTCTCCGGCCATGCTGCGCAGCCAGGGAATGTCACCGCCGGCGCAAAAGGAACCGCTCGCCCCGGTGAGCACAGCCACATCGGTGTCGGGGTCTCGATCCAGGTCGGTGAACACCCGGGACAGGTCGTCGTGGAGCACCGCGTTGATGGCATTGCGGGCCTCGGGTCGATTGAGCACCACCGTGGTGATGCGATCGACGGTGGACACTTCCAAGGCGCCGTAGTCATCGGGATTCATGGGCTCCTCCTGCGGTCGTCATGATGGTTCTGGATTTTTGCGCTTCAAGGTGAATCTGCCCGGCAATAGTGCCAGACTTCGTTAGCAGCCAACGTTTTCAGGGAGGAGATGCGCAATGGCGACCTGCCAGCCGGCAATTTTCAACGAAATGGGCAAATACCAATGGTATGTCCACCTCAGTCGCGGTGACGGCGCCGATTTGGGGGCTATCAAGTCGGCTATTTCCGATTGCCGCAGCAACTGCGACGCCCTGGGGATCAACCTCGTCATCGGGCTCGGCCCCACTCTGTTGGCCGACCTTACCGACGACGTTCCCGGCGACTTCCAGCCGTATCACACGGTGGAGTCCATCGACGGCAGCGGCCGCGAGGCCAAGGGCACCCAAGAGGAGCTGCTGCTGTGGATGACCCACGACGAGAAGGACTTGGTGTGGAAGGCCCAGTGGGACGCCCGCATGGCCCTGATCGCCGGTGGGATGAGCGTGGCCCGGGAGACCCCCACCTTCATCTACGGCGAGAGCCTGGACATGACCGGTTTCATCGACGGCACCGGCAACCCGGAGGATGAGGATCAGCCCGCCGTGGCCATCATCCCCGACGGCGAGGCCGGTGCGGGGGGCAGCTTCATCATCGCTCAGCGCTGGGTCCACGACCTGGTGGCCTGGGAGCAGCTTGATGTGCCCACCCAGGAGGTGAACTTCGGTAGGACCAAGGCCGACTCCACCCGTTTGGACGAGCAGGCCCCGCACTCGCACCTCTCCCACGTGGAGCTGCGCGACGGCGATACCGCCGATGCATCCAAGCCCAAGCGGGACGAGATCGCTCGCCGGTCCACCCCGTATGCCTTCCACGATGGCACCGTGGGGCTGTACTTCATGGCCTTCTGCAAGACCCAGGCCCCGTTCCGGGAGCGCATGGATGCGATGTATGGCCGCAACGGCCAGGTGCGCGACATGCTCACCGACTTCTCGAACCCGGCTTCGGGCAGCTACTACTTCGCTCCCTCCGTGGAGTGCCTCGACTCCAGCCTGGCTTAGTAGTTACTGCAACCGGGCCGGCGGGTCCTGTCGCCGGAGGCCGGCCTGGCCGTCGGTGCGGCCAGGTCCGCCACCGACGCCACCCCCCGGCCCTACCGTGGGTACGGCCATGCTGGGTGGGAAGGGTGGGGGAGCCACCCCCCACCCCGCCTACCGTCGAGACATCTGTGGACTCAGCCATGCTGCTTGGGGGTGAATAGCAGTGTTGGTGGTTGATGCTATGAACGTGATTGGGTGTCGGCCTGATGGGTGGTGGGCTGATCGGGATGGCGCGCTGGTCCGACTGGTTGAAGACTTGGGAGATGCTGGGGTGCCGGCGCTGGTGGTGGCGGACGGGCGACCTGTGCCCAGCTTGCCCTCTGGGCATCACGGCCTTATCGAGCTGGCCTATGCCTCCCGTCGCGGTCCAAATGCGGCCGATGACCGTATTGCCGATGAGGTGGCTGCTATGGAAGATCCGTCGGCGGCCACTGTGGTGACCTCCGACCGGGATCTGGCTCGCCGGGTTCGGCGGCATGGTGCCGTGGTTGTTGGCGCCCGGGCATTTCGGGATCGGTTGGATCGTCGGTTGGGGTGAACCGGAGATGAACACCTTTACTTCTTCAGCGGGGCGTTTGGGCTGAGGGGTAGGGTGGCGGGCACAACTGAAGCCCAGGGGAGGAGGGCCTATGTTCCCGTCTCGGTTCGACCTTGTCGTGGCCCAAACCGTCGCGGAGGCGGTGGAGGCCAAGGTGGACGCGGGGGAGGGGGGTCGGTTCCTTGCCGGGGGCCAGAGTCTCATCCCGATGATGAAGATGCGGGTGGCGTTTCCCGAGACGCTGGTTGACATCAACCGCATTGCTGGGCTGGATGCCATTGAGCGGTCCAACGGGCATCTCCAGGTGGGCGCGTTAGTCCGTCACGCTGATGTGGTGGTCTCGGATGCCACCTTTGGAGCTGTTGCCGCTGCTGCACCGTGGGTGGCCGATCCTCTGGTGAGGAACCGGGGGACGATGTGCGGTTCGGTGGCTCACTGCGACCCTGAGGGCGACTGGAACTCGGTGCTGCTGGCTACCGGGGCCGATGTGATCGCCCAGGGGCCCAGCGGCGAGCGGTCGATCTCCATTGCCAACTTTGTGGATGGGGCGTTCACCTCCACTCTGGGCGAAGACGAGCTGGTGGTTGGACTTCGCATCCCCGTCCCGTCGGGCCGCTCCGGTGGGTCCTACCTCAAGCTGGAGCGCAAGATCGGCGACTATGCCACCGTGGCGGTGGCCTCCCATCTGGAGCTGGATGACTCCGGGGCCATCGCCGCCGCCGGACTGGCCCTCACCTCGGTTAATCCCATCAACACCAAGGTGGCTGATGCCGAGGCGCTGTTGGTGGGCCAGCAGCCCTCAGAGGAGTTGTTCGCCGAGGCCGCTGAATTGGCCGCGGCCGCCGCCGAGCCCCGTGACGATGTCCGGGGCACCGCCGCCTGGAAGCGCCAGGTGGTTCGCACTTACACCAAGCGGGGGCTGGCCGCTGCCGCCCAGCAGGCCAAGGGGAGCTGACATGGAAGTCAACATCACCATCAATGGTTCCGAACACGCCAGCGACGTGGAGCCCCGTACCCTGCTGGTGGACCACATCCGCCGCACGGTCGGGCTCACTGGCACCCACGTGGGCTGCGACACCACCAGTTGTGGGGCCTGCACCGTGCTGATGGACGGCACGCCGGTCAAGGCCTGCACGGTGCTGGCCGCGCAGGCTGACGGGTCTGAGGTCACCACGGTGGAGGGCCTCAAGGGTGCCGACGGTCTGCACCCCATCCAGTCGGCGTTCACCGATGACCACGGCCTCCAGTGCGGGTTTTGCACGCCGGGCATGATGCTGGTGGGCGCCTCGCTCATCGCCGAGAACACCGACCCGTCCGATGACGAGGTGCGCTGGGCGATCTCGGGGAATCTGTGCCGGTGTACCGGCTACATCAACATCGTCAAGGCCATTCAGACGGCGGCCGCTCGGGTGGCCGAATCGTCCAACGGAAGCTGAGGAGCAATCATGGTTGCACCAACAACACCCGCTGAGATCGGCGGCATCGGTCACAGCGTCCAGCGCAAAGAGGACGCCCGGCTGATCGAGGGCCAGGGCAACTTCCTCGATGACATCGATCTGCCCAACACGCTCCACATGGCCATCCTGCGCTCGCCGCTGGCCCACGCCCGGATCAACGGCATCGACTCCGAGGCGGCAATGGCCCTCGACGGAGTGTTGGCCGTGGTCACCGGCGATCTGATGGACCAACACGGGCTGGCCTGGATGCCCACCCTGTCGGGCGATACCCAGGCGGTGCTGGCCACCGACAAGGTGCGCTACCAGGGCCAGGAGGTGGCCGCGGTCATCGCCACCGATCCCTACATCGCCACCGACGCCCTCGAGCTCATCGAGGTGGACTACGAGGAACTGCCTCCCATCACCACCCCCCAGCAGTCCCTTGAGGAGGGCGCGGCGCTGATCCGGGACGAGAAGGAGGGCCAGACCGACAATCTGGCCTATACCTGGGAGACCGGCGACCAGGCCGCCACCGCAGAGGCCTTCGCCCAGGCCGACCGGGTAGTCACCCTGGAGACCCACTATCCCCGCTCGCATCCCGCCCCGCTGGAGACGTGCGGCATCGTGGCGGATGTCAACTCGGTGACCGGCCAGGCCACCATCTATTTGACGTCGCAGGCGCCCCATGCTCACCGGACGCTGTTCGCGCTGGTGGCGGGCCTGCCGGAGCAGAACATCCGGATCGTCTCTCCCGACATCGGGGGCGGCTTCGGCAACAAGGTGCCCATCTACCCCGGATACGTGGTGGCCACCGCCGCCTCGCTTCTGATCGGACAGCCCGTGAAGTGGGTGGAGAGCCGCACC
>JAJECA010000034.1 GCA_022822265.1 Acidimicrobiia bacterium | reverse complement strand
ACGCGCGGCCGGTCCCGCGGTCCCGGGCGACCGATCTCACCGTTCGGGGGGTACAACAACCCCCCCCCCCCCCCTACATTGAAGCTCCGACCTCGACACAGACACCGCGTACGAAGCCCAGAGTTCGGGGGGTTCAATAACCCCCCCTTCATTGAAGCAACCCCTGACAGTTCATCGGCCGCTGCGGGCGAGGTTCTGGGGGTTCAATAACCCCCCCTTCATTGAAGCGGAGGGTCTGCGAGCCGGTCAGAGCGTAGGCGCCGGGTTCGGGGGGTTCAATAACCCCCCCCTTCATTGAAGCGTGGCAGGAGACTTCCGGCGGGTTTTGCCGCGCCGGTTCGGGGGGTTCAATAACCCCCCCTTCATCGAGGCGGAGAACTATGGCGGTGTTATCTGGCGGCAGGCGGTTCGTTCGGGGGGCTATACCTGGAACGCGAGCACGAGGACGACCCCAGAGGTGCTAATGCCAGTGAGCACCCGGCCCAGCACGCCGATACCGGTGTGGGACGGATAGTGGGACACAGACACTGAACTGCAATTCTCATGCGGCTGACCAGGTTAAACGATAAGCCTTCGAATCCTGCCGTGGGCGCGAATGTGATGTCGCGGGACATCGGAAAGGTGTGAACCTGCGCGGGGCGGGTTTTCAGGTTTTGTTTCGGGGTTGGTGGTCGGTGTTGGGGTTGAGGGTGAGGTGTCGGAGGAGTTCTCCGGTTTGGGTGTCGATGACGCGGATGTCGAGGTCGGCGGCGAGGATGGTGACGGGGGTGTGTTTGTGTGCTCTGCCGATGCCGATGTGGTGGAGTTTGCCGTTGTGGCGCAGGGTGACGGTTCCTGATTTGTCGATTCGGTCGTGTCGGACTCTGTGGTGGGTTCCGGCGCTGTTGTGTTCGGGGGTTGCTTTGGGGAGGCGTTGGTAGGCGGCGGCGGGGGTGATCCGGCCGAGCGCCCGGTGGGGGCGGTTGTGGTTGTAGGCGCGGGTGAATTCGTCGAGCTGGGCTTGGAGGGCGTTGAGGGTGTCGGCGGGTGCTCGGGCGTTGAGCCATTTCTTGAGGGTTTGCTGGAATCTCTCGACTTTTCCGCAGGTGGTGGGGTGGTTGGGCGCGGAGTTCTTCTGGGCGACGCCCAGGTGGGCGAGGCGGGCCTCGAAGGCGTTGCGGCCGCCTTTCCCGCCGGCGAGCCGGGTGGTGTAGACCATGGCGTTGTCGGTGAGCGTCGAGGCGGGAAGCCCGCGCTGTTCAGCGGTTTTGTCGAAGGTGTCGACGACTATGGGGCCGGTTATGCGCCGGTGGGCGCTCACCGACAGCGCGTAGCGCGAATGGTCGTCCAGCCAGGTGATGACCTCGACGGCAGACCCGTCTGCCAGCGCCCAGTGGCAGAAGTCGGACTGCCACGTCTCGTTGGGCAGGTCGGCCTCGAAGCGGACATAGGAGGAGCGGGGCCGTTTTTTGGGGCTGGTGTCGACGAGGCCGAGCTCTTTGAGGCGCCGCTAGATAGTCGCGGGCGACACGGTGTGCCCGTGTCGCTGCTGGAGGTGCCAGCAGATGGTGTGGGGCCCGGCGTCGAGGCCCTGGGACACCAGCTCTGAGCGCAGGTTCACGGCCAGCTCCACCACAGAGTCCGGGATCGCCGACGGCGCGGAGCGGGGCCGCTTCGATCGGGGCTCGAACGCCGCGGGCCCCTCGGAGCGGTACCGGGCCATGAGCTTGGAGACCCAGCCCTCCGACACCCCGTAGCGCCTGGCTGCCTGGGCCTGGGTGATGCCCTCGACAGCTACCGACATGATGATCGCCCGAGCCTTCGACACCCCCTACAATCACCCGCACGACCACCCAACAAAGTTTCCTATGTCTCGCGACATGGGTTTCCTATGTCCTGAAACAACACACTGCCGTGGGCGCGAAATGACGACTTATTCCATTGCTGAGTTGTGGCGGTATCCCGTCAAGTCGATGGGCGGGGAGCGGGTCGAGAGCCTTGAGCTTCGCACCAGCGCTGTTGTCGGGGATCGGCGGTGGGCGGTGCGCAGCACCGAGACCGGCAAGATCGCCAGTGCCAAGCGGCCGCGACCTTATGGGCAGCTTCTTTCATGGAGCGCCAGGGCGCAGGCTGATGGCCGCGTGATCGTGGCTGCCCCTGATGGCAGGGAGTATTCCTTGGGCAGCGGTGAGCTTGATGCCGCGTTGACCGAGACACTGGGGGAACCCGTCCGGTTGGCGGAAGTGGAGGAGGGGCGCGAGGAGACTTACGGCAGCGAGTGGCCGGAGATCCCCGGCACTGTCCTATCCGATGTGGCGGTCGACCTGCCCGTGGCTGCGCTCACTGAGAAGACCTCGTTTGTCGATGCGTCGGCCGTCCACATCATCGTCAACCAGTCGATGACGCACCTCGCCTCGCTGCTGGACGGCGTCAAGCTTGGTGTCGAGCGATTTCGCCCCAACATCGTTCTCGATGCCCACGACGACATCGGTTCAGGGGAGTTTGCCGATCTGGCCTGGAAAGACCTCGATGTCAAAATCGGCGACGCTGAGCTTCGGATCGGAGACGCCACCCCCCGTTGCGTGATGACCACCGTGGCCCAGCCGGGCTACGAGCAGGCCAAGAGCGTGCTGCAAGTGCTTGCCGCCACCGCCCGCAAGGAATTCGACTTCGGGTCCTTTGCCTGTTTCGGCACCAACGCCGAGGTCACCGCGGCGGGCACCATCAACGTCGGCGACACGTTTACCATCTCCGACTGAATTCAGCTTGGGGCGATTGCCCGGTCTCGAGCGGCTAGAGCTCGCCGGAGGCGAGCATGTCGGCGGGGATCTTCAGGTCGAGGGCGCCGAGGTAACCGCCTCCGTCGTCTATGGCGTAGTGGATGTCGTAGCCGAGCAGTTCTTGCGCCCGGCGGGGGAGGCTGCGGGCGATGTCGGGCGGAGTGGCCAGGCAGTTGTTCTCCTCAGAGCGCAGCCAGCCCAGCATGTAGCTCAGGTGGAAGGCGGGCCGGTGCTGGACTTTGGTGCTGTTGGTGCCTGCGCCGTGGATGGTCGACCCCAGGTAGATCACCCTGGAGCCGGCGGGCATCTCGGCATTGGCGAACTCGTGGGGTTCGGGTTGGCGGTCGAGCTCCCAGCGGTGGCTGCCGGGCACCACCCGGGTGGCGCCAATCTCGGTGGTGAAATCGCACAGCGCGGTCACCGACGACAACTCCATCTCGGGGCTGGGCTGGGGCATGTGTACCCACACGTCCTCGTCGCGATGGGGGAACTGGGCCTCAGCCCCCGGCCCCACTACCAGCATGTGGGCCACGTTCACCTGGATGCCGGCACAGTTGGGACCCAGCACCGAGTCGGCGATGTCCAGCATCAGCGGGTGGAGCAGCACCTCGGCCACAAAAGTGGGCGACTTCGAGGCCAGGCCAGTCACGTGGCGCGTGTACTCACCGAAGAAAGCAGCGATCGCGGGGCTGATGTGGGTCCGGTTGGAGCCGGACTTTTCCGCATAGGGCATCAGCTCGGAGAGGATCTGGTTGATCACCTGGTCGCTGAAGCAGTCCTCCACGATCACCGCCCCGTCGGCTTCGATCACCTCCAGCACGTGTTCGAGCGGCTCGTCGTTTTTGAGGTGGGTCAACTCGGCTTGGGATGCCATGCCCCACTGTATTCCGAGTAGTTCAGCTAGGCCTTCTGAAGGAGCCAGAGGCCGACCACGCTGTAGAACACCATCACGAGCAGCATGGGGCGCTGGGCCCAGGTGGCCTCGCTGGCGTCGCTGGTTTCCACGGCGCGATCGTGGGCCACCAGCACCGCGGCAATGTGGCCAAGCACGATGGCCAGGAACTGCACCCAGGCGATGGCATCGGTGGACACCAGGAAGAAGTTCACCGCCCAGTCGGCGGTTCCGAACCAGTTGGAGCCGCGGTCGAAGGGGTTGGACAGCAGGCGCAGGAAGTTCTGGCCGCCATCGAGCACGAGCAGCGAGAAGTAGTGGGCCACGGTGTAGCCCAACACGATGGGCACCAGGGAGTGGGCGAAGCGCCGGGCCACCTCGGAGGCATTTTGCTCGGTGAACCAGCCCACGGCCAGCGATCCCAGGTAGTAGAGGAAAGCCATGATGGCGATGACGACGATCATCCCCGCGGTGTTGATGCCGGTTGCGGTCCAACCCCGGTGGGTGCCCACCAGGTCGGGCCACAGGGTGCTGCCGGCCAGCGAGTCGAACGTGGTGCCGCCCAGCACCACCAACAGCACGGCCAAAAGGTCGATGCGGGGGGCCACGGTGGTAAGCCCCGACAGCGGAGCCCGCACCCGCACCGCGCCGGTGTCGTCGCGGTACAGGGGCGACATCTTGGCCAGCAGCGAGAACAGCACCCCGAATCCGTCGGCCTGGCGGAGCCATCGTCGCCCGTACACCGCCGACCCGCCCACCATGCCCAGCGTGTAGGCGATCATGGCCCCGCCCACTGCTTCGTTGGTGGTGCCCTCGTGGTAGCAGAGCTCGAACAGCAGGAACCAGAACAGCGCCACAACTGCTGGCCAGTAGCCGCCGGGAATCTCGCCGGTGTCGTCGATCGGGGGCATCCCCAGTTTTCTTGCGGTCCATTCGATGGCTGAGGCGATGGTCTCGAACGGGTTGAGCACCCGCCACACATCGCCGAACACCGCGGACACAATTGCCATCCCCACCCACAGCGCCACGTACACCGTGAGGGGTCCGAAGCGATGGCTTCCTACTGCGGCGTCGCTCACACTGCTGGCCAGCGCCAGCACGAACAGCGCCAGCGATGCCAGCCGAGCCGGCACCGCTACCACGTCGAGCACCCGGCCAAAGGCCAGTCCCAGGCTGCGGCCCGAGGCCGCCGCCGGCAGCCAGGGCCGATGCCAGAAGAAGCTCAAGCTGATGAAGGTGGCCATCAGGGCGACAGCCGCTCCGATGCCGAACAGATAGAACGGCAGGGGCAGATCGCCCCGCGCCCCCACCCCGTGGGCCAGTACCGAGCCCAGATCAGCGATCATCGCACCTCAAGCTCCATCACCAGAACCGCGATCATCGCACCTCAAGCTCCATCACCAGATCACCGTGGTGGTGGGTCTCCGCCTCGAATATGCCGGGGATGTCGGCCTCGAAAGTGATCATGCCCGGCTGGTCGGGGGCGAAGCCCACCACTAGGTCGTAGCCGTGGATGTGCAGTTCGTCAGTGGTGTCGCCGTTCACGATGATCGTCACGGTATCTTGGGCATCGATCTGAAAGCGCTGAACACCGTCCACCGGCTTGCCCTCCGCCACCTCCACCTCGATGGTGGCGTCCGGCACAGTATCGACTCCGTTGTTGAGGCCGGGGATGGTCACCATGGCGGTGTCGTCGAGCTTCACCCCGTTGACGGCCAAGGGGGCGTGGTTGTTGGCCGACATCTCCACTCGGATCTCGTAGTCGCCGGGCTCCTGGAGATCGACGTGGGCCCAGTTGGC
>JAJECA010000024.1 GCA_022822265.1 Acidimicrobiia bacterium | reverse complement strand
CGCTCACGATGGCACGGTGTCTTTGGCCACTGCCCAAACGGCAACCACCTTCACCGACACCGGCTTGCAGCCCGATACCACCTATTTCTACGACGTTTGGGCGACGAGGAACTCGCTTGAGAGCGTGAAGGCCTCCGTGTCCATCACAACCGGCGCAGCCGCAGGCGCCCCCGATCCCCCCAGCAACCTGCAAGCCCAAGTCGGAGGGCTCTAGCGAACTACTAGTCGGGCATGACCGGAGCGGCCTCCTGGGTGCGGGGAATGGTCGCAGTGCGCCGGTAGCATCGTGTTTTGTGGCTGAGATGTTTCAGGCGCCTAAGGGGACTCGTGACATTTTGCCACCGGAGTCGGATCGGTGGCAGGCGCTGGTGGGGGTGTTTGCCGATGTGTTCGGGAGGGCCGGCTATGGGCTGGTGCAGAGCCCCATGTTCGAGGACATTGGAGTGTTCCAGCGCTTGGGCGAGGGCACCGAGGTGGTCCGCAAGGAGATGTACGACTTCTTCGACAAGGGGGAACGCCACATGGCCCTGCGCCCCGAGGGCACTGCGCCAGTGGTCCGGGCTTTCAACCAGCACCGGCCTACCGTGCCGTGGAAGGTGTGGTATCTCACCCCCTGTTTCCGCTACGAGGAGCCCCAGGCCGGCCGGTTCCGCCAACACCACCAGGTGGGGGCCGAGGCAATCGGCTCGCCTGACCCCGACCTCGATGTGGAGGTCATCGCCCTCCAGCACGATTTCTATCGGGCACTAGGACTGAGCAGCCTGACGCTGCGGCTCAACTCAATGGGCAGCCCCGGCGACCGACAGGCCTACGCCGGGCAGTTGGCCGCCTGGCTGGATCAGCGGCTGGGCGAGTTGGATGAGGCCGACCGGGCCAACGCCGTCGACCACCCGCTGCGGGTGCTGGACTCCAAGCGAGAGCGCACCATGACCGTGGTGGCCGATGCTCCTCTGATCACCGATCATCTCTCCGATGAGGCAGCTACCCACTTCGAGCGTGTGCAGGCCGGGTTGGATGCCCTCGGAGTGGCCTACGAGATCGACCCTCGCCTGGTGCGGGGCTTGGACTACTACACCCACTCCACCTGGGAGTTTGCCGCGGGTACTTTGACATCGGCCCAGAACGCGGTCGGCGGTGGGGGGCGTTACGACGGGCTGGCCGAGGCGCTGGGCGGCAAGGCCACACCGGGAGTGGGATTCGGCGCGGGCATCGAGCGCATCTTGCTGGCCGCCGACGCCGAAAACGCTCTGACCGAGACCGCAGGAGGGGTGGACGTGTTCGTGGTGGACGTGGCCGGTGGCGACACCGGGAGGGATCTCACCTTCGAGCTTCGCCGCAACGGCATTTCCGCCGACCGAGCCTTTGACGCTCGCTCAATGAAGGCCCAGATGAAAGTGGCCGACCGTTCAGGCGCCCGGCTAGCCCTGCTGGTGGGAGAAGACGAGCTGGAGTCAGGCATCGTCACGCTGCGCGACCTACGCTCAGGCGGCGGTCAAACCGCACTGCCCCGGGCCGAAGTGGTAAATGAGGTGGCTCAGAGGCTGGCGAAGGAGTGAAATAGCCGCGATGCGAACTGACTATTGCGGCGAGTTGCGCGCCGGCGACATCGGCCGCGAGGTATCGGTGTGCGGTTGGGTGGACCGGCGCCGGGAGCACGGTGAGAACCTGGCGTTCATCGACCTGCGGGACCGCACCGGGGTGATCCAATGCGTGGTCGACGAGCGCCACGACCTGCGCTCGGAATATGTGGTCCGCATCAGCGGCACGGTGCGGCCTCGGCCCGAGGGCACCGTCAACCCCAAGCTGGACACCGGCGAGGTGGAGATCGGCGACTGCCAGGTAGAGGTTCTATCGGCCGCCGAGCCTCCGCCTTTCCCTCTGCACTCCCGCACCGAGGTGGACGAGAACGTGCGCCTGCGCTATCGCTACGTCGACCTGCGGGGTGAGCGCCTCCAGCGCAACCTGGAGCTGCGGGCCACGGTCAACAGCGCCATCCGCCGCTCGATGGAGGCGCAGCGCTTCACCGAGATCGAGACCCCCATGCTGGTGGCCTCCACCCCCGAAGGCGCCCGCGACTTCGTGGTGCCTTCCCGGTTGCATCCCGGACGGTTCTACGCCCTGCCCCAGTCGCCCCAGATCTTCAAGCAGCTCTGCATGGTGGGGGGACTCGACCGCTACTACCAGATCGCCCGCTGCCTTCGCGACGAGGATCTCCGGGCCGACCGACAGTTCGAGTTCATGCAGCTCGACGCCGAGGCCAGCTTCGCAGGCCAAGACGAGGTGATGGCCTTCATCACCGAGGCAGTGGCCGCCGCAGTAGAGGCAGTCACCGGTACCCGCCCCGACGAACCCATCTTCATGACTTGGACCGATGCCATGGAGCGGTTCGGCTCCGACAAGCCCGACGTGCGCTTCGGGATGGAGCTGATCGAGCTGACCGGGCTGTTCGAGGGCACCGAGGCCAAGGTCTTCCAGGTGGAGTGCGTCAAGGGCATCAACTGTAAGGGAGGCAGTCAGAGCTTGGGTCGCAACGCCATCGACGAGCTCACCAAGAAGTGCCAGCAGTGGGGGGCCAAGGGCCTGGCCTGGTTCCGGGTGGGCGACGACGGTGCCCTCGACGGCGCTCTGACCAAGTTCATGTCCGATGAGGAGCAGGCGGCGCTGGGCCCGGCCATGGATGCGGAGCCCGGCGACCTGCTTTTGTTGATCGCCGACCGCCGCCCGAAGGTGCGCGACATCCTCGGCCTGCTCCGCTTGGAGTTGGGCCGACCGCCCGTCACTGAAGGCGGCCTGCACTTCGTGTGGGTTACCGAGTTCCCGCTGTTCGAGTCCATCGACGACCAGGGCCGGCCTATCGCCGCCCACCATCCGTTCACCATGCCCCATCCCGATGATGTGGGCCTGCTGGACGGCGAGGGTGAGGAGCTGCTGGCCGTGCGCTCCCAGGCCTACGACTTGGTGCTCAACGGCTGGGAGCTGGGTTCGGGCAGCGTGCGGATCCACCGGCCCGACATCCAGCGAGCGGTGTTCCGGGCCCTCGGCATCAGCGATGACGATGCCGAAAACCGATTCGGTTTCCTTCTCGACGCCTTCCGCTACGGTGCGCCGCCCCACGCCGGGTTCGCCTTCTGCATCGACCGGCTGGTGGCCATCTTGGCCGGGGAGGAGAACATCCGCGAGGTCATTGCCTTCCCCAAGACCCAGTCGGGCGCCGACCCGCTGTCCAACTCGCCCACCCCAATAGCCGACCGCCACCTCGACGAGCTCGGCCTGCGCGTACTCCCGCCGCCCGCCGCTGGGTAGTCAGATGAAGCGCGATAGCTGGGCGCGATGGCGATGAGCGACGACCTGTTCGCCGCCGCCGCAGCCGAGCGCCTGGCCAACACTGCGCCGCTGGCCGATCGGCTCCGACCCCGCAATCTGGATGATCTGGTCGGCCAGGAGCACCTGCTCGGTCGGGGAAAGCCCCTGCGCAGCCTCATCGAGTCGGACCGGCTGTCGTCGGCCATCTTGTGGGGGCCGCCGGGCACGGGCAAGACCACCATTGCCCGGCTGGTGGCCGGAACCACCGCCCAGGCCTATGTCCAGCACTCCGCGGTCGCCGCCTCGGTCAAGGACGTACGAGAGGTCATGGCCTCGGCCCGCGACCGCCTAGGCCAGCACAACCAGGGCACGATCTTGTTCCTCGACGAGGTTCACCGGTTCAATCGGGCTCAGCAAGATGCCCTACTGCCTGCGGTGGAGTCCGGGCTCATCACCCTGATCGGGGCGACCACCGAGAACCCGTACTTCGAGGTGAACCCGCCGCTGCGGTCCCGCTCCACCCTGTTCCGCCTAGAGCCCCTGGACACCGATGCGCTGGGCGAGCTGCTACGCCGCGGGCTGCGGGCCGAGGGGGCCGAGGCCGAAGATGAGGCGCTGGCCCACCTGGCGACCCAGGCCGCGGGAGACGGCCGCCAAGCCCTGACCAGCCTGGAGGTGGCCGTGGCTCTAGCCTCGGCCCGGAGCGACGACCCTCCCCGAGTCACCCTGGCCGACGCCGAGGACGCCCTGGGCGCCAGCGCAGTTCGCTACGGCCGCGACGAGCACTACGACATCATCAGCGCCTTCATCAAGAGCCTGCGGGGGTCCGACCCCGACGCCGGGCTGTACTGGCTGTCCCGAATGCTGGAGGCGGGGGAGGACCCCCGGTTCATCGCCCGGAGAATGGTGATACTGGCATCGGAGGACATCGGGATGGCCGACTCCCAAGCCCTGGTGGTGGCCGATGCTGCGGCCCGGGCGGTGGAGTTCGTGGGCCTGCCCGAAGCGCAGCTCAACCTGGCCCACGCGGTGGTGTATCTGGCCACCGCCCCCAAGTCCAACACCGTCACCACGGCTCTCGGGCGGGCTCGGGCCGACGCGGGCGACGGCAGCGGCGAGGTGCCGCCCCATCTTCGAGACGCCCATTACCAGGGGGCGGCCGGTCTAGGGCACGGCAAGGGCTACGTGTATCCTCATGATGATCCCCAAGGCTGGGTGAGCCAGCAATATCGCCCCGATCGCTTTGAAGATCAGCGTTACTACCATCCCTCGCAACACGGTGCCGAAAAGGAGATCTACCAGAGGATGATGGGGCAGAGAACTGAAGGCGACACTGAAACTGAAGATGACCAAATGGAGATACACCAGCGGATTATGGGCCGGAAAACAGACAGCAACGACAGCGAGGAGAGCTGATGGCCAAGCGACTCGTGTGGTTTGCCGCGGGGGCGGGTGCCGGCGCGGCCGGAGCGTCCTACGTCCGCCGCAAGCTGCGCCAAGCCGCCCAGCGAGCGGTGCCCATCAGACCAAGTTCTACCGCGAGCGCCCGCGTCAAGGCCGCGGCCTCCGAGGCTCGGGCCGCCCTTGCCGAGGGCACCGCCGCGGTCCGGCGCTATAGGGCTGAGATCGCGCGCCGGGCCCTCGACGACCCTCGAGGCCGATAGGACGGCATCTTGGCCCCCAAACGAGCCCAGGAGATCCGCAGCGCATTCACCTCCTTCTTCGGAGAGCGAGGCCACGCTGTGCTGCCGTCGGCCAGCCTCATTCCCCGCGACCCCACTGTGCTGTTCACCGTGGCCGGGATGGTGCCGTTCAAGCCCTACTTCACGGGCGAGGAAACCTCCCCCCACCCTCGGGCGGTTACCGTGCAGAAGTGCGTGCGGGCCGGGGGCAAGCACAACGACCTGGATGAAATCGGGCGCACCCGCCGCCATCTCACATTCTTCGAGATGCTGGGCAATTTCAGCTTCGGCGACTACTTCAAGACCGAGGCCATCGACTGGGCCTGGGAATTCGTCACCGAGGGTCTGGGCTTCGACCCCGACCGGCTGTGGATCACCGTCCATCTCAGCGATGATGAGGCCGCGGAGATATGGCGGGACGTGGCCGGTGTGTCTCCCGACCGCATCCAGCGGATGGACGAGGACAACTACTGGCGCATGGCTGACACCGGGCCGTGCGGCCCCTGTTCGGAGATCTTCTTCGACAAGGGGCCGGAGTTCGGCCCCGACGGCGGTCCGGCCCATGGTGGGGACGAGCGGTTCTTGGAGTTTTGGAACCTGGTGTTCATGCAGTTCGACCAGCGTCCCGACGGCCAAGTCCCGCTGCCTAAGCCCAGCATCGACACCGGGGCCGGCCTGGAGCGGATCCTCACCCTGATCCAAGGGGTGGAGTCGGTGTTCGACATCGACGAGATGGCCGAGCTGGTGGGCGAGGCCTCCGCGGTGACCGGCGTCAAGCTGGGCGCGGCCGAGCACAGCGACGTCACCTTGCGGATACTGGCCGAGCACGCCCGCACGATGACCTTCCTCATCTCCGACGGGGTGTTCCCCTCCAACGAGGATCGGGGCTACGTGCTGCGCCGCATAATGCGAAGGGCCATTCGCCGGGCCTATCTGCTCGGGGTCACCGACGTGGTCACTCCCCAGCTGGTCGACAAGGTGGTCGACATCATGGGCCCCGACTATTCCGACCTGGTGGCCAACCACAGCTTCGTACGCGACGTGGTCGCCCGAGAGGAGGAGAGCTTCCGGTCGACCCTGGCCCAGGGATCGCAGATCCTCGAGGACGCCATCGACCGCCTCGGCGACGGCCAGGCGCTATCGGGCGACTTGGCCTTTCTGCTGCACGACACCTACGGGTTCCCCTTCGAGGTGACCGAGGAGACCGCTCGAGAGAGGGAAGTGGCCGTGGACCGGGACGGCTTCGATCAGCTCATGGAGGGCCAGCGCACCCGAGCCCGCCAAGACTTCCAAGCCCGGCACGCAACTTCAGCCGACGTGTCGGCCTACACCGCGCTGGTGGCTGAACACGGTCCCACCGAGTTCATCGGCCGCGAATTCGACACCGCCGAGGCCGTGGTTCTGGCCGTCACCGACGACGGCATCGTCTTGGACCGGACCCCTTTCTATGCCGAGGCCGGCGGCCAAGTGGGCGACACCGGAGTCATAACCTCTCCCACCGGCCGAGCCGCGGTAACCGACACCACCTATGCGGTGCCCGAACTGCACCTGCATCACGCCGCGTCCCTCGACGGTGAGATAACTGTCGGCCAGACCGTGATCGCGGCCATCGACGCCGATCGCCGGGCGGCCATCCGGCGCAACCACACCGCCACCCACCTGCTGCACTGGGCGCTGAAGGAGGTTCTGGGCGACCACGTCAAACAGCAGGGCTCATTGGTGGCCGATGACCGGCTTCGCTTCGACTTCACCCACTTTGAGGCGCTGACCGCCGGTCAGATTACCGAGATTGAGCGTCTGGCCAACGCCGACATCCTGGACAACCCCGCCACCCGCAACTACGAGACGTCCATGGCCGAGGCCATGGAGGCCGGGGCCATCGCCTTTTTCGGCGACAAGTACGGGGACCGGGTGCGTGTGCTCGAGGCCGGACCGCACTCCACTGAGCTGTGCGGCGGTACCCATGTGCGGGCCTTGGGTGACATCGGCCCGGTAAAGGTGGTGTCGGAGGGTTCCATCGGGGCCAACATCCGCCGCATTGAGGCGGTCAGCGGCACCCGCCCGGTCGAATTGCTCACCGAACGGGAGTCGACCATGGCTCAGGCCGCCGAGCGATTGGGCGTTCCCGTCGAACAGCTGCTGGTGGGAGCCGACAAGCGCATGTCCGAGATCAAGAGCCTACGGGCGGAGCTGAACGAGCTGCGCAAAGCGGCCTCGGCCGATCAGTCCGGGGATTTGGCCCACCAGGCGGAAGACGGTGTCGTGGTGGCGCTGGTCGAAGGCCTGGACCGGGGCCAGTTGCGCGATCTGGCCATTGCCACCCGGGACCGGCCCGGAGTGGCCGCAGTGGTGCTGGGGGCGGCGCCCGACGGAGGCGGTGCGGCCTTGGTGGCCGCGGTGGCCGCCGACTGCGAGCTCAACGCCGGCGAGCTGATCGCCGAGGCGGCCGCCATGATCGGCGGCGGCGGCGGCCGGGACGCCAAGCTGGCCATTGCCGGAGGCCGGGATCCGTCGCGGTTGGAAGAAGCCCTCCAACAAGTGCGAGCCGCGGCTGGCATCGCGGGCTAGTGACGGCACGAGCGCTGGGAATCGACCTCGGCGAGCGCCGCATCGGCGTGGCCGTCTCCGACTCCAAAGGTCGCCTAGCCACTCCTCTGACCGTCATCAAGCGCACAGGCAGCCAGAACCGCGATCACCAGAAGATCGCGGAGTTGGTTGACGAGTACGAAGCCGAGGTCGTGATTGTGGGTCTGCCCCTGTCGCTGGACGGCGGCACCGGTCCCGCGGCCCTGGGCGCCGAGCGTGAGGCCCGGGAGCTGGAGTCAGTGCTAGGGGTGCCGGTGTTGACCCACGACGAGCGGTTGACCACGGTTATCGCCGACCGGGTGCTGGCCGAGTCCGGCCTCAGCGGCAAGGCCCGCCGACGCCGGGTCGACATGGTGGCGGCATCGATCATTCTCCAAGGCTGGCTAGATAGCACCAACTCGGAAGCACAACCATGAGAAGCGACGCCGTCCAGGGCTGGCTGGACTCGCCATGAGCACAGATGAGGATTGGGACTGGTTGCCGCGGAGAACCTCAACCCTCACCCGGGTCGTGATATTGCTGGGCCTTATGGGCGTGGTCGTGTTGATCGCCACTCTGTTGATCAAGGGCTGGGTGGACGACCGCCTCGACCCTCCGGGTGACGAAGGCCCCGAACTCGTGGTCAACATCCCCCAGGGAGCGTCCATCAACGACATCGCCCGCATCCTCGAAGACGAGGGGGTGGTGGCCAACTCCACGGTGTTCCGCTACTACCTGCGATACAAAGACGCCGGGGATTTCCAGGCCGGCAACTATGTCTTGAACGAGAACATGTCGGTATGGCAGGCCAAAGACGTGCTGCTGGCCGGTCCCGCCCCCGGTCCGGCGGTGGACGCCTTCAGGGTGGTGTTGCCCGAGGGCCTCACCCTGGCTCAGATCCAACGCGAGCTGCTGTCCCAGGTCTCCACCTTCAATGCCGACGACTTGGCCCGGGCCATCGCCTTTCCTCCGGTGCGGTCGGACTACCAACCGACCAACAGCACGGTGGAGGGGGTGCTGTTTCCCGACACCTATCTGCTCGACGGGGCCACCGCCGAGGATGAGGCCGCCCTCGTCGTCCGCTTGGTGGAGCAGTTCGATCAAGTTGCCTCCGATGTAGGCCTGGACGGTGCCTTCGACACGGTGGGGGTGAGTCCCTACGAGGCGGTCATTGTGGCGTCGCTCATCGAAAAGGAGGCCCTCAACGACGAAGACCGGGCCAAGATCGCCCGGGTGATCTACAACCGACTGGGCTTGGGCATGGAGCTCCAGATCGACGCCGCGGTGCGGTACGCGGTGAACAAGCCGTCTGAGCCGCTGACCCTCGCCGACCTGCGAGTGGACAACCCCTACAACGTGTACAACCGAACGGGCCTGCCTCCCGGCCCCATTGCCGCTCCCGGCCGGGCGTCGCTGGAGGCCGCGCTGAACCCCGAAGAGGGCTTCTGGCTGTTCTACGTGCGCACCGACGATCCGGTGCCCGGTGCCCACACATTCAGCAATACTTTCGAAGAACACGAGGCCGCGGTGGCCATTTGCCGCGAGAGAAACCTGGGTTGCTGATGCCCGCTGTGTGCCGCGAGAGGAAGCTGGATTGCTGATTCCCATCGGGTTGGATCCCGACTCTGAGGTCGCCGCCGGGGTGATCGGCTTTCCCGTTCGCCACTCACTGTCCCCGGTTATCTGCCAGGCCGCGTTCGACGATCTTGGCTTGGATTGGGTTTACGCCGCCTTTGAAGTTGCACCGGGAGAGGCGGGGAGGGCGCTGGAGGAAATGCGGAATCGGGGCATGGCCGGCCTGTCGGTGACCATGCCCCACAAAGCCGATGTTGCCGCCGCAGTCGACGAGATGAGCTCCGCCGCCGCGGCGCTGGGCGCGGTGAACTGCGTGGCCCGGGAGGGAGACCTTCTCATCGGCCACAACACCGACGGGGCTGGATTCTGCGATGCCCTGTTGGCCGAGGGAGTGGAGCTCGCCGGGATCGGATGTGCGGTCTTGGGCGCGGGAGGAGCCGCCCGTGCGGTAGTTGCCGAGTTGGCCCGCCGAGGGGCGAGCGAAGTAGCCGTTATTGCCCGCCGGCCGGAAGCAGCCGCATCGGCCTCGGAATTGGCCGGGCCGGTGGGAACCACCGCGAGCCCGGCTGATATCGGGAACTACCTGCTGGTGGTGAACGCCACCCCGGTGGGAATGGCCGAAACCGAGGGCGCCGGCAACCTGCCTCTTGATCCCGACCTCCTCCACGGCGGCCAGCATGTGGCCGAATTGGTCTACAACCCGCTTCAGACTCCGTTGTTGGCCGAGTGCCGACGCCGCGGCGTGCCGGCTTCCACCGGCGTGGGAATGCTGGTGTACCAGGCCGCTCATGCCGTTCGGATCTGGACCGGAGCTGATCCCCCGGTGGAGGCCATGACCGCCGCGGCCACCACAGCGCTCGGGAGCCCATGAGCAAATCAGACGTCGGTGTCGCGCCGAGGCGAATTCCATGAGCAAATCAGACATTGCCATGGTGATCGCCGGGTTGGCTATCGGCTTTGTCGCCGGTCGACGCCTGCTCCCGATCCTATGGAAGTTCCAGGTGCGAAACAGCCGATCATTGCGGGTGCTGGTTACGGCGCTCACCGCCATATCCCTGGGTATTGCGGGCGGCCTTATGGGCACTACCTGGGATGCGGTCCCGGTGTGGGTGCTGTTCGTCGCCTTGGCGGGAGTCACCACGGTGGATCTGTTCCACTACCGCATCCCCAACGCCATCGTGTTCCCGACGGTCGCCGTACTGCTGTCGTTGATGACCCTTATCTCAATGCTGCGAGACCAGCCGGGGACCATCGGGCAGGCGGTCGCCGCCGCCGGGCTCTATGGCGGCATCATGGCCATCTTGCACACCGCATCAGGGGGCAGCCTCGGTTGGGGTGACGTGAAGCTGGCACTGCCGGTAGGTCTGGCCCTCGGATGGATTGGTTCCGGCTACGGCCAGTCGCTGCTGGCCGTGTTGATGGCCTTCGGCTTGGCCTCGGTACTCGGAGCGGTCATGGGTTTGATCGTTTGGGGAATCCGCAAGTGGGGTATAGAACTTCTGCCCGACCCCTTGGCCGATCCCGACAATCCCCGTCCAACGGTGTTCCCCTTCGCTCCGTCGATGGCGGTCGCCGCCGCAGCCGTGTTGCTGGCTGTCTACGCAGTGGACTGACTCGGAAGCCACCCAGGGTGCGGTTGGCGATAAGTGCTCTCAGGGCGGCGGTGGCCCACTTGTAGTATCGCGTTGTGGAAAGTAGGCCCCATGTGGCCCTCATCGGGATGATGGGGTCGGGAAAATCGACGGCAGGGTTTTGGCTCGCGCAGTCGGAAGGGCTGCGGTTTGTTGATCTGGATGCTGCCATCGAGGAGCGCCAAGGTCGGTCTATACCCGAGATTTTCAAGGCTGACGGCGAGGACCGCTTCCGCGACATGGAGCAGTCGGAGCTAGTTGCCTGCTTGGCTTCCCCACAGCCATTGGTGGTGTCCTGCGGTGGGGGAGCGGTGCTGCGGGCCGAGAACCGAGAACTGCTGCGGGATCGAGCCTGGGTCTGCTGGCTCCGGGCCACCTTAGAAACACTGGGCCAACGGGTCCGATCCGGCGAGAACCGGCCGCTCTTGGGCGAAGACCCGATATTCGACTTGGAGACCATCAGCGCTGCTCGAGCCGGGCTCTACACCGAGACGGCCAACGACATTGTCGATGTGGATGGTTTAGAGGCCCAGCAGGTCGCCGAGCAGATCAGACGGGTCTGGCCCCGGCCGGTGTCAGCTCGATGACTGCTGAAACTGGTGTCGAGTTGGAGAGCGCAATCCAGGTCCCCGTCGATCTGGGGGAGCGGTCCTATGACGTCTGGGTCGGCCCCGGTGTCCGCCATTGCCTGCCCGAGGTGATTCCCCGCGAAGCAAGCCGGGTGGCGGTGGTCACCCAGGCCGCGGTGGCTGATGCCGGCATCACTGTGGATCCCGGTATTGAGCACCGGGTGTTCATCACCGATAACGGCGAGCACATCAAAACGCTGGGCGCGGTGGAGGACCTGTGCCGGGAATTCGCCCAGTGGGGCCTCACCCGCCGCGACGCGGTGGTGGCCGTGGGCGGAGGTGCGGTCACCGATCTGGGCGGATTCGCCGCCGCGGTATACCACCGGGGCATCCGGGTGGTGTTCGTGTCTACCACTCTGCTGGGCCAGATCGACGCCTCAGTCGGCGGCAAGACCGGCGTCAACCTCCCCGAGGGCAAGAACTTAGTGGGCGCCTACTGGCAGCCCACCGCGGTGCTATGCGACACCGAGGCGCTCGACACCCTGCCCCCTGAGGAGATGCGATCGGGATTGGGGGAGATGGCCAAATACCACTTCATCGCCGACGCCGACCTGGATTCCCTGAACCTGCCCGAGCGCATCGCCCGCTGTGTGGAGATCAAGGCTGAGGTGGTGGCCGCCGACGAGCGCGAGTCCGGGCGCAGGGCGGTGCTCAACTACGGCCATACCCTGGCCCACGCCCTGGAAGCCCACGGGCAGTACGACCTCCGCCACGGTGAGGCGGTGGCGGTCGGCCTCGTCTACGCCGCCGAGCTGGCCCATCGCGCAGGGCGCATCGACGCCCATCGAGTGGCCGAGCACCGCCAAGTGGTAGGCGGCTACGAACTGTCTACCAGCCTGCCCGAAGGCGCCGATGCCGATGCCCTGGTCTCACTATTCAACCGGGACAAGAAGGCAGTTGACGGGGTGACCTTCATGCTGGACGGCCCCGAGGGCATCCAGCCCGTTACCGGGCTGGAGTCTTCCCTGCTGCGCGAAACACTGGAGGCCATCCGATGAAACGCATCCCCGTTGGCCGGGAGGTTCCAATATGAGCCAGTTGATCCTTCTCCTGTCGGGTCCGAACTTGAATTTGCTGGGCGATCGCGAGCCCGAGGTCTACGGCACCGACACCTTGGACGACCATGCGGCCACTGCGTCTGCCGCGGCCGATCGCCACGGGCTCTCCATAGAGCACCACCAGTCGAACGACGAGGCAGCCCTGATCGACCACATCCACCAGGCCAGGGGAAGGTGCGCGGCCATCATCATCAACCCCGGCGCATTCACCCATTACTCCTGGGCCATCCACGACGCCCTGGCCGCCTTCGAAGGCCCGGTGGTCGAGCTGCACCTGTCCAATCCCAACGCCCGGGAGCCGTGGCGCCACACCTCGGTGGTCAGCCCGGTGGCTACCGGCACCATCGTGGGCTTCGGTGGCCATGGCTACGAACTGGCCGTCGAGGCAGTGGCCCGCCTGCTGGCATGACCGATTCTCCAGCCCTCGTCCCCATGGACGTCGCCGGGCGGGCCGATCGGGTTCGGGCTTCGGCGGCTGACGCAGGCTGCGACGCCCTGGTGATCACCAACCTGGTCAATGTCCGCTATCTCACCGGGTTCACCGGCTCGGCCGGCTTGGCCTGGTTGGGGACCGACGAGCTGGTCCTGATAACCGACCGCCGCTACGCCGAGCAGGCCGAGTTTGAAGCCGGCCAAGCCGGGGTGGACGCACGGATCGAGATCACCAATGACGCCCCCAAGGAGATGCTGGCCGCGGCGGGCGCCGGCGTGGATCGAATCGGCTTGGAGGCGGCCTCGGTGAGCTGGGCCGATCAGCGAAAGTACGCCGAATGGTTCAACTCCGAGCTGGTGCCGACCGCCGGTGCGGTGGAGCAATGCCGCCAGATCAAGGACGACGGCGAGATCGACCGCATGGCGAAGGCGGCCGCCATAGCCGACGCTGCATTGGACGAAGTCCGTCCCATGTTGGTCGGCGGGCCCACCGAGCAAGAGGTTGCATTGGCGCTGGACACGGCCTTTCGCCGCCGGGGGGCCGAGAAGAGCGCCTTCACCACCATCGTGGCCGCGGGCCCGAACGCCGCTTTGCCCCACATCAGGCCCACCGACCGCCCAATCGGGCCGGGCGAGCTGGTGATCTTGGACATGGGCGCGGTGGTAGATGGGTACCGGTCCGACATGACCCGGACCGTGGCCGTGGGCGATCCCGACCCTGAGGCCCAAAAGGTGTTCGAAACCGTGAGGGAGGCCCAGCAACTCGGGGTGGAGCAGGTCGCTGCCGGAGCACCCATCTCCGATGTGGACAAGGCCTGTCGGGAGCGCATCGACGCCGACGGCTGGGCCGACGCCTTCGTCCACGGTACCGGTCACGGTGTAGGCCTCGACATCCACGAGCAGCCGTGGGTGCGGGCCACCGCAACAGAGCTGTTGGAGGTGGGCCAGGTGATCACCGTGGAGCCCGGCGTGTATCTGCCCGGCTTCTGTGGTGCCCGGGTGGAGGACACCGTGGTAGTCACCGCAGACGGCCCCCGGCGATTGACCCATTCGCCCAAGACTCTCGCCGTGTCCTGAAGGGGGCGGGGCGCGGTCTGCGCTGTCCACTGTGGCCTGAAGGGGCAGGGTAGGCCAGACTTTGGCAATGCCCACGATCACCACCAACGACCTCAAGAACGGCATGACGCTGAATCTCGACGACGGCCTGTTCAACGTGGTCGAGTTCCAGCACGTCAAGCCGGGAAAGGGCGGGGCGTTCGTGCGCACCACGCTGAAGAATGCGCGCACCGGCTCCGTGCTGGATCGCACATTCCGGGCCGGAGAGAAGGTGGAGCGGGCCAACATCGACCGCCGGGAGATGCAGTATCTGTACTCCGACGGCGAGAGCTATGTGTTCATGGACAGCGAGACCTACGAGCAGCTTCATGTAGGCGCCGACGTGCTGGGCGACGCGGTCAACTACCTGGTGGAGAACAACTCGGTGATCCTCGGCATGTTCGGCACCGAGATCGTGGGCACCGACCTGCCTGCCGCAGTGGAGCTGGACATCACCCAGACGGAGCCCGGCGTCCAGGGCGACCGGGTGTCGGGTGCCACCAAGCCGGCCACGTGCCAAACCGGCCTCGTGGTGCAGGTACCGCTGTTCTTGAACCCGGGCGAGCGGATCAAGGTGGACACCCGCTCAGGCGAGTACATCAGCCGGGCGTGAGCCCCCGGCTTAGTCGGCGTCCTTTCGGCAACCCATGAGCTCGCCCGATCCGCTGGTTGCCGGATCGCAGCGCCGCCAAGTTAGGGAGCGGGCCTTGGGCCTGCTCTATGAGGCCGAGACCAAGGGCATCGACATGGCTGAGCTGCTGTCCGCCCAAGAGCTGCCCCTCGAACCCTACGCCCACACCCTGGTTACCGGGGCCGCCGAGCACCAGAGCGACATCGACGCCCGACTGGGGGAATTGTCCGATCGCTGGCCGGTAGCCCGGATGCCCGCGCTGGACAGGGCCATTCTGAGATTGGCCAGCTTCGAGCTCGCCCACAGCACCGACATATCGGTGGCGGTGATCATCAACGAGGCGGTGGAGCTGGCCCACGAGTACTCCACCCCGGGCTCCGCGGGGTTCATCAACGGCCTGTTATCGCAGGTGGCGACCATCGTTCGCCCTTCAGAGGGCGAACAAGAGGGCGAATAGAAATACCATCCCCGAACTGAACACCGACCGGTGTATAGTTCCCCAAACAACCGTGAAGTGGGTCCGGCGAGGCCCATACGGACATGGAGGAAACCGAGATTGGCTGAACGCGAGCGCCGGCGAACGCCCCCATACGGGGGCGTTTTCATTGCCCGCACCCGAGTGATGGAAGCCGAGGACATCAAAAGGGCCACTTGGCGCATGGCCCACGAGATCATCGAGCGCAACCACGGCCTCGACAGCGTGGTGATCGTGGGCCTTCAAACCGGCGGAGTGTGGCTGGCTGAAGACATCGTCGTTGCGCTGGATGAGATCGAAGGGGTCAAGCCTGCCTTGGGGACACTGGACGTGGCCTTTCACCGCGATGACATCGGGCTGAGGCCCCTGCTGCCGGAGGCGCCCACCCAGATTCCGTTCAATCTCGACAACCAGGCGGTGGTGATCGTCGACGACGTGCTGTACACCGGCCGCACGATTCGGGCTGCGTTGGATGCGCTCAACAGCTACGGGCGCCCTCGGACCGTGCAACTGGCGGTGATGGTGGACCGGGGCCATCGAGAGCTGCCCATCCGCCCCGACTACGTGGGCAAGAACCTGCCCACCCGCCGAGACGAGATGGTCGACGCCGGCCGCGATGGCGTGGACATCGGGGAGATCGTCAAATGACCCTCTTTCCTCCCAAACACCTCTTGTCCATAAACGATCTCGGCGCTGAGGGCATCGACGAAGTGTGCCGACTGGCCGATCACTTCACCGAGGTGTCGCAACGGCCGATTCCCAAGGTTCCCGCCCTGCGAGGCAAGACCGTGGCCATGATGTTCTACGAGGACTCCACCCGGACCCGGCTCTCATTCGAGATGGCCGCCCGACGCCTGTCGGCCGACGTCATGGGCTTCAGCGTGTCCAGTTCGTCGGTGAACAAGGGGGAGTCGGTGCGCGACACGGTGGCCACCATCTCGGCCATGGGTCCCGACGCCATAGTGGTGCGCCACCGCTCGGCCGGGGTTCCTCATCAGACGACGGCCTGGACCCAGGCCAGCGTGATCAACGCCGGGGATGGCTGGCACGAGCATCCCACCCAGGCCCTGCTCGACTGCTACACCATCCGCGAGCGGCTCGGCTCGGTATCCGGCCGGCGAATAGTCATCGTGGGCGACATCAAGCATTCCCGGGTGGCCCGCTCCTGTGTGATGGCGTTCACTGCGCTGGGGGCAAAGGTCACCTTGGTGGCGCCTCCTACACTGCTGCCTCCCGCGGCGGAATCCTGGCCGGTGGATGTGAGCTCGAGTCTCGACGCGGTGCTCAGCGATTGCGATGTGGTGTACGGGCTGCGGGTGCAACAAGAGCGCCAGTCTGAGGCCTTGCTGCCGTCGCTGCGGGAGTACACCGCCCAGTGGGGGCTCACAGTGGCCCGGGCTGCCCGTCTGCCTGCCGGGGCGCTGGTCATGCACCCCGGTCCGGTGAATCGCGGGGTGGAGATCGCCCCAGAGGTGCTGGACCAGCCCAATGCCACTCTCAACGAGCAGGTCCGCCACGGCGTGGCGGTCCGAATGGCCGTTCTCTACCTTCTGTTGGCCGCCGCCCCCGATCTGCAACCCGAGGATGGAGCCCAATGAGCCCCCAAGGCGAAGCCTCATGAGTCCCCAAGGCGAAGCCTCATGAGTACCGTCATCAAAGGCGGCTTGGTCGTCGACCAGGCCGGTGAGCGCACCGCCGACGTGGTTGTGGACGATGGCAGAATTGCCGCGGTCGGCCCCGATCTGTCGGGCGATGAGATCTTGGACGCTGCTGGTTGCGTGGTGGCTCCCGGATTCGTGGACATGCACACCCACCTGCGCCAGCCCGGAGCCGAGGAGGCCGAGACCATCGAGACCGGGGGTTGGGCCGCGGTCCGGGGCGGGTTCAGCGCGGTGGTGGCTATGCCCAATACCAACCCGCCCATCGACTGTGCCGCAGTGGTGCAGGAAGTGCTGGCGCTGGGTGCCAAGGCACCGTGCGACGTGTACACCTCTGGAGCCATCACCGTGGAGCGCAAGGGGGACCGGCTTGCCCCCATGGCCGAGATGGCCGAGCTGGGAGTGCATTTGTTCACCGACGACGGCAACGGGGTTCAAGAAGCGGGACTCATGCGCCGGGCCATGGAGTACGCCGCCGGTCTGGGGGTGGTGCTAGCCCAGCACTGCGAAGTCGATTCGCTGGCCGCAGGGGGCCACATGCACGAGGGAGTGTGGTCCAGCCGTCTGGGCATACCCGGCGTGCCCGCCGAGGCCGAGGAGCTGATGGTCATGCGAGACATCGCCCTCAGCCGTTTCACCGGAGCCCCCATCCACTTCCAGCATCTGTCTACTGGAGGCTCCATCGCCATGGTGAGAGCCGCCCGCCAGGCCGGGGTGGCGGTTACCGCCGAGGCGGCCACCCACCACTTCACCCTTACCGACGAGGCCTGTGCTTCCTATGATTCGGTGTTCAAGGTCAACCCGCCCCTGCGCCCTGCCGAAGATCGAGATGCGGTTCGCGAGGGGCTGGCCGACGGGGCGGTAGACGCCATTGCCACCGACCACGCTCCCCATACACCCGACGCCAAGGAGATGCCCTTCGATCAGGCCCCACCGGGAATGCTCGGCTTGGAAACCGCCCTGGCCCTGGCCATCACCGAGCTGAAACTGCCCATCGCCGAGGTAGTGGGGCTGCTCAGCTGGCGGCCGGCGGCCATCGCCGGATTGCGCGGGGAACACGGGGGGCCGATCGTTCCCGATGCTCCGGCCAACTTGTGCGTGTTCGACTCCGAAGAGACGTGGACCGTCGACCCCGACAACCTGGCCAGTCGCTCCCGCAACACTCCCTATGCCGGGCGCCAGGTCCGCGGCCGGGTGCGCCACACCATTGTCGGGGGGAGGGCCGTGCTCGTGGACCAGGAGATGCGGCCATGACCCGAAGGGTTTGGTTGTCAGCCCTGGAGGCCAGTTCGTGATCCGCCCTGCGGCGCTGGTGCTCAGCGACGGCGAGGTGTTCGAAGGCGAGGCCATAGGCGCAGAACCGCCCGACGGGATCACCTCTGGCGAGGTGGTGTTCAACACGGTGCTGACCGGCTATCAAGAGGTGATAACCGATCCGTCCTACGCCGGGCAGATCATCACCTTCACCTACCCCCACATCGGCAACTACGGCGTCGCGCCGGCCGATCACGAGAGCCGCCGCCCCTTCTGCCGGGGCGTGATCGTGCGGGACATGGCTCGCCGCCGCTCCAACTGGCGCTCCACCGGCGACTTGGAGGCCTTCTTGGTCAACCAGGGCATCGCCGGTCTGGCCGGGGTGGACACCCGGCGGCTCACCACCCACATCCGCGACGCCGGCGCCATGCCCGGTGCCTTCGGTACTGCCTCAGAGTCCGACCTGCGGGCTGCGGCCGCAGCTGAGCCCGGCACCGACGGCATCGACTTGGTGGCCACCGTCACCCGCTCGGAGTCGGAGCACTTCACCAGCACGAGGGACGGGGGCAAGCCTCCCCACCGAGTGGTGGCCCTGGATTTCGGGCTGAAGGCCACCATCGTCCGCCACCTGCGGACCATCGCCCACGTGGAGGTGGTGCCCGCCAGCACGTCTGCGGCCGACATCTTGGCCCGACAGCCCGACGGGGTGTTCTTGTCCAACGGACCCGGCGATCCGGAGGCGGTGGCCGGAGCGGCCGGAACAATCTCTGGACTGCTGGGCGAGGTGCCGATCTTCGGAATCTGCCTCGGTCACCAGCTTCTAGCCGCGGCGCTGGGCGGGGAGACCTACAAGCTGCCCTTCGGCCACCACGGCGGTAACCACCCGGTGCGAAACCTGGCCACCGGAGCAGTGGAGATAACCAGCCAGAACCACAACTTCTGCGTGGCCGACAGCTCCATACCCGGTGCCGACATCACCCACATCAACCTCAACGACCACACCGTGGAAGGCCTGCGGTGCCGAGGCCTGCCCGCATTCAGCGTGCAGTACCACCCTGAGGCCGGTCCCGGCCCCCACGATTCCCGCTATCTGTTCGCCCAGTTCGACGAGCTCATGGACGGTGTCCACACAACGGAGTCAGGCCCGGCCCAAGGCCAGTTGCTGAGGGGAGCGACCCATGCCTAAGCGGACCGACATCGAGTCGATTCTTTTGATCGGGTCGGGGCCCATCGTGATCGGCCAGGCCTGCGAGTTCGACTACTCCGGCACCCAGGCCTGCCGGGTGCTGCGCGACGAGGGGTATCGGGTAATCCTGGCCAATTCCAATCCGGCCACCATCATGACCGACCCCGAGTTCGCCGACGCCACCTACGTGGAGCCTCTCAGCCTGGAGGTGCTCACCGGCATCATCCAGCGGGAGCAGCCCGACGTGCTGCTGCCCACCCTGGGTGGGCAGACCGCCCTGAACCTGGCCATGGAGCTGATCGAGGCGGGGGTGGTGGACAAGTACGGGGTGGAGGTGATCGGCGCCGATCAGACCGCCATCTCCACCGCTGAGGACCGGGCCAAGTTCCGCCAGGCCATGATCGACATCGGATTGCCCGTGCCCCCTTCGGCCACCGCCCACACCCTGGACGAGGCAGTGGAGGTGATGGAGCGCATCGGGCTTCCCGTGATCATCCGTCCGGCCTACATCTTGGGCGGCACCGGCACCGGCATCGCCCACACTCCCGAGCAGGGCCGGGAAATGGCCGCCCACGGCCTGGCGGCCAGCCCCATCAGCGAGATCCTCATCGAGCAGTCGATCGCCGGCTGGAAGGAATACGAGCTGGAGGTGATGCGCGACAGGGTGGACAACTGCGTGGTGGTGTGCACCATCGAGAACCTCGATCCCATGGGCGTCCACACCGGCGACTCCATCACCGTGGCTCCGGCCCAGACTCTGTCCGATGTGGAGTACCAGGCGCTGCGGGACGCCGCCTTCGCCTGCATCCGCCGGGTCGGCGTGGAAACCGGCGGCTCCAACATCCAGTTCGCGGTGAACCCCGAAAATGGCGAGTTTGTGATCATCGAGATGAACCCGAGGGTGTCTCGCTCATCGGCGCTGGCCTCCAAGGCCACCGGGTTTCCCATCGCCAAGATCGCCGCCCGCCTGGCGGTGGGCTACACCCTCGACGAGATTCCCAACGACATTACCGAGAAGACCCCAGCCTGTTTCGAGCCGGTCATCGACTATGTGGTGACCAAGGTGCCCCGGTGGGCGTTCGAGAAGTTCTCCGGGGTCTCGGGGGTGCTGAATACCCAGATGCAGTCGGTGGGGGAGGTCATGTCCATCGCCCGCACCTTCACCGAGTCGCTGCAAAAGGGCCTGCGCTCGCTGGAGTTGGGCCGCCACGGCCTCAACGCCGATCCGGCCGAGGCCGCCTACGACTCCCTCAGCGATGAGGAGCTTCTGGCCGCCGCCGCGGTGCCCACCCCAGAGAGGATCTTTCAACTCGAGGCTCTGCTGCGGAGGGGGCGCACGGTGGCAGAGCTGTTCGACGCCACCAAGGTTGACCCGTGGTTCTGCGACCAGATCCTCCAGATCACCGAGGAGAGGGCCGCACTGGCCGAGTGCGGCTTCGAGGATATGACTCCCAGGGGGTGGAAGCGGGCCAAGCAGTTCGGGTTCTCCGACGCCCAACTCGGTTATCTCTGGAATGTGTCCGCGGCCGAGGTTCGAAAGGCCCGCATCGCCGCGGGAGTGGAGGCGACGTTCAAAACGGTGGACACCTGCTCGGCCGAGTTCGAGGCCGAGACCCCGTACCACTATTCCACCTATGAGGACGTTGGCGAGGTGGCCCCCTCCGATAGGGCCAAGGTGATCATCCTGGGGTCGGGTCCGAACCGGATCGGCCAGGGCATCGAGTTCGACTACTGCTGCGTCCATGCCTGCTTCGCGCTCTCGGAGGCCGGCTATGAGACCATCATGGTCAACTGCAATCCCGAAACGGTGTCCACCGACTACGACACCAGCGATCGCCTGTATTTCGAGCCCCTCACCGAAGAGGACGTGCTCAACGTGATCTACTCTGAACTCCGGTCGTCGCAGATCGCGGGCGGTCCCGGCATTGCCGGAATCGTCGTCTCGCTCGGCGGCCAGACCCCGCTCAAGCTGGCCGGCATGCTGCCCAATGGACTGGTGGTGGGCACGAGCCCCGAGAGCATCGACCTGGCCGAGGACCGGGAGCGCTGGAATGCCCTGTGCGCCCGCCTCGACATCCCCCAGCCGGCCGGAGGCACCGCAGCCACCACTGAGGAGGCCTTGGCGGTGGCCGACCGCATCGGCTACCCCGTGCTGGTTCGGCCCTCCTATGTGCTGGGGGGCCGGGCCATGGTGATCGTCTATTCCGACGAGGATCTCAGAGAAGCCATGGCCGAGATGGCTGCCTCCGGCTCTTTGGGCCGAGAGGGAGGGCTGTCTGCTGAGCGGCCGGTGCTGATCGACCGTTTCTTGGAAGACGCCACCGAGGTGGACGTGGACGCCATCCGGGACATGTACGGAGAGGTGCTCATTGGCGGTGTGATGGAGCACGTGGAGGAGGCCGGGGTCCATTCCGGCGACAGCGCGTGCATGCTGCCGCCGGTCCACCTCTCCGAGGCCACCGTGGCCCTGCTGGAGCGCCACGTGAAGGACATCGCCCGCGCGCTGGATGTTGTGGGGCTGATCAACGTGCAGTTCGCGGTCAAGCAATTCGGAATCGGGGCGGCCGACCAAGTGTTCGTATTGGAGGCCAACCCCCGGGCGTCGCGCACGGTCCCCTTTGTGGCCAAGGCCACCGGCGTGCCCTTGGTGAAAGTGGCCACCCGGGTCATGTTGGGCTCAAGCCTGGCCGATCTGCGACAGGAGGGGCTGCTGGGGCGCCGGGCCAACGGCGACCACATATCGGTCAAGGAAGCGGTGCTTCCGTTCAACAAGTTCCCCGAGGCCGACGCCATCCTCGGTCCGGAGATGAAGTCCACCGGCGAGGTGATGGGCATCGACTTGCGTCCGGGATTGGCCTTCGCCAAGAGCCAGATCGCCGCCGGCGCCCCGCTGCCCTCAAGCGGAACCGTGTTGATGTCGTTGGCCGACCGGGACAAAGCCGCCGGGGTGGAGATGGCCCGAGGCTTCACCGGCCTTGGCCTCGACATTGCGGCCACCTCAGGTACCGCGGCCGCGCTGTCCGAAGCTGGTGTGCCGGTGGCTGAAGTGGTGGCCAAGGTCGGCGAGGAGGGCACCAACGTGGTGGAGCTGATCGAAGACGGTCGGGTGCAGTTGGTGGTCAACACCCCGAGGGGCCGTGGGTCGCGGGCCGATGGCGATCACATCCGCCGGGCGGCCAGCCGCAACCGGGTGCCCCTTTTGACCACCGCTTCGGCCGGGTTGGCCGCCGCCGACGGCATGGTCGACTGGGTCCGTCACCAGCTGAGGGTTAGGACCCTCCAGGAATACCACCGCGGGGTGACCAGTGATCAGCTGGCTCTTGATCTGTGAGCTCCACTAGATGAGACGGGGAGAACCGAGGCCGGCGTTGGACACCGCCATTGGCTCGGTTCGGTTGCCCAACCCGGTGATGACCGCCTCGGGCACGGTGGGCCACGGAACCGAATTGGCCCGCTATCTGGATTACCCCGCGCTGGGCGCGGTGGTGGTGAAGTCGCTGGCTCCCCATGAGTGGCCGGGCAACCCCCCGCCCCGGGTCCACCCGGTTCCTGCGGGGATGATCAACAGCGTGGGCCTGCAAGGCCCGGGCCTGCCCCGGTGGCTGGCCGAGGAGCTACCGGTGCTGGCCGAATCCGGCACCCGGGTGGTGGCGTCGATCTGGGGGCGCACCCTGGACGACTACTCGGCCGCCGCCGACTTGCTGGCGGCGGCCGACAGCCTGGCGATGGAGGCAGTGGTGGCCGTGGAGGTCAACGTCTCCTGTCCCAATCTGGAGGATCGGGGGCGAATGTTCTCGCACTCCGCGGCAATGACCCGGGCCGCGCTGGCGGCCACCGAAGCCTGTGGCCTTCCCCGCTGGGCCAAGCTCAGCGCCACGGGTGATCTGGTGGAGATTGCCGACGCCGCGGTGGAAGGCGGCGCCGAGGCTCTGACCCTGATCAACACTCTTCTGGGAATGGTTATCGACGTTGAAGACCGCAAGCCCCTGCTGGGCGCCGGCGGGGGAGGAGTGTCGGGGCGAGCCATCGGCCCGGTGGCGGTGAGATCGGTCTTCGACGTGTACGCCGCCCTTCCCGACGTGCCCATCATCGGGGTGGGAGGAATCGCCTCGGGGGCCGACGCGGTGGAGATGATGATGGCCGGGGCCCGAGCGGTGCAGGTGGGCACCGCCACGTTCGCCGACCCCCGGGCTCCGGCCAAGGTCCTGCGGGAGCTGACCCGCTGGTGTGCCTCCCACGGCGTGAATCGACTGGACGAGCTGATTGGAGCAGCCCATGACTGATCCCGAACCCCGAAAACACGATCCCCGCTTGGCCATCGCCTTGGATCAGGATCATCTGGACCTGGCCTGCCTGATGGCCGACGCGGTTCGCCCCTGGATGGGTGTGGCCAAGGTCGGCTTCGAGCTGTTTGCCACCGCTGGTCCGACGGCCATCATGTCCATGACCGATCGGGGATTCGACGTGTTTGCCGACCTCAAGTTCCTCGACATCCCCAACACGGTGGAACGAGCGGCCGCGCAGGTGGGCCGAGCCGGTGCCCGCTGGTTGACCGTCCATGCCTGCGGTGGGGCCGATGTGCTGAAGGCCGGGGTGGAGGGCTTGGCTGAGGGCAGCAACGCCACCGCCCGGATTCTGGGGGTAACGATTCTGACCAGTGAACGCGACCGTTCGCGGGCCGTGCTGGAAGAGCGGGTGGGGCTGGCCCGCGATGCGGGCTGCGGCGGGGTCATCTGCTCGGCAGCCGATATTGGGGTGGTCAAAGATGTCGCTCCGGAGCTGGAGTGCGTGGTGCCTGGCATCCGGCTCCCCGACTCGAGCAACGACGATCAGGCCTCGGTGGCCACCCCCGAGGCGGCTATCGCCGCGGGTGCCTCCATATTGGTGATCGGCCGAACCGTGACCTCACCGGTCCAGGGGATGACCGTCGACTCAGACCACTTGGCCCATGCGCTGGTGGATATGGCCGACCGGGCCCGATTGGTGGGTGCCAGCATCAGCCATCTCCCTTGAGGGCGGCGAAATCCCCAATAAGACTTGCAGTGCAAACTACAATGGTGTAATGGCAGGACCCCCACAACTGACAGCAGAACAGCGCCAGGCAGCGTTGGCCAAGGCTGGCGAGGTGCGCCGCAAGCGCGCCGAAGTCAAGGCCAAGCTGAAGATGAGGTCGATTTCGCTTTCCGACTTGCTGGAACAAGCGGAAACCGACGAAGTGGTCGCCGGCACCAAGGTGCTTGCCGTCCTGGAATCTCTTCCAGGTATGGGCAAGGTCCGGGCCCGCAGGATGATGGATGAAATCGGCATTGCCGACAGTCGTCGCATCCGCGGGTTAGGCGATCAGCAACGGGCCTCGTTGCTGGCGCGCTGCGGCAACTAGATCAGCCTCTGATAATTGTGCTTTCCGGCCCCGGTGGGGTCGGCAAAGGGACGATCGCGGCTGCTTTGGTTGCTGCCGATCCCAAACTGTGGCTTAGTCGCTCGTGGACCACGCGCGTGCGCCGTTCAGGCGAGCCGGAAACCGCCTATGTGTTTGCCGACGAGGCCGAATTCCGGGCCAAGATTGCCGCCGGAGGATTCGTGGAGTGGGCGGAGATTGCCGGAAACCTCTACGGAACTCCCCAGCCTGACCCGCCAGCGGGCTGCGACGTGTTGTTGGAGATCGACGTGCAAGGAGCGGCCCAAGTGCGAGAAAGCCACCCCGAAGCCCTTTGCATCTTCGTAGAGGCGCCCTCGGCCGCCGAACAGGAATCCCGTCTGCGGGGTCGGGGCGACTCTGAGAGCCACATCGCCAAACGCCTTGCTCTGGCCGACTCCGAGCGAGTTCGGGCCTACGAGCTCAACGCCATCCACGTTGTCAACGACAGCCTCGCGGAGGCGGTGGCCGCAGTCGGCGCTCTGATCGAAGAAGCCCGCCAGGAGCAGGTCGACAATGCCGATTAAGTCAGTCCGTCCTGATATCATTGGCGTGCTCTCCCAAGACTTTTGGGAAGAAGGCTGCACGCAATAGATGCCTCGCCAGAAAAGGGCTGCACAGATGTCTGAACAGCACGACACCATGATGTATCCGACCATTGAGGAGCTCTTGGGCCGTACCGACTCCAAGTTCCGCCTGGTGACACTGGGAGCGCTGCGGGCCTGTCAGATCAACTCCTATTTCGGCCAGCTGGGCGAGGGTTTGGGTGCCATGGTCCCGCCCCAGGTGCTGACAATGTCTCGCAAGCCCCTGTCCATCGCCTTCGAGGAGATCGCGTCCGACAAGATCATCGCCACCGATCCTCCAGAGGTCATCGAAGAGGAGGCTTTGGCCGACTCTATGATCCCCACCGGCGAAGCCAATCTCGAGCAGGCCGATCTGGTGCAGGCCGATCCGGACGACGCTGATGCAGACGGGGCCGATCTGGACTCAGCGTCCTGACAGACCCATGAATTCGCTCGCCGGCAAGCGAATCGTGCTCGGCGTCAGCGGGGGGATCGCGGCGTACAAGGCGGTTGAAGTCTGCCGTCGGCTGATGGACTCCGGCGCCTACGTCATTCCGGTCTTGACCAAAGGCGCAACCCGGTTCGTGGGCCGCGCCACATTCGACGCGTTGGCCTCCGAGCGCACCCAGATGAGCCTCTTCGACGAGGACAACCCCATTCCCCACACCACATTGGGCCAGGCGGCCGACTGCATTGTCGTCGCCCCGGCTACCGCCCGGGTTATCGGCGCCTATGCCGCGGGCATCAGCTCCGACCTGCTGACCGCCACGCTCATCGCCACCCGGGCCCCGGTGGTCATCTGCCCGGCGATGCACACCGAGATGTGGGAGCACCCGGCGGTGGCCGACAACATCGCAACCCTGGTCGAGAGGGGAGTGCACATTGTTGGGCCGGAGTCGGGGCGCCTAGCGGGAGGCGACGAGGGTGCTGGAAGGCTTAGCTCGCCGGCCGACATCGTGGCCGGCGTGACCCGCGTGCTCGGTGCTGGCAGCGGACCCCAGGATATGGCCGGCCTGTCGGTGGTGGTCACCGCGGGAGGCACGAGGGAGCCCATCGACCCCGTGCGCTTTATCGGCAACCATTCCTCGGGCAAACAGGGCTATGCCTTTGCCGACGAAGCCGCCGGTCGGGGGGCAGATGTGACCATCGTCTCCACCGTGGACCGCCCTGGGCCACCGGGAGCGACAGTGGTGAGTGTCGACACCGCCGAGGAGATGGCCGCGGCTACCACGAAAGCAGCGGCAGACGCCGATGTGGTGATCATGGCGGCGGCGGTGGCCGATTTCCGACCGATCGACCCGGCCGGGGTGAAGCTCAAAAAGCGCGATGGGGTTCCGGCCATCCAGTTGGAGCCCACCCCGGACATCTTGGCCTCACTGGGGGCGTCCAAGCCCGAGGGCCAGGTCTTGATCGGATTCGCCGCCGAAACCTGCGATGTGGCCGACAACGCGGCGGCAAAACTGAACGGCAAGGGTGCCGATTACATCGTGGCCAATGATGTGACGGCCGAAAACGCCGGTTTTGCGCACGACACCAACGAGGTGCTGGTGCTAGCTTCCGATGGCCGGGCCCACTCGATTGGACTGCGCTCCAAGCGCCAGGTGGCCCAAGCCGTTCTCGACCTCGTGGTAGCCGACCGCGACGGTCGAGCCGACGTCCGCTAGGAGAATCAATGAGCCAAGGGTCAAATGGCCGGTACCGCTTCACGTCTGAGTCGGTCACCGGCGGTCACCCCGACAAGATCGCCGACCAGATATCCGACGGGGTGCTGGATGCCCTCCTTGAGGTGGATATCGGCAGCCGGGTGGCGTGTGAGACTCTGGTGACCACCGGTCTGGTAGTGGTGGCTGGGGAGATCTCCACCGACGGCTATATCGATATCCCCCGGGTGGTTCGAGACACCATCACCGGGATCGGCTACGACCGGGAAGACTACGGCTTCGACGGCAACACCTGCGGCGTGATGGTGTCCATCGACGACCAGTCTCCTGATATTGCCCAGGGAGTTGACCGGCTCGATCCCTTGGAGCAGGGGGCCGGCGACCAGGGGATGATGTTCGGGTTTGCCTGCGACGAGACCCCCGAGTTGATGCCGCTGCCCATCCATATCGCCCACCGGATGGTGGAGCGCCTGACCGAAGTTCGCCGGGCGGGCACGGTGCCCTATCTGCGGCCCGACGGCAAGAGCCAGGTGACGTTCGAATACGAGGGGACTAAGGCCGTGGGCTTGAGCACTGTGCTGATGTCGGCCCACCATCGCGACGGAACCGATCTCAAGGATATGAAAGACGACCTCAAAGAGCAGGTCATCGACCCGGTGGTTCCCGAGCAGTTCCGCTACGACCACTATGAAGTGCTGGTGAACCCCACGGGGAAGTTCGTGAGGGGCGGGCCAGTGGCCGACGCCGGGCTCACCGGGCGCAAGATCATCGTGGACACCTACGGGGGCATGGCCCGCCACGGCGGGGGTGCCTTCTCGGGCAAGGATCCCAGCAAGGTGGACCGGTCGGCGGCCTACGCCGCCCGCTGGGTGGCCAAGAACGTGGTGGCTGCTGGAGCTGCTTCCCGCTGCGAGGTGCAGGTGTCCTATGCCATCGGCATCGCCCGCCCGGTGTCGGTAATGGTGGAGACTTTTGGCACCGAGACGGTAGACCCGGCCAAGATCAGCCATCAGGTGAACGAGATCTTCGATCTGCGGCCGGCGGCCATCATCCGAGACTTGGAGCTGCTGCGGCCGATCTACCGGAACACGGCAGCCTACGGCCACTTCGGGCGCAGCCCCGAGAGCACGTTCACCTGGGAGCGCACCGACCGGGTAGACGACCTCCGCTCCGCCCTGGGCCTCTAGCAGCCTTGGCCTTTTGAACGTTCGGGTTCTGACCGACGTTGTAGCCATAGACCGCGAGTTCACGTATTCGGTCCCTGAGGGCTGGGCCGACGATCCCTGCTTCGGGGTGGGGGCCATGGTGCGAGTGGTGCTGCACGGTCGTCGAGTGGGGGGCTGGATCACCGAGGTGGGCGTGGAGTCCCCTGAAGGGGTGGAGCTCACCCCCTTGGCCAAGCTCAGCAGCTTGGGACCAGACCGCAGCCTCATCGACTTGAGCGAATGGGCGGCCTGGCGCTGGTCTGGTCGCCGGACCCACTTCTTGCGGACTGCTTCTCCTCCCAGGGTGGTGGCGGCCTTGCCCCGGCCCTCGCGCTCGCGGATGGTGTCTTCGGGCGATCATGGCGATCTGTTCGAGGGGGAGGGCCACACCCTGCGCCACGGGCCCTCAGACGACCCGCTGCCCATCGCGCTGGCCGCCGCGGCCCGAGGCCAGGCTCTGATTCTCGTGCCCGATCACGGGCGCGCTGATGAGCTGACCAGGAGGTTGGCACGAGAAGGAGCCTGGGCAGTCCGCTTTCCCGATGGCTGGGCCGCGGCCACCGCGGGGGCCACCGTGGTGGGGACGGTGTCGGCCGCTTGGGCGCCGGCACCTGAACTGGCCGCGGTGTTGGTGATCGATGAGCACGACGAGTCGTATCGCTCCGAAGCCGCTCCTACCTGGAGCGGGCGGGACGTCGCCATCGAGCGGGCTCGACGAGCCGGCGTGCCCTGTGTGCTGATGTCGCCGGTGCCCAGCCTGGAGGCGCTGCGGTCCCGGCCGGTGATGCGCCCGTCGCGGGACACCGAGCGGGCCAGTTGGCCGCTGGTGGAGGTGGTGGACCGCCGTAGCGAGGATGCAGGGCGGGCGGGCCTGTATTCCCCGGAGCTGGTTCAGGCGCTGCGCGACGGCAACCGGGCGGCCTGCGTGTTGAACCGCCGGGGCCGGGCACTGCTGCTGGCCTGCCGGGTGTGCGGCGAGCTGGCCGTGTGCACCGAATGCGGGGCATCCATGCGCCAAGAAGACGACAAGCGCTTAGTGTGCCGGGCTGTCGGGCACACCCGCCCGCTGGTGTGTGCCGAGTGCGGCAGCACCGGGATGCGCAACCTGCGGGCCGGGACCAAGCGGGTCCGCGAGGAGGTGGAGGCACTGGTTCGCACTCCCGTGGCCGAGGTCACCAGCAGCGGGTATGTCGGCCCGCCCACCGCCCGGGTGGTGGTGGGCACCGAGGCAGTGCTGCATTTAGGCCGGCCCTTTGATGTGGTTGCTTTCTTGGAATTCGACCAAGAGCTGCTGGCCCCCCGGTTTCGAGCCCGAGAGCAGGCCATGGCCCTCATCGCCCGGGCCGCCCGCATCACCGGCCCCCGTGACGACGGGGGAAAGATCGTGCTGCAAACTCGCATGCCCGACGACCCCGTTGTGCAGGCCGCGCTCAAGGCTGATCCCGCACAATTGGCCCGATCGGAGCGAGACCGCCGCCAAGAGTTGAGCCTGCCTCCCTATGGGGCCATCGCGGTGGTTTCCGGCCCGGTGGCCGGGGAGTTCATGGAGCGGTTCGGCACCCCGCTGGGCGTCCAGATCGCCCCCGACCCCGCCGGCCAGTTCTTCCTGCGGGCCCCCGATTACGTCGCCCTTTGCGACGCCCTTGCCGCTGTAGAGCGCCCGACCGGCCGTCTCCGCATCGACGTAGACCCCATCAGATCGATCTAGCCCCCACTTGCAGGATTCGGTAGCCGCGGCGGGAGCTGAGCCGGGTGGTGGGCCAGCCTTGTTGGTTGAGCCAGCGGGCTAGGGAATCGGAGCCCAGGTTCTTGTTCACCACCAGGTAGGCCTTGCCCTCGTCGTCCAATTGGCCCAGCCAGCGAGCCAGCACCTCGTGGAGAGCGGCTTTCCCGATGCGGATGGGCGGGTTGGAGTAGATGGCGGCAAAGCGCTCGTCGTCGGGCACCTCGTCAGGGAGGCACACGGTGGCATCGGGTCGACCGTGGCCATCCAGGTTGGCCCGGCACAACTCCAGCGCCCGGGGGTTCACATCGACAGCCCACAACGGGGCCTGAGGCGCCCACTGCCCTAGCGCCACCGCAATCGGCCCGTACCCGCAGCCCAAGTCAAGCAAGGGTCCATCTTGGGGCGGGCGGGGGCCCTCGGCCAGGAGATATCGGGTGCCGAAGTCCACCTCGTCGGCCGCGAACACTCCTCGGTCGGTGGCCAGCTCCACATCCAGGTCGCCTATCCGCAATCTGACCGTTCCGGGCCGTCTTTTCCCGCCCGGCGAGGCGCTGTAGTAGTGCGAGTCGCCCACGGTTTGACGGTAACCTGCTTTCATGGCCCCACTGCGGATACGGGTGTATGGCGACCCGGTTTTGCGGCGCGTGGCCGAAGACGTGACCGAAATCGACGGGGCCATGGCCGACTTGTGCCAGGAGATGCTCACCGCCATGTACGAGGCTCCCGGTATCGGTTTGGCCGCTCCGCAGGTGGGGGTGTCGCAGCGGTTCTTCGTGTACGACTTTGGCGACGGTCCCGGCGTTTTGGTCAATCCCGAGATTACCGAGAGCGACGGCGAGTGGACCTATAACGAGGGCTGCCTGTCGGTGCCCGAACTGTCCTGGGAGATCGTCCGCCCCCGCAGCATCCACCTGAAGGCTTACGACCTTGACGGCAACGAGGTCAACCTCGAGGCCGAGGACCTTGAGGCCCGCCTTTTCCAGCACGAGTTGGACCACCTGGAGGGCAAGATTCTGCTCGACTACCTGGACGAGGATCAGCGCCGGGATGCCAAGCGCATCCTCCGGGAGCGGGCGATGAGTGGGCCGAGTCGTCCTCCGGCCACCGGCGACGGGCTCTCGTTGCCGTGATCGACCCGCCGGTGGAAATCCGCCGGCTCGTCTTCTTCGGCACTCCTCGCGAGTCGGTGCCTTTCCTGGAGGCGCTGGATTCCGCCGGATTCGACGTGGCATTGGCCGTGACCCGCCCCGACAGTCGCCGTGGGCGGCGGGAGATGCCCACCCCCAGCCCGGTGAAGACCGCTGCCCAGCAGTTGGGCATTCCGGTTTCCTCGTATGTGGGCGACGTTCTGGACGCCGATGCGGACTTGGGCGTGGTGGTGGCCTTCGGGCAGATCATCAAGCCCCAGGTGCTGGACCGGCTGGCCATGGTCAACGTGCATTTCTCGCTGCTGCCCCGCTGGCGGGGAGCGGCCCCGGTGGAGCGGGCCATCCTGGCCGGCGACCAGACCACCGGAGTGTGCCTGATGGAGGTGGCTGAGGGCTTGGATACCGGCCGGGTCTACCGACGAGTAGAGATCCCCATCGGGCCCGACATCACGGCGGCGGCGCTGCGAGCCGAATTGGTGGACATCGCTGTTCCAATGCTCGTGGATGCCCTGAACGAGGGCCTTGGTGTGCCGGCACCCCAGCAGGGAGAGCCGGTCTACGCCGCCAAGATCACCCGAGACGAGCTCTGTCTCGACTGGGGACAGTCTGCGGAGTCATTACATCGGCAAGTTCGAGTGGGTGGGGCGTGGACCACGTGGAGGGGCAAGACTTTCAAGGTTTGGTCAGTTCAACCTCTGGAGGGATCGCAGCCGCCCGGCGAGCTCGACGGAACCGTGGTGGGCACTGGGCAAGGATTGCTGAAGTTGGTGGAAGTGCAGGCCGAAGGCAAGTCCCGGCAAGCCGCCGAGGAATGGCTCCGGGGTGCCCGTCCGAACCCTGGCGACCGGCTCGGATCGTGAGTCCTTCCCCATCAGGGCCAGCATCAAAGAACGCCCGAGCCGTTGCCGCCCAGCTCCTCGACCGAATCGAGCGAGACGGTGCCTTCGCCAACCTGGTGCTGGCCTCGGCCGATTTGCCCGAACGCGACTCCGGGCTGATCACCGAGCTGGTTTACGGGGTCACCCGAATGCGTCGGGCGCTGGACCACCTCATCGACGGCTTCGTGTCCGACCCGCCCGACCTCACCACGCGAAATCTTCTGCGGATCGGGGCCTACCAGCTCCACATGCTGGACACGCCGGCCTATGCCGCAGTGAGCGAGACCGTTGATGCCGCGCCCCGCCGCCACCGTGGATTCGTCAACGCGGTGCTGCGCCGAGTAGCTGATGTGGAACCGGCCTGGCCCACTGACGCGGTTCGGCTGAGCTATCCGGATTGGATGGCGGAGCGATTGGAGGCCGACCTCGGCAGGTCAGAGGCCCATGCCGCGCTGGAGCAGATGAACCAGCCTGCGCCGGTCACATCACGCCCCGACGGATATGTCCAAGATCAGGCGTCGCAATGGGTGGCCGAACTGGTGGACCCCCAGCCCGGGGAGCGGGTGTTGGACATGTGCGCCGGTCCCGGCGGCAAGGCCACCGCGCTGGCCGGCAGCTCGGCCACGGTGGTGGCAGCTGATCATCGCCAGCATCGGGCCTCACTGGTGGCGGCCAATGCCGCCAAGACGGGAGTGTCCTTGGGCGGAGTCGTGGCCGCCGATGGTCGCCATCCGCCGTTTAGCCCCCATTCCTTCGACCGGGTGCTGGTAGACGCACCGTGTTCAGGCTTGGGCGTGCTGGGCCGGAGAGCCGACGCCCGCTGGCGAGTGAAACCCGATGACGTAGAAGAGTTGGCCCTCCTCCAGGCCGAGCTGATCCGAGCCGCGTTCGGCTTGGTCCGACCAGGAGGAGTGGTGATCTACAGCGTCTGCACGATGACCCAGGCCGAGACAGCGGCCATCGACGAATTGGTGGCCCAAGAGCATCCTGAAGCCAAACCCGCCCCTATCAACGACCCCCGCTGGCGACCCCACGGCCGCGGCGCCCTCATCCTCCCCCAAGACCACAACACCGACGCAATGTTCATAGCCAAGTACCAAGCCCCCTAGATCTCCTCCAAAGGCCAGTTCGGTAAACGTCGGGAAGGCAACGGGTAGGCGGGGCGGGGGGTGGCGCCGCAGGCGGACCTGGCTGCCCCGACAGCCAGGCCGCCGTAGGTGACAGGACCCGCCGCCCCGCCGGTTAGCTAGCTAGCCTGACCGGCAATGACAGACCTAGAAACCGCCGGACTAGCCGCCAAGGTCCTCACCGTGTCCGACGGCGTGATCGCCGGTACCCGCCAAGACGGCTCGGGCGACGCCTTGGTGGAGATGCTGGCCGGAGAGGGCTATGAGATCGCCGACCGCCGGGCGGTCGAAGACGGCGTCGACTCGGTGCGCGACGCCCTGCTGGACATGTCCGAGGGGTTTGCCGGCCTCATCGCCACCACCGGGGGCACCGGTTTCGGCCCCCGCGACCTCACCCCGGAGGGCACCGTCGCCGTGCTGGAGCGCCGGGCCGACGGTTTGGCCGAGGCCTCCCGGCTGGTGAGCCCCTTCGGGCGCTTGTCCCGGGCCGTTGCCGGCACGAGGGGTACGGCGCTGATCGTGAACTTGCCCGGATCGCCCAAGGGCTCGGTGGAGTGCCTGGGCGCGGTGCTCGACGTCGTCCCCCACGCCCTGCGCCTGCTGGCCGACCAGCCCACCGAGCATTGACAGTCTCTCCAGGCGACCAGGCAATTCGCAGTGGTCGCATGATGGATCTGGCCTTGGAGGCGGCCCGTTCCTGTCGGCTGGTCACCTCGCCCAATCCGTGGGTGGGATGTGTGATCGACGCCGGTGAGGATCAGTACTTGGGGGCCACGTCACCGCCGGGCGGCAACCACGCCGAAATCAACGCCCTGGAGGCTGCCGGCCAGCGTGCCGAAGGGGCCGACCTCTACACGACGTTGGAGCCGTGCGACCACCAGGGTCGCACCGGGCCGTGTACCGACTCCATCGTTGCCGCGGGGATCGCTCGGGTCTTCGTGGCGGTGGAGGATCCCGACCCTGCGGTGTCGGGGAGGGGCATCGCGGCGCTCCAACAGGCTGGGATAGCCGTGGAAGCGGGCGTGCGGGCTGCTGAGGCAGTCGAGCTGCTCGCTCCCTATCTCAAGCATCGCCGCACTGGGCGCCCCTGGGTGGTGCTGAAGCTGGCCGCCACTCTGGACGGCCGCTTGGCGGCCCCCGATGCCACCAGCCGCTGGATCACTGGGCCAGAGGCCCGATCCGACGTCCACCGCCTCCGGGCCGAGAGCGACGCAGTTCTGGTAGGGGCGGGCACCGTTCGGGCCGACGATCCTGCTCTGACGGTGCGCGACTGGCAGCCTCCTGCTGGAGTTGCTCCCCGCACCAGCCAGCCGCAGCGAGTGGTGCTGGGCACCGCGCCGCCAGAAGCCCGGGTCCACCCCGCGCTGGAGATGGACGGGCCGCTGGAGCAAGTGCTGTGCGAACTGGGGGAGCAGGGCGTGGTCCAGCTCTTGGTCGAGGGGGGCGCGGCTACCGCAGCGGCCTTCCATCAGACCGGCTTGGTGGACCAATACGCCGTGTATCTGGCCCCCGCGTTCTTTGGCGGCGACGACGCCCACCCGATGTTCGCCGGACCCGGGGCTGCCACCATCTCTGATTTGTGGCGAGGCGAGATCATCGGGGTTGCTCGGCTCGGTCCGGACCTGCGCATCGATCTGCGCCCCGAACTTCATCCCGAATAGCGGGTATTGATCGCAGACCGACAGCTGGCGGCCGGTAGCGTTGTTGCCATGCTCTCGTTGGTTCTGCCCAAGGGATCGCTGGAAAAGGCCACCTTGGAGCTCTTCGACGCCGCCGACATACCCGTCAACCGCAGTTCCGACGTGGCCTACAAGGCGACGATCAACGACCCCCGCATCAGCCAGGTCCGCATTTTGCGGCCTCAGGAGATTCCCCGATATGTGGCCGACGGGCTGTTCGACATGGGCATCACCGGGCGGGACTGGGTGGCCGAGACCGACAGCGACGTGGTGTCGCTCGGTGAACTTCAATACTCGAAGAACACCTCCCGACCGATCCGGATGGTGCTGGCCGTGCCCGACGACTCGCCCTGGAACGACGCGGAGGATCTGCCCCAGGGGGTGAAGATCTCCAGCGAATATCCCGCCCTGACCAAGCGTTTCTTCGACGGCCTGGGCATCGAGGCCGACATTGCCCTGTCGTACGGGGCCACCGAGGCCAAGGCCCCCGACATCGTGGATGCGGTGGTGGAGATAACCGAGACGGGACGGGCACTGCGGGCGGCCGGCCTCAAGATCATCCACACCATCCTCACGTCCTACACCGAGCTGATCGCCAACCCGGCCAGCTACGCCGACCCGGAGCGACGTCACGCCATGGAGCAGATCCACACCCTGTTGGGCGGGGTGCTGGAGGCTAGGGGCAAGGTGCTGGTCAAGATGAACGTGCCGGCGTCAAGCCTGGATAAGGTCATCGACCTGCTGCCGTCCATGAAGGCCCCCACGGTCAACGAGCTGTTCGGGGGCCACGGCTACGCCGTGGAGACAGTGGTGCCCAAAGCCGACATCAATGTGTTGATCCCCGACCTGTGCGACGCCGGGGCCAGCGACATCATCGAACTGCCCCTGGCCAAGATCGTCCATTGAGCCAGCGGGAGGCGGCCGGAGCTACTCCTCGGTAGCCTCTTCTGCCTCTCCGGCCTCTTCTGACTGCCCGCCGGCGGCGTCTTCCATGGCCCGCGACACCTGCACAAACGCCATGCGGATCTGATGGAGGGCCTCATTGAGGGTGGCCTCGTGCTCGCCGAGTCGGCCTTCCAGCCCCTCGACCAGCGCCCCGAGGGCGTCGATGGCCAATCGGGCCTCTTCCAGGTTGGGTGGCTGCTGGCTCAGGTGGATGGCCCCGAGCTCGTACAGCCCCATGGCGTGGTTCCCCACCACGACCGACGCCGGGGTGTTGGCAATCTGCTCGCGGGCCTCGGCCAGCTGCTGGGCCAGCTCCTCGGCCTGAGCCCGCTCCTCGTCGCTCAGCCCGGCCAGCGGGTCGGCGGCTTGATCTGTGGTGCCTTGGGGCGGAGGGGTTGCCGACTGTCCCCGGCCGTCGTCAACCGGCACCTCTCCACCTGGTGTCCATAGTGTGCTCATTGTGTTTCTTCGGCTCCTTTTCGCCTCGTCTGGCGTTATTGTCCCCTAACGCTGATACTGTTACCCCGCAACTTCGGCGCGCAAGCGGGGAGAAATTATTCCCAGCGTGCCGTCCCCCATAGTCGAGAGAGAGGAACATGCGCATTGCAGAGCGGTGATCGGCCATAGCTTCGGCAGATGCTGAGCCCCGGATCAACGACCGGATCAGAGCCAGAGAGGTGCGGCTCGTTGATCAGGACGGACAGCAGATAGGCATTCGCCTACTGCCTGAGGCGTTGGACATGGCCCGTGACGCCGGCCTGGATCTGGTGGAGGTCGCCGAGAAGGCGAATCCACCGGTTTGCCGGATCATGGATTACGGCAAGTACAAGTACGAGGCCGCCCAACGGGCCAAAGAGTCCCGGCGAAATAGCACCAACATCATCGTCAAGGAGATGAAGTACCGGCCCAAGATCGGTCCGGGAGACTTCAACACCAAGACACGTAAGGTGCGGAACTTCCTCGAAGAGGGCTACAAGGTAAAGGTCACGATCATGTTCCGCGGTCGCGAGGTGCAACATCCCGAGCTGGGGCGGCGCATTCTCGACGACATCTCGGACGAGGTGGAAGATGTGGCCAAAGTCGAGGTCTATCCCCGACTGGACGGTCGCAACATGGTCATGGTGCTGGGACCGGTGAAGAAGAAGTCCCGCAAGCAGGCCGCCCGGGACGCCCGCCAATCGGCCGAGGAACCCGCCGCCACCGATACTGCTCAATAGTTCGCAGCAAACAGTCATGCCCAAGATGAAGACCCACCGAGGCGCGGCCAAGCGGTTCAAGACCACCGGCACCGGCAAGATCCGCCGTCGCAGCGCCTACAAGAACCACATCCTCGAGAAGAAGGCCCCCAAGCGCAAGCGCCAGCTGCGCGGCCCGGCCCAGGTGTCGTCAGCCGACGCCCCGGCCGTGAAGCGCCAATTGGGCTTGTAGGGCCTGAAGCGACCAGCACGAGTTCAAGGAGAAGCACACGATGGCCAGAGTCAAGCGCGCCGTCACCGCCCGCAAGCGCCGCCGGGCGGTTGTGAAGCGGGCCAAGGGTTATTACGGCAACAAGAGCCGCACATTCCGGGGCGCCAATGAGCAGCTGCTGCACAGCGGCCAGTACGCCTTTCGGGATCGCCGGGCTCGCAAGGGCGAGTTCCGCCGCCTGTGGATCCAGCGCATCAACGCCGCTTGCCGCCAAAACGGCACCAACTACAGCCGTTTCATCAACGGCCTGAAGCTGGCCGACGTAGAGGTCGACCGCAAGATTTTGGCCGAGCTGGCCGTGAATGATCCGGCGGCGTTCACCGCGCTGGTCGAGGTGGCCAAGGTTGCGGCCGAGGCGGAGCAAGACACCGCCTCGGTGGGGTAGCACTTCCCATCAGCAAGCCACTCAGCCCCCGAAACCCCCGGATTGCGGAACTTCGCCGACTAGTCCGCAACCGCCGAGATCGCGCTGAGGCCGGCAAGTTCGTCATCGACGGCCCGCAACTGCTGGTCGAGGCGGTGGCTGCCGATCTGGAGATCGTCGACGTCTTTGTGGAGCCCGTGATCGATTTGTGGGCCGACTTGGGAGTCTCAGTGAGCGCCCCAGTGTGGACGGTGGGTGACGGGGTTCTGGCCAAGGTGGGCTCGGTGGTCACCCCCCAGGGCGTCATGGCCACCGCCCGCATTCCTGAGATCGCCCCCGTGGCCGACGGCGATTTTGCCGTCGAGCTGGCTGGAGTCGCCGACCCCGGCAACGCTGGCACCATCGTCCGCACCGCAGTAGCCGCCGGGGCCCAAGCCGTGGTGTTCAGCCCAGAATCAGTAGACCCCTGGAATCCCAAAACCGTGCGGGCCTCGGCCGGTGCGCTGTTCCGAGCCCCCCTGGCCGCGACGGGACCGAAAGGGGAACGCATCGGCGCCGACCCCCACCGAGGCGACCCCTACCACCAAGCCGACCTAACCGGCCCCCTCACCCTGGTGGTGGGCAACGAGGCCCACGGCCTCGATCAACTCGATCAAACCGCCGCCATAGACCGCTGGGTGTCGATTCCCATGGCCGAATCAGTCGAATCCCTAAACGTCGCCTCCGCCACCGCCATCTTGTGCTTCGAGATCGCCCGCCAACGCCGAACCGGATTCACTGTCAAGCCTTCGTGATCTGAAGTGTCGAGTAATCCCGATTGATAGATGAGGGCAAAGCGGTAACATTTGTCTTGGCTGCGAGCGCTTTGGGACACCGAGGCGCAGCTTCGGGCCACCGAGGCGATCCAGCCATCATGAAGGTCCGCTTTGCGGGCCTTCATCGCGTGAGGGCCAGGTATCCCGCGAGGCCACAACTCTGCTATCTACGATCTCCGCCAGCCTTGCTATTGCGATGTCTGAAGGCCGAAGCGACGAGGTTGGGAAACGCTTGCGGCGAGTCAGGACAAACGCTGCCAAATCAGCAAGTTGAACCCCAGGACTCGTCTCAGACCGTACAAAGTGAACTCGGTCCACGATTCTGGTGATGGTCGTACCCCCGTCGGATGACGGATTGCCAGCTTGCATCCGCGTTACGAGGCCGTGGGCGAATGCCTCGTGCTCATGCGTTTCGTCTGCAATGAGCAGGGTGCGCTGCCTCAGCGGGTCAATCTGCTGCTTCAGGTAGCTCTCCATCTCTTCGGCAAGAAACCGCAAGGCAAGCAGATGCGGCATCTGCGGTCCTGAAGATGCGGATTGGCGCAAGGCCCACTTGTCGATCGACGCATGGGCCACGAACGCCCCGTGCCGGCCCAGCAAGGCCAAAGCCCCGTGGTAGGTATCAATGCGCTCTGAGGGAGAGAAGCCTTTCCACGGCCCCCTTCCCGAATAGAGATCGGCGCCTCGAAGTTCGCCAATCAGACGAGGCTCCTTGGTAAAGGCGGGCAGGAGATGAAATGCCGAAGACAGGCCTTGCACCTGGTCTTCGGGGACCATGACCGCGGCAATCAAGTGGATCGGCTGATCTGGGTCCTCCAGATTGCCACCTGTATTGCCGCTCTCGTCCAGATAGCTAAGCCACACGGAACGTCCAGCAGATGAGTAGGAGCTGACTGGGCGGGGGAAGTGAGATACAGCGGCTGGACATCCCTCCAGCAAGGGTCAAAGGGAGCATATCGGCAAATTCGAAGTCTGCGTCCTTGAAATTCCCTTCGCCCCACGGCTGTGTCTAGGAAACTGGCTGACCGGAGGATCTAAGGATCGATCTGGATGTAGCTGGCGTGACCTGCTCTAGCGAATGCTCTTGAGATCTAGCTTCACACTCCACTTACCGTTGCGTCCCGTGACTAGACCGTCAACCTCCACCCCGGCCATGAGCCTCACTCCATATGTCCGGTGAAATTTCATTGTCTTGGTTCGAGCGACATGGCCAACTACATGGCCTTGGTGCTGAATGCTGATGGCATTGCTGTCATGGGGGTTGTGGGGTTGGGCCACCAGCTTCAAACCCACTTCTCGCCTTTTCCATCCCCTCTTATCTCCTGGCGTGCCCCTCATTATCTGGTGAAGGCGATCCCTGTAGAACGATTCACCAACGATGTTGTAGTTGTATCTGGCCCACTTCGAGGCCGCCGCTGCTGTTGAAGACCCGGTGGACCTATCCGGTGCTCGTGTTGGGCTCTGTTCGGGCACTGCTACAGAAGTCTGCTCTGATTCTGAGGACCCCGTCGCCGCGCGGATGGCCTTGTCGATAGCCGCGTTGATCTTGGCACCGCGGCGCTTGAAGGGCAGTTCCTTGAAGATCTCCTCGAACAGTTGTCTGTCGGTTCGGAGGAGGCCGTCGGAACTAATCCAGAGGGCTATGGCGACGAGAGTTCTGTGCGAATACTCATCAATGGTGGAGTAGTACGGAATGTGGGGTTTGGAGATTCGAGCAGGCTGGGTCTCCAACCTCGCATCAACTGTGTGGGAAATTGGGCCTTCTTGAGAATCAAGCAATGAGCTAGCCGCTGGGGCATTTGCCCGTGCGTCGATCTCAGCTACGGCTTGCTCGTAGGCGGTGAGCACTCGGTTGACCTCTTGGCTGTGGTCGTTGAACCAGTCGGAGGACCAGATGCGGCAGAACCGCCAGCCGAGTCGCTCCAAGTGCTCCTGGCGAAGACGGTCGCGGTCTCGAGCCGTGGGGGAGGCGTGATAGCTGGCACCGTCGGCTTCAACCGCCAAAACGAATTGTCCCGGCTTTTCAGAATGGCAAACCGCGAAGTCGATGCGATAGCCCGAGCACCCGTATTGCGGCACTACCTGGAGGCCTGAGGCCTTGAGCTTGTCCATAACGTCGATCTCGAACGGATTCAGCGGCTGTCGCTCACTGGAACCGTCCAATTCTGATCCGCCTGATTGCGCGAACTTCAAGAAGCCTCGCAACATCTTGGCTCCGGTGGATTTCGTCCTTTCGGGGTCCAAGTCGGCATAGTCGAATGAAGACACCAAAGTCATGCGCTTTCTGGCCCTGGTGATGGCCACGTTCAGCCGCCGCTCTCCACCCTGTTGATTGAGTGGGCCGAATCGGTACAGCATCTTGCCACTGGCGTTCTTGCCATAGCCGATGCTCAAGATGATGGCATCCCGTTCGTCACCCTGTACTCGCTCCAAGTTCTTCACAAAAGCCCGTTCCTCATGCGATTCCTTGAAGAACTCTTCGAGTTCTGGGCTGTTCTCCTCTTCAATCCGCCTTCGCAGGGACTCCTCAATGCGGTTGGCGTGGTGCAGCCCCATAGCGATTACTCCAAGGCTCTCAGCAGGCCTTTGAAGGGCGTGGTCGATCATCAGATCTACTACGCGCAGCACCTCGTCGGAATTACTGCCCCTTTCAGTGGCGACGCCCATCCGATGCGGTACCGGCACCCAGTTCAGGCACTGGTCGGCATCGGCACCTGGAAAGGTGGTCAGGCTTCCGTGGTAGATCTCCTGGTTGGAGTAGGCGATGAGCCGCTCGTCTTGGGAGCGGTAGTGCCAGGTGAGCGGGCGCCGGGATAGCCGAGAGTCCATCACATCCAGGATCGACTCGAAATCCGACATCGATTCCTCTTCTTCGTCAAGGTCATCATCACCACCAGAACCGTCGAAGAACGTCGTTGGCGGAAGCTGGCGGGAGTCACCGGCGATCATGGCCCGCTTTCCTCTCAGCAGAGCAGGAATGGCGTCGCAGGGCAGCACCTGGCTGGCCTCGTCGAATACCACAAGGTCGAACAGTGGACGCGGCGGCAAAGTCTGCGCCACATCAAGGGGTGACATCGCCCAACACGGTCGCAAGGCGGTCAACGCCTCGGGGGCATGCTCGAATAGTCGGCGCAGCGGGAGGTGACGAGTCTTCTTGTTGGACTCCTTGCGTATCAGGCTGTCCTGTTCGGGTACTTGGTTTAGCGCGGCCATTGCGTGCTCCGCGACACGGCGGGCCACCCTGGCCGGGGTGACGCTCAAGTGGTCTCGGTCCGACTGCTGGAACTGCTCGACGTAGCGGCTCTGGCGAATTCCTTGGAATCCCGAAAGGCGACTATCTCCTAGCAGCACTTCCTGCTCGATAGATCTCAGCCAGCAGTGGTCAAATGCACTCGCCAGGTCGCCAGCAGCGAGGGTGCCGCCTGAGGCATTTTCCAACAGCGGTCCCACATGGGCAGCTCGCAGGCTCAGTTCCACTTCTGCCAGCTTGGGCAGGCTCAACAACGTGCGCTGGTCGTTGAGCAACGCTTGGGCCATGGCGGCGATACCATCCCCGGTTTTCCCTTCTAACCTCCCCTCAGGCAGCAATGAAGCTAAGTCGTCGACAGCGTCTTTCATCTTGCCGAATGCCTCGACTGCCTTCTCCGGGCTGGCAGGGATTCGGGGCGAACCGGAGCAGCCCAGTTTGGACCACCGGCGGGCCTGACTGCTGGCAGCGACGACGGCGTCCAGCGCAGCCTTCGCTCCTAGTGTGGTTGATCCGGGCTGGAGACTGTCCACATCGGCCTTTGCTGCCCTGTACCGCTTGTTGAACACCCGACTCAGCACGCCTTTGGCAGCAGGGGCCATATCTTCGGTCAGCCGGTCCAAATCTCGATCGAATATCTCGGGGGTCAGAGTGCCCTCGGTTTTTGCAATGTCGCGCGTCAACTCTGAGACCTCGGCAACCACCGTGGTCCACTCAGCAAAAGACCCGGCATCGCCTATTCCTAGATCATCGGAAAGCGACTCCTGCTGGACTCGACAGGCGGAGGTGAGTTCGCCGGACAGGCCAGTGCATGCGTCAAGTGCGCGTCGGACCTCGTCATCAGTGGCAATTGTGGCGCCTGCCCACGGTGAGCGGCCCGAGCGGAGGGGCTCGGAGAGGTCGGCCCAGTCCCTTATGTCGCGGCGCACCTGTTGGGCAGTTACATCGTCCAATTCGGCTAGAGCTGAAGAGGGGATCTGCATCGGCGGTTGTGGCCTGTCCCCGCTTGAGGAAGCGGAATCTTCATGTGCCAGCAGCCGAGACCGCACCTCGAAGTACGACAATCCCCATGGAGCGCGTTCCTGATGTAGAGCCTCGGCGTGGTCCGACAGCTCCTTACGAGCATCGTGCAGACTGCTATGTAGGTCTTGTTGGTTGGCCGGAGGAATCTGGCCGATGTCCCGAAGTGACTGATTGAGCTGACGGGCCAGCTCTTTGCGGGAGGAGATGCCTCCGTGGAGGTCCATCACATGATTGTCAAGACCCACCCGGGTGAGTCGCTTGGCGACCGCATCGATAGCCGCCCGCTTTTCGGCCACGAACAGAACGCTCTTTCCCTTGGCCATCATGGCGGCGATGAGGTTGGAGATGGTCTGGCTCTTGCCGGTGCCGGGAGGGCCCTGGAGCACGAACGACTCGCCAGCCAATGCAGCGTTGATGGCCTCATTCTGAGAGGAATCCGCGTCTAGCACCAAGAACTCGCTCTCGGGAGGGGTCCGGTCGGGCAGCGATGGCTCCACGGCGGTGGCCCGGTGAGTCAGCAGCGACTGCTCTGCTTCCTCATCGCCGGCGATGGCGGCGATCAAATCACTCTGTGCCAGAGCATCGAGGTTCTCGTTGAGGTCGTTGACCATCGGCATCTTCTTGTACATGAAATTGCCCAGCACGACTCTCTCGGAGGTTTCGAAATTCGGGACCCTTTCAGCCCGTCGGCTCAACTCGGCAAAGATCTCTTTTTCCTCCTTTTCGCTGATCTGATCGCCATCGCCATAGGGGTCCATAAGGTTCTCACCCGAGACATTTACCTCGAACTCGTTGGCCAAGTGCTGAAGGAGCGCTTCGTTGAGAGCCCATTCGCCGCTTAGCTGAATGTCGAAGTCCACTTCCGCGGCACCCGTGCGGGCCAGGTCCACAGGGCACAGCAGCACCGGCGCGGCCGGGGTGGCGCTTGAAGAAACAGGGGTCCAAGTCGCCATTCCCCATCCCAAGAACAGCGTGTTTATGCCCTTCTCCTCGTAGTTGCTAGTGGCCTTGCGGCTTACCGCCCGGATGCTCCTCAGAGCGTCGTCGAAGAGCTCGCCGGGAAATAGTGCCTGGAGGTGTACCTTCTTTCCGTTCAGCAAGCGTTTTCGCACGCTGGGCACGGCTTGATCCAATTCCAGAGTGCCCCTCTTCAACACTCGGTAGTACAACAGCCGATTTCGACCCGACTCGTCGGTCAACTCCTTGGCCCATTGCTCTGCGGCTCGTTTTACCGTCTCCCTGCGGGGCATCCTGAAATGTCTAGTTGAGATGTATTCCTATGGTCCAAATGACTCGGACAGAGGAATCTCTATGCGCTATCGACATACTTTGCTTAGAAACGGCTCACTATCGCCCCAATGCACACTAGCCGTCTAATGCATTAGTCTACTAACACGTTAGTTGACTAATGCATTAGGTCATCATAGACTTGCCGCATGACACCTACCGCCCTGATTGACCGCGAAGCGGAGTCAACAAGGTTGCGAGCTCTGGCTGAGGGCGAGCGACCTGCGCTGGCCCTAGTCCACGGACGCAGACGGGTGGGCAAAACCTTTCTACTCTCGAATCTCTGGCCCGCTGAGCGGGTGCTGTACTACTCGGCATCGGCGACAACCCCGGCAATCAATCGGCAGACCTTGCTGGATGAGGCGGCTCGCTGGTCTGAGGAAGAACTTCGAATCGAAGACCACCCCACCTGGCGAACTGTCTTTCGCGCCCTGTTCGGGCTTCGTCCCGACCATCCGATCGTCATCGTCTTAGATGAGTTCCAATACCTGGCCGATGGAGAACGGGGAATGCGCGAGATCGCCTCGGAACTGAACGCCGTCTGGGAATCGGGCCCGTCGCGCGCAGCGGGCCTGCTGGTGGTGCTTTCGGGGTCCGCGGTGCGCACACTGGAGGCGCTGGCCGCTGGCGGATCGCCGCTGTATGGCCGGCTCGACGCCGTGCTCCCCCTCAGCCCGTTCGACTACTACGACGCGGGCCAAATGGTCTCTCGCTACATGCTCGGCGACCGGGTCCGGGCCTACGCCGCATTCGGCGGGCTGCCAGCCAATTTGGCGGTGGTAGATGATGGCCGCCCCTTGAAGGAGAACATCGCCGAGTTGCTCCTTTCGCCCCACGGAGTGGTCCGGATTCGGGTGCAGACTGAGCTTGACCAGGAGGAGGGTCTTCGGAGCACATCCCGCTACCGGGCGGTACTGGCCAGCATCGGGCTTGGCGCCCGCACAGTTGGCGAGATCGCGTCGATCATGGGCCAACAGTCCGACACGGCGCTCAAGCGGATGATCGAGCAGCTTGAAGATCTGTCGTATCTGGTGCGAGAGGTGAACTTTGGTGCGTCACCCCAGCGGGGGGTGCGATATCGATTGGCCGACCCGGCAACTCGGTTCCACCACGGGATCGGGCTGTGGGCAGAGTCGGCGGTGGCCGCGCTGGGGCCGGAGGCCGCCTGGCGGGTGAGGATCGAGCCTGAGGCGTTTCCCAGCTATGTCGGCCGCCATGTGTTCGAAGACGTGGCCCGGCAGGCCTGCCGGCGCTGGGGTCCCAGTCGGGGACTCCCTGCCGTGGCCGAGTGGGGCAGATGGTCCGGTCAAGACCGATCCCGTCGAGAAGTGGAGGTCGACATTGCTGGCCGCCAGCTCGACGGCACAATGGTCACCGGTTCAGTCAAGTTCCGCACCCGCCCTGCCGGTGCCCGCACCTACCTGGACCATGTGGTCGCTCTGGAGCGCCTAGCCGACAGCGGCCATGGCTGGGCTCAAGAAGCTCTGGACCCGATTTCGCCCTTCTGGTTCGTCTCCGCCGGCGGCTTCGCCCCGTCATTCCACGAAACCGCCGACCCTGCCCGCGAAATCGTCACCTGGACCCTGGACGACCTCTACCCTCCCTATCCGGAGTCCTGAAGGCAGGACACAAACACTTTCCCAATTTGGGCGGAGTATTTCGATCAGCCGACGACGGGGCCGATGGCGGCGGGCTGGGCTCTTAGGGCCTCGATTTCGGCGACGGCCTCATCGGAGAGTTCGCGGATGCCGATGAACTCTTCGAGGTTGTAGTGGAGGTTGATGATTCGCATTTCCTCCCGGCTGAGCACGATGTGGTCGAGGCCGGGCTGGTGCAGGCCCCGCTGGGCTCGCTGGAGGTTGGACAGGTCCTGGTCGAACACCAGGTTCATGGCGGCCTCTTCGGCGGGGATGACGGCCTGCATGGGCGGGGTGCGCTCGGTGCCCGGCGGGCGGCGGTCGAGGTGCAGCAGATCCATGAAGGCGTCGTCGGGGGTGTCGCCGGGGCGGGATCGCAGCACAGTGATGCTGTCGCACATCACGATCACCGTGATGTTGGGGAACAGGTTGAACTGGAACAAGTCCAGCATCTGCGATTGGTCGAAGCTGTCCAGGTCGAGGCCCTTTTGGGTGGTCTGGGCCCGCACCAGCTCCTCCAACACGTCGCGCACGCTGCCGCCGTCGGGAACCGGCGGGCACGGCCCCGGATTCTCGGAGTCCTGGCCGTAGCGGGCGCCCTGGGTGACGATGATGGACTCCCAGATCTCCTGATCGGTGGCCCCGTCGCGTAGCCGGGGGCTGGGCACCCCGTAGGGCTGGTGCAGCGAGCCGTGGCGGCCGTAGAGCCGGTTAACCGAGTTGACGTCATCGCAGCTGGGCAGCATCTCCCGGTGTATGCCCTGCACGTGGTAGGTCTCGCTGAACGCCTCGATTAGGGTCTTCCAGTTGCACGGCAGCGGCACGGTGAGGTCGTAGGCGCAGGCATACTCCTCCATGCGGGCCCACTCGAGAAGCCCAGGAATGGCCTCCAGGAACTGGTCCAGCGGCTCGGCGTCCATGTCCAGGTTCACGAACACCAGCGGCCCCCATGTGCCTACTTGCACGGGAAACAGCGGATAGTCGTCGTTGCGCAGCGCCCCAAAGCCTCGGCGCGACGGCACCTCGCGCAGCTTGCCGTCCAGCGTCCAACTCCACCGGTGGTAGATGCAGCGCAGCTCGGTAAGACCCGACCCCGAGCCGGTACACAGCACGTTGCCCCGGTGGCGGCACACGTTCTGAAATCCCCGCAGCACCCCGTCGTCGCCCCGCACCACCAGCACCGAGAGGTTGCCCACCGAGTACTCGAACCAGTCGCCCGGTTCCGGCACATGGTCCACCGTGCAGGCCAACTGCCAGGCCCGGGGCCACACATGGGCCATTTCCAACTCGGCCCACTCCGGTGAGATGTACCGATGGGCTGGCACTTCCACCGGCGTACGCCGAGGCGGGACTGCCCCGATGGCAGTGCCCACCGGGGCATTGTTGGTCAGCTCGGGGCCGATCTGGATCTTCGCCATGGCTGAACAGTAGTGGTAGGCGGGCAATCCAAGCCGGGCTGCCATTGAGGTTGAACAAGGCGCCTGCGGCAGTCCCGTAGTCTGGTGCGGGTATGAGCTTCGCGGAGACCGTCGTGTTCGCGATCGGGGGTCTGATCGCAGTAGGCACGCTGTTGGCCGCCATACAGACCGTGGTAGTGCCCCGGGCCGAGCGCAGCCTGTTGATCCGCTTCGTGTACGTGGGCATGAAGCTCCTGTTCTCAGTGGTTGCCCGCCGCCGCAAGTCGTATGAGGCCAAAGACGCGGTGCTGGCCCGCTATGCCCCCACCACGCTCATGCTGTTGCCCATGGTGTGGGCCACCGGGGTCATCTACGGGTTCTCGCTGATGTTCTGGGCGCTGGATGTGCGCCCGTACCGAGAGGCGTTGGTGCTGAGCGGGTCGTCGCTCACTACGCTGGGCTTTCGGGACACCGAAGACCTGGCCAGCCTGGTCCTGTCCATAGGCGAGGCCCTCATTGGGTTGGGCATTGTGGCGCTGCTGATCAGCTTCCTGCCGCTCATGTACATGGCTTTCAGCACTCGAGAGTCCAAGGTGGCCCGACTGGAGATCAGGGCCGGAACCCCGCCCACGCCCGAGGCCATGATCATCCTGGCCCACGAGACCGGCGGCCTCGAGGACTTGGGAGAGACCTGGACGGAGTGGGAACACTGGTTCATCCATATCGAGGAGACCCACCAGACCTATCCCGCCCTGGCCTTCTTCCGGTCGGTGCGCTCCGATCGCTCATGGGTTGTTGCCGCGGGCTGCATCTTGGACACGGCCGCCATAATGCTGTCGACGGTGGCGGTGCCCCATTCGCCCGCCACGCCGTACATGATCCGGGCGGGATATGTGGCTCTGCGCAACGTCGCCGACTTCTTCGCCATCGACTATGACCCCGATCCGAAGGACATTTCCCCCATCACGGTGCGCCGCCACGAGTTCCACGAGACCTACGAGACCCTAAAGAGCGCCGGGGTTCCCGTCGTGGAAGACCGCGAGCGGGCGTGGCGAGACTACGCCGGTTGGCGGATCAACTACGACAACTGCCTGGTGGGGCTGGCCTCGATCACGTCGGCGCCGCCGGGCAAATGGAGCTCTGATCGGCCCTCTCCCTACCATCGGCTGCCGCTGTTCTATCGGCCCATGCGCCGCCCGCTGCCCCCGCTTCTGCGCCAGATCAGGCGACGGGGGTTCGGCCCAGGGCGGCGAAAGTGATTGCTCCCATCCCGGCCAATGGAAATGTGCTCGTTGGGGTGGATGCCGTGCGGCCTCGGATTTCTCCCAAGACGCCGCTGCCGATGAGGCTGGCGCCATGAGAACCCGGATTACCGAACTGCTGGGCATCGACATCCCCGTGGTGCAGGCCCCCATGGGCTACATCGCCCGGGCCCAGCTGGCCTCGGCGGTGTCCAACGCCGGGGCCATGGGCATCATCGAGACCTCCTCAGGCCAGCTCGACGACATCAAGGTGGAGATCGCCAAGATGCGCGACCTCACCGACCGGCCGTGGGGGGTGAACATCGCCCAGCTGCTGGTGCCCGACGCCACTGTCATTGATTTTGTCATCGAGCACGAGGTGGGGTTCGTGACCACCTCGGCGGGGGACCCCAACCGGTTCACCGCCATGCTGAAGGACGCTGGGATCACCGTCTTCCACGTGGTGCCCACCTTTCGGGGCGCCCTCAAGGCGGTGGACGCCGGAGTGGACGGCCTAATCGTGGAGGGCGTGGAGGGCGGCGGATTCAAGAACCCCCACGGCTCGTCCACCATGGTGCTGGCCCCGCTGGTGGTGGCCGAGGTGGACGTGCCGGTCATCGCGGCCGGGGGCATCTGCGACGGGGTGTCCATGGCGGCGGCTCTGGCGCTGGGGGCCGACGGGGTGCAGATGGGCACCAGGATGCTGTCGGCCGCTGAGTCGCCGGTACACGACAACTGGAAGCAGGCCGTGGTGGCCGCCGCGGAGACCGACACCGTGTTGTTGAACCGGTTCGGGCGGCCCGGCATGCGGGCGCTGCGAACCGACCTCACCGCCGAGATGGAGCACCACGACCAGGTGCAGATGCCCGGCCTCGACCGGCTCATGGACCAGTACTTCGGCGGGCAGATGGACGTGGCCGTCCCCTTCGGCGGCCAGGTGATGGGCCGCATCGACGAGGTGCGCCCGGTGGCCGACATCTTGTCGGAGGCCTGGGAGCACTGCCAGCGGCGTCTGCGCCAACTGGGACAGGCCGCCGCGGGGTAGCCGGGCGGGAAGTCATCCTCATGCTCTCCCGCACAATGCTCACCCTCCTGCGGCGGTCGGGCAGCCGCCTGCAACCGGTCCGGCTGCTGGGACCCGATCCCCGCGGCGTGCGCCAGTCGCTGGGGGCGCTGTGCATCTTGGCGGTTACCAGCGTTGTCGCCGGCTTGGTGCTGGGTCGAAGCCACGAGCGGCTGGCCGAGCTGCCCGGCCTGCTGCTGTTGGTGCCAGCGGCCATCGCGCTGCCGGGGAAGATCTTCGGAGCCCTGGGCAGTCGGCTGGGAACCGCCATCCACACCGGCACGTTCCGGCTGTCGCTGCGGTCGTCTAGCGTGGTGGGCCAAAACGTGTGGGCCTCTTTGGTTCTGACCCTCCTCATGACGCTGGTGCTGGCCCTTTTGGCCTCGGCTATGGCTTCGAACCTCGGGGTGGAAAACGCCATCGGCGTGGCCGACTACGTGGTTATCTCGGTGGTGGGCGGGATGCTGGCCTCGGTGTTCGTGCTGCTGGTGACGCTGGGCATGGCCACCGGATCGGTGCGCTGGGGCCTCGACCCCGACAACGTGACCGCCCCCATGGTGACCGCAGCCGGCGACGTGCTGGCATTGCCCGCGCTCATCTTGGCGTCCTATCTGGTGCGCATCGACACCGCCACCCCGGTGATCGCCGGGCTATTGGCGGCTGTCACGGTTGTGGCGTCAGCGGCCGCGCTCCGCTCCAGGGCCCCCGAACTGCGGACCGTTCTGCGGGAGTCCATCCCGGTGCTGGTACTGGCCGGGTTCTTGTCGCTTATGGCCGGGGTGACGGTGGAGAACCGGTTTGAGGTGTTCTCCGAGCGCCCCGTGCTGCTGGTTCTTATTCCCGGCTTTCTGGCCACCGCCGGCGCGGTGGGCGGCATCTTGACCAATCGGCTGTCCAGCAAGCTCCACCTGGGCTTGATCGGCCCCTCGGTCGTGCCCCAGCGGGGGGCCCGCACCGACGTGGGGGTGACCATCGGGCTGGCGCTACCGGTGTTCGTGATCGTGGCCCTGGTGTCGCAGGGAGCGGGATCGCTGGTGGATCTGGCCGGGCCGGGGGTGGGACGGCTGGTGGGGGTGGCGCTGATCGGCGGAATCCTGGCGGTGGTCGTTGTGGTGGCCGTGGCCTACTACGGGACCATTGCCGCCGTCCGTTTCGGAATCGACCCCGACAGCGTGGGCATCCCGACGGTGACCGCAGTGCTCGACTTGGTGGGCGCCCTCACCCTGGTGTTCGCCATCGAGGCTGTTGGGGCGGGGTGAGGCAGGGTGAAGGGCAAATGACTGATTCCAGTACTGGCGGCTAACTCTGATGGCTAACTTGGAGAGACTCAACAATGGACGATAAACCCCGCAACCTTCGGGCCATGCTCGCCGAGGCCAAAGACCTCTCCGAGCTGATGGTCGACTTGGCCTACGCCGCCCTGTTCTTCGGCGACCCGGACATGGCCACCGAGGTGGACGAGCTCGAGGTGCAGATGACCGAGCTGGTCAAAGACATGAGGGCGGTGTGCATCATGGCGGTCCGCCATCCCCGCGAGGCCGACGGCATGTCGTCGGTGCTCCAGGTGATAAGCGCCATCGAGCGGATAGCCAACGATGCGGTGGACATCTCCCGGATCGTGACCCGCCGCCTGGGGATCCCCGCCGAGCTGGTGGCCGACTTGTCCAGCGCCGAGGAGATATCCCACCGGCTGGTGGTGCACGAGGGCTCCCACATGGTGCGCCGGCCCCTGGGCGACCTGGAGCTGCCCGTGGTGGCCGGAATGCGGGTCATGGCCATTCGGCGGGAACGCAGCTGGATCACCGACGTGGGCGGCGATCAGCTCATGATGCCCGGTGACGTGCTGTTCTTGCGGGGCTCGCCCGATGGGATAATGCGCCTGCACCAACTGGCCGCCGCGCCCATGTGGGAGGAGCCGGTGGCCCCCGAGGATCCCTGGATCTCGGATCTGGATCGGGCGGTGGACGTGCTAGTGGAGATGAAGGACCTGTCGGAGGCCGCGGTGGGGCTGGCTTATTCGGCGCTAGTCCTCAAAGACCGTGGCCTGGCCGCCCAGGTGCGGCTTCTGGAGGGACGCCTCGACGAGATGAACCATCAACTGGAGCTGTGGGTGCTGCGGGCCGCGTCCAACAACATCGACCCCTCGCCGCTGCGAGGATTGCTGCACCTGGGCCAAGCCGCCGAGGACATCGGCGACCAGGCTCGCCAGATGATCTCGCTGGTGGAACACGGCGAGGAGGTCCACCCGATATTGGAGATCGCCCTCGGCGACTCCGACGAGGTGGTGGTCGAGCTGCCCGTGGCGCGCCTGAGCGGCGCCGACGGGACTTCGCTCAAGGAGCTGGCCCTCAACATCGAGCCCGGCTTCACCGTTCTGGCCATCCGCCGGGCCGGCCGCTACATCTACCGCCCCCGGGGCAGCGCCGCTCTTTATGCCGGCGACGAGATCATCGCCAGCGGCCCCGACGAAGGCCGCGAAGCCCTAGCCGAGCGCTTCGGCTGGAACCTGGTGCGAGAAGAAGGCCTAGAAGACGAACTCCAACCCATGGGCTCTTGAATTTTGAAAATAGCTGAAAATACCCGAAAGACACTTGACCGAGCTGGCCAAGATGTGGGCATACTTGCTGGGACCCGTTGACTTCTCCCGCCTTAGACTTGACCCAGTGAAACGACTTCCCCCATGGATCGCCGATCATGCTGCTCGGAGGCTGCGCGTCCGTGGTACGACCTCGTCATCAAAAGAACGACTACGAGCAGATGATGAAACGCGCCGAGAAGAATGGGTGGGTATTCGAGCGGAAGGCCAAGAAGTTCCAGGGCCGTTGTCCCGCAGGTCGCTGCCTAGTAACCATCCCCCTCACTCCCTCGTCACAGCGGACGCTAGCCAACAGACAATCCGATATCGACAGATGCCCCCACTGATTTGCCCTCAGGAGATGACATGAGCAACCCGATCATGGAAGTCACCGTCACCGGCGTACTCCTTCGCAAGGCTGGAGGGCGAGAACTACCGCTGAGTCAGAACGAATACCAGGGGATCTTCGACAAGGTGTCCGACAGCCTGCACACCCAAGTCTCTGATGCTGGCGTGTCTGGCCAGGCCGAAACCGGAGAACTGAGCATTTGGTTCCTCATTACAGGTGCCGACTCGTTCGACGCCGCCCTCAAGAAGATGACAACGATCATCAGCAAGGTATTCCGCGCCGCTGACATTGTGGCCGATCCAGTTCGCAAGCGGACGCCGCTGAGCCTGCCCCGAAGCCGCGATATGACGGTTATCAGCAGATGCAAAATGGTCAACGAATTGCTGGCCGCCTAGACAAGCCGCGACAAGCCACATCAGAGCACGGCCCCGCCATGCTGCACCCAGACGGTGCCAATGTGATCGTCGTTTCAGAAATTGGTGACGACGGGTTGAAGGCCGCTGCCATCCACATGGTTCCCAGCCAGAGCGACAAAACCCGCTCGAAAGACGAACCGATCTCGGTAGACCCCAGCATCACGATGTGCATACTTGCTAGGTGATGGCAACGGAACCGGTTCAGGGTGGTCTGATTCCCCGTAAGGAGAATACGGAGAAGGAGCTAGCAGCTAGGCCTGCCCTGCGTCCCGAAGATGTGCTTTCTCAAGACACGCTCGATGAGGTAGGACGCAAGTTCGCGCAGGCAGAAGCCGATGCCGCGGAGCGCTTGGCTGACGAGTCAGCCTGGGAGAACGCCTTGACAGTCGAAGGGGTGCGCGAATTGGCCCGCCGAGCCGAGCGAGGTGAGAAGGTCAGTCTCAAAGAATCCGTGGCTGATTGCTGAATCTGCACAAGTCTACATCCGTAGGGGTGTAGGGACTACCGCCGGAGGCTTGGGAGGTTCTTGCCAGGGTGGCCGTAGGTATCGGCGGCCGGTGTCGGGGTGTTTTTCGACGGTCCAGTTTCGGTGGTGGACTTTTTGGTGGCAGTCGTGGCATACCAGTACGAGGTTGTCGGGTTGGGTGGGGCCTCCGTGTTGCCATTCCACGATGTGGTGCGACACGCACCATTCAGGTTCTTTGCGGCAGCCGATGCAGCCTTGGTCTCGGGCTTCGAGGGCGGCTCTCAGGGCGAAGTTGGGGTGGCGGCTGGTTGATCCCATCCAGATGGGCTCTGTGCTCGCTTGTTTGAACAGTCCGCACAAGATGTCGGCGTCGCAGGCCAGCCTGTGGAACTCGTGTGGCGGAAGCGGGGTTCCATCAGCCAGCCGGGGGCGGCCCAGCTTGTCGTCGACGAGGTCGTAGTCGGCCATCAACAACAGCGTGGTGCCCTGGGGCTGCTCGCTGCCGTCGGCGGAGATTGTGCGGGTGATGAGCCGCTCCAGCGCATCGGCCCGGCGGTGCCGATCCGCGGTGTGCTCTCGGCGGTTGTCGCTCCGCCAGTCGTCGTCGGTCGCCTTGTTCAGCGACTTGCGAATCCGCGCCGCCGCCGTGGGGTCGAACAAGGCGAACAGCTGCCACATCCCGTCATCTCGCAAAGAGAAACTGGCCGTGCGGCTCTTCCGCTGGCGCTCGAACCGCTTGGCCCCGTCGTCGCCGGCCATTTCGTTTTGATGGTCGCGCACCGTCTTGCGCAACTGCTCCGGCGTCTGCGTCTCGGCCGCTTCCAGCATCTTGGCCTCATCCAGCGGCCCATTCTGCGCCGCAGTCCCCAGAATCCGGGCGTGCTCTGTGTTGATCCGGCTGTCCACCAAAGCGTCCCGAGTGGCCGACAGCTTCTCCAACTGCTCGGCGTCGCGCAGCGTCCGGTCAGCCTGATGCCTCGACTGGCGCAACTCGGCCTTCAAAGAGCTCGCCGCGTCAAACGAGCTGCTGCGCCTGGTCTTCTCAGCCACCACCTCAGCCAAGAACCCCTCCAACCGATTGCGGGAAGACCCAATCAACCGCAGCCGAGCTTCCAATCCGGCATCGTCCAACCCGGCCACATCAACGGCATCGACATGCACGCCACCTTTGGCATTCCCGCAGGTCACAGCCCCAAAATCCATACTCCAATGATATTGACGGCAGTGACACTTTCTCTTTGCCAACTGTGTTGCCTCGGATTGCTCCGGGCACCACTCCGCCCGAAATCGTCCGTCTCGGCTAACAGAGCGAAACATTGGGTAGGGTGCCGGCTGTGTCGGAGGGGGGCGCAGGAAGGGCGAGCGCTCCCGGCGGGAGTCCCTTTGCCGATGGGCAGCCGCTGCTGCTGGACGGGTTTGATGACCGGCACCTTCACCTGGAAATTCTGCGATGGCTGATCAACCCGGAGGTCGACCAGATCGATTTGGCCGTTTCATTCATCATGAAGAGCGGCGTCAACCTAATTGCAGGCCATCTGGAGGTGGCGCTTCAGAGGGGAGCGCGGGTTCGGATCATCACTACCGACTATTTGTCCGTCACCGACCCCGATGCTCTTACTCAGCTGCTGGATCTGGCTGATCGACCCGATTTCAACGACGCCCAACTTCAGGTGAAGGTCTTTCACGACCCGAAAGTGTCGTTCCATCCCAAGGCGTACCTGTTCCGTTCAACCGGCAGTTCGGTCGCCGGGGGATTTGTGGGTAGTTCCAATCTGAGCTGGTCAGGCATACGAAGCGGGGTGGAATGGAACCTAGGAGTGGATCATGTTGGGCCGCTGGTCGAAAGTTTCGAGCGGCTTTGGTCCGACCCCCGCTGCGTCGCAGTCGACACTCGCTGGGTGGCCGAATACCGATTGAGGCGACCGCCTGAGAGCGTTCCCCGCACCCCACCTCCCGAAGCAGATATCCCCATTGAGCCACCCAGCCAGCCGGTCAGTCCATGGTCTGTTCAGGAAGAAGCGCTCAGGGCTTTGGAAGAGACTAGAGATCAGGGCTTTCGCCGTGGTTTGGTGGTTATGGCCACTGGGCTAGGGAAGACACTTCTCGCTGCTTTCGACAGCAGTCGCCCCGAGTTCCGCCGGGTGCTATTCGTTGCCCACCGGGAGGAGATATTGCGTCAGAGCCGGGACGCGTTCCGCCAAGTGCGGCCTGACGGCCGTTTTGGGTTCTTCTTGGGTGCCGATAAGGACCCAGAAGCCGATGTGGTATTCGCCAGCATTCAGACGCTGCATCGACACCTCGACCGCTTCGAGTCCGACCGGTTCGACTACGTGGTGGTCGACGAGTTCCACCACGCCGCCGCCCCCACATATCGCCGGGCCATCGAGAGCTTCCAGCCGAAGTTCCTGCTCGGTCTTACCGCCACTCCCGACCGGCTAGACGGCGCAGACCTGCTCGCACTCTGTGGCAACAACTTGGTGTTCGAATGCGATCTGGTTGAGGGCATCAGGCAGGAGCGGCTGGTGCCGTTCCATTATTGGGGCATCAAGGATGTGGCCGACTATGCCCCTATCCCATGGCGCAATGGCCGCTTTGACCCCGACAAGCTGGCCGATGCCATTGAGACCACCCAGCGGGCCGAACAGGCGCTGGCCGAATGGAGGGAAAGGGCCTCCGGCCCGACGCTGGCTTTCTGTACAACCATCGCCCACGCCGAATTTATGGCCGAGTTTTTCAATCAACGGGGGGTGCGGTCCGTGGCCGTCCACAGCGGACCGCACTCGGCCCCTCGCCACAGCGCGGTTGAGGATCTTCGAAACGGGGCCATCCAAGTGCTGTTCGCAGTCGACGTGTTCAACGAAGGTGTCGACATTCGCGAGATCGGCTCAGTCCTGATGTTAAGGCCGACCGACTCACCGGTGATCTTTCTGCAACAGCTCGGACGGGGGCTTCGCCTTTCCAAGGAAAAGACAGCGCTTCAGGTGATCGACTTCGTGGGAAACCATCACAGCTTTTTGATGAAGCCCCGAGTCCTCTTGGATTTGAGCTCGGCAGGAGGCAGGTTGTCAGACAAAGCACTCGGCGAGGTAATCGAAGGTGGTGACTTCGAGTTACCTCCTGGATGTTCGGTGGAGTTCGAGTTGGGGGCAGTGGAACTGCTGCGTCAGCTGCTCTCTCAGCGGGCTGACAGAAGGCGATCAACTGCTCGAGAGGAAGCAGCGGCATTGGCGGACTTTTGCCGTAACTACCTGGAGCAGCACGATACGAGACCCTCCGCGGCACAAACTTCACGTTCCCAGGGGATCAAGCCTGGGAGCGGCCCTATCAAGCAGGCTGGAGGTTGGCATCGCTATCTGAGCCGCCAAGAGTTGCTTTCTGATAGTCATCAGAAAGCTGTCGATGAGGTTGGGGCCGTGTTGAGGGCGTTGGAAACAGAGCCCATCACCAAGTCCTACAAGTTGGTGGCGTTGCAGGCATTGCTTGAGTTGGGCGGGGCATTCGAGCCGGTTTCGGTGGCGCAGGTGGCAGAACGGTCACTGCGGGCGATTCGGGAAGACCTCCGGCTCCGGGCTGACATCCAGATCAAGGAGATCCCGAACTTGGACGAGGTGTCGGCTGAGAAGTGGCGGGCCTATTGGCTGAAGTGGCCGCTCGAACACCTGTCCAACAAGCCCGGGAAGTCTCTGTTCAGGCACGAGCCCGGTGAAGACGGCGGTTTGATGGCCCCAACATTCTCGGTGTCTAGTGAGCGACGGGAGGCCTTTGTGGAAATGGCCCTCGAGATTGTGGCCTGGAGGCTCCAGGATTACCTGCTAGGTGGTAACGGGAGCATCGGGGCGCTGCCCTTGCCGTCTGAGCCGCAGGTCCCGACATCTGGTCATCTTGAGGAGTTGGGGTAGGCAGCCGGCAGCCTGCTTGCTAGGGCCAGTGGTGTACTTCTGGGGTTCTGGGCCCTAGGTGGGAGGAAAGGGCAGAGAAGTCGAGGGGGTCGGCGGTGAGGATGCTGTCGTCGAGGCGGAGGGCCAAAGCCACGAGATGGGCGTCGACGACGTCTGAGGTTTGGGACCGGCGGAGCAGGCCTCCCACCGTATGGGCATCGGCAAGGGTGAAATCGTGTACCTCTACTGTTTCGAGGAACTTGGCGAGCCTGGCCTGTCGGCTTCCGTCGCGCCACACTTGAGCAACAACCGGAGCGGTCGTGCGCAGCGCGGCGCCCTCCTGCAATGTGGCGGTTAGGAAGGAGAGAGCGGTGGACTCGCCACGGTCGATTGCTATGAGAAACCCCGCGTCGAGGATCACTTAGCGAAGTAGCGACGGCGCATTGCGGCGACGTCTTCGGGGTCCGGCGGACCTGTTTCTTCGGCCCATTCGTCCAGGAACACTCGGAGGGCTTCGCTCCGGCGTTTCTGTTGGGCAAGAAGGTGGATGCCTTGTCGGATGGCACCCGATTGGCCGCCGTACTCATCGGCAAGCTCAGCAAGTAGCTCTCGCTCTTGGTCGCTGAGGCGGACCGTAGTTGTCGTGCTCACCGGCAAGAGTGTAGCACAAGTGTATGGTGCAACGTTGTGAATGCTTCTCAGCGGTGTGACAATTCTTGACAGATTGCGATTAGGCCATCTTGGGGTTGCGGCGGGTGGCGGTGGCTAGGAGGAGGCCGGCGAGGATGAGGGTGGCAGCGATTATGAAGAGCAGGTGGCTGTCTGCGCCGGTGGCGGGGAGTTCCTCGCCGTCCGTGTCGTCGGCCATCTCGTCCGTGCCGGTCATGTCGTCCATGCCGTCGTCCATGTCATCCATCTCAGCGGCCACCGCGGTGATGCGGCCTTCGCCGCCTTCGGGATAATCGGCGGCGGGGATGGTGCCGTTGAGGCCGTCTTTGATGTATGCGGCCAGCGACTGCTGGTCGGTGAGGCCCAGATGGGTGCGGGTGCCGTCGCCGAAGAGGTACTGGTCTCCGCCGTTGGCCAGGAAGTTGAGGGTGACCAGGGCGATCGAGGGGGCACCTTCCACCACGGCGCCGTCGCTAACCAGCGCGGTGCCGTCGTCCAGGGTGATGGACTGCACACGCGTGCCCTCGGTGGTCACGGTGTCGTCGTCGCCGATTTCCTGGGGGGTGCCGGCCGGGTCGTAGACGAAGCTCAGACCGGCCACTTGGGCGAAGCGTCCGCTGGAGCTCTCCACTCGGGATACGGCGTTCTCCAACAGCACCTTCATCTGAGCGGGCGACACGTCTTCGATCACGGTCACGAGGTTGCCGAACGGGGAGATGTTGAAGGTCTCCAGCATGCTGATCGGCCCGACTGGGATCACCGAGTCGTTGCGGATGCCGCCGCCGTTCTGGAGGGCCACCGTCGGTTCGGGCACACCGAAGTCAGCAGCCAGCCGCTGGCCGTTCCACAGAAGGGCGTCGGCCAGCAGGTTGCCCTGGTTGGTCTCATGCGTGCGGATACCCGGTGACCGGCGCCCGTCCAGGGGCACCTCGGTGGTGCCTACTGGGGTGGCGGCCAGCTCGGCCAACGCCGCGGCTACCGGCTCGGTCACCTGGGCCTGCACCTCGGGATGGGGCTCCACTGCGTCGGATTCCTCGCCGCCGATCACTCGGCGCAAGCCGCTGGTCTCGTCGATGGCGGTTACGTTGCCGTCGCCGTCCACCGTCAGGATCAGCTGGCCCACGTAGGTGTAGTCGCCCGGCGTGGTCACGATGGGCACGCTGGTGCCGTCGGCCAGGGTGGCGGTGAGCGGGTAGGGGCCGTAGGGGTCGCCGTCGCCAGGCAGCAGCACTGTGCTTTCGTCGGCCAACAGGGCCCCGCTGCCGCCGGCCACGATGGCGTCCACTCCGGTGAGGCTGGCGGCCAGATCGCTCTCGGCACTCAGAGCCTGCAAGTGGGTGGACAGCACGATGATGTCCACGCCGTCACCGGTGAGGCGATCGATCTCGGCCTGCACAATCTCGGCCACATTCGACATCACCGCCACGTTGCGGGGGCTGGAGATGTAGGTCAGCTCTGGGGTGGTGGCGCCGATGATGCCGATGCGACGGCCCTGCTTCTCCACCACTGTCGAAGGGGCGATCCGGCCCTGCTCCACCAGCGCGGCCAGCGCCGGCTCGCCGGAGAAGTCCAGGTTTGCGCTGATGAACGGGGCAGTGGTGGTCTCGGTGATGAACCGGGCCAGCAGGTCGGGACCCAGGTCGAATTCGTGGTTGCCGATGGTCAAGGCGTCGTAGCCGATGAGGTTGAGGGCCAGCGCGTCGTAGAACGGGCTGTCGTCACCCAGGCTCACCGACAGTTCGGGGCCGCTCAAGAAGTTGTCGCCCGAGCTGATGGTGATCACCGCGGCACCGCCGTCGGTGGCCTCAGACCGAATCTGATGCACCAGCGAGGCGAAGCGGGCCACGCCGCCGTATTCGGGGGCAGAAGATGAGGCATTCACCAGCTGCGACTCACCGTCGTTGTGGTGCAGGATCACCAGTTGGAGCTCGCCACTGCTCTCGCTGGTGGTCTCGACTTCTTGGGCCTGCGCCGACACTGCACCCAGAAGTGCCGCTACCAGTCCCAGCGCGATCAACGTCCACACCATCCGTCGGATACTCACCAGCCGGCTCCCTTGTCTTGTTGGATCCTCAGTTGGCGTTCACCGGTTGGCACCTAGACTGGTCGACGCCTGCGACACTCTGCCACAGGGAGATTTCTCCGTGTCAACGCGGGCGCGAATCCCGCGTGAACTTCCCAGGACAATCAGGCTCGGATCACCTCGGGAGCCCAGTTCGACTCGAAGCCGATGCCCGACAGCCAGGTCTCCACCAGCTTGCCGTTCTCAGCCCGGAAGGCCTGCACCCAGTCCCACTGGTTGCCGTCCACCTTCCAGGAGCCGATGGCCACCACGATGTCGTCCTCGGCGATGAGCCGGTAGCGCAGATCGGTGAACTCCGCTTGGCTGCACAACGCGGCCACCTGCTGCTGGTACTCGTCGGCGGTCACCGATCGGGTGCCGCCCATCTCGTGGCGGACGTACACCGGCCCGGCCAGCTCCGGCACCAGATCGGGGTTCTGCGCCCCCCACATCTCGTCGTACCACCGGCGCAGCACGGCTTTGGTCTCCTCGGCAGTTCCTCGATCAGACATGGCTTGAAGCTACGCCAGCCGGCCGGCAGGTGCCGCGTCAGGGGTTGATGGCCAGTACCGTCGCAGTGTGAGCGACGCCGCCCCTGCATCTGCCTCGGGGATGTTCGCGTCGCTGTCCAACCGGGCCTATGCCATGTTGTGGTGGTCGGGGCTGGTGGCGTTTCTGGCCGTGGGCATGCAGATCCTGGCCCGGGGCTGGCTGGCCATCGAGCTCACCGACAGCAATTCCAGCTTCGCTTTGGTGCTGCTCGCCTTTGGCATCGGCATGGTCACCGTCACCCCGTTCGGGGGCGTGGCCGCCGACCGGTTCTCCCGCCGCGCCCTGATTCTCGGCTCACACATGTCGCTTACCCTCAGCGCCCTGTGGCTCGGCATCATGATGGTGTTGGGCCTGGAGCAGTTCTGGATGCTCCTGTTGGCGGCATTGATCCAGGGCTCGTCGTTCGCGTTCATGGGTCCGGCCCGGATGGCCATGACCGGCGAGGTGGTGGAGCGCGACCTGCTGTCCAACGCCATCTCGCTCACCCAGCTGACCGTGGCCAGCACCCAATCGGTGGGACCGTTTATCGCCGGTCTCCTGGTTGAGACGCCCGGCTTCGGCTTGGCCGGGGTGTACTTGCTGAGCGCAGGCCTCACCGCGGTGGGAACCGTGCCGGTGCTGTTGCTGCCGGCGTCACGTCCTGAGCGGCGGGAGGCCCACAGCCCCTTTGAGGAGATTGCCGAGGGGGTGGCCTACGTGGCCCGCAATCCCTATCTGAAGGTGGTGGTGATCTCCACCGCGCTCATGCTGTTGGTGGCCATGCCCTATCTGGCGTTTCTGCCCAAGTTCACCGAGAGCGTGTTCGGGGTGGGGGCGCTGTGGCTGGGCGTTCTCCAGGGGGCCAACGCCCTCGGCGGCACGGTCACCGCGCTGCAAGTGGCCCGGATGCGCGACAACACCCGGCTCTGGCGGCTGCGGGTCACCAGTTTGACCGTGGTGGCCATCGGAGTGGCCGTTCTGGCCATCACCCCCAATCACCTCGTGGCGCTGCCAGTGCTCTTCTTCTTGGGCGGGGCGGCCACCACCTTCCAAACCACCAACATGTCGATGTCGCTGCTCTTGTCCGAGCCGGTGTACCACGGCCGGGTGCAGAGCCTGGTCATGGTGTCTTTCAGTGCCCAGAGTCTGATCGCATTCCCGCTCGGCGCCCTAGCCGATCAGATCGGGCTGCGGGAGATGCACGGCTACATGGCCGCAGCCACCGTGTTGGTGGTGGTGTGGTCGGTTCTCGCCGGACGCCAAGCCCGCCGCCAAACGCAGGCGGCCAGAACCCAGGCTCAGGCGGCCAGCAGCTAGCTCTAGGCGGCCCGAGCCCAGCTGCAATCAGCCCGCGGCTAGGCCCGGGCGCTCACCAGCCAGGCGGCCGCGCCCATGGTGATGCCATCGGCGGTGCGGCGGCGCTCGACCATGGCCCCGAGGGCGGCCTTGACCCGGTCGATCACATGCTCGTCGGCATTCTCGGGGATGGCCGTGCCGGGCAGGAGGTCCATGTAGTAGCGGACCAGCTCATCGGTGGTGCCGCCGCCGATGTTCACCGGGAGGTCGTAGGGGGTGATGTCGATGTCCACCAGCCCGGCTCCGGTGAGGATCGAGCTGACGCGATCGGCCGAGGCCAGCGAGAACGGGCCGGGAGCGTTGGGATCCATCGGATCGGGTGGTCCCAGTACCTCGGCCACCGCCCGGCCCGGCTCGGTGACCCAGGAGTTCTCCTCGGGCGACCTCCAGCACACAAAGGTGAGCCGGCCGCCGGGCCGCAGCGCCCGCCTCAGGTTGGTGAATCCGGCCGCCGGCTCGGCGAAGAACATGATCCCCATGCGGGAGAAGGCGGCGTCGAAGTGCCGGGGCTCAAACTGATGGACGCCGGCGTCGGCCACCACGAACGAAGCGTTGGCCAGACCGGCGTCGGCGGCCCGGCGGCGGGCCTCGTCCAGCATGGGCGCCGAAACGTCGACCCCGGTCACGTGCCCGCCGTCGCCCACCAGCTGGGCCAATTCCAAGCTGGTGGTGCCGGTGCCGCAGCCGATGTCCAGCACGTGCTCGCCGGGATCGGGATGCAGCCGGGCGACAGCCGCCTCCCCCAGGGGAGCCAGCATGGCGTCCAGCCTCTCCCGGTGCTCCACCCACACCGGTCCCCGGTCGTTCCAATAGGTGCGGAGCGCATCGGCAACGTCGGCCATCGTCCAAGTCTGCCAGAACGCCCAGGCAAAGAGGGAGGCTGAAGTTGCCGCGGCCGGCTGGTCTGCGCCTGCTCACTCCAGTCGGGCTACAGTCCCCGGCGGTGAAACCTGCTCCATTTGAATACCACGCTCCCGAGACGGTGGCCGACGTGGTGGGCCTCCTCGCCGAGCACGGCGACGACGCCAAGCCCCTGGCCGGCGGCCAGAGCCTGGTGCCGATGCTGGCCATGCGCCTCACCCGCTTCGAGCACATAGTGGACCTGAACCGGGTGGACGAGCTGTTCGGGGTGGAATCCGACAACGGCGGCGTCCGCATCGGGGCCATGACCCGACAGGCAGCCGTGGAGACCGATGCCGCGGTGGCCGAACGGGTGCCGCTGCTGCACCTGGCCACCCCCCACATCGGCCACTTCCAGATCCGCAACCGAGGCACCATCGGCGGCTCGGTGGCCCACGCCGACCCGGCGTCGGAGTATCCCGCGGTGATGCTGGCCCTCGACGGCACCGCCGAGATCGCCTCGGCATCGGGCACCAGGGAAGTGGCGGCCTCAGAGTTCTTCGAGTCCACCTTCATGACCGCAGTGGCCCCCGACGAGCTGCTGATAGCCCTGCGATTTCAGGCCTGGGACCAGCCTGCTGGGTTCGCCTTCGACGAGATAGCCCGGCGCAGCGGCGACTTCGCGCTGGCCGGCGCCGCGGTGGGCATAGGCACCGACGGGGCCGGGCGCATCAACCGGGCCGCGGTGGGCATGCTGGGCGTGGGCCCCACACCGAGGCGGGCGCCGTCGGTGGAGGCCGCCCTGATGGGACTGGCCGCCGCTGATGCCGACCCCCATGAGATCGGGCGGCTGGCGGCCGACGACATGGACCCGATCGGCGACGTCCACGCCAGCGCCGAATACCGCCGCCGGGCCGGATCCACCTTGGTGGGACGGGTGCTGGCCAGCGCCTTGGCCCAGCTGACACAGGAGGCCGGCAATGGCTGATCAGGTCCCCCTTTCCATGACCGTCAACGGCCGCACCCGCCGCGGGCAGGGCGAGCCCCGGCTGACCCTGGCCGACTTCCTGCGGGAACAAGCCCTGTGCACCGGGGTCCATCTGGGCTGCGAGCACGGGGTGTGCGGCTCGTGCACTGTGCTGATGGACGGCGAGGCGGTGCGCTCCTGTCTGCTGTTCGCGGTGCAGGCCGAAGGCGCACACATCACCACCGTGGAGGGGCTCGCCCCCGACGACGAGACGCTCCACCCGGTGCAGGAGGCGTTCAGAGACTGCCACGGCCTCCAGTGCGGGTTCTGCACCCCCGGATTCGTGGTGTCGGTGGCCGCCTTCTTGGAGGCCAACCCCGATCCCTCCGACGATGAGATCCGCCACGGCATCGCCGGCAACCTGTGCCGCTGCACCGGATACCAGGGCATCGTGGCCGCCACCCGCCAAGCCGCCGGCGTCATGAGGGGAGGGGAGTGATGAGCAGCGCTGTATCGATTCACCTGACGGCCCTGGGTGTCAGCGCCGCCCACCTTAAGGGAGGGCACAATGGCTAGTACTTCTGCAGCCGCCCGCTACGTAGGCCAGTCGGTCAAGCGGCTGGAAGACCCCCGACTGGTCACCGGCCATGGCCGGTACGTGGACGACATCGTGCTGCCCGGCATGCTCCACGTGGCCTTCGGGCGCAGCGACCTGGCCCGGGCCGCCATCACCCACCTCGACACCTCGGCAGCCGAAGCGCTCGACGGGGTCCACGCCGTATTCACCGCCGCCAACCTCAACTCCCACAACGACTCGCTGCGGGCGTCGCTTCACCCGCCGGAGTCGCCCGCACCCCCGGCCAACATGCTGGCCGATGGCGACGTGCGCTTCGTGGGCGACCCCTATGTGATGGTGGTGGCCGAGAGCCGCTACATCGCCGAGGACGCCATCGAGTTGGTCGACGTCGAGTTCGAGCCCCTCGAGCCGGTGGTGGACTACGAGACCGCGGCCGACTCCGAAATCCACGTCCATCCCGAGTTGGGCGGCAATCTGGCCCACGACCTGCCCGTGCCCAACCCGGCCCAGCAGGAGGCCTTCGAGAACGCGGCCCACATCATCACCGAGACCTGGCATCAGCACCGCCAGACCAATGTGCCCATGGAAACCCGGGGGATCGTGGCCTCCTGGCAGCCCCACGCCGGTGTGATGGAGGTGTGGGCCTCCACCCAGAGCCCCCATGAGATGCAGCTCGTCGGCGCCCGGGTGCTGGGCATCGGCGAGCACAAGATCGTGGTGCACTTCGGCGACGTGGGCGGGGGCTTCGGACAGAAGATGTTCCTGGGCCGCGAGGACATGGCGGTGCTGGTGGCCGCCAAGCTCCTGGCCAGCCCGTTGAAGTGGATCGAAGACCGCCGCGAGAACCTGCTGGCCTCCAATCACGCCCGCATCGAGCAGATGACCGTGAAGATGGCGGTGGACGAAGACGGCAATTTCTTGGCCGCCGACTTGGATCAGCTCGAAGACGACGGCGCCTACCCGCTGGGTGGCCCGGCCACGCCCGGGGCCATGGCCACCATGCTCTATCCCGGCCCCTACCGGATGGGGCCGGTGAGCTGGCGGGCCCGCACGGTGTACACCAACACCTGCGGCCGGGGGGCCTATCGCGGGCCGTGGCAGATGGAGAGCGTGGCCCGAGAGCAGATGATCGACCGGGTGGCCCGGGAGATCGGCATGGACCCCCTCGAGCTGCGCCGCCGCAACGTGCTGAAGCCCGACGACCTGCCCTACCAGGTGTCCACCGGGCTGCACTTCGAGACCACCATCTCGCCGGAGCAGACGCTGGAGCAGGCCGCCGAGATGATCGGCTACGACGACTTCCGGGCCGAGCAGGCCAAGGCCCGCGAACAGGGCCGCTATTTGGGCCTGGGCATGGCCCTGTACATAGAGCCAACGTCGATGGGCATGGGCCCGCTGGGTACCGAGTCGGCCATGTTGCGGGTAGAGGTCGACGGCCACGTCAACGTTTTCATGGGCACCGGCTCGCACGGCCAGAGCCTGGAGACCACCATCGCCCAGCTGGTGGCCGACGAGCTTGGCGTTCGCCCCGAAGACGTCACCCTGCACCAGGGCCACGGCTCCGGCTACGGGTTCGGCACTGGCGGCAGCCGCTCGGCGGTCATCGCCGGCAGCGCGGCCCGGGCCGCGGCGTCGGGCGTGCGCGACAAGGTGGTGGCCATCGCCGCCCACCTGATGGAAGCCTCCGCCGACGATTTGGAGGTGGCCGACGGGGTGATCTCGGTAAAGGGCACACCGGCGGCTTCGATGACAATGGCCCAAGTGGCGGCCACCGCCTATCAAAACTCCGACGCGCTGCCGCCCGGGACCGAGGCCGGCCTCGAGCACACCGCCCGCTACAAGGCCCCGCCCGCCACCCACTCCAACGCCTGCCACATCTGCACCTGCGAGCTCGATCCCGACACCGGCAAGGTCACGCTTTTGCGCTATGTGGTGAGCGAGGACTGCGGAGTGCTGATCAACCCCATGGTGGTCGACGGCCAGATCGCCGGGGGAGTGGTGCAAGGCATCGGCGGTGTGCTGTATGAGCACTGCGTTTACGACGAGAGCGGCAATCCGCTGGCGTCCACCTTCCTCGACTACCTGGTGCCCACCGCGGCTGAAGTGCCCGAGCTGGAGTGCGGCCACGTGGTGGTGCCCTCCGACACCCCCGGCGGGCACAAGGGAACCGGCGAGGGCGGCGCCATCGGAGCGCCCCCGGCGGTGTTCAACGCAGTGGCCGACGCCTTGGCCCCCTTCGGGGTGTATCCCAACCGCCAGCCGCTCGATCCCAACGCGGTGCTCAGCCTGATCGCCTCGGCCTCCGATTAGCTCTTCACCCCCAGTCTCGGGGTCCGGGGAGGCCGGCGCGGCGACACCCCAAGCCGGACTCGGCCTGGGCATGTGGGCCGCGGCCACCGGCATCTTCTTGTTCAGCTGGGGTCCGATCTTCGTCCGCGACAACGAGTTCGGAGCCCTGCCGTTCGCGTTCTGGCGGCTGATCGGGGCGGCAATCTGGGCGGTGGCCGCCCTCCACCTGCGGGGCGGCCGGCTCGACCGCCGGGTGCTGCGCCACTCCCTGGCCGGCGGGGTGGTGTTCACCGTCAACGGGGCCACGTTCTTCACCGCCATCAAGACCACCTCGGTGGCCAACGCCATGGTCATCGGCGCGACCGCCCCCATCTTCTTGCTGTGGGCCGCCAGCCGGATCTTCAAGGAGCGAATCAGCTACCGGGTGATCGTGGCCACCCCGGTGGCCATCGCCGGGATGGTGATGATGCTGCTGGGCCGCTCAGGGAGCACCGGCGGCGGATCCCTCACCGGCGATGTGCTGGCGGTGGTGGCGGTGATCTCCTTCTCCGGCTATCTGGTGGCTTCCCGCATCGCCCGCAATCACTTGACCGCCCTGGAGTACCAGGCGGGCTGGTCCACCATTTCGGCTGTGCTCATGCTGCCGGTCGCGCTGTTGTCGTTCGACCCCCTGTTCATAAGCGACGGCTGGAGCTGGGGGGTGGCCGCCGCCATGGCGGTGACCGCCGGAGTGGCCCATCTCACGTTCAACTACAGCCACCGGTACGTGTCGTTGCGCACCATCTCGCTGTTGAACATGACCGCTCCGGGTCTGGCGGTGATGTGGGCCTGGTTCTTGTTCGACGAGCAGCTAGGGGGATTGCAGTGGCTGGGGGTCCCCCTGGTGGCGATTTCGGTGCTGGTCGTCGTATTGGATGAGTGATGGCGGCGGAATTCGGATTCAGCCGTCGTATTGGATGAGTGAGCCAGCCTTTGGGCAGGGTAAAATCACGGGCTGATCCGGGGTAGCTCAACCGGCAGAGCAAGCGGCTGTTAACCGCTAGGTTGTGAGTTCGAGTCTCACCCCCGGAGCCAAACCAGCACCAGAGCGCCAAACCAGCACCAGTGCAAGGGGCCCGCCCAATAGGCTGTCTGCGGGCCCGTAGCTCAGTGGTCAGAGCAGGCGACTCATAATCGCTCGGTCGCGGGTTCGATCCCCGCCGGGCCCACTCCTTCTTCCTCTTCGTCGGCCGTCTCCTGCCAGCGGCGGGTGAGCCAGCCCAAGCGGTGGGCGACGTAGAGCCCGATCATGGCCAGCGCAATGCCCACGAATCCGTCGATCACCCAGTGGTTGCCGGTGAGCACCACCGCCACCGCCATCAGCAGCGGTGAGGCCACCGCGAAGATCCGCACCGGAATCGACCGCACGGTACGGAACAAGATCACGCAGGCCAAAACGTTCCATCCCACGTGGAAGCTGGGCAAAGCGGCGTACTTGTTCACCACCGACGGGGGCTGGAGGTACTTGTAAGAGGTGGACAGCTCGGTGACCGTGTCGGTGAAGCCGTCGAAGAAGCGGGGCGGGGCCACCGGGAAGAAGGCGAAGAACACCAGGCCCAGCGCGCCGGAGACGATCATGGCGTTGCGCATCAGCGTGTAGCGGCTCCGGTTGTAGTGGTACAGCAGCAGCAGTGCGCCGATGATCACCGGCCAGTGCAGCCAGATGTACACCCAGTTGAAGAATGTGACCAGCCAGTGGTAGTCGAGCACAGCCGACTGAGACCAAGCCTCTAGGTCCAGCCCCAGCGTGGACTCGAAGGTCAGCAGGTCGTAGGCGTTCTTGAATGCGGCGACCTCGGCCCCTTTGGTAGCCATCCGCACGCCGAAGTAGATGAGCGCGGCCACCGTTACAATCAGCACTTGGCCTGGGAAATTGCGCCAGCTGCGCGCGTTGCCGTCGATTTCCGGCGCGACGATGAGCTTGAGCTGACGAACCATGGCCCTTTAATGTTACCGATTCGTAACCGGAAGTTTCCACCGGATCTAACGGCGGCCTCGTTCGAATTCAGCAGTGATTCGAATGCAACAAGATGTGCTCAGATGTCGCCCAGCCAGGCCGGCGCCCGGTCCAACAGGAATTCGCTGATCTCGGCCACCTTGGGCATCACGCCCCCGAGGCACTCCTGGCCGGTGAACATGCCGGTGATCGACACCTCCACTCGGGATGTAATGGAGATGCTCCGCTCCGGGGCGTCGGTTACCGCGGCGTAGGCGTCGATGGCCGACACATCCAGGGGCAACTCCATGCCCCCGATTCCAGCCAGTTCAGTGGCCAACAGCAAAAGGTCGGGTCCATCGGGCAGCGGCGGCAGGCTCCAAGACACCACCAGAGGCAGCTTGAAGTCATCGGAGGGATCCACCCCCTCGGGCAGCTCCATCACGTGGTCCTCGAAGCTCAGCATCACCCGGGGGTCGACCTCCAGCGTGATGTGCACATCCAGTGGCCCGCCGCAGGCAGCCGCGGGATGAATGTCAACCTCCCACGCCTGGCGCATGGAGTAGGTCTCCACGAAATGGCGATCATCGTGGACATGAAAGCCGTGATCAACGGCATGGTCCTTGAGATCGGCGATGAAGGTGGCGATATCGACGACAGCCAAGAATCCCACACTGCCACGAAATTGACCGTGCTGGCTATCTGATAGCAGATAGTTTCACCCCGGTGGACGGCGACCGAATCCTGATGGTTTTGGACCAGGCTGCGGCCCGGGTGGCCGACGTGGTGGCCCGGATCGACGGAGGTCAGCTCACTGGGGCCCGGGAAGGCCAGTACGGCTTCGACGTGGCCGCCGATGAGGCAGCCCGAGAAGTTCTGGCCGAGGCCGGCTTCGGGGTGTACAGCGAGGAATCGGGACCGCACAACACCGAGCGGGACCTCGTCGTAGTGCTCGACCCAGTGGACGGCTCGACCAACGCGGCTCGAGGCCTGCCGTGGTTCTCAACCAGCTTTTGCGCGGTGGACTCCGAAGGGCTGCTGGCCGCGCTGGTGCTCAACCTGGCGAACGGCAAGGCCTATCGCGCGGTGCGGGGCCGTGGGGCCACCGTCGACGGCCGCCCGCTGGCCCCACATGCCGAGGCCGAGCCCCGCCGAGGAACAGGGCCATCAGGACAGCAGTCGCTTGGGGAGGCCACGGTGGGGCTGACCTACATTCCCCCCCGCCATCTGGGCTGGAGGCAATACCGGGTGCTGGGGTCCATCGCCCTGGACATGTGCGCGGTGGCCGAGGGGGTTCTCGACGCCTACATCGACTGCACGAACGAAGGCCACTCAACCTGGGACTATCTGGGCGCCGCCTTGGTGTGCGCAGAGGCCGGGGTGGCCATGGGCGAGGCCTGGGGGCGGGACCTTCTGCCCGACGACCTCGCTGAGCGGCGCTATCCGGTGGTAGCCGCCACCCCTCCGCTACTGGACGAGGCCTTGGCCCAGCGGCGCACCTTCGGTGCCGACGATCCCGCCGCTATTGGTGCGGGCGCCGAGCCGGGACGCCACTAATCTGACCATCGCACCGGGCGCGTAGCTCAGATGGCAAGAGCGCTTCCCTTACAAGGAAGAGGCCGGGGGTTCAAGTCCCTCCGCGCCCACCCGGATTGTCTGATTCGGAATAGCTGCGAATATGGCGAACAAGTGGCGTGATGGGTAACAATGTCCCCGCGTTCAATAGTCGGCGGACGAGAGGCTCCGTCGGCCGAGAAGGGGGAACCGTGAAGCATCTCCGTTGGATAATTGGCCTATTGGCAATTCTCGCTCTAGTCGCCGCGGCTTGCGGCGGCAACGACGACGATGACACGGGCGCACCCGCCCCGGATGCCGCGCCCACCGAGGCCCCTGTTGACGACATGGCCGATGACATGGGCGACGATTCCATGGACGATTCGATGGATGACGACATGGACGACGACATGGGCGCTGACGACATGGCCGATGACATGGGTGACGATTCCATGGACGATTCGATGGCCGATGACATGGGTGACGATTCCATGGACGATTCGATGGATGACGACATGGACGACGCCGATGCCGAGCCGGTTGCCACCGAGGAACCCGAAGTCGATCCCTGCGCCAACGTGGACCTCGAGGCCACTGATATCGGAATCACCTCAGACACCATCACCGTGCTGGTCATGGCCGATGTCGGCTCCCCGCTGGCCCCCGGCTTGTTCCAGGGCTCTATTGACGGCGTCAAGGCGTGGGCCGACCACGTGAACGCGGAGGGCGGTTTGGCTTGCCGCCAGATCGAGGTTCTCGAGCACGACTCGGCCATCAACCCCACCGAGACCACCAATGGTTTCCTGGTGGCATGCGAGGAGGCTTTCGCGCTGGTGGGCACGACGGCGCTGTTCGCCCTCGATACCACCGATCTACAGACCTGCTCTGATGCTCACGGCAACGACATCGGGGTGCCCGACTTCGCCTACATCACCACCGAGCCGCCTCACCAGTGCTCGGTGGTGACCTTTGCCACCAGCCGTCCCAACAGCGCGTGTCCGTATGCAGGCTCAGGCCCGCGCACGGTTCAAAGCCAGGTGGGCCACGTGCAGTGGTTGCAGGAGAACATCAACCCCGACCTCAACGGCGTGTACTTGATACCCAACGACCTGCCATCCACCATCTCTTCGTCGATGCCCCAGGTTCGCTCCTTCCAGGAGATCGGCGTTGTAATCGACGGCGAGCCCGGTATCAGCGGCTTCACCACCCAGTCGGAGTACGGCGCCTTCATCCAGATCATGAGGGATTCCAACTCCAACTTCGCCTACTCCGGCTCTGACGATCAGTCGATGATCAAGTGGCGCAGCGAGGCCGAGGCCCAGGGCTTTGACGCCGAGAGCGCCATATGGATGTGCCAGCTGGCCTGCTACACCCCCAGCTTCCTGGAAGCCGGCGACGTGATCGAGGGCACCTACACGTGGATTTGGTTCCTTCCGTTCCACGAGACCGAACACAACCAAGAGCTGGCCGACTTCATGGAGGCCATCGACAACCCGTTCCCGCCGGCTTGGGCCGCAGGATCGTGGGCCGACGGGGTGCTGTTCGAGCAAGTTGTGAACGACATTGTGGCCGAGAGCGGTCCCAACGCCGTCACTCGCCAAGCAGTGCTGGACTCCGCCCGAGGCCTGACGTCATTCGACGTGAACGGCTGGTGGGGTCCCGCCGATTACAGCACCACCCAGAACATCATGCCCTGCTTCATGCTGATGCAGGTGCAGAACAACGAGTTCGTGCGGGTCTATCCCGAATCGCCTGGCGAGTTGGACTGCAACGCCGACAACGTTGTGGAGCTGACCCTGGACTGGCTTGAGGAGTTCGGCGGCTAACCGGGTATTCCGGAAATAGGTGACCGGTAAGGCTGAGATTCCATGATCTTGGGACTTCGCCCGCCAGTAGCGTTCGCCGCGCTGCTGGCCGGGGTCGCCGCGGTGGTCATCGCCATCTTCAACTGGAAGGGGGCGCCGGTTACCAGCGAGACCTTCCTGGTCACCACTTACATCGGGCTATTCCTGGGTGCCCTGTGGGCGATGTACGCCACCGGTTTGGTGGTGGTGTACACCACCACGGGGGTCTTCAACTTCGCCCAGGGTGCCATCGGCGTTTTTTCGGCTTTCCTCTATTGGGAACTCCACGTGAATCGGGGGTGGCATTCCATCCTGGCCCTGTTCGTAGTGGTGGCGATGTTCGCTCCCGCCTTAGGGGTCTTGCTGGACGTCGTGATCATGAGGCGCCTGCGCACCGCGTCGCTGGTGGTCCAGCTCATGGTCACTGTGGCGATCATGGTGCTTTTGTTGTCAGTGGTGGGCGACATCTGGGAGGCCGACACCCCGAGACGGGTGCCCTACCTGTTCGGCATCGAAAACGGCATCGACTTGGGTCCCTCACAGCTTCCCTGGCATCGGCTCATCGTGTTCTTGGTGGCCATAGCCATTGCCGTGGCCATGCGATTCCTATTGCGCCGCACCCGCATAGGCACCGCCATGCGGGCGGTGGTGGACAATCGGGAGCTGGCCGCCCTCAACGGCGCCCGGCCCAACGTGGTGTCTTCCACATCGTGGGCGTTGGGCTCCATGCTCGGCGCTCTGGGCGGCATCCTCATCGCCCCTGAGCTCGGCCTCGACCCGGCCACGCTCAACAACGTGGTGATCATCGCGTTCGCCGCGGCCGCGTTCGGAGCCTTGAGGAATCTGCCCATGGCGGTTGTGGGGGCCATGCTGATCGGACTTTTGCGAGCCCATACCGGGGCATGGCTGGACTTTGGACCCGACTACCGCTTTGCTCACCTCGCCGTTGCGCCGCTGATCTTGCTCTTCGTGGTGATCGCCTTGCCCCAGGCTCGACTGGAGGTTGGCCGGCTGGCCCACCACCTTCGCCGCCACGAGCGCTACACCAAATGGTGGGAGGGGCTCATCGGCTGCGGGGTGGTAATCCTGCTGGCGGTGGCATTCTCCGGCGGTTGGCTGGACTTCGGAGTCTGGGATCCGGGCGCCTGGGGCAGCCGGGAGCTGAACTCAGCCAACGAGGCCATGGCCTTTGCTCTGATCGGCTTGTCGCTGGTCCCGTTGATCGGCTGGGCGGGCCAGATCAACTTCGCCCCCCTGGCCTTTGCCGGGTTCGGCGCGTTTGTCTATCTCAAGCTGGCCGGCGATACCGGTAACGGCTATTGGATAATCGTGGTAGGTCTGCTGTGCGCGCCCCTAGGAGCGCTTGTGGCTCTGCCTGCCGCCCGATTGCGGGGGCTCTATCTCGCCCTTATGACCATGGCTTTTGCCCAAGCCATGTCGCTGATCTTCTTTCCCCATTCTTGGGTCATGCCCACCATCGGTGTCGGCCGCCAGTTCCCCCATATCGAGCTGTTCGGTGTCACATTCGACGACCGCCGGGGCTTCTTCCTGGTCATGGTGAGCGTTTTTGCCATCTTTGTGTACGGGCTGGTGCTGTTGCGAAGATCCCGGTACGGCCGGAGGTGGATGGCCATCAACGACTCGCAGGCCGCCGCGGCCACCTTGGGGGTGCCGGTGGTTTGGACCAAGGTTGTGGTGTATGCCGTCTCGGCCTCCATGGCGGGAATCGCCGGAGTCTTCTGGGCCACCGTGTCGGGCAACGTGGACAGCGTCCAGGGATTCGACCTGCTGATCGGCTTCAACATCGTGCTGTTGGTGGCGGCCGCGGGAGTCTCCATCCCGATGGCCGGGATTTTCTTGATATTCATCCCGCTGTTCACCGGGCTGGGCCACCGGCTGGAGGACGCCGGCAACGTCGGCTACCTGGTCACTCTGCTCGACATCATGACGACGTACGGTCCCGGCTTGATGGTGCTCGGCATGGTGTTCAACCCCCGAGGGGCCATTTTCGAGATGGGCCGGGGCTTCGCACCCATCCTGCCGTGGCGCAGTGATGCCCGAGCCGAGATTGCCGCGGAGAATGCCCAAAAGCGAGAGCCGGAGATCGGCGAGTTGGGGATAGAGCGGCCGTTCACCCCCGAAGAGGTGATCGCCATCGACAGGAGGCTGGGAATCCTGGACGACGTGGTACCGAAGGAGGGATATGGCACTTCTCGAAGCTGAGAATGTGGTCATGCGCTTCGGCGGGGTCGTGGCCCTCGACGATGCCTCGGTGGACGTCGACCCCGGCTTGGTCACCGGCCTGATCGGCCCCAACGGCGCGGGCAAGACCACCTTGTTCAATGTGGTCACCGGCTTGCTGCCCCCAACTAGTGGCCGGGTGAGATTCGACGGCGTGGACATCACCCGCGCCGGCGTGGCCAAGCGCTCGCAAATGGGCATCGCCCGCACATTTCAAAAGCTGGAGGCGTTCAACACGCTTAGCGCGTTCGACAATGTCCGGGTCGCGGTGGAGAAGAATCATCGCACCAAGTGGAAGCACCAACGGGTCAACGACGTGGCCCATGAAATGCTGGGCAAGGTGGGCCTCGACGACGTATCCGATGTGACCGTGGGCACCCTTCCCACCGGCAGCGCCCGCCTGGTGGAGCTGGCCCGGGCTTTGGCCTGTCGTCCCCGGGTGCTGTTGTTGGACGAGCCGTCGTCTGGTCTGAACGAAGAGGAGACCTCTTCCATCGGCCAACTGCTGCTGGAACTTGTGGCCGACAAAGACAACGATCTGGCCGTGCTGCTGGTGGAGCACGATATGAGCTTCGTGATGGGGGTATGCACCCGCATCCATGTGCTGGACTTCGGCAAGATCATCGCGGTGGGCACCCCGATGGAGGTGCAGGGCAACGAGGCCGTACGGGCCGCTTACCTGGGCGGCGACGAATTCCGGGCGGGGTACGTGGGGGTCGGCGAGTGAGTTCTGAGACGACGAACCCGCTTCTGGAGTTGGTCGGAATCCGAGCTGGCTACGGCACGATTGACGTGTTGCACGGGGTGGACCTGCGTGTCATGCCGGGCCAGGTGTATGCCCTGTTGGGCCCCAATGGTGCAGGCAAGACCACCACCTTGGGGGTGGCCAGCGGCCAGATACAGCCCCACGCTGGTTCAGTTCTCCTCGACGGACATGAGGTGAACGGGGTCTCGCCCGACAGCCTGGCTCGGGCTGGCGTGTGCCTGATCCCCGAAGGCCGGGGCATCTTCCCCAACCTGACCGTGGCCGAGAACCTGCGGATGTGTACCTACGCCGGTGTTTCCTACAAGGAGGTGCAGGAGCGGGCCTTTGCCCAGTTCCCCCGTTTGCAGGAGCGCCGCAACCAGATGGCGGGCACGTTGTCGGGCGGCGAGCAGCAGATGCTGGCCATGTCCCGAGCGATGTCCACCGACCCGGCCCTGTTGATGCTCGACGAACTCTCCATGGGGTTGGCGCCCATCATCGTGGAGGAGTTGTACGAGCAGGTGGCCACCTTGGCCGAGGCCGGACTCTCCATTTTGATCGTGGAGCAGTTTGCCCAGGCGGTGTTGGGTGTGGCCAACGAAGCCGCCATCATGCTCCATGGCAGGGTCCTGCGCACCGGGCCGCCCGACGAGATCGCCGAAGAATTGACCGCCGCCTATTTAGGCATGTCCTGAGGAGACATCATGAGTGACACAAGCGACGCCGCAGGCGACAGCAGCCGGCTCGAGGAGTTCCACGACGAGGTATCCAAGCTCCGGGCCTCCGGTGGACGGGCCAATCCCGATCGCTGGGTGTTCCGAATCGGGTTGATCCTCACGATCGTCGGCTTGGCCTTTACCGTGGTCTCGTTCTTTCTGACGGGCGAGGCCTACGACACGGAGGGTGGCAATCTTCATCAGTCCAACCACCTCGACTTGATCGTGTCGGCCATATTCGGGCTCAGCATCACTCTGCTCGGCCTGGTGATGATCCTGATCAGCTCCTTCAAGCGCTTCATGCGCTACTGGCTGGTCCGCCTCGTCTACGAATACCGCGAGCAGACCGACCGGGTGGTGGGCAGCTAGCGCGAGCGGCGCCGGGCTCAGAGTTCGTCGAGCAGGGCCCGCAGACAGTCGCTGGAGGGGTTCTCCAGCCAGAAGGGGTTGTCGGCGGGCATCTCGCCCCGCAGCACCGTCCGGTTCATCACCCTCACCACGATGGCGGTGTAGCGGGCCGCAGCGAAGACTTCGTACCAGGTGGTGTCGCCCGGATCGCGCCCCGCGTGGGCGGCATAGATTTCGCGCTGCTCGGCTCGGGTCGGCTCCCCCTCGAGACGGGGCTGGTTGCCCATGTGCTCGTGCGACCACCGGTCGAACATCAGCCACCACCCCAGGTCCACCAGTGGCGAGGCGATGCAGGCCGCCTCGAAGTCGGTGACGCAGGCCGGCTCGAAGTCCTGCCAGATGATGTTGCCGGGCCGCCCGTCGCCCCAGTTCAGGCACAGGCCGTCGTCAGCGGGCATGTTCTCGTAGAGATAGGCGAACCCGGCTTCCAGCACCGGATGGTTGCGGCCTTCGAGTTCCCGGTCGGAGTAGTCCCGCCAGATTCGCACCTGGGTGGCGGTGCCCGGCTGGTCGCCGGCGGCCACCAGCCAGTTGAGTTCGGCAGCTTGCCAGTCGATGCCGTGGATCTGGGCCATGGTCCGCAGCCCCCGGTCCACCAGCTGGCGGCGCTGGCTGGGCTGGGCGTCGAAGAAGAAGCCGGCGCCGGTGTAGATGGGGTCTTCCCGGGGAACGTCACCGTCTACAAACCCCATCACGAAGAACGGACCGCCGAGGGTGGAATCATCGGCCTCGTAGCCCACCAGCGGGGCAATGGGGGCATCGCTGTGGGTGGCCACCGCAGACATCACCCGGAACTGAATGTCCACCTCGACGTCCAGTTCGCCCGGCGCCTGCTGGGGGTACACCGCCGGTTCCGGCAGCTCCCGCCGCAGCACATACCGCTCCACCTCCGGCCCGCTTCCCCGGTCCACGGTGGCATCGAACAACAAAGTCTCCGCCGAATACCCCCCCGAAGGCACCTCAAATGCCCCAATCTCCACAGACCGAGCACCCAACCGCTCCGCCAGCCACCCAGCCAACGGCTCGCGCAACTCCTCCCGTTCAACGCTCCCGCTGTTCATGGCGTTTGGAGGATCAGCCGAGGGCGGTGGGTGGCACCGCAGGCGGACCTGGCCGCTCCGACGGCCAGGCCGCCGTAGGTGACAGGACCCGCCGCCCGGACGCGCGCCGCCCGGACGCGCGCCAGCCGGCGATTGGAGGGCATTTACTGGAGCTCTTCAGCCCGGGGAACCTCGTAGAGCGGGTCGGGCGTCATCTCCAGCGGGCCGGCATGCTCGATCCGCTGGCGGGTGCTGCGGTGCAGCGGGTCTTTGTCCAGCTTGGGGATCACGTGGGTGCCGAACAGCCGGATGGTCTCCAGGCAATTCTCATGGCTGAGCTGGATGGGCAGCCCGAACGACACCTGGTCGCAGCCGATGTCGTCGTAGCGCTTCACCTGCTCCAGCACCTCGTCGGGATCGCCGCACAAAAGGAACCCGGCCTCGATGCGCTCCTCCACGTCCTCCAAGGTGGGCTCGGGGATGATCACGGGGTACGGAGGCACCTCGTCGGGCTTGGGGAAGGTGTCGTGGTACTTGAACACCAGCGACTGGAGGTAGCTGAGCTGCATCTGCTCGCACACCACCCGGCGAGCTTCCTGGCCGTCTTCCAGGCATACCAGGCCGTTGGCGATCATCACGTTGTCGTTCACGTACTCGCCGGCGGGCTCGGCATGGGGGATGGCGTTCTTGTAGGCCTCCACATGGGGGGCCATCTCGTAGATGGCGGCCACGTTGAACCCCAGCACGCCCAAGCCGTGGCGAGCGGCCTTCTCATAGGTGGGGGTGTTGCCCGCCGCCACCCACATGGGCGGGTGGGAGTGGCAGTAGGGCTTGGGCAGCACGTTGAATGTGCCCCATGTGCCGGTCTCGGGGGTCTGGAAGGCGGCGCCGTCGGGATGGGAGTAGGCGGTGCTGCCCCAGATCTTCTTGAATTCCCAGATCACCTCGTCCCAGTTTGCCTTGGTCTCCGACGGGTCGATGCCGAAGCCGCCGATCTCGTGGCTGCCGGCCCCTCGGCCGGTGCCGAATTCGAACCGGCCCTTGCTCATGTGGTCGAGCATGGCCACCCGCTCGGCCAGTTTGATGGGATGGTTCACGATGGGGTTCAGGTTGAAGATTCCCGATCCCATGTGGATCTGGGAGGTCTGGGCGAAGGAGTAGGCCATGAACACCTCGCTGGCCGAGGTGTGGGAGTAGTCCTCCAAGAAGTGGTGCTCGCTCACCCAGATGTACTTCCAGTTGTGCTGGTCGGCTACCCGCACCATCTCCAGCTCGTTCTCAAAGGCTTGATGTTCCCAGTAGGGGCTGCGGGCCCCGCCCCGGCGAGGCGATCCCTGCAAGAAAATGGCGAATTCCACGATGTGCTCCCTTTGGTCCCGGTGCTTTGCTTGTGTCTGCGGCTGGCAGAATACTCGCCGTCGCGGTGGCAGGCTCAGCCCGGCCCGCTCACGCCCCCAGATCCAGCACCACTCGGCCGACCACTTGGCGAGACTCCAGGGCGGTCATCGCCTCGGGCAGTTCTTCAAACGGGTAGGCGGCGCTGACCACCGAGGCGAGGCTGCCCGCGTCCCACAGCGCGCTGAGCTCGCGGTGGTCGTCCAGCCGCTCCTCCCGGCTGTAGCGGGCGGGAATGGCCCCCACCACCGAGTAGTTGCGCTGCACCATGTGGCGGACGTTCACCGGCGCCCACTCGCCGCTGGCGAAACCTATGAGCACGATGCGGGCGTCGCGGGCCACGCACCGTGACGCCGCGGTGTAGGCATCACCCCCCACCGGGTCGTACACCACGTCGACCCCTTGCCCGTCGGTCAGCTCCATGACCGCCGCGGCGATATCGCCCTCCCGGTGGTCCACCGTCTGGTGGGCGCCGAAAGAAGCGGCCGTCTCACAGCGCTCCGGTCCGCTGGCCACCCCGATCACTCGGGCCCCCAGCGCGGCGCCCAGCGAGCAGGCCGCCGCCCCGGTGCCGCCGGCCGCCCCCAGCACCAGCAGGGTTTCGGCCGCCTTCAGCCCTCCCCGGCGCACCAAGCCGATCCAGGCGGTGTGGTAGGGGATCAAGAATCCAGCCGCCGCGGCGTCGTCCATGGAGTCGGGAACGGTGAACGCCGAGCCCCCCAGGCCCAGGCACAGCTCGGCGAACCCGCCGTCGCCGGTCTGAAACGATGTGACGGCCATCACTCGCTGACCGGGGTTCAGGTCGACGCCTTCACCGGCCTCCACCACCGTCCCGCACACCTCCTGGCCGGGGGTGAACGACCCCTCCGACGGCCCCAGCGGATACACCCCCCGGCACATGAACACGTCGGGCAGGCCGACGCCCACCGCGCCCACCTTCATCTGGAACGTTCCCTCCTGGGGATCGGGTGCGGCCCTGTCAGTCAACCGCAGCACCTCATCCGGCGCCCCCGACCCTTCGACCACCCAAGCTCGCATCCGCCTAGCTTCGCCCACTCGTACCACTTAGTGCGAAGCTAACTCCATGGCAGACCGGTATGGATTGGAAACCATCGCCACCGAGCTCGACTCCTCCGGGGTGCTCACCGCCACGCTGAACCGGCCCGATCGGGGCAACGGCCTCAACAAGCAGATGCACCTCGACCTGCGGGACCTCTATCAGCGCATCGCTGGCGACGCCGAGGTGCGGGCGGTGGTTCTTACCGGCGCGGGCCGGTCGTTCTGCGTGGGGGCCGACTTCGCGGTGATGGAGGAGAACCTGGAAACCGGCTACCCCGAGGGCCGTCCCGATCTGCTCGACGACGGCATCGACATCGCCCGGGGGGCGCTGCGGGTCCGCCAACCGATGGTGGCTGCGGTCAACGGCCACGCCATCGGCTTGGGTGCCTCGCTGGCCCTGTTCTGCGACATCGTCTATCTGAGCGACGCTGCTCGCATCGGGGACCCCCACGTGAACGCCGGGCTGGTGGCCGGCGACGGGGGAGCAGTGCTGTGGCCGCTGCTGGTGGGGCTCAACCGGGCCAAGGAGCTGCTCATGACCGGCGACCTGCTCGATGCCGACCAAGCCGAGCGCTTTGGTCTGGTCAACCACGTGGTGCCGCCGGACGAGGTGCTAGCCGCGGCCACCGCTATGGCCCAGCGGCTGGCCGCCGGTCCCCGCCACGCCGTCGAGTTCAACAAGCGGCTCTGCAACAAGGAGCTGGAAGACCGGGTCAACCGCCTCTACGACCTGGCCTTCGCGCTGGAGGCCATCACCTTCGACACTGACGACCACCGCGAGGCGGTGGACGCCTTCTTGAACAAGCGCACCCCCAACTTCGGCCGGGGTGACGAGGATTAATCGTGGCCAACGAAAAGCTCTACATCCACGAGTTCATCGACATCATCGGCCACAACCGGGCCAACTACATGCACCACATGACGGCCAACTGGTCGCCCATCGCCCAAGACGAGCGCGATCAGCTCTGCTACGGGGTGTGGGCCATCGTCGGCACCACAAGGGGCTGGCCCCAGGTGTTGAACCTGTGGGAGGAGGACGGCTGGGACGGCATGGCCACCTCATTCCGCCTCGAGTGCCAAGGCGCCGGTGCCCAAGACCCCAAGCTGGCCAAGTGGTGGGCCCAGGCGGCCAACTACCGCAGCAGGGGGACCGACCGGCTGCTGGTGCCCGCCCCCTGGACCCGGACCATCGAGGAGCTGTGCGCCGACGGCGTCACCGGCGAGTGCTACGCCCACGAGCAAGTAAGCCTCAAGCGGGGCACGTCAGCCGAATTCCTAGAACGGGTCCGCACCGACGCCATGGCCGCCTATGAGCCTTTCGGCTGGGAGCTGGCCGGTGCATGGGAAACGGCCATGGTGGCCGACGACGAGGCCTTCCTGCTGTGGGCCATCCCTACCTGGGAGACCTGGGCCGACTTCGAGAAATCCCAGCGCACCGACCCGGGCCTGACCCGATGGCAAGCCTCGGTCCACGATCTAGTGGAAGGCTGGCACCGATTCCTGCTGGTAGACGCCCCGCTGTGCCCGTTCAAAACCGGCCGCCAACCCGCCCGCACCGACCGAATCGACTACGAAGACCTCTAAGCGGGAAGGGACCCGCTAGACTGCTATCTTGTAGAGGGCGGCGGCGTTGTCTTGGAGCACCTTGCGGGCCACGTCATCACCCACATCGCCTAGTGCGTCGGTGGCTTGAGCTAGGCCGTAGGGGTACAAGCACGTCGGGTGGGGGAAGTCGGTCTCGAACAGCACGTTTTCGGGTCCGACTTGGTTGATGAGTTTGTCGGGGGACAGGTCCTCGAACCAGTAGCAGCCGAACATCTGGCGGCGGAAGTACTCGGTTGGGCTCAGGCTGAATTGGGCCTGTACGTCGGTGCGGAGCTGCTCCATTTGGTAGTCCAGCGACTCCAGCACAAATGGGATCCAGCCGACTCCCGACTCCACCGACACGATCTTGAGCGTGGGGTGGCGCTCCAGCACACCGGAGAAGATCAGGTTGGCCAGTACCCGGGCGTTGGTCAAGTACATCATGGCTGAGCCGATGGCCAGCTTTTCGTCGTCGCCCTGCGACGGCCACGGCGAGGTGCCGAACCAGCCCATCGAGCTCTCGCTGGCCCCGATGTGGAAGTTCACCGGCAGCTCGTGGTCGCAGCAGAACTCCCACAGCGGCCGCCACGCCTCTTCGCCCAGGTCGGGCAGCCCTCGCAACTGCGGATCGCTGCACATCACGATGCCCCGCAGGCCCAGGCCGACAATGCGCTCAGCTTCGGCCAGCGAGCCCTCGATGTCCCACCAGGGGATCAGCCCCATCGGGAACAGGCGCTCGCCGGAGTTCTCCTGGATCTCGGCCATGGCGTCGTTGTACACCGACACGCACAGCCGCTTGAGCTCCACGTCCTCGATCTGGCCGAACTTCTGGCTGCCGAAGCCGGCCAGATTGGGGTAAATGATCTGGGCGTGGATGCCGATCTGGTCCATGACCTCCACCCGGGCATCCATGTCATAGGCGCCGGGATGGACTTCCTCGATGGTCCAGCCCATGAAGTCGGTGCCCAGGGCCTTGGAGCCGTCGGGGCGCACCACCCCGCTGGCGGTGGCGAAGCCCAGAACCTCCCCGTCGAGGACCCAGTGAGGCCGACCGTCCACATCGGCCACCTTCGGGAGCCGGTCGACGTAGTCCGCCGGGGCCCGGCTGCTCCAAAGGTCGTGGGGCTCAGTTAGGTGAGTGTCGACGTCAATAACTCGGATCTGATCTCGCGCAGCGGTCATGCCCAAGTTTGGCACGTTTTTCTTGGAGCGGGCTTGGCAGAGACCTGGGTCAGGCGCCGTCGGAGAGATAGGCGCGGGCAGTGGTGAGCACTTCTTGGGCAAGGGGGCCCTCGGCGATCAGATCAGCGTCCTCGGGGGGCATGCGGCGGGTGGCTACTCGGCACCAGTGGCTGGCTGTGCCGGTGATGGATTGGGGGGCATTCTCGTCGCCGTAGGTCCAGGTTTCGCCCGATGGCGAGGTCAGCTCCAGGCGGAGCTCGGACAGGGGGGCGGGCGGGGTTACTCCTTGGTTGCGGAAGGCGTAGGGGAGGGCTCGGAAGCCGAGGTGGGCCACGTGGCGGAGCCGGTCGGTGTCCACCGGTTCGATTCCGGCGGTAGTGAAGCAGTCCAAGCCGTGGGCCCAGGTCTCCATCAATCGAGCGGTGGCGAACGAGCGGCAGGTCATGGGGCCGTCGCCCCAGATAATCGGGGCTTTGGCGTTCAGCGTGCCCATCACCTCCAAGCTGGCCGTCCGCGACGCCCGCCAGTTGGCCAGAACCTCGGCCGGGTCGGAAGGCACGGGGCGGTCGGGCCAGCGCCCAGTGGGGGCGAACACCTGATCGCTGTGGCCGGTCAGGGCCAGCAGGGCAGCGCCTTCGCTCACATCGAGGTGATGGATCTGGTGGGCCAGCGTCCACCCGGGCGACGGCGACTGCTTCGCCCACACGTCGGGAGGCAGCGAAGCCACCAGCTCGTCCAATACCTCGTGCTCGGCGGCGAGGTCGTCCAACAGCACATCGTCCATCCAACGAATGTACTGATCGGGGTGGGCCACTAGAGTGGCGCAGGTCGAATAGTCCAGGGGGAAATAATCGGGTGGGCGAGTTCATCCAATTGCTCGTGAGCGGGGCCATTGCCGGCTCCATCTACTCGCTGATCGCCGCCGGGCTCACGCTGAGCTACACCTCCACCGGCATATTCAACCTGGCCTACGGGGGTATCGCCTACACCTCGGCCATGCTCTACTTCCAGCTGATCAATGCCCTGGGCATCGAGAGCCTGGGCATGAGGCTGCTGTCGTTCTTCCTCGTGGTGGTGGTGTTCTGCCCGCTGCTGGGCCAGCTCCTGAACGTGGCGGTATTCCGACCCCTGGCCCGGGCCAACGACGCGGCCAAAGTCATGGCCACCATCGGAATTCTGGTGGCGTTGCCCGCGCTCACCGATTTGCTGGTCGACTTGGGCACCAAGACGTGGGACTGGGGCCTGCAATCCACCGACTACGTGTTCCTCACCCCCGGGGTGTGGAAGGTGCCCAGCGAGACCTGGACTTACGACCTCGGCAGCTTCGACCTGCGCATCAGCAGCAATCAGTGGGCGGTGCTGGTGGTGGCGGTGGTTGTCGCGGTGGCGTTGTGGGCGCTGATGCGCCACACCCGAATCGGGCTCCAGATGCGGGCAGTGGTGGACCGCCCCGATTTGGCCGGGTTGCGAGGGGTCAGCGAGTCGTTCACCTCGTCGGCCGCCTGGATCATCGGCACCATGCTGGCCGGGCTGGCCGGGGTGATCGGCGCACCGGTGTTCAACTCGCTCGAGTCCAATCAGTACAACGTGTTCATGTTCATCGCCACTGCTGCCGCGGTGATTGGCGGGCTGCGCTCCATACCGCTGGCATTCGCCGGCGGCGTGGCCTTGGGCGTGGTCACCAGCTGGGTAGGCCGGTATGCCACGTTCGCCCAGGACATCCGCGGTTTCGAAAGCTCGGTGCCTTTCGTGGTGCTGCTGGTGGGTCTGCTGTTCATGGCGCGGGATCGGACTCGTCGCAGTGGCGTAGTGGCCGACGCGCCTCCAGCCACCGTCTACACCGACGACCTCCCGAAATGGCGGGTGCAATTGCCCTGGGTGCTGGGGGCGGGGTTCATCGTGCTCCAGGTTTTCGTCTTCGCCGATCAGTTCTGGTTGGGGCTGTGGGTCACCGGCTTGGCCTTTGGCTTGGTGTTCATGTCTTGGGTGCTGCTCACCGGCCTGGGCGGCATGGTCAGCCTGGCCCAAGCGGCCTTCGTGACCATGGCCGCCATGACCGCCGGTCTGATCTTGGACAAGACCGGGCTGCCGTTCATTCCCGCGCTGATCGTGGGCGTGATAATCGCGGGGGTGCTCGGCGTGATCGTGGCACTGCCCGCCCTGAGGTTGGGTGGTTTGCCCTTGGCCCTGGCCACCCTGGCGCTGGCCTTCATGAGCGAGCGGGTGCTGTTCGAGTGGAGCTGGTTCAAAAACGGCCAGGGCACCAAGGGGTGGGACATCCCCCGCCCCCAACTGGGGCTGTTCGACTTCCAAGACACGAAGTCCCTTGCGGTGCTGCTGGTGATTCTGGTGTTGGCCGCGGGCTGGTTGGTGAGAAACCTCCAGAGATCGGTCACCGGTCGGGCCATCATCGCGGTGCGCAACTCCGAACCTGCCGCGGCCACCTCGGGACATTCAATCGTGCGCACCAAGCTGGCGGTGTTCGCCCTTTCGGCGCTGTTGGCCGGGTTCGGCGGGGTGTTCTTTGCCACGTTCATCGGCAACGTGACCCCGTTCACCGCCACTACCCAAGCCGGGCTGTTCTGGCTGGCGGTGGTGATCTTGGTAGGCATCCGCCGTCCCGGCGCCGCGGTGATGGCCGGCATCATGGTGGCGGCCAGCGGCCACACGTTCGGAACCGGCTGGCACTGGGATTGGATGGAGTCGTGGCACGTGGTGCTGGTGGCCTCGGTGCTCGGGGCGGCGGCGCTGGCCACCGCTTTGCGCGACCGTCAGGTGGGATTGCCGTTCTCGCCTCCCATTCTCGGCGTGCTGGCGGTATTGGCCTTCATCTGCCTGGCCCGGGTGTACTCCTGGTATCCCATCGACTGGGACGGGTTCGACCAATACGACGAGGCCCGCAACATCACCGCCTTCATGTTCGGCCTGGGTGCCATGCAGCTCGCCCGCGAGCCCGATGGAATCCTTGCGTTCACCGCCGCCCAGAACCGGGCCCGCCGCGACGCCTGGCGCCGACGCCTGGCCGCCTGGAGCGAGGGATCCGTCGTTGCCGAGCCGGTTCCAGCCGCGGTCACCGCTTCGGTTCCTGCGGTGGCCGCCTCCGATCCGGCCGAACCGTCTGAGCCAGGCGAGCTCTCGGGCGACCAGTACGTGGGCGATCACCCGCCGGCGTTGGAGCTGGTCAATGTGCGGGCTAGCTACGGATTAGTAGAGGCCCTGCACGGAATCGATCTCTCGGTGCCCCGGGGCGAGATCACCGCGCTGTTGGGTCCCAACGGCGCCGGCAAATCCACCACCTGTTCGGTTGCTTCGGGCTTGCTGCCCGCCACCCATGGGGTGGTCCGGCTCAACGGGGAAGACATCACTTCGCTGCGCAGCCACCGCCGGGCCCGCCGGGGCGTGGTGCTGGCCCCCGAGGCCCGGGGCATATTCAGCGGCCTCACCGTCCGAGAGAACATGCAGCTCTGGTTGCCTAACCCCGAAGACCGCGAGCTGTGCTGCGAGCGGTTCCCCATCTTGGGGGAGCGCCAGAACCAGTTGGCCGGCAACCTCTCCGGGGGCGAGCAGCAGATCCTCACCCTTGCGCCCCTGCTGGCCCATCCCCCCGAGGTGCTGATTGCCGACGAGCCGTCGCTGGGGCTGGCCCCGCTGATCGTGAATCAGATCCTGGAGCTGTTCATCGAATTCAAGGAGCGGGGTGTGGCTCTGCTGCTGGTGGAGGAGAAGGCCCGCGACGTGCTGGAGATCGCCGACTCGGTGGCGTTCATCAGCCTGGGCCACATCACCTGGCACGGCCCCCGATCCGAGGTGGACCACGACCAGCTCGACGCCGCCTACCTCGGGGAAGCCACCTCTCCAACAAACTGAGCTTCCCAAGGATGACAGTCGATGGTCGCTGTCCTACTATGTCCGAAGCCCAAATCTCGGAGGGGGAAATGAAGAAATCACTGCTGTACAAGCTTCTCGCGCTCTTGGCCGCGTTGACGTTGGTGGTCGCCTCGTGCGGCAACGACGACGATGACGACGGCGCAGCGGCGCCTGCGCCTGCGCCTGAGGCCACAGAGGCTCCTATGGACGATGACGATGATCACGATCACGAGGACGACGACGATCACGCGCACGAAGACGACGAGGATCACGAGCACGAAGACGACGAAGAGCCCATGGACGACGAGGAGCCCATGGATGAGGAGCCCATGGACGACGAGGAGATGGCCACCTCCCGCACTTGGGGTGCCTACACCTACGAGATCGACTTCGAGCCCTCCACCCGGGGTGTAAGCGACGACACCGTTCGCCTCGGTGCGATGACCCAGGATGCGCTGTACGGCGGATTCACCGACGGCATCAATGCCCGCCTCGGCCGGGCCAACCGCGACGGCGAGCTGCCCGGCGGCCGGTCGGTCGAGCTGGTCCAGTTCGTGGACGATGGCAGCGATCCGCAGGCCAACTTCGAGGGGGCCCGCAGCATGGTGGAGAACGACGAGGTCTTCGGCATCATGGTCACCTCGGCGGTCTCGCTTCCCCAGACCACCGACTACCTGGATGAGAACCAGGTGCCGTTCACCGGCTGGGGGTTCATGCCCGGCTTCTGCGCTCCCAACGACTGGGGCTTCGGGTTCAACGGCTGCCTGAGCGGATTTGCCTTCGGAGTGGAGGGCGCTGATCCCCTCGTGTCGGTCCAGAACATCTGGTACGACTTCTTCGGCACCGAGGACATCCAGGTCGGCATCTTCAACAGCGATGACGACGCCGGTCGCGCCGGCCATGCGCTGTACGAGAATCTGTGGGCCGGCAAGCTGGCCTTCAACGACTTTGTGCCCACCCAGACCGCGGGCGGCATCACCGATCCCACCCGATTCGTGAACACGGTGCTAGAGCACGAGCCCGACCTGGTGATTCTCTCCACCGACTTTGCCGGAGCCATCACCCTCAAGGCGTCCATCGCCGCTTCGGGATATGAGGGCCCGGTGGCCGACTACCTGACCTACGTTCCCGGCCTCCCCGGATCCAGCCCCGACTTGGGCCAGGCCCTAGAGGGCGGATACGCCGTGACCCAGGTGCCTCCGGTGGAGGCCTCCGAGCCGGCCATCCAGCAGCTTCTGGCCGACTACGAAGAAGTCGGGGCCTTCCCCGGGTTCGGCAGCCTGGTCGGCTACTGGTCGGCTGATCTGATGATCCAAATGATTGCTGCCGCTGGCGAAGACCTGAACACCGCCAGCTTCTACCAAGCGGTCAACATCGACGGCTTCGAGTCCGCTCAGCAACAAGGTGGGCTTGGTCCAGTGAAGTTCCCCGCCGATCACGTTGTGGCACCCGACTGCACTGGCATGGTGCAGGTGGTGGAGGCCGAATATGAGGTGGCTTACGAATTCGTCTGCTACGGCGATCCCAACCGGTAAGCCAACTGAATCAATAGCCACCGTGCCGTGCCCGATCGGCTGCCTCTGTGGCGGCGGGTCGGGCACGGCCGCGTCCACAGCCGCTAACAGACCATGACCGGCGGCCCGCTCGACGGCATACGGGTGGTGGACCTCACCCGGATATTCTCCGGACCGATCTGCGGACGGGTGCTGTCCGACCTGGGGGCCGACGTCATCAAGGTGGAGCCTCCTTCCGGCGACCTCACCCGCCCGGTTCCCCCGGTTGACGACGACGGCATCGGGGTCACGTTCAGCCACATGAACGCGGGCAAGCGCAACATCTGTGTCGATCTCAAGGCCGACGGCGGGCCAGGTGTGTTGGCCGCGCTGGCCGACCGGGCTGATGTGCTGCTGGAGAACTACCGCCCCGGCGTTATGGCCCGCTACGGGCTGTCCTACGAAGACCTGTCGGCCCGCAACCCTCGGCTGGTGTTCTGCTCCATCACCGGGTTCGGCCAGACCGGGCCGTGGACCGATCGCCGAGCCCACGCTCCCATGATGCACGCCGTGGCCGGCACCATCGAGTTGGCCGCCCGACTCCGAGAGGGCGAGCCGCTCCAGGAGATCCACCAGCACGGCGATCTCTACGCCGGGTTCATCTCGGTGTCGGCAGTGCTGGCTGCGCTCTACCAGCGAGTGCACACCGGTACCGGCCAGCACCTCGACATTGCCATGGCCGAAACGCTCGTCTACGCCAACGACCAGGCTGGCAACGACCTCTCGGGCTACGACGGACCCCGGGATTTCGACACCTGGAACTACGCCGTCGCCCGCACCGCCGACGGCCAGGCGGTGTCGCTGATCGGCAATCCTGAACAGATGTTGCCTCGCTGGGTAGCCGCTCTCGGCGGCAATGCCGACGATTGCCCCGATCAGCCCACCCGTGAAGAGGCCCTTGCCATACTGCGAGGCCTGGTGGCCGGCTTTTCGACCTACGAGGAATTGGCCGAAGTGGTGGAGCAACAGCCGTTGCCCGCGGCCCGTATCAGCTCAGTGGCCGAGCTGGCCGCCAGCGACTGGGCAGCCGACCGGGGGCTCATTGCCGAGATCCGCCCCGGCATTCCGGTGCCGGCAAAACCGTTCGCCATGGGCAACGCCACCGTGGGTGTCACACCCCGAACCGCCCGACGGGGCGAGGACACCCGCTCCATCTTGGCCGACGATCTAGGCTTGAGCACCGACGAAATAGCCCGCCTCATCAACCAAGGTGCGGTCCAAGCTGCCGACTAGCTGGCCAACTCCGAAGTGGCGAAAGCAGTGAATTAGGGTCGCAGCCATGTCCGATGCTTCGTGGACCACAATCTGCGAGTTGGTGGATGACGCGGCCCGCCGGTTTCCCGACCTGGAAGCCCTGGTGGACGGCGAAGTGCGCTGGACCTTCCCCGAGCTGCGAGAGCGCATCCGAGCCTCAGCCCGCGCGCTGATGGCCTCTGGCATCGAGCCGGGCGACCGGGTGGCGGTGTGGGCGCCCAACATCTGGGAGTGGGTGGTGGCTGGCCTGGGCATCCACATGGCCGGCGGCGTGCTGGTGCCGGTGAACACCCGGTTCAAGGGCCGCGAGGCCGACTTCATTCTCCAGAAGTCGGGGGCTCGCATTCTGTTCACGGTCACCGACTTCTTGGACACCGACTACGTGGCGCTGCTGCGCAACGCCGACGGCGGCCACAGCCTCGACGAGATCGTGGTGCTGCGGGGGTCTGTCCCGGAGGGCACAACCCGATTCTCCGATTTTCTCGAGCGGGCCGGCCAGGTTGCCGAGGCCGACGGCGATGCCCGGGCCGCCTCGGTCAAGGGCGACGACCTGTGCCACATCATGTTCACCTCGGGCACCACTGGCCTGCCCAAGGGTGCCATGCTCATCCACTCCGCCATCTGCCGGGGCTTCAAGTCGTGGTGCGACGTGATCGGCCTGCGGGCCGGCGACCGCTACCTCATCGTCAATCCTTATTTCCACGCCTTCGGCCTCAACTCCGGCATCTTGGCCTGCCTCATGACCGGGGCCACCAACATCCCCCACGCGGTGTTCGACGTCCCGGCGGTGATGGCCCGAGTGCCCGAAGAGCGGATCTCCATGCTCCCCGGACCGCCGGCCATCTACCAGACCATCTTGAATCATCCCGACCTAGACAGCTTCGACATGTCGACCCTCCGCCTAGCGGTAACCGGAGCCGCCGCCATTCCGGTGGAGATGATCATCCAAATGCGGTCCCGTCTGGGGTTCGAGAACATCGTCACCGGCTACGGCCTCACCGAAGCGTCGGGAATCGCCACCATGTGCCGTCACGACGACGACCCCGAGACCATCGCCAACACCTCTGGGCGGGCCATCCCCGACGTGGAGGTGCAGGTCGCCGACGACGACGGCAACGAGATGCCCCGAGGCGAGCCCGGCGAGATTGTGGTGCGGGGCTACAACGTGATGCTGGGTTACCTGGACGACCCCACCCAGACCGCCGAGACCATCGACGTCGACGGCTGGCTCCACACCGGCGACATCGGGGTGATGGACGAACAGGGCAATATCGACATCACCGACCGCAAAAAGGACATGTTCATCGTGGGCGGTTTCAACGCCTATCCGGCCGAGATCGAGAACATCATGCTGGCCCACCCCCAGATCGGACAGGTGGCGGTGATCGGGATGCCCGACGACCGACTGGGCGAAGTGGCGGTGGCCACCGTGGTGCTTGCCCCCGATGCCGACCTCACCGAGACCGATGTCATTGCCTGGTGCCGCGACCAGATGGCCAACTACAAGGTGCCTCGCCGAGTGCGATTCACCGAGGCATTGCCCCTCAACGCCTCGGGCAAGGTCCTGAAGTACGTGCTCCGCGAGCAGGCCGCGGCCGAGTGACTGCCGTTATAGCCCCTGACGCTGCAATCATCGGCGCGTCATGAACAACTCGAAGTGGGGGCCAGTCGGGGTTGGGGTGGCCACCGGCTTTTTGTCCGGGCTGTTCGGAGTCGGCGGCGGGATCCTCATGGTCCCTTGCTTGGTGCTGATTTTGGGCATGGAGCAGCGCAGAGCCCACGGCACGTCGCTGGGGGCCATGGTGCTCATCTCCGCGTCGGCGCTGGGCGGGTTCCTGCTGGAGGGCTCAGTGGCCTGGCTACCCGGTCTGCTGATCTTCGCGGGTTCGGCCGTGGGCGTAACCGCGGGCACTTCCCTGCTCGACCACATTCCCATCCGGTCGCTCCGCATCGGGTTCGCCCTGCTGCTATTGGCCACCGCGGCCCGTTTCTTGGCATTCGCCCCCGACACCGACGGCCACAGCGACATCACCGCGGCTCTGGCCATCGCCTATGTGGGCTGCGGCCTGGCCACCGGATTGTTGTCGGGCACCATGGGTGTGGGTGGGGGGGTGATCATGATCCCCGCACTGATCCTGTTGTTCGGTTTTGCGGATCCCACCGCCAAGGGCACCTCATTGCTGGTGATCCTTCCCACCGCCATCATCGGCACTTTGCGGAACCGTCGCTCCGGCAACATCGAACCCAAGTCGGCGCTTACCGTGGGGGCATCGGGGGTGGCCTCGGCATTTGTCGGTGCCTTGGGCGCCAGCGCACTCAGCCCCCGATTGTCGGGAATCCTGTTCGCCATCTTGCTCATCGTGAGTGCGGTGCAAATGCTCCGCCATGCCAACGACCCGCCGCCGCCGAGTGAAGCGGTATGACAGTTCACGAAAGTCAGTGACTCCAGAAATCTGGGGCCAGCATGGACTTTGCCGAGAATTTGGGGTGCGAAGGCGGAGGAACGGGTTAGAGTGTAAGTAGATGAGCGACACCCAGATTGTGTGGCTGAACACCGAGACCGCAGCAAAGCGGCTGGGAATCACCACGCGAACGCTGTATCGGTTCATCAATGAGGGGGGTCTGCCCGCCTATCGAATGGGTCGAGTTATCCGGGTCAAACAGGCTGATGTGGATGCCTTCATCGAGCGCAGCCGCATTGAGCCCGGCACACTCGGGCATCTGTATCCCGACCCTGTCCCCCTCGGCGATGCCGGTTCGGGGGGCGATGACAGCGACGCAGGTTCCGACTCCTGAATGACCACCGCAGCGCCGGTCACCATAGATATTCCGCGCAACGGGCTCATGGCGGCCCTGTTGGGCGAGCGCGATCAACATCTCCGCCAGATTGAGCAGTCGTTCCCCGATGCCGACATCTTCGTTCGGGGCAACCGGATCACGGTGTCGGGCCAAGGCGCCGACCGCGTCGCCGGCCTGTTCGACGAGATGATCCTGCTCGTGCAGGGTGGCCACCAACTCGATTCCCGTACGTTGGGCCGGGCGATCAAGATGGTAGAGGCAGACGAGAGCCCTTCGGGGGTGATGGACACCGACGTGCTGCGGTCGGGGAGGGGCCGGGTGATCCGCCCCCAGTCAGCTGGCCAGCGCAGCTATGTCGACGCCATGCGGAGCAACATCATCACCTTCAGCATCGGACCGGCCGGCACCGGCAAGAGCTGGCTGGCGGTGGCCACCGCTGTTCGAGAGCTGAAAGCCCACAGCGTGGAGCGGATAATTCTGACTAGGCCCGCGGTGGAGGCGGGGGAGCGCCTGGGATTTCTGCCCGGCGACATGATCGCCAAAGTTGACCCCTATCTGCGCCCGCTCTACGACGCCCTTTACGACATGCTCGACGCCGAGGAGGTGCAATCCCTGATCGACCGGGGGGTAATCGAGATCGCCCCGCTGGCCTATATGCGGGGCCGCACCCTCAACGACAGCTTCATCATCCTCGACGAGGCCCAGAACACCACACCCGAGCAGATGAAGATGTTTTTGACCCGCATTGGGTTCGGCTCAAGAGCGGTGGTGAACGGCGATGTCACCCAGGTGGACGTCGAGGGGGGCCGCAGCGGGCTGGTGTCTCTAGAGAAGATCCTGGCTGGCATCGACGGCTTGTCGTTCGTCCATCTGAGTTCTCGCGATGTGGTCCGCCACCCCATCGTGGCCGAAATTGTGAACGCCTACGAGCGGGCCCAGCAGTGACGGCCGACCGTGACGGGGTTCCTAGACCCAGCGACTCTGACATCGATGGAGAGGTGGTTGTGGTCTTCGACCGCCAGCGAGACCTGACCGTAGACGAAGGCCGTTGGGCCGAGCTGATGCGCCGTGTCCTCGCCGAGGAGCAGGTGTCGATTCCCTGGGAGGCAGGACTCTCGTTTGTGGACGCCGACGAGATGGCCGCCCTCAACACCACCCATCGAGGAGTCGAACGTCCCACCGACGTGCTCGCCTTCGGCGCCGACGACGGAAGCGCCCCCCGGGGTCCCGATGAGCCCCGGCTGGTGGGCGACGTGGTGATCTGCCCGTCGGTGGCCGCGGCCAACGCCGCCGCGTGCGGCAGGTTGGTCGAAGAAGAGATGGCCCTGCTGGTGGTGCACGGTGCCTTGCATTTGCTGGGCTATGACCACATAGACGACCGCGACGCCGAGAAGATGGAGAGTCGGGAGCAGGAGTTTCTGGCCCTGGCTGCGACCTCGGGTGTCGCCCCGGCACTCGCCCCTGCTGCGGCCTCGGGTGTCGCCGCGCAGAATTCGGGATCATCATGAGCGCGTTGGGCCGATTCGGATTGCTGCGGCGGCTGGTTCAGGCCAGCTGGCGCCGGGAAGCACCTCAGGTGTCGGAGGAAGAGCTGCTGGCCATGGCCGAGGCGGCCGAAGCGTCCGACGCCATAGAGCCCGAGGAACGAGAGCTGATCGGCCAGATCATCGAGTTCGGCGACACGGTGGTGCGGGAGGTGATGGTGCCTCGAACCGACACGGTGGCGATGAGCGACCAACACACAGTGGGAGAGGCCATCGGCATCGTCATCGAGCATGGTTATAGCCGGGTGCCGGTGTACGCCGAGGGCATCGACGACGTGGTTGGCGTGGTCCACGCCAAAGACCTGATGCGGGCCGAGCGGGATCAGGGCGAAGACTCCCCTGCGGCAGCAGTTGCCCGGACGCCTCGCTTTGTGCCAGAGACCAAGCGCATAGCTCTCTTGTTGCGGGAGATGCAGGCCGAGAAGTTCCACATCGCCATCGTGGTGGACGAGTACGGCGGCACCGCCGGAGTGGTCACATTGGAAGACCTCATCGAGGAGCTCGTGGGCGAAATCGTCGACGAGTTCGACATTGAGGAGCCCATGATCGAGCGGGTGGCCCCTGGAACGGTGCGGGTGAACGGCCGAGTTCCCATTGACGAGCTGAGCGAGGTGCTGGGGGCGCCGCTGCCCAACGGCGATTGGGACACCGTGGGCGGCCTGATATTCAACACCCTGGGTCACGTTCCCGAAGAGGGGGAAACGCTGGTCATGGACGGCTGGGAGCTGCTGGTGGAGCGGGTCACCGGTCGGCGCATCGCCCGGGTTATCGTCAAGCCGGCGGCGATGCCGGCGCCTGACGGGTAACGCAGCTCCTACACCTGATCGAGTCTGGGGAATTGGCATGAGCAGAGCCGGCTTGACTGAAGCAAGCCGTGCCTTGGCCCAGGCATCTGAGGTGATGGCCGGCCTGGTTGAGCGGTTCGGCCCGGCCCGATTCGGACCCAAGCCACCGGTGAGGGAGCGTTTCGAAGTGCTGAGCCGCGAGATCGCCTATCAGCAGCTGGCCGGAAAGGCGGCCAGCGCCATCTGGACACGGGTGCGAGGGCAGACGCCGGAGTGGGCGCCGGGCAAGGTGCTGGCGCTAGGGGAGAAGCCGCTGCGGAGCGCCGGGCTGTCGGGGGCCAAAACCCGGGCGATGCTCGATTTGGCCGCCCACTGCGAGCAGGGCTCGCTGGACTTGGCCCGCCTCGGACGAATGTCCGACCAGGAGGTAATCGACGAGCTCAGCCAGGTGTGGGGAATCGGCACGTGGACCGCCCAGATGTTCTTGATCTTCTCGCTGCGCCGCCTCGACGTCTGGCCGGTGGGCGACCTTGGGGTCCGCAGGGGATACGGCCTAGCCCACGGCTGGACAGAGGCGCCCACCGCCGATGAACTCGAGCCGCTCGGCGACCAATTCCGCCCCTACCGCAGCGTCGCCGCCTGGTATTTTTGGCGAGCCACCGAGGCCTAAAGCACTGTAATACAAGGCAATAGAACTGTGATCATTATGTGATTTAGTCATGATGTTTACGGTTGATTTAGCCAACGGTCTAGTCAATTCATAGGGACGATCAGCTATTATTGGATTGGCAGTTGTCTACTAAACCTGAATGTTGCGCGTTTGATTTTGTATTCTGTTCTAACGAAGTGAGCCACTTAGTGGATCGCTTCGCAGCGACCAGCCCACAACATCAAGCAAGGTGCAGCAAGTGTCTGAACAATCCTCTCAATCGGAACAGGACGACCAGCCCATGACACTGCAAGAAAGCGCGGCGTCCCTGAACGGCGCAATTGCATTGTGCATTAGGCGGGAGGTCAAGCGCCACAACCTCCATGCGAATGAGTTTGCTGTGTTGCAACTCTTCGCAAAGCAGGAAGAATGGAGCGCAACACAGCTTTTGGATCACCTTGATGTCGATCCATCTCGCATGAGCAGGCTCGTAGCCAAGATGGTTGACAACCGCCTGCTGCGCCGACGGCGGGCCCGTTCCGACCGCCGTGTGGTTCACCTGACCCTCACCGACCTAGGGGCGCAGTTGGCCGAAGAGATCTCCGAGCAGATGGAAGCTCACGAGGCGGCGCTCCTTCGTGGCGTGGGCAGCAGAGAGCTGGCTGGCTTCCGCTCGACGACCGACAAGATCGAGAAGAACATCAAGAGTCTCGTCGAATCGGCCGATTAGTAGATTTTTTTCGGTACCAGGCTGTCCTCCGGCGAGGCGAGGGCGAAACCGCTAGGTTATGACATAGTTATGATGATTAGCGGTTCCAATGGCGCATCCCATGTGAGCAACTGGAACAGGCTTGGCCGGAGGGCAGGCCGGTGAGCCAGGTTGGCGAGTTGACCTCGGAGGTCGGGCGTCTTCGGGAGCGATTGTCCAAGTTGAGCGAAGCGAGCTTGCGGATCAATGAGAGTTTGGAGTTCGACGAGGTATTGCAGGGGGTGTTGGACAGCGCCCGACAGCTGATTGGGGCCCAATTCGGGGTGATGGTGCTGGTCGATGTCCAGGCAGAGGTGGTGGATTTTCTCTCTTCTGGCTTCACGTCCGAGCAGAATGAAGATTTGTGGGGCCTTCCGGAGAAGTGGGAGGTGTTGGATGCGGTGTTTGGGATTGAGAATCCGCTTCGGGTACGGGACCTGCCCGGTCACTTGCAAGAGCTGGGTCTTCCCGAGGTGCGCTTTCCGGTGCCACGGGATTCGGGAGTCTCCTTTTTGGGCGCACCGATCCGCTACCAGGGTGAGCGGGTTGGCGGGATCTTTTTGGCCGAGAAGGAAAATGAACTGCTGGCCACGGAGGCAGAGGAAGGGTTTACCTCCGACGACGAGGAGACGTTGGTCATGTTTGCCTCGCAGGCCGCCCATGTCATCTCCAATGCCCGTCGATACCAACAGGAGCTTCAGGCCAGGGTGGACCTGGAGACGTTGGTGAACACAGCGCCATTAGGGCTGGTGGTGTTCGATGCTGAAACCGGGGCAACCCGGTCGGTCAGCCGGGAAGCTCGCAGGATCGTCCGCGAGAGGCGTCTTCCCGAGGGCTCCTTGGAGGATCTCCTCAGCGCCTTGGTTTTCAGCCGGGCTGATGGCCGAAAGATATCGCCGGAGGGTACCTCTATCGTCGAGGCGCTGAGCCTGGGGGAGACGGTGCGGGACGAGGAGATCGTCATCGAGATTCCCGGAGGGCAGAACATCGTCCTTTTGGTCAACGCCACCCCCGTCCGCTCGCACGACGGGAAGCTTGAGTCGGTCATGGCCACCTTTCAGGACATGACGCAACAGTCGGAGCTGGAGCGGCTGCGCGCCGAATTCCTGGGAATCGTGGGTCATGAGCTTCGAAAGCCGCTGGCCAGCGTCAAGGGCTCGGTGGCCACGCTGTTGGAGACGGAGTCTTCGTTGGACCCCGCTGAGGTGTCCCAGTATCACCGGATCATCAGCGAGCAGGCCGACTACATGCGGGATCTGGTCGGCAATCTGATCGACGTTGTGAGGATCGACACGGGCACGCTGTCGGTGGATCCAGAGCCATTGGAGGTGCCTCGGGTTGTTGACGAGGCTCGCAATACCTTCATCAGCGCCGGTGGTCGAGACAATGTTCGAATCAACCTTGTCCCGGAGTTGCCCCTGGTCTTTGCGGACCGCCGTCGCCTAGTCCAGGTTTTCGGCAATCTCCTGACCAATGCGTCTCGCAGCTCCCATGAGACGTCGACCATACGAATCGACGCCGTTGCCGACGATGTCCACGTTGCCTTCTCCGTCTCCGACGATGGCCGAGGCGTTGCCGCCGAGTGGATTCCTCACCTGTTCAGCAAGTACTCCCGGCCGCCGGGAAGCAATCAAAGTCGCGACCTCGATCTGGGTCTGGCCATCTGCAAGGGGATTGTGGAAGCCCACGGGGGCAGGATTTGGGCCGAGAGCGACGGGCCGGGTTTGGGCAGCCGATTCACGTTCACCATTCCAACCGCCGAAGAGGGCACTGACAGGGCGATCGCCGGAGGCGTTCGAAGCGGGGCTCGCGCCCCGCGATCCAGCGGAAGCGACCAGCCGCGTGTCCTGGCTGTTGATGACGACCCTAGGACGCTCAAGTTCATTCGGGACGCGCTCCAGGGCGAGGGCTGCGACCCAGTGGTGACCGGGGATCCCCAGCAGGTGGCCGACCTGATAGAGGAGGCCAATCCCCAGTTGGTGTTGCTCGACATGATGATTCCAGGCACAGACGGCATGGAGCTGATGCGAGACATCCAGATGACCGGCGGCATGCCGGTGATCCTGCTGTCGGCCTTCGACCAGGAGGATCTCATTGCCAAGGCCTTTGAGATGGGCGCTGTCGACTACATCGTGAAGCCATTCTCCACCACCGAGCTGGCCGCACGGGTCAAGGCCGCCCTGCGCAAGAGATCGGGCACGCCGGCGTCCTACCTCTTCGACGAACTGGCCATCGATTACGCCCAGCGTTCGGTGTCGGTGGCCGGTCGCATCGTCGATCTAACCCCCACCGAATATCGCCTACTCGTGGAGCTGTCAGCCAACCCGGGTGTGGCACTGACCCACGATCAATTGCAGAAGAAAATCTGGGGGCCGAACAGCGCTGGAGACTTCCGCCCCATGCGCACGATGGTCAAGAACCTAAGGCACAAGCTCGGCGACCTGGCCAAAAGCCCCCGCTACATAATCACTGTTCCCCGCGTCGGCTACCGCATGCCAAGGCCGGAGCCTCAGGATTGAGTGGGCGCCAGGTTGGCGTAGTTCTGGATGACCTTGCGGGAAGTGGCAAGAAACCCGCTCAGCTCTTGGTCGCTCACATCTTCCAAGAGGGCAGTTTGGTACGAGATGATCCTGGTGTGTGCCTCGGCGATCATCTTGCTTCCGGCGTCGGTCAACACGAGATTGACAACCCGCCGGTCAGATCTCGACCGTCGCCGGCGCAACAGGCGCTGATCCACCAAATTGGCGACGAGGCGGCTCATGTGCGCAGGGTCGATAGACGTCTTTTCGACAAGCTCGGTGGCGGTCCGCTCGGGTTGCTGGCAGAACAGCTGCATCACAGCGAATTCCTTTGAATTGAGGCCGGCCCGCTCAATCTCGAGATCGACCGCTACAGATATCACCTTCGCCATAGACGAGACGCAGTCGCCAAAAGCGGCTGACAGATCGCCCAGCATGGACAGCTCAGCTTGGCCCCGGTGCTGGCTTTTCGGGTCTTGGGTCATGACATTTACTCGACAATGTTATTTTCGAGCAATGTTTTTATCACATTGTGTTAGTTGGGATCAACTAGCGTGGTGTTCGGGCAAGGTTACGATTCCGAAGCGGACCCAGTCGGCCGCACTCGAATGGCCGACTGGTGCCGAGCGGCCTATTGGTGGGAGGCGGCCTTGATCTCGGTGTATTTCTGGAACACCTTGTGGGCGGTGGAGAAGAAGCTGCCCAGCTCCTTGCTGCCCACCTCTTCTAGGAGTCTGTGCTGGTAGGTGAAGATCCTGTTGCTCGCCTCGGCGATCATGTCGCTTCCGTGATCGGTCAAAGCGAGATGGACCACGCGCCGGTCGGTTCTCGACCGCCGTCGGCGCAACAGGCGCCGATCAACCAGGTTTGCTACCAGGCGGCTTATGTGTGATGGATCAAGTGACAGTTCCTCGACTAGCTGAGTTGCGGTCCACTCGCTTCGCTGGGTGAAGAGTGCCATCACCGCATACTCATTTGAGTCGAGATTGGCACGTTCAATCTCAAGAGTCTCTGCGAAAGAAGCTGCTTCTGCCAGCATCGAAACGCAATTGCCAAGGGCGGTTGACAACTCGCCTTCGTCAGGGCTCTCAGAATTGGCTGAATATTGAAGACTAGTTGTGGAGGTCATGGTTTTTTGTATGGATGAGAGTTCATTTGAGTGCTCACCCTAACAGAAGTTGAGAAAGTGTCACGACAATTCGGTATTGAATGCGCTAACAGCGTCGCAGATAATTGACCTAGGAAACCAACAAACGGGCATCGTGATCGACTAATCAGCCGTCCCGTAACTAATCCACACAGGCGAAGCCTCTTGCCAATGTAAGGCAAATTATTGAATATGCTAATGATGAAGATAAAGTGAATATTGGTATTGTCAACTGATTGAATCCACTTACGGGCCACAAGTGTTATTCAATTGATCTGGCCGAAGTGGAGCTGGGGGGAATCGAACCCCCGTCCGCTGGGCGAGATCTGACTGTGATACGACCATTCCCGGTGTGCGGCGTCGATGGCAGCCGCGTCGCCGGGTCGGGTGACCCCCGCTAAGGGATCCGCCACCGGGTCTGTTCCCCGGAGCCAACGGTCTTTCCCGCCGTCAGTGGTCTGTCCCTACTGTCTCCACCGCTTCTGTTGCCGGGCTGCGATGGACCGGCCCCGCGTGCCGTTACCGGTCGCGGTGCTTCTCTAGGCCAGAAAGATCAGGCTGCGAGAAGTTCACGGTCATTGCCGCTTAGTTGGTTGCCCCGTTTTGCGAGTCTGAGCAACTCGGGTCGCACAGCGCAGCCCCCGGTCCCAACGTCGAAACCGATCAGCCCCGTGTGCACGATTGTCAAGGTGCCCCGCCATGATACCGGCTCAATCTGACAGCATTCCCCCAGATTTGGCGGCTCGGCCCATCTCGTTGCGGGCTTCGCGACGGGCGTCTTGTTCGGCGATGGCTTGTCGCTTGTCGGCTCGACGGCGGCCCCGGGCCAGACCGATCTGCACCTTGGCCCGACCCTGTTTGAAGTAGAGGGACAATGGAACAACCGTGAGGCGGTCTTGTTCCAGGCGGGCCTTGATGCGGTTCAGTTCGACCCGGTGCAGCAACAGCTTCTTGGGGCGATCAGGGTCGTGGCCTGACTCCCCTGCGGAATGGGAGTATGGGGCGATATGCAGCGACTGAAGCCACAGCTCGCCGTCGGCCATCCGGGCGTATGACTCGGTGAGCGTCACGTTGGACTCCCGCAGCGACTTCACCTCCGAGCCCACCAGCACCAGGCCGGCCTCGTACTCGTCGAGGATCTCGTAGTCCCGCCGGGCGCGGCGATTGGTGGCCACCACCTTGGTGCGCTCTTGCTCGCTATTCGTCCCCGGCTTCGGCCCGGCCATTGGCTCACGGTACCCGGGCGGCAGGGACAAGGCGGCGGCATTTGAGCGGTAGCCTGTTCGGCGTGGCCGAGCAGGGAGACATGCCGACGGGTGACTCAGTCGGTGGCCCCGGTGGCCAGAATCCGTGGGAGGGTTTCCGGTCGGGGTTCGTGACGCTGTTGGGGCGGCCCAATTCGGGCAAGTCCACTCTGATCAATGCCATCGTGGGCACCAAAGTGGCCATCGTGTCCGACAAGGCCCAAACCACCCGGCATGCGGTGCGCGGCGTGCTGCACCGAGACGAGGTGCAGGTGGTGTTCGTAGATACACCGGGCATCCACAAGCCGAAAACGGCTTTGGGGGAGCGGCTGAATGCCACTGCGGCCGACGCCGCCGACGATGTGGACGTGGTGTGTTTGTGCATCGACGCCACTCGGCCGCTGGGCCGGGGCGACCGGTTCATCGCCGAGCGGCTGGGCCCCGAATCCATCGTGGTGGTGACCAAGACCGACGCCGCCTCCCGATCGAAGGTGGTGGCCCAGCTGGCCGCGGCCGGCGAACTGGGGTTCGCCGAGTATTTCCCTACTTCGGCCCGCACCGGCAAGGGGGTTGACGCCCTGGTGGAAAGGTTGTGCGAGCTCATGCCCCCCGGCCCCCCGCTGTACCCCGCCGACATGGTGCGCGACATGCCCGAAGCCCGCTGGGTGGCCGAGTTGGTGCGCGAGCAGCTGCTGGCCGTGACCCGAGAGGAGCTGCCCCACTCCATCACCGTGGCGGTGACCGAATGGGAGTGGCCCCGCATCAAGGTGGAGATACTGGTGGAGCGGGAATCGCAAAAGCCCATGGTGATCGGCAAGAAGGGCACGGTGCTCAAGCAGGTGGGCACCGCGGCCCGGGCCCAGCTTCCCAAGGGCGTGTTCTTGGAGCTGCGCGTGGGGGTGGAGAAGAACTGGCAGCGCCGCCCCGAGATGCTCGACCGCTTCGGCTATGGGCCGGGCTCCATGGCTGGCCCCGATTTCTAGACCCTGGCTTTTAGGTCAGACCCCGTCGCGAATCGACCGCAGCAGGGTTACGGCCCGGTCCCGCTCGGCGGTGCGGGGGAATTGGGGCAGGGCACGCACCAACTCCCAGCGATAGCCGGCCCGGGCCATCCGGGAGTCGAGCACCGCCACCACGCCCCGGTCGTCACCCCGTCGGATGAGCCGCCCGGCGCCCTGGGCCAGCCGGGTGGCGGCCCGGGGCAGGTCCACCAGGCGGAAGGCCTCATTTCCATAGCGCTCCCGCCGAGCCTCCAGTAGGGGATCGTCGGGCCGGGGAAACGGCAGGCGGTCGATCACTACCAGCGACAGCGACTCTCCCGGTACGTCCACCCCCTGCCAAAAGCTCATAGTGGCGAACAGGCAGCTCTCGGTCTCGGCGGCGAAGCGCCGCAGCAGCTCGGGTTTGGGCAGGTCGCGTTGGGTGTAGACCTCGAAGTCGAGCTTCCTTTGCAGCACTTCGGCGGCCCGGTCCATGGCTCGGTAGCTGGTGAACAAGGCCAGGGTTCGGCCCCCGGCGGCCTCGATCAGGGCCGCCAGCTCCTCGTGGGCGGCTGGCTCGTAGTCGGGATTGCGGGGATCGGGGAGGTGCTTGGCGCAATAGAGCAGCCCGTTGGTCTCGTAGTCGAACGGACTGCCAACATCGATGGCATCGTGCTCATCGGGATGAAGCCCCAGCACCTCGCCCAGGTTCATGGGGATGGTGGCGCTGGTCAATACCGCGGTGGTGTGATCCCACAGGTGCTCAGTCAACAGCTCTCCCAGTTGGATGGGGGCGATCCGCCATGCGGGCGCGGTCTCGGTGCCCGACACCCAGGCCACCTCAGCGGGTGTGGCCACTACCGCCCGGGCCAGGTCTTCGGCCAGGGCACCGGCCAACAGCATGGCTCGCAGCTTGCGGGGGCCGACGTCGCCGGGGGCATCGTCAGGTATTCCCCGCAACTCGACAAGCGCTTGCTCCACCCGGCCCCGGGCCACCACGGCCGTGCGTTGGAGTTCGTCGGGCAAGGGAACCGGCAACGGCTTGTCCCGGAAAGGCAACAGGGCCTCCCGCAGGAGCCCGCCAGCGTCCTCCAGATCGCCTGCCGCCGCCGACTCGGCCACCACCGCCCGGACGCTGCGGGCCAGTTCGTCGAACCGCCCCCCGGTCAGTGACAGCCCCGCGGTGTCGGACACGATGTCCTCCAAGCCGTGGGCTTCATCGATGATCACCGTGTTGTGCTCGGGCAATAGCGGGATGTCGCTGAACAGTTGCAGGCAGTAGAGGTGGGTGTTCACCACCACGATGTCGGCGGCATCGGCCCGGTGGCGGGCTTTCTCCGCGAAGCAGACCGGTCCCGATGGGCAGCGCTGCGCTCCCGGACACTCCCGACCCGACACGCTCAGCGCGTCCCAGGCCGCTGGGGAGGGCTCGAAGTCCAACTCGGCCCGATCACCGGTGTCGGAAGTCCCAGACCACGCCGCCAGCCGGTTGATCTCCGCCCTAGGGCCATCGGCGATGTCCAGGCTTATCTGATCGTCGGCGAGGTGCTCCTCCAACCGCTGGATGCACAGATAATTGGACCGTCCCTTGAGCACGGCGAAGCGCACCGGCCTTCCCAACGCCTCGGCTAGTTGGGGAAGGTCTTTGTCCACCAACTGGTCTTGAAGGGTCTTCGTCGCAGTGGCCACAACCGAGGGGCCTTCACCCAGTGCCAGGGGCACCAGATAAGCCAGCGACTTGCCGGTTCCGGTGCCGGCGGCCACCACCAGGTGCCGCCCTGATTCCATTGCTGCGGCCACCGCCTCGCACATGGCTCGCTGGCCCGGGCGACGCTCGCCCCCGCCGTCCAATGCCGAGACTGCCGCCTCCAGAGCCTCCTGAACCGCGGCGATTTCCGGCATCACCCCGACGCTAGCTGTGGCTGGTCGAAGAATTGGGGAGAAACCCGATCAGGAGCCCTCTCCCGCACACAATCTGGGCTCGTGGGGGAGTACCGTGCAGGTGTGGACTTGTCGGGTCATGGCCTGGATCTGAATCGAATCCCCCGCCATGTCGGATGCGTGATGGACGGCAACGGACGCTGGGCGGAGCAGCGGGGCATGGCCCGCACAGAGGGCCACGAGCAGGGCGAGCACGCCCTGTTCGACGTGATCGAGGGGGCGCTGGAGCTGGGCATCGAGTGGCTCACGGTCTACGCCTTCTCCACCGAGAACTGGAACCGGCCCGACGACGAGGTGCGCTTTCTGCTGAACTTCAACCGCACGATTTTGCGGCGGCGCTGCAACGAGCTGAACGAGATGGGCGTGCGGATCCGCTTCATCGGCCGTCGCGACTGGCGGGTGCCCAAGAGCCTGATCAAGGAGATGGACGAGGCCATCGAGCTCACCCAGGAGAACACGAGGATGACGCTGGCGGTGGCGTTCAACTACGGGGGCCGGGCGGAGATCGTGGACGCGGTGAAGCGCATCGCCGCACAGCGGGTTCCGTCTCGCCTGATCAACGAGCGGACCATCGCCCGCCACCTTTACGACCAGGAAATGCCCGAGCCCGATCTCATCATCCGCACCTCGGGGGAATACCGAATCTCCAACTTCCTGCTGTGGGAGCTGGCTTATTCTGAGCTGGTGTTCAGCGATGTGCTGTGGCCCGACTTCACCCGCTGCGACTTGTTCGCTGCCATCGCCGAATACCAGCACCGCCACCGCCGCTTCGGCCGGGTCAGATAACGGGCGCACCATGGGCCACTCCTTGTTCAAGGAGTGAGAGGCTTGTTGCGGTGAGCCTCTACCGCGATCAAGGAATCGTGCTTCGCACCTACAAGTTGGGCGAGGCTGACCGCATCGTGGTGTTCTGCACCCGGGATCACGGCAAGGTGCGGGCGGTGGCCAAGGGAGTCCGCAAGACCCGCAGCAAGTTCGGCGGGCGCCTCGAGCCGACCAGCCACGTGCAGGTCCAGCTCCACCGGGGGCGAAGCGAGCTCGACATAGTGACCCAGACCGAGACCGTGGACCAGTTCCGGGCGGTGCGGGAGGATCTGGGTCGCCTCGGCAAGGCCATGGCCATGTTGGAGGCGGTCGACCGGGTGGGCGTGGACCGGGAGTCCGACGGCGCGCTGTACCGGATGCTGCTGGGCGGGCTCCGGGCGCTGGACGCAGACGACTCGGCGCTGGTGGTGCCGGCCTTCTACCTCAAGCTCCTTGTTCACGACGGTGTCGGACCCGAGGTGGGGGTGTGCGCTTCCTGCGGCGCAAGCGACGACCTTGCGTCTTTCGATTACGCCAGCGGCGGGGCGCTGTGCCGCAGCTGCCGCCGAGGATCCCCCCTGTCGCCCGACGCCCTAGACCTCATGCGCATGGTGCTAGGCGGCAGCCTAAGCGCCGCCCTGGCCTTGCCCCCCTCGCCCGCCACCGGAGAAGTCGAGTACCTGGCCACCACCGCCATAGAACACCACCTCGAACGGCGCCTGCGCGCCGCCAGCGCCTACAGCTGAGAGTCACGGCCCGGAGTGTGCCCGCCGCTTTTCGGTACCAGCTCTCGTGCGGGGGGCCGGTAGCCTGCGGCCCATGAGCAGCGGCGACGCCGAACGGGGCGCGGGCGACGAGGTGATGGACAAGGTGGTTAACCTCTGCAAGCGGCGGGGGTTCGTGTACCAGTCGGCGGAGATCTACGGCGGATTTCGCAGCGCGTATGACTATGGCCCGCTGGGCGTGCTGTTGCTGCGCAACGTGAAGGACGCCTGGTGGCGGACCATGGTGCAGCTCCGCACCGACGTGGTCGGCCTCGACGCCTCTATCTTGTCGCCTCCTCAGGTGTGGGAAGCGTCGGGGCATTTGACCAACTTCACCGATCCCCTGGTGGACTGTCGCAACTGCGGCGCGCGCCACCGCGAGGATCAGCTGGAAGACCCCGATACTTGCCCGAGTTGCGGCGCAAAAGGCCAGCTCACCGAGGCCCGGGAGTTCAATCTGATGTTCCAAACCCAGGCTGGCCCGGTGGCCGGGGCCGGCGCCGACGTGTACCTGCGGCCCGAAACGGCCCAGGGTATGTTCATCAACTTCGCCAACGTGCTGAATACCGTTCGCAACAAGCCGCCCTTCGGCATCGCTCAGATCGGCAAGTCGTTCCGCAACGAGATCACCCCGGGCAACTTCATTTTCCGCACCCGGGAGTTCGAGCAGATGGAGATGGAGTTCTTCGTACCCCCCAACGAGGCCGCCATGTGGTTCGAGTACTGGTGCGGTGCCCGCATGGACTGGTACACCGAGTTGGGCATCCCCGCCGACAAGCTGCGGCTGCGGCCCCACGACGCCGACGAGCTGAGCCATTACTCGGCCGGCACTGCCGATGTGGAATACCTGTTCCCCTGGGGCTGGGGGGAGCTGGAGGGCATCGCCAACCGCACCGACTACGACCTCACCCAGCACGCTCAGCATTCCGGCGTCGACCTGGACTACTACGACCAGCAGGCCGACGAGCGCTACCGCCCCCACGTGATCGAGCCGGCCGCGGGGGCCACTCGCACGATGATGGCGTTCCTGCTGGCTTCCTACGACACCGAAGAGGTGCGGGGGGAGACCCGCACCGTGCTGCGGCTCCACCCCCGACTGGCCCCCTACAAGGCGGCAGTGCTGCCCCTGTCGAAAAAGCCCGAGCTCCAGGCGGTGTCCGAGGAAGTGCTGGGCCTGCTCCAACCCCGCTGGATGACCGACTACGACGTGACACAGTCGATCGGTCGCCGCTATCGCCGCCAAGACGAGATCGGCACCCCCTACTGCGTGACCGTGGACTTCGACTCGCTGGAAGACCGGGCGGTCACGGTGCGCGACCGCGACACCATGGACCAAGACCGGGTGCCCATCGACGGGCTGGCCGAGCACCTGGACGCCAAACTCGGTTTGTGAGGCGCATCGGTGCTCAACACGATCGACGGGTGAGACCGTGTCCGTGACCAGCCCTGTTATTGCCGCGGTGCAATCCGTAGATCGGGGCGAAATGGAGCGGGACGAGGCGGTTCTGGGGGTTACCCCCTCCGACGTGGAAGACCTGCTCCACGCCAAGATGGCCGGCGAAGCGTCGGCGCCGGTGGCTGCCCACGGGGTGGCTGCCTCACCGGGAGCGGCTTCGGGCCGGGTGTGCCTGACGGTTGATGCCGTGCTGGACGCCGACGACGAGGGCATCCCCGCGGTATTCGTCCGGCCCTTCACCACGCCGGCTGATGAAGTGGCCATGTCGGCCGCCGCGGCCATCATCACCGCCAAGGGGGGCATGGCCAGCCACGCGGCGGTGATCGCCCGAGGCTGGGGCATTCCGGCAGTGGTGGGGGTGGAGATACTGGCAGTGGACGTCGCAGCCGGGGCGGCCCGGCTGGGCGATGTGGAGTTGCGCGACGGCGACCCCATCACCGTGGACGGCTCGGCGGGCACCATCATGCTGGGCGCGGCTGAGGTGGGCGAAGTGGAGATCCCCGACGAGCTGTTCACGCTTCTGGGGTGGGCCGACGAGCTGCGGGGCGGGCGGTTGGCGGTGCGGGCCAACGCCGACGATGCCTACTCGGCTCGGTTGGCCCGGGAGTTCGGGGCCAATGGGGTGGGGCTGTGCCGGACCGAGCACATGTTCTTGGGGGAGCGGCTGCCGCTCATCCAGCGGGCCATCACCGACGGCGGGCCGGCTGCGCTGGACGCGCTGGCCGCGGCCCAGGTTGAGGATCTGGTGGAACTCTTGGGGGTGATGGACGGTCTGCCGGTAACCGTAAGGCTGCTCGATCCGCCCCTGCATGAGTTTCTGCCCGACCATCCCGAGCTGGTGGAGGAAAACCCCATGCTCGGCGTGCGGGGCGCCCGGCTGGGGGTGCTGCGTCCCGAGCTGTACCGGGCTCAGGCGGTGGCGGTGGCCGAAGCGGCCGCCCGTAGGGTGGCCAACGGCGGCGATCCACAGGTGCAGATCATGGTGCCGCTGGTGGTGGGTGGTCCTGAACTGGCCCATGTGCGGGCTGCGGTGGCCAACGTGCTAGCAGGATTCGAGAGCCGCTTGGGGGGGCGAACCATTCCGGTGGGAGCCATGATCGAGACGCCCCGCTCCGCGCTGGCCGCGGCCGAGATCGCCTCATGCGCCGACTTCTTGTCGGTGGGCACCAACGACTTGACCCAGATGACATTCGGATTCTGCCGGGATGACATCGAAGCCAGGATCATGCGTCCCTACATCGACCATGGCCTGCTGGCAGCCAACCCCTTTGAGACCCTGGATGAAGACGGGGTAGGCCGGCTGGTGGCCGATGCAGTGACCGGGGCCCACGCCGCCCGCCCCGGCATCGAGATCGGGGTGTGTGGCGAGCACGGCGGCGATCCCGCGTCGATCGCGTTCTGGGCCGCCGCGGGGGTGGATTATGTTTCATGCTCCCCGCACCGCGTGCCGGTGGCCCGCCTGGCGGCTGCCCAGGCAGTCGCCGCGCAAGCTGTCATCGATTCCGCGTAGTCTCGCACTGTGGGCATCCACGACGAAGACGTGGCCCGGGTGAGAGAGGCGACGGACATCGTCGCGGTCATCAGCGAGTACGTGCAGTTGAAGCGGGTCGGGCGCCGCTGGCAGGGACTGTGCCCGTTCCACGCCGAGAAGACCCCGTCGTTCTCGGTCAACGCCGAGATGGGCGTGTACCACTGCTTCGGGTGCAAGGCCAGCGGCGACGCCATCACCTTCCTGCGAGAAGTGGAGCACGCCGACTTTCCCGAGGCGGTGGAGCGCCTGGCTGGCCGGGCAGGGATCGCGCTGCGCTACACCGCCCCCGGAGAGGGAGCCGACCGCCAGAAGCGGGGCAAGCTCACCGAGGCTTTGGAGCAGGCGGTGGAGTGGTACCACCAGCGCCTGTTGACCGCACCCGACGCAGGGCAGGCCCGCGGCTACCTCCGCCACCGGGGCTACGACGGCGACGTTGTGCGTCAGTACAAGCTGGGATGGGCTCCCGACGACTGGGACGCCATGGCCGCTGGCCTCGGTGTGGGTGCCGACGGGGGAATACCGGCGCAGGTGTTCTCCGATGCTGGCCTGGGGTTCCGCAACAAGGGCGGGCGCATCCAGGACAGCTTCCGGGCCCGTCTGCTGTTTCCCATATTCGACCCCAGCGGCAAGCCGGTGGGATTCGGCGGCCGCGTCCTGCCCGGCGGGGAGGGTCCCAAGTACAAGAACTCGGTGGACAACGCGGTCTATCGCAAGTCCCGCGTGCTGTACGGGCTCAACTGGGCCAAGCAGGACATTGTGAACGCCGGCGAGGTGATTGTGTGCGAGGGCTACACCGACGTGATCGGCTTCGCCCAGGCTGGCATCGCCCGGGCGGTGGCCACCTGCGGCACCGCCCTCACCGAGGACCACGTGAGGGTGCTGCGCCGGTTTGCCCCCCGAATAGTGCTGGCATTCGACGCCGACTCCGCCGGCCAGACCGCGGCCGAGCGCTTCTCCCAGTGGGAGCACGCCTTTGAGTTGGAAGTGGCGGTGGCCGATCTGCCCCCAGGGGCCGACCCCGGCGACTTGGCCCAGAGCGATCCCGATCGGCTCGTTGCTGCGGTGGAGGGAGCGGTTGACTTCATGGACTTCCGCATTAACCGGGTTCTGGGCGGCGCCGATCTCTCTACGGTCAAGGGCCAGGTGCGGGCCGGGGAGCGGGCCGCCCGGTTGGTGGCCGAGCACCCCAATCCGGAGATAAGGGACAAGTACCTGGTGGAGATTTCCGACCGATGCTCGGTGAGCGCCGATCACCTTCGGGGCGTGGCGGCCGATGCGCGACGCCGCGGTCCGGTCCGACAACCCCGCCCCGCGCCCGACACCGCGCCGCATCCCGCCGACGCGGGCTCCGAGCCCATCGGGGACCACGGGGACTATTCGACTTCCCACGACAACGGAGGCAACGACGGTCCTCCGCCCAACAATGTGGAGCGCCAGGTGCTGTGGTTGGCGGCCAATGAGCCGAGTGCGGTGTGGCCTGAAATCGTCCCCGAGATGTTCGACCATCCCCTCTACCGAGGCGGGTTCGAGGCCTTGCTGGAGTACCCGGACTTGGATGCTCTGCTGGCCGAGGCCGAGACAGGGCTCACTGCCTTGATGCGGGAGCTGCTGGTAGACGAGGACGAGGGGCTGCGGACCAGCACCCACCGCCAGCAAGTAGTTATGGCGATTCTGCTGTACGAGTCGGCCCAGCGAGAATTGGCCTATCTTGAGCGCCAGGCCCGAACCGGCTCAGCCGACGACGACCTGCTGCGCCGGGTGGCCAGTTTGAAGACGGCGATGGACAAGCTCCGGGAGTCAGAGTGGGAACCGGATCAGGCCCGCGCCCTGCTGGAGCTGCTGCGGCCAGGAGCTTAGAAGTCCTCGTCGAAGGCTACGTCGCCCTCGACACCCACTTGGTAGGAGGCCACGGTGCGCTCGAAGAAGTTGGTCAGCTCCTGCACGTCTTGGAGCTCCATGAACGAGAACGGGTTCTTAGACCCGAACTGCTTCGACAGCCCGAGCTGCGTGAGGCGCTGGTCGGCCACAAACTCCAGGTAGCGGCGGGTGTCGGCCACCGACATGCCGGGCACGCCCTGGCCCAGCAGATCCTCGGCGAACTGGTACTCGCAGTCGACCGCCTCGCGGATCATGGTGGCGACCTGCTGGCTGAGCTCGGCGTCGAACAGCTCGGGCTCCTCGGCCCGAACCGTGTTCACCACCTCGAGGGCGAAGTTCATGTGGCAGCTCTCGTCGCGGAACACCCAGTTGGTGCCGGCGGCCAGTCCGTTCAACAGCCCCTTGGACCGCAGGAAGTACACATAGGCGAACGCCGCGAAGAAAAACAGGCCCTCGATGCAGGTAGCGAAGCAGATGAGGTTCAACAGAAACTGGCGACGCTGCTGGGGGGTTTCGCACCGCTCGATGTCGTCCATCGAGTTCATCCACCGGAAGCAGAATTCGGCCTTTTGGCGGATGGAGGGGATGTTGTCGATGGCAGCGAAGGCGGCTTCCCGCTCGACGAGATCGGGAATGTAGTTGTCGAGCAGGGTCAGATAGAACTGGACGTGCAAGGCCTCCTCGTAGAGCTGCCGCGACAGATACATCCGGGCCTCGGGGGCGTTGACGTGCTTGTAGAGGTTAATCACCAGGTTGTTGGCCACGATGGAGTCACCAGTGGCGAAGAACGCCACCAGCCGGTTCACCAGGTGCTTCTCTGCGGGCAAAAGGGTGCGCTCCAAGTCGACCAAGTCGTCGGAGAAGTCGATTTCGTCCACCGTCCAGGTGTTCTTGATGGCGTCGCGGTACATGTCGAAGAACTGCGGATATCGCATGGGGCGCAGCGTCAGATTGAAACCGGGATCGAGGATCTGCCCCTTGGCCGGTGTGGCCGGAGGTACCGGCTGCGGTGCCGGGCTGTGGCCCAGTTCTTCTTCGAAAAAGGGGGATTCTGCCAGTGCCATCAGTCGCATGCCTCGCACATTTCGGGGTTTTCCAGGGAGCAGGCCACCGCTTCGGCGTCGGTTATCGGGGCGGAATCAGGAACTGTGGGAGTACCGCCGGTGGTGGTCTGGTTGATACGGGTGGCCGGGCGGGACCGCAGGTAGTAGGTGGTTTTCAAACCCGACTTCCAGGCGTGGGAGTACATGGAGCTGAGCTTGCCTATGGTGGGCGACTCCATGAACAGGTTCAACGACTGGGACTGGTCGATGAAGGCCCCCCGGTCGGCGGCCATGTCGATGAGCGACCGCTGGGGGATCTCCCAGGCGGTGCGGTACACCGACTTCAGTTCGTCGGGGATGCGGTCGATTTCGGCCACCGAACCCTCTGAGCGCTTCACGTCGGCGATCATCTGGTCGTCCCACAGCCCGAGCTCTTGGAGGTCGTTCACCAGATACCGGTTGATCTGCAAGAACTCCCCGGAGAGGGTCTCCCGCTTGAACAGGTTGGATACCTGGGGTTCGATGCACTCGAAGCACCCGGCTATGGAGGCGATGGTGGCGGTGGGGGCGATGGCGATGAGCAGGGAGTTGCGCAGCCCGTGCTCGGCGATGCGGTCGCGCAGTGTCTGCCACCGGGCGGGGTCGGTGGGCTCCTGGTTCCACAAGTCGAACTGGAGGTGGCCGCTGGCCGCCCGGGTCTCGGAGTACGCCGGGTGGGGACCGTGCTTCTCGGCCAGCTCGGTGGAGGCCCACAGGGCGTTGAAGTAGATCTCCTCGGAGATGCGGGCCGACAGTCGGCGGGCCTCGTCGCTGTCGAAGGGTATGGCCAGATGGAAGAACACGTCTTGAAGGCCCATCAGGCCCAGGCCCACCGGGCGCCACTTGGCGTTGGAATCGGCTGCCTCGGTGGTGGGGTAGAAGTTGATGTCGATGACCCGGTCCAAGAAGGGCACCACGCCGCGGACCACCTCGCCGAGCCGCTCGAAGTCCATCTCGTTGCTGTCGGTGTCGACGAAGGCTCCCAGGTTGACCGACCCCAGGTTGCACACTGCGGTCTCATCGGCGCTGGTGACCTCGATGATCTCGGTACACAGGTTGGACAGGTGTACGGTGCGCCCCTCCTGGCCGGTCTGGTTGCAGCGCAGATTTGAGGCGTCCTTGAAGGTCATCCAGCCGTTGCCCGTCTGGGCCAGGCACCGCATCATGTCGCCGTAGAGCTGGCGGGCGGGGAGCTGGATCTCGTACAGCTTCTCACGCTCGGCCTCCTCGTAGGCCTCCCGGAACTCGTCGCCGTACAGATCGGTGAAGTGGGGCACCTTCTTGGGGTCGAACAGCGACCACTGCCAGTCTTTCTCCACCCGCTCCATGAACAGGTCGGGGACCCAGTTGGCCAGGTTGAGGTTGTGGGCTCGGCGGTTGTGGTCGCCGGTGTTCTCCTTGAGCTCCAAGAAGTCCTTGATGTCGGCGTGCCAGGTTTCCAGGTAGACGCAGGCCGCACCCTTGCGCTTGCCGCCCTGGTTGACGGCGGCCACCGAGCTGTCCAGGGTTTTCAGCCACGGCACGATGCCGTTGGACAGGCCGTTGGTGCCCTTGATGAGCGACCCCTTGGAGCGGATGCGATGCCAGGCCACGCCGATGCCGCCAGCGAACTTAGACAGACGTGCGATGTCGGTGTACCGCCCGTAGATCCCCTCGAGGCTGTCCTCGGGGGAGTCGAGCAGGTAGCACGACGACATCTGGGGGTGAGTGGTGCCCGAGTTGAACAGCGTCGGGCTCGACGGCAGGTAGGCCAGCGAGCTCATGAGGTCGTAGAAGGCGATGGCCTCATCGGCGTCGACCGACAGGCCGCAGGCCACCCGGAGGAAGAAGTACTGGGGGGTCTCAATCACCAGGCGGGTGTCGGGGTGGCGCAGCAGATAGCGGTCGTACACGGTGCGCAGGCCGAAGAACTCGAAGTTCCTATCGCGCAGCGAGCTGATTGAGGCGTTCAGCGCGGGGGCGTTCTTCTCGGCGAAGTCAGCCGTCTCATCGCTGATCAGGCCCAAGCTGTGGCCGGTCTTGATCGACTCTGTGAACCAGGGGATGTTCTGGTTGCGGACCTCTTTGTCGATGCAGGTGGACAGGAGCCGGGCGGCCAGCTTGGAGTAATTCGGCTCGTTGACGATGAGACCGGCCGCGGTGCGCATGGACAGCTCGTCTAGCTCACGGGTGGTGGCCCCGTCAGAGAGGGCGGAGATGGTTCGCTTGGCTACCCGCATCGGGTCGACGCCCACCAGTCCCTCGGCGCAGCGGGCCACGGCGTTGACGATCTTGTTTACGTCTACCGGCTCCAACTCGCCGTTGCGTTTGCGGACCTGCATCCCTGTCGCGCTGTCCCCATTCTGGTCGGCATCGGCCCCATTGCTGCCTACGGCGGCCAGTGGCTCCTGTATGAGTGTCATCAGTCCCCCCTGAGAACGAGGCTTTTCAGCGGTCAGCGCGAAGTCCTATGAGTGTAATTACACGCGGAAAATTACGCAATAGTCATGGCGTCTTAGGTCTGTGACCTGGGACTTTAGAATGGGGTGGGAAAAATAGGGCGCGAAGGCGCGCGCGGGCTAGGCCTCGCGGACGGTTAATTCGGTGGCTTTGAGGGCGGCCCAGCACCGCGAACCGGTGCTCAGGCCCAGCTCGCCCACAGCTTGGGGTGTGACCCACACCTGGCAGGGCACTGGCCGCCCCAGAAGCACCCGCACCCGGTCGCTCTCGGGCTGGATTCGGGCCACTTCGGCTTGCCAGGTGTTGCGGGCGCTGGTGTGGGGCTCGGCTGTAGACAAGGTGACCGCCGCGGGGGAGAAGGTGACCAGCACCGGCCCGGTCATAGGGGTGGCGGTGGTGAGGGCGAGCCCGCCTTCGAGGGCCACTTCGGTGCCGGCGGCGATGCCCGCGAGCAGGTTGATGTCGAGCAGCCCGGCGGTCCACGGCGTACGGGGATCGGAGGCCACCTCCTCGGGGGTGCCGGTCTGCACTATCTCACCCCTCTCCATCACCAGGAGCTGGTCGGCCAGCACTCTGGTCTCCACCGGATCGTGGGTGATCAGCACCCGAGTGGCATCGATGTCGGCCAGCAAATGGCGCACGTCGGTGCGGGTTTCAGCGTCGAGGGAGGCAAGGGACTCGTCGAGCAGCAGAATGGCGGGCTCGCAGGCGGCCGCCCGGGCCAGGCCCACCCGCTGAGCCTGGCCGCCGGATAGCTGCGCGGGGCGCAGACCGGCCAGGTCGGCCAGGCCCACCTTGTTGAGCCACTCCTCGGCGCGTCGGCGGGCCGGACGAGCAGCCAGGCCCGCGCAACGGGGGCCGAATGCCACGTTGTCCACCACGCTGAGGTGGGGAAACAGCAGATTGTGCTGGCTGTGCAGGGCAATGGGGCGACGGTCGGGGGGCACATGTATGCCCTGGGCGGGATGGTCGACCAGCTGGCCGGCCAACACCACATTGCCCCGCTGAAGGGGGATCAGCCCGGCCAGCACGTGGACCAGCGTCGTCTTGCCCGCGCCGTTGGGGCCGACGATGGCAGTGCAGCTACCGGCCGGCGCATCCAACTGGGCGCGTATGGTGAAGTCTCCGGTGGCGGCATGGACTTGAGCTTGGATGCTCATGAGGGGGACGACTCCGACGAGCTCTGCTGTTGGGGGGTGCGGGGGGCGATCCAGCGGTGGCGCAGGCCGATGAGGATGAGCAGCGACACCCCGATCAGCAGCACCGACATGGCGATGGCCGCCTCGGGCTGGCCGGCCTCGTTGGCCTGGGCGATGGCCAGCGGCAGCGTGCGGGTGCGGCCCGGATGGTTGCCGGCGAAGGTGATGGTGGCCCCGAACTCGCCGAGGGCTCGGGCCCACGACAGGGTGGCCCCTGCGGCCAGCGACGGGGCCAGCAGCGGCAGGGTAATGCGGCGCAGCACGGTCCAGCGCCCGGCGCCCAGGGTGGACGCGGCCGACTCCAGACGGGGATCGAGCTGGCGCAGACCGGCCTCGGCGGTGATCACGAAGAAGGGCATAGACACGAACGCGGCCGCGATCACCGCGCCCGCGGTGGTGCCGATGAGGGTGTCAATACCCAACCAGTCGTGCAGCGCCCGGCCGACCAGTCCCTTTCGGCCGAGGGCGAAGAACAGGGCGATGCCACCCACCACCGGGGGCAGCACCATGGGCAGAAGCACGATGGCCCGCACCAGCGCTCGGCCCCGGAATGACAGCCGAGCCAATACCCAGGCCAGGGGAAGCCCCAGTACCACCGACACCGCCGCGGCCATAAGCGACACCACCACTGAAACGCGGAGGGCTTCGAGGGTGGCCGTCTCGCCCAGGGTGGTGCCCAGCGACGACCAGGGCGTGCGCTGCAAGAGGCCCACGAGAGGCAACGACAAGACGGCCACCGCGATGATGGCCATAGCCACAATCGCGATCGGCGGCCGGCGATTGGGCCCTTTGGTGTTGGGGCGTTTGGTCATGGGGAATCGAATCCGTGGCTCCAGAGGATGCGCTGACCGTCGGGGCCGACCACAAAGTCCACAAAGGCGGCCGCCGCGGCCCGGTCGCTGACCGCGGCCACCGGGTAGTCGTTGAACCGAATCTGGGGGCCGAGGGGCACTGCGGCCACTTTCTCGCCGCCAGCGGCCACGTCGGTGGCATAAACCAGTCCGGCGTCGGCCTCGCCAAGCGTCACCTTGGTGAGCACGGCGCGCACACTTGTCTCCTCGGTATCGGGATCGGCGTCGATCCCGGCGTCGGCTAGCACGACCTGGGCGAGGGCACCGCAGGGCACCTCGGGAGCGCACACTGCCAGCACCAGGCTGTCATCTGACAGGTCTTCTAGTTCACTGATGTTGCCGGGGTTGTCCGCTGGCACCACCAAGGCCAGTCGGTTGCGGGCGAACAGGACGGGGGACGCGGCGGTGCGCCCTTCGGCTGCCACCCGGTTCATGTTGGCGCCGTTGGCCGATGCGAAAACGTCAGCCCGAGCGCCCGCGCTTATTTGGGCGGCCAGCCGGGCACTGCCCGCAAAGTTGAGCTTCACATCGACGCCGGGGTTGGCGGCCTCGTACTCGGTGGCCAAGTCTTCGAACGCCTCCGACAGCGACGCTGCGGCGTACACGGTCACTGTGGTCTCGCCTCCACCCCCGCATCCTGTCACCAACCAGGCAAGAACCCCGGCCAGTACACCGAGAGTTCGTGGCTGCATGGCACGTCGATTCGTCAGGCCGCGGACTCGGTTTCCAGCTCCGCGGTCACCGACAGCTCCGGGCCCTCCGCAGTTAGCAGCTCTCGGCACCGCCCGGCGTCGGCCACGTCGTGTGACACCTTCTCCAAGATGGCCAGCCGCTCGGCGGTGTCGGTGACGGTTGCGGTGATGACCGCGGTGGCCAGGCGCACCTTGGCGTCGCTCTTGATGCGGCGGATCTCCCGCAGCGCGTCGGCGGCCACCGCGGCGGCCTCCGGGTTCACGTCGCCGGCCGCGGCCCGCAGATCGGCACCGACAGGCCAAGGCGAGCGGTGGACCGAACCTTCCTGCCACCACGACCACACCTCTTCGGTCACATACGGCAGGAACGGGGCGAACAGCTTGAGGTATGCAATGAGAGCCGTCTCCAGGGTGGAGCGGGCCGACTCGCCCGCCGGGCCGCCCCGGCCGCCGTAGGCCCGGTTCTTCACCAGCTCCAGGTAGTCGTCGGTGAACGACCAGAACGACGTCTCGGCGCTCTCCAGGGCTCGGGCGTAGTCTCCTCTGTCGAAGGCGGCGGTGGCATCGTCGATCAGGTCGGCCAGGTGGGCCAGCAGAGCCTGGTCGAGGGTCTCGGTGGGCTGGGCGTCGGCGGCGGGCTCTTGGCCGAGCACGAACCGACTGGCGTTGAGGATCTTCACCGCCAGACGCCGTCCCACCTTCATCTGGCCCTCCTCGAAGGCGGTGTCGGTGCCGGGCCGCCCCGACGACGCCCAGTAGCGGAGGGCGTCGGCGCCGAACTTCTCCAGGGTGCCCATGGGGGTGACCACGTTGCCCTTCGACTTGGACATCTTCTTGCGGTCGGGGTCGAGCACCCAGCCGGAGATGGCCGCGGTGGACCACGGCAGCCCGCCGTGCTCGAAGTGGGCCCGGGTCACCGTGGCGAACAGCCAGGTGCGGATGATCTCGTGGGCCTGGGGGCGCAGGTCCATGGGGAAGGTGCGCTCGAACAGGTCGGGGTCGTCCTCCCAGTAGCAGGCGATCTGGGGGCTCAGCGAAGAGGTGGCCCAGGTGTCCATCACGTCGGGATCGGCGGCGAAACCGCCGGGTCGGTCCCGCTGATCCTCGGTGTAGCCGGGAGGCGTGTCGGAGGAGGGGTCGATCGGGAGGCTGGCCTCGTCGGCGGCGATGGGGTGGTCGTAGTCGGGCTGGCCGTCGTCGTCCAGCGGGTACCAGATGGGGAAGGGCACGCCGAAGAAGCGCTGGCGGCTGATGAGCCAGTCGCCGTTCAGCCCGCCGACCCAGTTCTCGTAGCGGACCCGCATGTGCTCGGGCACCCAGTTGAGCTCCCGACCCCTGTCGATGAGGGCGTCGCGCAGGGCTCGGTCGCGCCCGCCGTTGCGGATGTACCACTGGCGGGAGGTGACGATCTCAAGGGGGCGCTGGCCCTTCTCGAAGAACTTCACCGGGTGGGTAATGGGCCGGGGCTCGCCGATCAGCTCGCCCGACTCGGTGAGGAGCTCAACCGTTCGCTGCTGGGCGCCATGGATGGTGCGCCCGGCGATCTCGGCGTAGGGGGCGGGGTCGATGCCGGTGGGGGCGTCGGCCACAATGCGGCCGCCTCGGTCGACGATGGCCCGTACCGGCAGGTTCAGCTCCCGCCACCAGGTCACGTCGGTGGTGTCGCCGAAGGTGCAGATCATGGCCGCGCCGGTGCCCTTTTCCGGGTCGGCCAACTCGTGGGCAACCATGGGCACCGCCGCCTTGAACAGGGGGGTGGTGATGGTTTGGCCGAACAGGGGCTGGTAGCGCTGGTCGTCGGGGTGGGCCACCACGGCCACGCAGGCGGCCAGCAGCTCGGGGCGGGTGGTGTCGATGGGCAGGTCTCCGCCGTCGGGCAGGTGGAAGGCGAGGCGGTGGTAGGCGCCCGGGCGCTCCCGGTCTTCCAGCTCAGCCTGGGCCACTGCGGTGCGGAAAGTCACATCCCACAGGCTGGGGGCCTCGCTCTGGTAAGCCTCGCCCCGGGCCAGGTTGCGGAGGAAGGCCCTCTGGGAGGCTCGGCGGCTGCGCTCGTCGATGGTGGCGTAGGTGAGCGACCAGTCGATGCTCAAACCCAGGCGGCGCCACAGCTCCTCGAAGGCCTGCTCGTCGGTGGCGGTGAGCTGCTCGCACAGCTCCACGAAGTTGCGCCGGGAGATGGGGAGCTGGTCTTTGCCGGGCTCATCGGGGGGCTGGTAGTCGGGGTCGTAGGGGAGGGACGGGTCGCAGCGGACGCCGAAGTAGTTCTGTACCCGGCGCTCGGTGGGCAGGCCGTTATCGTCCCAGCCCATGGGGTAGTACACCTCTTTGCCCTGCATGCGCTGATACCGGGCCAGGGTGTCGCAGTGGGTGTAGCTGAACATGTGGCCCACGTGAAGCGAGCCGCTGACCGTCGGCGGTGGAGTGTCGATTGAGTAAACCTGGTCGCGGGTGGCGGTGCGGTCGAAGCGGTACGTTCCGTCGGCTTCCCAGATGTCGTCCCACTTGGCTTCGAGGCCCTCGAGCGCGGGCTTCTCGGGGACGTTGCGGGGGGCCGTCATCGCTTGGTCATCGTACTGTTGTATTTGCAGCGGGTTGCAGTCGTTGTGCGTGGGGGCTGTTGGCACCACCCTCTTTGTCTTGGGACTCACATGGCTATGTGAGGTGCTGGGCGATCAGCGCTGCGACCTTCGCGTTGTTGAGCACCAGCTCTTTGTTCGCTTCTAGGCTCTCGCCGTCGGTTGCATCGACGAGCCATTGCAGTAGGAATGGGGTGAGTTCTTTGCCGCTGATGCCCTCAGCATCGGCGTGAACGCACGCTTGGGCTATTGCCGCCTCTATGCGGTCGGTAGGGATTGCTGCGTGTTGTGGGATGGGGTTCGCGATCACGGCACCGCGGGCTGGGTCAAGGTTCCAGTGGGTGTGAAGGTAGTCGCCGATGGCTTCGGGACTATCCAACCGGAGGTTGACCTCATGGGGACTGTCGATGCTGTAGAAGGACGGGAGAATCGCCGTCTGGTAGCCGACGATCGGGACTCCAAGTGTTTCTAGGTATTCGGTGGTCTTGGCGATGTCGAGGATCGACTTGAAGCCTGCGGACACAACGGCCACGGGGGTGCGGGCGAGCTCTTCGAGGTCGCCGCTGATGTCGAAGCTGTACTGCGCGCCGCGGTGAACGCCGCCGATCCCGCCCGTGGCGAAGATCCTGATTCCGGCGAGAGCGGCGAGTTTCATCGTTACCGCGACGGTGGTACCGCCAGTTTGGCCAAGGTAGAACGACGCGGCGAGATTCTGGTTGCCGATCTTGACGAGCTCCGGGTCGGGCTGGCCGAGCCGGTCAAGCTCCTCGTCAGTGAGTCCGATGCGGGCGACGCCGTCGACGACCGCGATCGTGGCTGGGGTTGCGCCGTTGGCGCGAACGGCTGCTTCCAGGTGACGGGCGGTCTCGACGTTGTCAGGTGCGGGCATTCCGTGGGTGATGATGGTGGACTCGAGAGCAACGATCGCTTCCTGGTTGGCTGCGGCGGCGGCGACCTCGTCGCTGAACACGATGTGGGGCGTGTGCTGTGAGTTCAATTCATCTCCTGGGGGTTGCCGGCCTACTGGGCGCCGGGGGTGAGTTCGGTAGTGATGGCTGCGGCTTGCTCGGTGGCGAGCTCGATGAGTTCGTCGGGGCCGGTGAGGTTGCAGAATCCCCTAACGAGTGCTGCGGTGAACGCGTCACCAGCGCCGGTCGTGCTGAGCGCGTGAATCTGTGGTGCCGAGAGGAATCCGCCGCCGCCTTCCTGGTCGGCCCAGACGACACCGTCGGGTCCGAGCGTTAGGTAGACGGTGGCGACACCAGCGTCAAGGAGCCGCTGCGCAGCTATGCGAGCTGTCGCGGTGTTGTGAATGTCGATCCCGGTGAGCGCGGTCGCCTCGGCGCGGTTTGGCTTCAGCGTGTGGATGCGATCCAGATAGGGCCGAATCCGGGGTGCCTTGGCGACCGAGGTTGTGTCGACGAACACAGTAGGGGAGAGGCTGGTGATCTCATCGAGGGCTTCGTCGTTGAGGTTGCAGTCCACAACCACAACCCGGGCGTGGCGCAAGAGCTCCGCGCGCGCGGCGATGGCCTTGCGGTCCACGACTGCGGTGATGGCCATATCGTTGACGGCCATGAGGAGTTCGCCGTTCGCGTCAATGATGGACAGGTAGGTGGCCGTCGGGTGCTGGGAGGTCCACAGCACCGACGACAGATCAACGCCGCTTGTTGATGTGCGGTTGTAGATGAGTTGGCCGTGGTCGTCCTCTCCGAGGGCGGTTACCAGGTGTGTTTGGAGTCCGGTCGCGGCGAGATTCGCGGCGATGTTGCGGCCGACGCCACCAGCCGAGATGGCGACGGCACCAGGGTTCGATTCGTGTGGCAGTGGTGGTGTGGAGCATCGGCCCTCGATGTCGACGTTCGCTCCGCCAATGACGACAACATAGGGCTCGTCGGCCACGACATAGCCTCGCCCCCTTGCCTTGCCTTGAGCCGTGAGGTTGCTGATGTGGGTCGCGACCGATGAGCGGGTGATGCCGACACTGTAATGCGGGGCATAATTGGCCAGAGGCTGGGGGAGGATGTGGCGA
>JAJECA010000025.1 GCA_022822265.1 Acidimicrobiia bacterium | reverse complement strand
AAGGCCTTCTTCACCAACCGGGTGGGCGACATGGGCATCATCATCGGGGTGTCCATCCTGTTCTTCGGCGCGGGCACCTTCGACGTGATCGGGGTGAACGAGGCTGCCATCAACGGCAGCATGAGCCACACGGTCACCCTGGCCGCCGCGCTGTGCCTCACCGCCGCGGTCATGTCCAAGTCGGGGCAGTTCTTCCTCCACACCTGGCTGCCCGACGCCATGGCCGGACCCACCCCGGTATCGGCCCTCATCCACGCCGCCACCATGGTGGTGGCCGGCATCTTCATGGTGGCCCGGCTCTACGGGGTGTTCTTCGAGGGCTACTCCATCGGCGGATCCAGCATCAACATGCTCGCTCTGATCGGCGGGCTCACCACCCTGGTGGGGGCCACCCTGGCCTTCGTCCAAAACGACATAAAGCGGGTGCTGGCTTATTCCACCGTCTCCCAGCTGGGTTACATGGTGCTGGCCCTGGGCGTGGGGGCGTGGACCGCGGCCCTGTTCCACCTGTTCACCCACGCCTTCTTCAAGGCCTGTCTGTTCTTGGGCTCGGGCTCGGTCAGCCACGCCGTGCACTCCTTCGACATGAAGAAGGACATGGGCGGCCTGCGCCAGCACATGCCCCACACCTACCGCACGTTCATGATCGGCACGGTGGCGCTGGCCGGGTTGCCCATCCTGTCGGGATTCTGGTCGAAAGACGAGATTCTGGTGGGCACCGGCGGCTGGGGCCTGTTCGGTGGCACCGGGGGCAACGGGGCCTACACCGTGATGCTGGCCATGGGCATGATCACCGCCGCGCTCACCGGGGCCTACATGACCCGGGTGGTGTACCTGACCTTCTTCGGCGAGTTCCGGGGCCACGGCACTCCCCATGAGTCCGGCCCCCGGATCACCGTCCCGCTGTGGATCCTGGGCGGGTTGGCCATTGTGGCCGGGTTCATCAACTTCCCGGCTGGCTTCCAGCTCGTTCCCTCGTCGTGGGAGGAGAAGTTCCTCCAGTGGGTGGAGCCCGTGGGCGTGAGCTACTTCCCGGCCATCAAGCACGCCACCCCGTCTTGGACGCTGGCCATCGTGTCGGTGATCGTGGCCCTGATCGGCATCGGCGCGGCCTACTACTACTACTTCGTCCGGGTCCGGGCAGTGAGCCCGGCCGCCACCGAGCTGCCTGATGGCCCCACTTCGAGATCGGCAGTGGCCCGTCTCGGCCATCGGATCCTGGTCAACAAGTACTACCTCGACTGGCTGTACACCACGGTGATCGTCGGCTTCGTCAAAGGGCCTTTGGCCAAGGCGGCGTACTGGACCAACCAGAACGTGATCGACCGGGTGGTGAACGAGGCCGGCACACGGTCGGTGCAGGCCGGAAACATCGTCTACCACAAAGTGGACCAACTGGTGGTGGACGGAATCGTCAACGCCACCGGCAAGATCTCCGACAGCTCGGGAGAGGAGCTGCGCCGCATCCAAACCGGCAAAGTTCAGCAGTACGCCGCAATCATGTTCGCCGCCGCCACCATCCTGGCCGGCATCTTCATCATCGTCATCTAGGGAGCACACATACACATGGGTGAATTTCTCAACGACTGGGGGCTCAGTATCCCGACGTTCCTGCCGATCATCGGCGCGGCCGTCATGCTGCTTATTCCCAAGGATCGAGAGCATCTCCACAAGCTGATCGCCTTGGCCACCACCTTGGCGGTGGCCGTCTTCGGCTTGCTGCTGTTGATCCAGTTCATCGACAACGACAACTACGGCGCCCTCAACTTCGTGGTGGACAAGGGCTGGATCGACGTCATCGACTCCCGCTACATCATGGGCGTCGACGGCATCTCCCTGCCGCTGATGCTGCTCACCATGCTGATCGTGCCCCTGTGCGTGATCTACTCCTGGAACCACTTCCCCGAGCCGCACAACCCCAAAGCGTTCTTGATCCTGCTGCTCATCCTGGAGACCGGGATGATCGGCACCTTTGCCGCCCAAGACCTGATCCTGTTCTTCGTGTTCTTCGAGGTCGTGCTGCTGCCCATGTACTTCATGATCGGGGTGTGGGGCGGTGAGAACCGGCGCTACGCCGCCATCAAGTTTTTCCTGTTCACCCTGTTCGGCTCAGCGCTGATGCTGGTGAGCTTCTTGGCCCTGTTCTTCTTGGCCGACGCCAACACCTTCGACATGCGGCTGCTGCCCGAGGCTGCTGCCGGCATCGCCAAGTCGTCGCAGGTCTGGGTGTTCGGCGGCATGTTCCTGGGATTCGGGATCAAGGTGCCCATGTTCCCGTTCCACACCTGGCTGCCCGACGCCCATACCGAGGCACCCACCGTGGGCTCGGTGATCCTGGCCGCAGTGCTGTTGAAGCTGGGCACCTACGGCTTCGTTCGCATCGCCATACCCATCCTGCCCGAGGCCGCCGCCGAATGGGCCCCGTTCATCGGGCTGCTGGCGGTGGTCGGGATCATCTACGGCGCATTGGGCTGTCTGGCCCAGCGCGACCTGAAACGGCTGGTGGCGTTCTCGTCGGTGGCCCACATGGGCTTTGTGATGCTGGGGATCGCCACCCTCACCGACTTCGGCATCAACGCCGCGGTGTTCGGCATGGTGGCCCACGGGCTCATCACCGGGATGCTGTTCTTCTTGGCCGGATCGGTCAAGGAGCGCTACCACACCCTGGACATGTCCCGTCTGGGCGGTCTGCTGGTGCAGGCCCCCCGCATGGGCTGGATCCTTGGGTTCTGCGCCATGGCCTCGCTGGGGCTGCCCGGCCTGGCCGGGTTCTGGGGCGAGTTCCCCGCCATCTTGGCCTCCTACAACCCCGCCGAAGTGCTGGCCGAGGAGACCTTCCGGTCGTACATGGTCATCGCCGCGCTGGGTACGGTGCTGGCCGCCGGCTACCTGCTTTGGATGCTCCAGAAGACGGCCTTCGGAAATCCCCGAGAGGAGTTCGCCAACGACCCCCATGTGCGCGACGCCACGGTGTCCGAGTATCTGGCCTGGGCCCCGCTGCTCATCCTGATCTTGGTGCTGGGCGTGTACCCCCACCTGCTGTTCGGAGCCACCGATCCCGCAGTGGTCAACTCGCTCAGCGAGTGCCTTGACTCCGTGACCAGCGGAACGTGCTTCGACGCGGCGGCCGGAAAGTAGCCCGCACTGATGCTCTCGTCCCTGCCATCGATCGTCGGCTTCGTCCGACCGGACATCGACTGGCACGCCGTCGCGCCCGAGCTCACCTTGCTGGGTGTGGGCGCGGTGGTCACCCTGCTCGACATCGTGCTGCTGGAACGGGGACGGGCCTACACCTCGGCGCTGGCCGGCATCGGCTTGCTGGTGGCGCTGATCCCGATCGTGACCCTAGCCGCCGACGGGACCACCCGGGAGATGTTCGGCGGCGCCTTCGTGGTGGACGACTTCGCGCTCATTTTGAAGGCCATGTTCATCGTGGTCGCCTACATCGTGGTGCTGTTGTCCACCAACTACATCGCCGAGGGCGACTACTGGGAGAACGAGTACTACGGCCTTCTTTTGGCATCGGTGATGGGCATGGTGCTGATGGCCTCGGCCCGCGATCTGGTGACCATCTTCGTGGCCCTGGAGCTGCTGTCCATCCCCGCCTACCTGATGGCCGCGTGGCGCAAGGCCGATCCCAGGAGCAACGAGGCGGGGCTCAAGTACTACCTGATGGGAGTGTTCGCCTCGGCCATCATGCTCTACGGCATGTCGCTGCTGTTCGGGCTGGCCGGCGACACCCGTCTTTCGGTCATCTCCGACGCAGTCTCGGGCGGCGACGCCAACCCGGTGGTCATCCTGGGCATAATCTTCGTGATCGTCGGATTCGCCTTCAAGGTATCGGGCTTCCCCTTCCACACCTGGGCCCCCGACACCTACGAGGGCGCCCCCACCCCGGTGACCGCCTTCTTGGCCGTTGCCTCCAAAGCCGCCGGGTTCGTAGCTCTCATGCAACTGGTACACGCCGGATTCCCCGGTCGCGACGACGTCTACCAGCCGCTGCTGTGGATCCTGGCCGTGGGCTCGATGACGGCCGGCAACCTCATCGCCCTGCGCCAGGAGAACATCGTGCGTCTCATGGCCTATTCCGGGGTGTCGCAAGCCGGCTTCATGCTGGCCCCCCTGGCGGTGGCCGGAGACATCGGCGGCGAAGCCCTTTCGGCGGTGATCATCTACGTGCTGATCTACGCGGCCATGAACCTGGGCGCCTTCGCGGTGATCATCGCCGTGGCCCGCCGCACCGCCTCCGGCCAGATCCGCTCGTATGCCGGGCTGTTCAAGTACGCCCCGGGCATGACCATCCTCATGACCATCTTCCTGTTCTCCCTGGCTGGAATCCCCCCGCTGGGCGGCTGGTTCGCCAAGTTCGCGGTATTCCGGGCCGTAGTGGAAGCCGACACCGGCTGGGGCTACTCCCTGGCCGCCATCGCCGCGGTCAACTCGGTGATCGCGCTGTTCTACTACGCCAAGGTCGCCCGCATGATGTGGTTCGAAGACGCCCCCGAAGAGGCCGATACATCAACTCTGCGGGTCCCCCCCTCACTGGTGGCCGCCCTCGGACTCACCGCCGCGGCCACCCTCCTGTTCGGCATCTACCCCGCCGCCATCACCCACTTCACCGAAGGCACCCTCATCGCCCTGCCCTACTGAGCGACAGCACTCTGTGCGCACCTATGCTTGAAGTCTGCGCCCTACTTAGCTTCAGCAGATTGAACAGGCCATGAAATTTGAGCTTACGAAAACCCTACGGGGAAGAACGGACGATGAGTTGCTTGAGTTGCTTCGTAATTGTGCAGAGAAGTTGGGGCAAGAAACGGTAACGATGGAGCAATACAGCGAACATGGGATCGGACACGCCACAACGATAACGAGACGGTTTGGATCGTAGCCGGTCGCCTTGGACATGGCAGGACTTCGGCCCAGTCGCTCAGCACTCAATATTCCAAAACGCGATCTCTTTCAGAATCTCCTTGAACTGTGGATAAGCCTTCAGCGCCCGCCAACATATATGGAAGTTGATGGATCGATTTCGCGGTTTAGCGCCAAGACCTATGCAAATCGATTCGGCTCGTGGACCAAAGCTCTTGAGAACTTTGTTGAATGGGCAAACCAAGACACTGAAGATGCAACATCGCAGCCTCTAAGTCAGACAGATTCAAGCGAACCAGCTCCCACTGATCAATCGAACATCTTGAGTGCCCAGAAGAAGCGTCAGCCAACACTTCGTCAGAGATTTAGAGTGTTGGAACGTGACCGGTTTACATATCAAAGTTGTGGCGCAAGCCCAACCAAAAATCCAAACGTAACGCTTGAAGTAGACCACATAGTTCCATGGTCAAGAGGTGGTCCAACTGAAGACGACAATTTGGAAGTCAAGTGCAAGCAGTGCAATCTGGGTAAGGGGAACGCGTTTGAGGCTTAGTCACCAGTTCCACCATTAGGTTGACGGGCGACGCGCAATTTCAGCATGGACTCGCATTTCTGTATTGAGCCCCGGCTAGTTGCGGGCGTTAAGGCAGTTGATGTCTGTTCGTCCTGAGGCCCAGTTGAGGATCTTCCGATCGGAGGTGACCAGATTGAGCCGGGCCACCATCGCGGTTGCGGTGATCATCTGATCGGCGGGGTCGGAATGGAAGCCCTCTTGGGTTTCTAGGGAAGCAGCCAAGATTGTGATGTCCGTAGTAACCGGGACCTCCCGTACTCCCCGGTCTAGGAGTTCTCGGTGCCAAGCCTCGGGCGCTCTTCTCAAATCGATCCGCCCGTCCCAATGGAGCCGAGTGGCCTCCAACATGGAGATCGGCGAGAACCGCACCGTGCCGTCTTGGATCGCCCCATCAATCGTGTCCCTGGCCTCCCGGCCCAGCCGTGGGCTGCCCTGTGACATCCACAGCAGGGCATCGGTGTCCAAGATGATGTTCACACTCAATTCTCTTCGTCGCTTGAGGCCCCGGTGAGAACCCGGTCGGGGTCGGCGACGATGTGCCAGCTATCAGGGGGGATCGCGGGCTGGGTCAGATCAGCGTCGAGCACCATGTCATCAGCCCACCCGATCACGCTGTCTACCGGCTGCTCCAAAAACGGGACGACCGCCGCAACCGGCCGACCATGCTTGGTGACCACCAAGGTGTTGCCGGTAGCCATCACGACGTCGAGAAGCTTCAGACATTTCTCGCGGAACTGCGCCGCGGGAACCGTCCACTCGGGAGTGCCCATGAGAAACTCCTACCACAAATGTACAGAAAATTCTAGCAATTTTTCAGGCTGTATCCTTCGTACCCTCCTGTTCGGCGTCTGCCGCCCCGCCATCACCACCTAGGCACCTCAGCGCTCTGCCCTAATATCCTGCGCGTGCCAGTTGCCGCCGCTCCGGTTATTCCGCTCGATGACGATGCCTATTGGGCTGACCCCTATCCGATCATCGCCGAGCTCAGGGACAGTCACCGCACCGCCGCAACCCCCGACGGCATGAAGGCGATTTTGCGCTGGTCGGATGCCGAGGAGATCAAGAAGCGCCCGGAGTTTGAGAATGAGGGCCTTGAATACATCGAAAAGCGGGGCTTCAAGCCAGGTGACCCGCTGTATGAGTGGCGGCGCTATTCGATAGGCGCCCGCAATGGCGAGGACCACCGCCGACTTCGGAGCTTGGTGAACCGAGCCCTTACGCCAAGATCAGTGGAGAAAGTCCGCCCGGTGACCCGCGAGCACGTGCGGGCACTTCTTGAGCGGCATGCAGAATCAGGCGAGTTCGACGTCAGAAAGGAGATCACCGCCATCCCATTCATGTCGGTTGTTGCTTTCCTCGACATTGAGATGGACGAGGCGGCCGCCATCGGAAAACAGATGGCGGGAGCAGGGGCCGATGCCTTCGGCCCCAACGTGACCCAGGAAATCCGGGACCGGGCCAACGCCACATTCGCCGCATTGATGGCGTTCGTTGGCGAATTGGTGGAAAGCCGACGGTCAAACCCGCGCGATGAATTGCTCACCCGGTTGATCGAAGCCGAGGAGGACGGCCACCGGCTGAGCCATGACGAGCTGATCGTGCTGTTCACCAACATCTTCGGCGGTGCCATTGAGACCACCGCCAGCATGATGACCAGCATGTTCCTCGAGTTCGCCCGCCACCCCGACCAGCTGGAATTGCTGCGCCGCGATCCCGAAGAGCTCAAACGCGGTGCGGTGGAGGAGGTGCTCCGCTACCGGCCCGCGTTCTACGCCAGCGGCAACAAGGCCAACGCCCATGCGGAGGCCGCGGGGCTTCAATTTGAAGCGGGTGAGCCGCTCAGCATCATCATCGGCGGCCCCAACCGCGACCCGTCCCGCTACTCCGAACCCGACCGATTCGACATCACCCGCGACCCGACGATCTGGTCGTTCACCTTCAGCATGGGTCCGCACTTCTGCCTCGGCCAGGCGCTCGCTCGGGCCGAACTCCAAGAGACCGCCGCGGTCATTGCCCGCCACACCCGCGACCTCGAGCTCACCGCCGAACCCCACTGGCTACCCCGGGTCATGGTCAACCATGTCGACCAGTGCCCCATCCGCTACCGCTACGAACCCTGAGCCCAAGCGGGACTGATCGAAAAGGTCTTTCCGCCTTGGTGTATTGGAGGTGTATGCTCCATTCATGGCCCGGACAAATATCGATATCGACGAGGAGGCTTGCGCTGAGGTCATGCGGCGCTTTCAGCTGCGTACCAAGCGGGAAGCCGTCAACTTTGCCCTGAACCAGCTGGCCGTCAAACCATTCACGGTGGAAGAGGCCCTGGAGATGCAGGGAGCCGGATGGGAGGGCGACCTCGACGAAATGCGGACCACGGAAGTCTGGTGATTCTGGTCGACACCTCGGTGTGGGTGGAGTACCTGCGCAATACGAGAAGCGATTCACACATCAGACTCAGGTTGTTGATTGCAACCGAGGCTGACTTGGCCATCACTGATGCGGTGAGACTGGAAGTTCTAGCCGGTGCTCGTGACGACATCCACGAGCAGAAGCTCAAACATCTCTTGGCCCGAGCCGTGATCCTTCCCACCCACCCCGCTCACTACGACCATGCCGCAGCGGTCTATCGGTCATGCCGAAGGAGCGGAGAAACTGTTCGCAAGCTCTTGGACTGTCTGATCGCCGCGGTGGCCATTCAATCCGGGGTGCCGATACTCCATGCCGACGGCGACTTCGATGTCATGGCCCGCCACACCGACTTGGAAATTGTGCCCTTGTCCTAGCCTTTCTACGTGACCGCAGTAGGCCGGAAGCACTGACATGCCTGAGCTGCCTGATGTGGTGGTCTATCTGGAGGCGCTGGAGGTGGACGAAGACGAGTTCCGGGCCGCCCTGACTGGCCGAAACCGCACCCTCAAGCGCGCCTTGTGCGATCCCACAGTGTTCAGCGGCATCGGCAACGCCTACAGCGACGAGATCTTGTTCCACGCCGGGCTGTCCCCGGTGCAGCGCACCGGTAACCTCGACCCCGACGAGGTTGCCCGCCTCTATGAGGCCACCCGAACCACGCTGGTCGACTGGACCGAGCGCCATCGTCAAGCGGTGGGCGGCGGCTTCCCCGACAAGGTAACCGCCTTCCACGACGACATGGCCGTACACGGCAAGTACGGCCAGCCCTGTCCGGAGTGCTCTGTCGCTGTCCAGCGCATCGTGTACGCCGACAACGAGGTCAACTACTGCCCCCAGTGCCAAACCGACGGCCGCATCCTGGCCGACCGCTCCCTATCCCGCCTCCTCAAAGACGACTGGCCTCGCAGCATCGACGACCTCGAAGACTGATCGGCAGCTTGCCCCGCCGCCAACTATCTTGCCGGTGTCGACGAGGAGGCCGCAGCATGAGTTCGTTCAGTCGAGAGTCCACCGCCGAAGAGGTCGTTGACGGGCTTGACCTGTCGGGGCAGGTCTTCATGATCACCGGCACAACCAGCGGACTCGGTGAGGAGTCGGCCCGGGTGCTGGCCGCCCGCGGGGCCCGGGTGGCCATGCTGGCCCGGAATTCCGAGGCCAATCTCGAGGCCGCCGACCGCATTCGCTCATCGGTACCCGACGCCAAACTGTCGACCCACCAATTGGATCTCTCTGATCTGTCCAGCGTGGAGAACTTCGCCGCCGAAGCCGCCGACCAGTTCGACCGCATCGACGTGCTGATGAACAACGCCGGGGTGATGTGCTGCCCCTTCGGCCGAACCGCCGACGGCTTCGAGATGCAGTTCGGCACCAACCACCTGGGTCACTTCGCTTTAACGGCCCGGCTGATGCCGCTGCTGCGCCAGGCTGAGAATCCCCGGGTGGTGACCCTGTCGTCGGGAGGGCACCGCATCTCCGACGTCGACCTCGACGACCCCAACTTCGAGACCACCCCCTACGACCCCTGGGTGGCCTATGGCCGGTCCAAGACCGCCAACATCCATTTCGCCGCCGAGTTGGCTCGGCGCTTCGACGATGAACTGCTCTCGCTGTCGGTCCATCCCGGCGCGATCCCCACCAAGCTGGGCCGGCACATGACCAAAGAGATGATCGAGGGCATGAGAGAGCGGGCCAAAGCCAGTTCGTCTTCAGGCCAAGGCCTCCAATACAAGACCCTTGAGTCGGGCGCCGCCACCCAGGTTTGGGCGGCTACCGCTCCCGAACTAACCGACCACAACGGCAAGTACCTGGCCGACTGCAACGTGGCCGAGCCGGGAACAGGCGAAGTCGGCTACGCCCCCCACATCTACAACCCGCCCACCGAGGCCGCGCTGTGGGAGCTCAGCGAGCGCCTGGTCGGCTTGTCCTTCTAGCTAGGGCTGGCGGGGGCCGCCTCGGGTGCCGGGCCAACGGGAGCCGCTGATGACGTCGGCGCTGGGCCAGAACGCATCGGGATCCAGCGGTCCTGCGTTGGTGATCTGCCGGTCGATCATCCGATTGGTCACCAACTGTGCCGAGAGCTGCTCGACGATCGGGAAGTAGCGGGCCACGGGATCCCAGGGGCTGTCCAGCAACCGGAGCTCGCCGTCGATGTCCTCCACATGGGTCTGCTCGAAGGTGGTGGCCACATCCACGACGTGGGGCGGGAAGTCGTATTGCTTCTCGGCGCCGCCGATGGCCCGGGAGTACTTGGTCCACCACTCGTGCTCGGTGAACTCTCCGGCCCTCGGCTCCACCGCTCCGGCCACATCGCCCTCGAACTCCAGGAACGTGTAGCCCTGATGAATGGTCCGGGCCTCCACCCGGTTACCCAGGCGGTAGAAGCGAATGTCGCACGGGTACTTGGGCTGGCCGTTGGTTTCGCCGCTGATGAAGATGGCGGCCTCCTGGTCGATGCCCAAGCCCAGGCTGTACTGACCGCTCACGCCCTTCCAGCTGGCTGGCACCTTCACGCTGACGCCGTACTCGGGCTCGCCCAGCACGGGCACGCAGTACACCCCCACAGTCACGATCGGCTCCCCCGCGGTAAGCCCCGGCGGGAGAACTTGCTCAATGCCAGCCGGATCGGTCCGATACGTGACGGTCAGCTTCGGCCAGCCGGCGACCTCGCCGGGCCGACTCATCGGGGTCTCAGACATGGTGCCTCCAGTGCCGGATACCGCGATCCACGCGGTTCCGCTCATTCGATGGCCACAGTGTATTGACAACACAAATGCCGCGCACCGCTGAGGCTCCCGGTTGCCGGCATCGCCATACTGGAACGGTGGAATTCGCCGTGCTTGGAAGCAAGGTTCTCTGATTTCGATGGCAGGGTTCGCCGAGTTCATGGAACGGGCGCTGTATGACCCTGAGCACGGGTTCTACGAGTCGGGCCAAGCCGGACGGCGCGGGGGCCACTTCATCACCAGCCCCGAGGTGGGGCCGCTGTTCGGCGCGGTGGTGGGCCGGATGCTCGACCACCGGTGGGACGAGCTAGGCCAACCCGATCCGTTCACCGTGATCGACGCCGGCGCCGGACCAGGCACCCTGGCCCGCACCGTGGCCAAAGCCGAGCCGGACTGCGCACCCGCGCTGCACTGGGTCAATGTGGAGCGCAGCGCCGCGGGGCGGGCCGCCCACACCGTCGGCGAATCACAAGCCGACATGCCCGAAGGCCCGATCACCGGAGTGATCGTGGCCAACGAGCTGCTCGACAACCTGCCGCTGCGCCTGTTCGACTCCGGCGGCAACGAGGTGGGCGACCAGCGCCCCCATCCCGAGACCCGTTTGACCCCCCGCCAAGACCAAGCCTGTGTGTGGCTGTCTCAGGCCCTTTCGATCTTGGACCAGGGCACCGTGGTTGTAATCGACTACATGAGCACCACCGAGGAAATGGCCACCCGGCCTTGGCCCGAGTGGCTGCGGACCTACCGGGGACACGAGCGGGGCGACGACCCGTGGACCGCCCCCGGCACCCAAGACATCACCAGCGAAGTGGCCCTCGACCAACTCGCCGCAGTGTGCCCGCCTACCCGAGTCGCCGATCAGGCCACATGGCTGCGGGCCCACGGCATCGACGAACTGGTGGCCGAGGGCACGGCCGCCTGGCGAGCTGGAGCCGCCCAAGGCGATCTGGCCGCTGTGGCCGGTCGCAGCCGGGCCATCGAAGCCGAAGCCCTGCTCGACCCCTCCGGTCTGGGCAGCTTTACCGTGGCCGAATGGGACGTGCCTACGCCGGGATAAGCCGAATCAGGCCTTGTTGCGCGCCGCGGCTCGAAATCCCAGCGCCACCGGGTTAGCGCCATCGACCTCTGGATGAATGGCCACCTGATAGCGACCCGGCGATGGCAGCTTCATCGCCCGGAAGTCGGCCACAAACGGCACGTTGACCAGTTCGCCAGGATCGTGACCAGAGCCCAGCTTCACCTGGACCTCGCCCACCATCTCGGCCAGCTTCCGCCCATCGGCATCCTCTACCCGCACCTTGATCTTGTTGGGCTCAGCGGCCTCCACTGGAGACATCTCCAGCACCAGCGCCAGCATGACCCCGATGGGCGCGGGAAACGACTCCCGATACACCCGGGTGATGCCCGCCGAGCTCACAAACAACAGCCCCTCCCGCACCTGGGCGAAATCGCACAGTGTGGCAACCCGGATATCCATAACCGCCGATCAACTCCTAGCCCGAAGTGGCTCCACTATCTGACCATAACCTCTGTGAGACGACAGAATGTAGGCTCGCCGCGCTGTCCCGCGAGAGCATGGGAAAGGACCGACCATGGCTGACGCCACCATCGAGGACTACTACGTCGAGGATCGCACCTTCGCTCCGGCCGCCGATTTCGCCGCGGCCGCACTGGCCAACGACCGCTCGCTCTACGACGAGGCGGAAGGTGACTACGAGTCGTTCTGGGCCCGGCAGGCACGCGACCTGTTGAGCTGGGACACCGATTTCAGCACCGTTCTGGAATGGGATTTGCCCTTTGCCCGGTGGTTCATCGGCGGCGCCCTCAACGTCTCGTACAACTGCCTCGACCGCCACGTGGAAGCGGGCCAGGGTGACAAGATCGCCTTCCACTGGGAGGGCGAGCCAGGCGACACCCTCACCATCACCTATGCCGACCTGCTCACCGAAGTATCCAAATTCGCCAACGTGCTCAAGGGCCTGGGATTGGGCGCGGGTGATCGGGTGGCCATCTACATGCCGATGATCCCCGAGCTGCCGGTGGCCATGCTGGCCTGCACCCGCATCGGCGCAGCCCACTCGGTGATATTCGGCGGTTTCTCGCCCGATGCCATCGTCGACCGCTGCGAGGACGCCGAGGCCCGCCTGATCATCACCGCCGACGCCGGCTACCGCCGGGGCGCCCCGTCGATGCTGAAGCCCAACGTGGACACTGCCCTCAGCCAGGGGGCAGCCTCTGTGGAGCACGTGGTGGTGGTCAACCGCTGCGACACCGACGTGGACATGGCCGAAGGCCGGGATCTGTGGTGGCACGACCTCATGGCCGACGCCTCGGCCGACTGCGCGCCCGAGCCCATGGACTCGGAGGCGCTCCTCTACCTGCTGTACACCTCGGGCACCACCGCCAAGCCCAAGGGCATCATGCACACCACCGGCGGGTACCTCACCCAGGTGGCGTTCACCCACAAGTACGTGTTCGACCTCAAGCCCGACACCGACGTGTACTGGTGCGCGGCCGACATCGGCTGGGTCACCGGCCACAGCTACATCGTGTACGGCCCGCTGGCCAACTGCGCCACCTCGGTGATCTACGAGGGCACCCCCGACACCCCGGGCCGCGACCGCCTCTGGGACATCGTGGAGCGCTATGGCGTCACCCAGCTCTACACCGCCCCCACCGCCATCCGCACCTTCATGAAGTGGGGCGCCCAGGAGCCGGCCAAACACGACCTGTCCAGCCTGCGGGTGCTGGGCACGGTGGGCGAGCCCATCAACCCCGAAGCGTGGATGTGGTACCACACCCACATCGGCGGCGAGAGCTGTCCCATAGTGGACACGTGGTGGCAGACCGAGACCGGCGGCCACATGATCTCCCCGCTGCCCGGGGTGACCACCACCAAGCCGGGGTCGGCCACCCATCCCATTCCCGGGGTGTTCGCCGAGCTGGTGGACGACGACGGCCGCCCGGTGGAGCGGGGCGGTGGCTACCTCACCATCACCCGCCCGTGGCCGTCGATGCTGCGAGGCATCTGGGGCGACCCCGAGCGCTACAGGGAGACGTATTGGAGCCGGTTCGAGGGCCGCTACTTCGCCGGCGACGGGGCCAAAGTCGACGACGACGGCTACCTGTGGCTACTGGGCCGGGTGGACGACGTGATGAACATCTCCGGCCACCGCATCTCCACCACCGAGGTGGAGTCGGCCCTGGTGGACCATGCCGCGGTTGCCGAGGCCGCCGTGGTGGGCGCGGCCGACGACACCACCGGCCAGGCCATCATCGGCTATGTGATCCTGCGAGGCAGCCACGACGCCACCGACGAGTTGGGCGAGGAGGTCCGCCAGCATGTGGCCACCAAGCTGGGACCCATCGCCCGACCCAAGACGGTGGTGCTGGTTCCCGACCTGCCCAAGACCCGCTCGGGCAAGATCATGCGCCGCCTGCTGCGGGACGTGGCCGAGGGCCGCAGCCTGGGCGATACCACCACCCTGGCCGACCAGTCGGTGGTGGACGAGATCCGCACCCGGGCCGCCGAATCCCCCCAAGAAGATTGAGCAGCCCGCCCAACACATCTCACTGGAGATGGTGCGACGGCCCCATCGGAGGCGGCCCCGCGGTGATCGTGGATGTGGACGGGGTCATTTCCGATGCCAGCAGTCGCCAGCATTTGGCCACAGCCCGCCGCTGGGATGAATTCTTCGCCGGCTGCCCCGACGACCCTCCGCTGGAGGCGACGGTGTCGTTGGTCGGCTCACTGGCCGCCGACCTCACGGTAGTACTGCTCACCGCCCGCCCCTGGCACCTGCTCGATGACACGCTGGCCTGGTTGAAGATGCACGAGGTCCGCTGGGACCTGCTGATCCTGCGACCGCCCAACAGCGGCGGCTCCTCGCGGGCGTACAAGGCCACCGAAGTGGACAACCTCCGCCGCCACCGATTCGACTTGCTCTACGCCCTCGAAGACGACCCCCGCAACGTGGAGATGTACGCCGAGGAAGATGTCCCCTGCGTCTACGTCTACTCCGGTTATTACAGTTATTACTAGAGGCGTTCCTTCCCTACACTCACCTGACATGTCTCTAATGAGACCCTGGTGCCTATTGACCAGCGCTCTGTTGGCATGCCTGCTGGTGCTGTCCTTTGGGAGTGCGGTGGCCAACGCACAGGAAGCAGCCAGCGATGAGGTTCCCTTGGAGCACATCGAATTGCGCGACCAGCTGATCGCCGCTCAGGAATCGCTCCTAAACGCGTACCGCTGTCGGTTCGACATCGATACCCACGTCGTACAAGGCGGCTGCGCAGGTGGCGCCCCCGCAGCAGGCCCAATCCAGCCAACGCCGTTCGAGGGCACCCCCACCCAGCACGCCCTCAACGTGCGCGACCGGCTGATCGACAACCAAGAGGCACTGCTGAATGTCTACCGCTGCCTGTTCAACGTAGACACCCACATAGTGCCCGGCGGCTGCGGGGAACCACCTCCAGAAAACCCGTTCACCTCCGTTGCCATCGCCGAACAAGCGTGCGGGATCAGAGCCGACCAAACCATTGACTGCTGGGGAACCAACAGCTTCGGAGAGTCGAATTCGCCTCCCGGCCGATACTCCGCTGTCTCTCCCGATGGTCTCTACTCCTGCGCTCTGACCGTGGACCAGAGGATCGAGTGCTGGGGCGGAAAGATCACCAATGCTCCCAGCGGTACGTTCACGGCAATTTCCACCAACTCCAATGATGCATGCGCGATAAGAACCGACCAAACCATCGCCTGCTGGGGCAGGGGATTCCCGGACACGCCGATCCCCAGCGACTCGTTCATCAGCATCTCCGTGGGGAACAGTCATGTGTGCGGCATCAAAACCGACCAAACCATCGCCTGCTGGGGAAGAGACTGGGACGGTCGCCTGGGTGAGCCGCCCGCGGGTACTTTCACCTCAGTCTCTGTCGGCTACTTCAACGCCTGTGGCATCAGGACCGACCAGACAATCGCCTGTTGGGGCAGAAGCCACGACCCCGGAATCTTGAACGCGCCTTCCGGTGCGTTCTCCGCTTTGGCCAGAGGCACGCACCACATCTGCGGGCTGAGAACCAACGGCTTCGTCACGTGCTGGGGTAGCAGCTTTGCGAATTCTCCAAGTAGCCCAAGGGTCGGCACGTTCACTGCGCTCTCTGCCGGTAGAGGCTTCACTTGCGGCATCAAGACCGACAACACAATCTCGTGCTGGGGCGACAACCAATACGGACAAACCAACGCTCCCGACGGGACCTTCACCCAGATCAGCTCCGACTATCGCAGTTCCTGCGGTCTGAGTACCGAAGGCATCGTTGTCTGCTGGGGATCCAACCCCTTCCTTCACACCACGGTTCCCGACGGCTTCTACACCTCAGTCGATTCCACTCGAAAGTACGGGTGTGGGCTCCGAACCGATGGATCCATCAGCTGCTGGGGCGACTCCAGCTTCTTCAGCCAAGAACCACCGCATGGTGAGTTCACTTCGGTGTCAATAGGACTGGGCCACGGTTGTGCGCTGAGTACCGACCAAGCAGCAGTGTGCTGGGGAGACAATTGGGCCCGACAGGCGACAGCCCCTAGCGGGGCCTTCGCCGCAGTCGCCGCGGGCCGCGACCACTCCTGCGGGCTGAGGCTCAACGGCACACTCGTTTGCTGGGGCGACAACAGCTCCGGGCAGCGAGATGCCCCCAGCGGCCAATTCGACGTGGTGGCTACCGGCTACTACCACAATTGCGCCCTTAAGACCGACGGCACCGTCTCCTGCTGGGGCGATAACGGGCACAACGAAGCATCTCCCCCAAGCGGCACCTTCACCGCTCTCACCGCAGGCCTTGGATATTCTTGCGGACTTAGGACCGAAGGCACCGTCACCTGTTGGGGGACCAGGAGAACTGCGCCTTTCGGCACCTTCGTGGCCATCGACGCAGCAAACTCCCACATTTGCGGGCTGAGACCCGATGGCTCTGCGGTTTGCTGGGGTAGCAATTCCTTCGGCCAAACCGATCCCCCTGCCGGTACCTTCACTGCCATCACCGCGGGCGGCAACTTCTCGTGCGGGATCGATGCCAATCAGGCCATCACCTGCTGGGGCGATCAGAGCTACGGGCTCGTGCTGATGCCCGACGCAGTCACCTGGCACAACCCCTGATTGGGCGTGTCGCACATCGGCCGCTCTCCGGTAACCTTCAAAGAGTTGCTAAAGGAGTGGCGCTGGGCATGAACACGATCAAGACAATCCTCCTGCTGGTGCTGATGGCGGCGCTGTTCGTGGCCGTCGGAGGGCTGCTGGGCGGCAGCGGCGGGCTGGCCATCGGCATTGTCATCGCGGTGATCGTGGTGGGCGGGTCGTACTGGTTCAGCGACAAGCTGGCCATCGCCTCGGCCCGGGCCGTGCCGGTCACCTCTGCGCAGCTCCCCCAGTATCACGCCATCATGGAAGAGCTCACCTCCAAGGCCCAGATACCGATGCCCAAGCTGTACGTGAGCCCCAATCCCCAGCCCAACGCCTTCGCCACCGGCCGCAACCCCAAACACGCCGCGGTGGCCATCACCGAGGGTCTGATCAACCACCTGTCGTGGGATGAGATTCGGGGCGTGCTGGCCCACGAACTGGCCCACATCCGCAATCGGGACATCCTCATCGGGTCGGTGGCCGCGGCCATCGCCATGGCCATCACCTTCGCGTCGCGCATCGCGGTGTGGGGAATGATCTTCTTCGGCGGCCGGGGCCGTGACAACGGCCCTGGGGAACTGGTCGGAGTCATCCTGGCCGCCATTTTGGCCCCAATCGCTGCCAGCATGATCCAAATGGCCATCAGCCGCACCCGGGAGTACCAGGCCGACGCCTCCGCCGCCCGGCTCATCGGCGACGGCGAGCCCTTGGCCCGAGCACTGGAGAAGCTCAACGCCGCCTCCCAACGCATCCCGGTAAACGTGCCGGTGGAACAGGCATCCCACTACATCGTCAATCCCCTAACCGGCCGGGCCAATTTCCGCAGCCTGTTCAGCACCCACCCCCCCGCCGAAGAGCGCATCCGCCGCCTCCGCGCCGGCGAGTGGGTCCCCCAGGCGTACTAAGCCGGGAGTTCTCTCAAGCGGCAATCAGTCCCGGAAGTTCCCGAACTGGAGGGGGATGGCGAAGTCGGCCTCCTTGAGGGCGGCAATCACCTCTTGGAGCATGTCCCGTTTCTTGCCGCTCACCCGCAGCTGACCGCCCTGGGTCTGCGACGAGACCCCCTTCATTCCAAGGTTCTTGATGAACTTGTTCAACTCCCGAGCCTTGTCGGCCGAGATGCCCGCGGCCAGCGCGGCTTCTTGGCGAACCGTCCCCCCGGCCGCGTCTTCCACCGAGCCGTAGGTCACCCCCTTCAGCGAGACCTTGCGCCGCACCAGCTTCTCCTCCAGCACCTGTCGAGCGGCCGCCAGCCGGTCCTCATTGGATGACCGCAGCGTGATCACCCCGTCGCCCAGCGCCACCTCGCTGCCGGTGTTCTTGAAGTCGTAGCGGCCGTGGATCTCCCTTGCGGCCTGGTCCACCGCATTGCGGACCTCCTGCATGTCCAGCTCAGAAGAAACATCAAACGTAGGCATCACCCGAACCTACCGCACCCCAGTGCTCCGAATTCGAGTGGGGAAGCCATCACGCGAGCCGGTAGTGTGGTCCCTCGTTGGGTCGGTGCCCGAGTGGCCAAAGGGAACGGGCTGTAAACCCGTCGGCATAGCCTTCGGAGGTTCAAATCCTCCCCGGCCCACTCCAGTCTTGCAGCATGAGCTGCATCACGGTTACGTCTAGCCAGCGGCCGAATTTGCGGCCTACCTCGCGCTCGGTGCCAGCTATTTCGAATCCCACGGAGCGGTGGATAGCGACCGATGCCTCATTGCCTCCGGATATTCGGGCGATCACGGTGTGGAATCCGTGGCTCTGAGCCAGGGCGATGAGCTCTACCAATAGATCCCGGCCGATTCCCTTGCCGCGATGGTCCTGGTGTACGTACACCGAGTTCTCCACCGTGGTGTTATAGGCACAACGAGAATGGAAGGGCGACAGCGAGGAGAAGCCCAGCACGGTGTCATCGTCGTCATCGGGGGTGGCCACCAGCACGGCGTGAACCCCGCTGCGGTCTTGCAGCCAGGTGCGCTGGGCAGCCAAGGTGCGAGGCTCCAACTCGAAAATGCTGGTCCCGTTCAGGATCTCGTAGTTGATGATCTCGCGGATGCCTTCGGCATCAGCCAGCCGAGCCGCACGAATCGCCACCCGACTCACCGTATCGCCTGCGAAGCCCCAAACCGGCTTTCCGTGCCATCTCGCAGGGTGGCAATATTGGCCCCGGACAGGGATAGAGTTCCCAGCCCGCCTCCTTAGCTCAGTCGGCAGAGCGTTTCCATGGTAAGGAAAAGGTCGAGAGTTCGATTCTCTCAGGAGGCTCAGGGTCACTTCGGCGGTTTCCAGCCACCGAAGGGCCCCGGGGCGGCGTAGCTCAGTCGGTAAGAGCGCTCGACTCATAATCGAGAGGTCGCCAGTTCGAGTCTGGCCGCCGCTACCACCACTCTTTCGCCCCAATGGGGACCACGGATAGTCTGGCCCCATCGAACCCGCAGCATCTCGTGAGCCGGCCTTCGAGGACGCCGCGCTGGTAGACGCCGCCCGCCGCGGCGACCGCGACGCGTTCAACGAGCTGGTCCGGTCCACCTACCGAGACATCTACGCCCTGGCCTACCGGCTCACCGGCAATCGAGACGACGCCGCCGATGTGGTGCAGGATGCCTATGTCCGGGCCTACCGGGCGATCCGCCGCTTTCGGGGGGATTCCAGCTTCTCCACCTGGATGTATCGCATCACCAGCAACTGCGCGTCCACCCATTTGAGCCGCCGGTCCCGCCAGCGAACCGAAGAGCTGAGCGATGAAGTGCCCATCGTCGATCTGCGGCCTGAGCAGGATCCCAGCCTGCGAGCCGAGGCCGCTTTGCTGCGCCATCACATCGACCGGGCCATCCGGGCGCTGCCGGAGCGGCTGCGCCAGGTGGTGGTGCTGCGAGACCTGCACGACCTCTCCCACAGCGAGATCGCCGCCGAGCTGGGCATCACCACCTCCGCCGCCAAGGTGAGGCTCCACCGGGCCCGGCAGCGGCTGCGCGCCGTGCTTCAACGCACCACTGAGCTGGGAGCGGGCCAAACCGCGCCGGCTGCCCAAGAAGAAGACGAGGAAGCGTCATGATCAATGACGCCTCCCGGTCTTTCGACCACCGCCCGACCGAGGCGCCCCCCACCTTGGTGTGGAAGGTCATGGCCCGACTCGATCAGTACGACCGGCGCCGGCAGCTCATTCGGCGATTTTTGGCCGCCACCACCCTGGCCGTGATCACCGTCCTCTTCCGCCGCCGCATCCGCCATTAGTCGCCGCGCCCCCCAGAGATTTTGCATTGGGATGGCCTTGGTCGGCGCTGTAGCCTTGTTTTGCCCCTAACGAACGAAGGGCAGTGGCTCAATTGGTAGAGCACCGGTCTCCAAAACCGGCGGTTGGGGGTTCGAGTCCCTCCTGCCCTGCGCAAGCAAGCCCGTCTCCGTAGTGCCGGGCGCACTGGAGTCTCCATGACCGACCTGAACCGACAACAGAAGAGGATGGCCAAGAAGCAGGGCTTTGTCGACGAAGAAGGCACCCCGGTCCGCGACCGCCGCCAGGCTAGGAATCAACCCCGGCCCGGCGAGGAGCGGGTGGGTCCCGCGCAGTTCCTGCGCGAGGTTCGCGGCGAGCTCCGCAAGGTGTCGTGGCCCCGGCGCGAAGAAGTCGTCAACTACTCCATCGTGGTGCTGGTGGTGTTGGTGCTGCTCACCACGGCCATCGGCCTGCTCGACTGGGGATTCAGCGAGGCCATCCTGAAGTTGTTCGATCGATGAACCCTGAGGTAGATGAAACCGAAATGACCGATCTCTTCCCCACCACCGAAACGGCCGACCCCGAGTCCGAAGCGCCCGACGCCGAGGTCGAAGCCCCACCAGTCGACGCCGCCGAAGCCGCCGCGGCATTGCTGCCCACCGGGCCAGTAGCCGAGCCCGAAGTTGAGAGCCCCGACCCCGTCAGCGACAGCCTTCTCGACGACGCTGCGCTGTCAAGCGACACGATCGAGGTAATCGACGCCGAAGAACTGGTTTACGAGAAAGACGAAGACGAAGTCGAGACCATCAGCCCCTACGACATGCCCGGGAAGTGGTATGTGGTCCACACCCAATCGGGCTATGAGAACAAGGTCCAGCAGAACATCGAAGCCCGCCGCAAGACCATGGGCATGGAGAGCCATATCCACGAAACCGTCATTCCCATGGAAGACGTGGTGGAGTTCAAGGGCGGCAAGAAGGTCACCACCAAAAAGAAGATGTTCCCCGGCTATCTGCTGGTTCGAGCTGAGATGAACGACATCTCCTGGGATGTGATCCGCAACACCCCCGGTGTGACCGGCTTTGTGGGCCACGGTCGCCGCGGCAGCAAGCCGTCAGCCCTAAAGCGCAAGGACGTGGAGAACTTCCTTCAGGTCAAGACCGACGGCGAGCCGACTGTCCGCCGCACCAAGCCCCGCCTGCTCTACGAGGTGGGCGAGACCATTCGAGTCAAAGAGGGTCCGTTCGCCGACTTTTCCGGCGAGGTGGCCGAGATAAACGAAGACCAGCTCAAGATGAAGGTTCTCGTGAATATCTTCGGCCGAGAGACGCCGGTCGAGCTTGAGTTCTCCCAAGTGGCGAAATTGTAGGAAGATTCGAATTCCCCCCAAGTCGCCAAGCGGCACAAGGACCAAGCCAGAAGGGGCAGAGTCATGGCTCAAAAGAAGGTAGCCACCACCATCAAAATCCAGATACCCGCCGGCCAGGCCACCCCGGCCCCCCCAGTGGGCACCGCGCTGGGTCCCCATGGCGTGGCCATCATGGACTTCTGCCGGGACTACAACGCCAGAACCGAGGACAAGCGGGGCCAGATCATTCCGGTGGAGATCACCATCTACGAAGACCGGACGTTTTCGTTCATAACCAAAACCCCACCCACCTCCTTCCTCATCCGGGAAGCGGCCGGACTGGAGAAAGGGTCCATGGAGCCGGGCCGAGAAGTAGTCGGTGCCATCACCGACGCCCAGTGCGCGGAAATAGCCAAGATCAAAATGCCCGATCTCAATACCGACGACCTCGAGCAGGCCAAGCTTCAGGTGGCCGGAACCGCCCGCAGCATGGGCATCAAGGTGGAGTAGAAACGGGAGGCAACATGGCGAATAAAGGCAAGCGGTACAGCGATTCCGCCCAGCGCTACGACAAGCAGCAACCGCACACCGCCGCAGAGGGCGTGGAGCTGGTGAAGAGCTTGGCCGCCGCGAAATTCGACGAGACTTTGGAGCTCGCGGCCCGTTTGGGCGTCGATCCTCGCAAAGCTGAACAGATGATCCGGGGAACGGTCTCGTTGCCCTCGGGCACCGGCACCGATGTTCGGGTGGCCGTGTTCGCCCAGGGCGAGGCGGCCACCCAGGCGAGCGAAGCCGGAGCCGATGTGGTGGGCGCCGATGACCTCGCCGAACAGGTGCAGGGCGGCAAGATGGACTTCGACGTGGCCATTGCCACCCCCGACATGATGCCGGTGGTGGGAAAGCTCGGAAAGATCCTCGGACCCCGAGGGCTTATGCCCAACCCCAAGACCGGCACGGTCACCGATGACGTTTCCCGAGCAGTGGGCGAGTTCAAGAGCGGCAAGGTGGAATTTCGCACCGACCGCCAGGGAAACGTCCACGTGCCCGTGGGCAAGATCAGCTTTGAGGCCGATGCCCTAGTGGCCAACATCCGGGCGGTTATGGAGGAGTTGAACAGGGCCAAGCCCGCGTCTCTCAAAGGCCGCTATATCCGCAAGGTCACCATCTCTTCCACCATGGGTCCCGGAGTTCGGCTGGATCCCGCCGACTTGGGCGCCACCAACTGATCTGATACCTTTTGGCGCTCACAATCTACTGATTTGCCGCAGACATCAGGCGCAGTGCCCAGCACCGCTTAATCGGCTGGCACTCCGTCCGCAAGGACCGAGGCGTCGACTGGCCTGACGAGGTGAACCCTCCCGAAACTCGTGGGGCGTTCGCACTCAGCGGCGCCCCATTTGCTCGTTCTCATGGAGGGTACGGCAATCTGATGGAAAATCCCCGCCCCGAAAAAGTGGCCGTCGTGGAAGAGGTGCGCGAGCGCATCTCCTCCACCGAGGCAGTGGTCATCACCGATTACCGCGGCCTCGACGTCCCGGCCCTGGCCGATTTGCGCCGTCAGCTGCGCGAGGCCGGCGGCGACTACAAGGTGTACAAGAACACGTTGACCCGCTTTGCGGCCCGCGAGCTCAATCTGGATTTGGACGAGGTCCTCGTGGGCCCAACCGCCTTGGCTTTCGTGGGCGCCCGTGATGACGGTTCTCCTGGCGACGCCGTCTCGCTGGCCAAGGCTCTGTGCCAATACGCCGAAGACTCCAACTTCTTGTCGATCAAGGGCGGCGTGCTCGATGGCCAGGTGATCTCGGCCGACGAAGTGAGCGCCTTGTCCAAGCTTGGAACCCGAACCGAAATCCTGTCTGAGATCCTCGGGCTGCTGGAAGCTCCCATGGCCGAAATGGCCGGATTGCTGGAGGCCCCATTGGTCGAGATGGCGGGACTCCTCGATGCCCCGCTGGTGGAAGTGGCCGGGTTGCTGGAGTCGCTCACCGAAAAAAGCGGCGCCGCGGCCTGACCCGCTCCAACTCAAGGAACTGACAACAATCACCCAACAAAGGAATGAGGAAAAGAAATGTCCAAGGTAGATGAGGTTCTGGACTCCATCGGGTCCATGACGGTGCTCGAGCTGTCCGAGCTCAAAGAAGCGTTCAAGGAGCGCTTCAACGTGGAGGCCGCAGCCCCGGCCGCAGCCATGCCCATGATGATGGCCGCTCCCGGTGACGGCGGCGGTGACGGCGGCGGTGCCGCTGAGGAGCAGAGCGAATTCGACGTGGTCCTGACCAGCGCGGGCGAGAAGAAGATCCAGGTCATCAAAGAGGTGCGCACCCTCACCAACCTGGGCCTGAAGGACGCCAAAGAACTGGTGGACAACGCTCCCAAGCCGATCTTGGAGAAGGCCTCCAAGGAGGACGCCGAAAAGGCCAAAGAGCTCATCGAGGCCGCCGGCGGAGCAGTCGAGCTCAAATAACGCGCCACCAGCGAAATCTTGACGGGCATGGCTTGTAAACCATGCCCGCGCCGCGTATCATTCCCGGATACCCGCTCGCTTGTCTCCTCGGCCACGCCTTCTCACTTGACGCGGCCGCGTTTACAGGATTACCCCCTCCCGTCAACGTTCAGGGATTCGAGCAGCCAACCGGCGTTGCCCGTCTATACACATGGAGCTCACCTTGTCCGCACGTTCGGCGACCCGCGACCGCTACTCCTTCGGAAACCTGGAGGAGGTGCTTCCTCTGCCCGACCTCATCGCGGTGCAAAAGGACTCCTTCCAATGGTTCATCCGGCAAGGCCTGGCCGATGCCTTTCGCGACATCAGCCCCATCAAGGACTTTTCGGAGACCTTGCAACTCGAACTGGAGTTCGACCCCGACGATGAAGATCTGAACCCCGGCCCCCGCTGGGGCACCTCGGTGGAAGAGTGCAAAGAGAAGGACATGACCTACTCGGCACCCATCCTGGTGCAGGCTCGGTTCTCCAATCGCACTACCGGCGAGATCATCGAGCAGATCGTGTTCTTGGGCGACTTCCCGGTGATGACCGACAAGGGCACGTTCATCGTCAACGGCACCGAGCGGGTGGTGGTGTCCCAGCTCGTGCGCTCCCCCGGCGTAATCTTCCAGCCCGGCGAGCGATTCCGACTCCGCAACCTGAGCAAGCACCAGCTCGTCACCGGCACTATCCACCCCTACCGGGGCGAGTGGATCGAGTTCGACGTCGAGCACAAGCCGGGCCGCAACCCCACGGCCGGGGCTCGGGTGGCCCGCAAGCGCCGGATGAGCCTGTTCACCCTGCTGCGGGCGCTGGGCTACGACGAGGTGAATGCCCCCGGTTTCTTGGACCGTTTCGTGGGCTACTTCGACTTCCTGGCCGATCAGTGGGAGAGCGACAAGCATCAGCACGCCACCCAGGACGAGGCCCTGCTGGAGATCTACAAGCGAGCCCGTCCTGGCGAGCCCCAATCGGTGGAGGCGGCCCGCAACTACTTCCGCAACGCCTTCTTCGAGAGCCGTCGCTACGACTTGTCCCGAGTGGGCCGTTATAAGCTCGACCGCAAGCTGGGTCCCGAACTGGACCGCATCGAAGAGCTGTTCGACCTGCCGCTGCACCACCCTGAATCGGCGCCCGCCGACCTGCCGCAGCAATTCCTTCGGCCTGATGCCGACCAGCCGGTTCTCTCCCCCGTCGAAGTGCTGGCCACCTGCACCTATCTGCTGCACTTGGTGAAGTTCGAGGCGGGCTACCGCCTCGACGACCAAGACCATTTCGCCAACCGCCGCATCCGCTCGGTGGGCGAGCTGATCCAGAACCAGGTGCGCATCGGACTGTCCCGTATGGAGCGGGTGGTGCGCGAGCGCATGACCACCCAGGACGTGGAGGCCATCACCCCCACCTCGCTGATCAACAACCGGCCGGTAGCCGCCGCCATCAAGGAGTTCTTCGGAACCAGCCAGCTCTCCCAGTTCATGGACCAGGTGAACCCGCTGTCGGGCCTCACCCACCGCCGCCGGCTGTCGGCGCTCGGACCGGGTGGCTTGTCGAGGGAGCGGGCCGGATTCGAAGTGCGCGATGTTCACTTCTCCCACTACGGCCGGATGTGCCCGATCGAGACCCCCGAGGGCCCCAACATCGGCCTTATCGGCGCGTTGGCCTCCTATGGCCGGGTCAACGAGTTCGGGTTCATCGAATCCCCCTACCGCAAAGTGATCGACGGCCAGGTCACCGACGAGATCATCTGGCTGGCCGCCGATGACGAGGAGGAGTACGTGGTCGCCCAGGCCAACGCCCCCCTCGACGACCAGAACCGGTTTGTCAACGACCGCGTGCTCGTACGGCGCTCTCCCCAGGCCGCGACGATGAAGGGGTTGCAGGCCCAGCTCGAGCAGGAGGTGTTCTTCGGGGCCACCACCGAGATCTCCTCGGTGCCCCCCGACGAGGTCCAGCTCATGGACGTCTCCCCCAAGCAGATCGTCTCGGTTGCCACCGCGTTGATCCCCTTTCTCGAACACGACGACGCCAACCGGGCCCTCATGGGCGCCAACATGCAGCGCCAGGCGGTGCCCTTGGTCCGACCTGAGGCGCCGTATGTGGGAACCGGCATCGAGGGCAAGGCCGCCCGGGACGCCGCCGACATGATCATCGCCCGAGAAGACGGCACCGTCACCGACGTGGCCGGCAACAGCATCACGGTGGACTACAAGAACGCCGGCTCGACCAGCTACAAGCTGATGAAGTTCGAGCGTTCCAACCAGGACACCTGCATCAACCAGAAGCCGCTGTTGAACGTGGGCGAGCGCTTCCGCAAGGGCCGCATCTTGGCCGACGGTCCGTCCACCGACAACGGCGAGATAGCCCTAGGCAAGAACCTGCTGGTGGCCTTCATGGCCTGGGAGGGCTACAACTTCGAAGACGCCATCATCCTGAGCGACCGGCTCGTGCGCGACGACGTGCTCACCTCCATCCACATCCACGAGCACGAGATCGACGCCCGCGACACCAAGCTCGGCCCCGAGGAGATCACCCGCGACATCCCCAACCTGTCGGAGGAGATACTGGCCGACCTAGACGAAGAGGGGATCATCCGCCCCGGCGCCGAAGTCGGCCCCGGCGACGTGCTGGTAGGCAAGGTGACCCCCAAGGGCGAGACCGAGCTGACCCCCGAAGAGCGCCTGCTGCGGGCCATATTCGGGGAGAAGGCCCGTGAGGTGCGCGACACCAGCCTCAAGGTCCCCCACGGGGAGAACGGCAAGGTCATCGACGTCAAGAAGTTCAACCGCTTCGCCGGCGATGAGCTGCCCCCCGGCGTGAACCAGCTGGTCCGGGTATATGTGGCCCAGAAGCGGAAGATCTCGGTGGGCGACAAGCTGGCCGGGCGGCACGGCAACAAGGGCGTCATCTCCAGGATCCTCCCGATGGAGGACATGCCCCATCTGGCCGATGGGACTCCGGTGGACATCATCTTGAACCCGCTGGGGGTTCCCTCCCGCATGAACGTGGGCCAGGTGCTGGAAGCCCACCTGGGCTACGCCGCCCGCTGGGGCTGGGAGACGAACGGCAATGGCAGCCATCAGCCCGAGCGGGGCGACGGGCGCAAGACCAGGCCCACCACTCGGGCAGCCACTCTGGTGTCCACCCCGGTGTTCGACGGTGCCCACTGGGACGAGGCCGGGCATTCCGGCCAGCACCCCACCATTCAGCAGCTCCTGGCGAACATAAAGCCGGAGACCGTCGATGGCGAGCGCCTGATCGGGGAAGACGGCAAGGCCGTGCTTTACAACGGCCGCACCGGAGAGCCCTACGACAACCGGATCATGGTCGGCTTCATGTACATGCTGAAGCTGGCCCACCTGGTGGACGACAAGATTCACGCCCGCTCCACGGGCCCCTATTCGATGATCACCCAGCAGCCGCTGGGCGGCAAGGCCCAATTCGGCGGCCAGCGCTTCGGCGAGATGGAAGTCTGGGCGCTGGAGGCCTACGGCGCGGCCTACTGCCTCCAAGAGCTGCTCACCATCAAGTCCGACGACGTGCTGGGCCGGGTGCGGGTGTACGAGGCCATCGTCAAGGGCGACAACATCCCCGAGCCGGGCATTCCGGAGAGCTTCAAGGTGCTCATAAAGGAGATGCAGGCCCTCTGCCTGAACGTGGAGGTGAGGGACACCGCCGGCCAGCAGGTGGAGATCACCGAGCTGGACGACGACGCCTTCCGCACCTCCGAGGAGCTGGGCATCGACATTTCCCGGCCGGAGCGGGGCTCAGACGATGAAGACGACCGCCGTGTCATGGGGAGGAGCTTCTAGATGTTGGACGTAAACGCATTCGACCAGCTCTCCATCGGACTGGCCACCGCCGATGCCATTCGGACCTGGTCAAACGGCGAGGTGAAAAAGCCCGAGACCATCAACTACCGCACGCTCCGCCCCGAAAAGGACGGCTTGTTCTGCGAGAAGATCTTCGGTCCCACCAAGGACTGGGAGTGCTACTGCGGCAAGTACAAGCGCATCCGCTTCAAGGGCATCATCTGCGAGCGGTGCGGCGTAGAGGTAACCCGTTCCAAGGTGCGCCGCGATCGGATGGGCCACATCGAGCTCGCCGCCCCCGCGGTCCACATCTGGTACCTGCGGGGCACCCGATCGTGGTTGGCCTATCTGCTCATGGGCACCGAGCCCAAGGAGGAGTTGAAGGCCAAGCAGCTGGAAAAGGTCATCTACTTCGCCGCCAACCTGGTGACCGAGGTCGACGAGGAAGAGCGCCACAAGCGGCTTCCCGAGCTCGAGCGGGAAATGCACGAGGAGATCGAGGCCATCCGCGACGAGCTTCAGGAGCGCAAGAACGAGCGCTTGGCCGAGCTCGAGGAAGAGCTCGAGACCGCCGACGCCAAGGACCTGGACAAGCGCCAGAAGGCGGCGGAGAAGGATCTGCTGGCCCTCGAAGAGGAGTACGCCGAGGAGATCGAGATGGTCGAGCGGGCCTTCGAGGAGTTCTCAAGCCTGTTCCCCCGCAAAATCGTCGAGGACGAGGAGCTGTGGCGGGAGATGGAAGACCGCTATGGCGAACTGTTCACCGGAGGCATGGGTGCCGCGGTCATCGCCACGCTTATCGACAGCGTCGACCTGGACGAGGAGGAGCGCAAGCTCCGCGAGCAGCTCGATCCTCCCGAGGGCCAGAAGAAGCTCTCCCAACAGCGGGAGCAGAAGGCCATCAAGCGGCTGAAGATCGTGTCGGCGTTCAACCGGCGCGACCAGCACGGCCGGCGCATCAACGATCCCCGGGCCATGATCCTGGACGCCGTCCCGGTCATCCCCCCGGAACTGCGCCCCATGGTGCAGCTGGACGGCGGCCGATTCGCCACCTCCGATCTGAACGACCTCTACCGCCGGGTCATCAACCGCAACAACCGACTCAAGCGGCTGCTCGACCTCGGTGCGCCCGAGATCATCGTCAACAACGAAAAGCGCATGCTGCAAGAGGCGGTCGATGCCTTGTTCGACAATGGCCGCCGGGGGCGCCCGGTGACCGGACCAGGCAACCGGCCCCTCAAGTCACTGTCCGACATGCTCAAAGGCAAGCAGGGCCGCTTCCGCCAGAACCTCCTGGGCAAGCGGGTCGACTACTCCGGCCGCTCGGTCATCGTGGTCGGACCCACCCTCAAGCTGCATCAGTGCGGCTTGCCCAAGCTCATGGCCCTGGAGCTGTTCAAGCCCTTCGTCATGAAGAAGCTGGTTGAGGAAGACTTGGCCCAGAACATCAAGTCGGCCAAGCGGATGGTGGAGCGACGCCGTCCCCAGGTTTGGGACGTGCTCGACGAGGTCATCCAAGAGCACCCCGTGCTGCTGAATCGGGCCCCCACCCTGCACCGCCTGGGAATCCAGGCGTTCGAGCCCGTTCTGGTGGAGGGCAAGGCCATCCAGATCCATCCACTGGTGTGCACTGCCTTCAATGCCGACTTCGACGGCGACCAGATGGCGGTCCATTTGCCGCTGTCGGCCCAGGCGCAGGCCGAGGCCCGGGTGCTGATGCTGTCGGCCAACAACGTGCTCAGCCCCGCCCACGGCCGTCCGCTGGTAACTCCCGGCCAGGACATGATCATCGGGGCCTACTACCTAACCGAGGAAGTGGAGGGCGCGGTTGGCGAGGGGCGGATTTTCCGCCACCAGCACCAGATCGAGCGGGCCTACGAGGCTGGCGAGGTCGAGCTCCACGCCCGCATCGAGTACCGCATTCCCCAGTTGGTGGACACGCCGGCCAACGGCGACGCCGCCACCTACACGCCCACCACGGTGGGTCGGGTGTTGTTCAACAGCACGCTGCCCGACGACTTCCCCTATGTGAACCGGGTGGCCACCAAGCGGGATATCACCACCATCGTCGACAAGCTGGCCCAGCAGTACACCAAGGAAGTGGTGGCCACCAGCCTCGACGCCTTGAAGAACCTGAGCTTCCAGTTCGCCAGCCAGTCCGGGCTCACCGTGTCGGTGGACGACATCAAGGTCCCCCACGACAAGAAGACCATCTTGGACGGCTACGAGAAGGAAGCTGAAAAGGTTGAGAACCAGTTCCGGAGGGGCATCATCACCGACGGTGAGCGCCGCCAAAAGGAAGTGGAGATCTGGACCGAGGCCACCGAGATGGTGCGCCAGAGCATGGAGACCGTGCTCCAGTCCGAGAAGTTCAACCCCATCGACATGATGGTGGGCTCAGGAGCCCGGGGGAACATGATGCAGGTCCGCCAGATCGCGGGCATGCGCGGCCTGGTGGCCAACCCCCGTGGCGACATGATCCCCCGCCCCATCAAGAGCAACTTCCGCGAGGGCCTGGCGATGCTCGAGTACTTCATCGCCACCCCCGGCGCCCGCAAGGGCCTGGTGGACACCGCCCTTCGCACCGCGGACTCCGGGTACCTCACTCGCCGCCTGGTAGACGTGGCCCAGGAGGTCATCATCAACGACCGGGACCCGTTCGAATCCGGCGGGCCGATTCGGGGAATCTGGATCAACGACGTCATGCCCGATGAACCGGGCAGGCGAACCTACCTGGAGACCCGCCTTTTCAGCCGCACTCTGGCTGACGACGTGACCCTGGACGATGGCACCGTGTTGGAGAGGGGTTCCATCATCGGCGATGAGGAGATGGCGCTGCTGCGCGACGACCCCACGGTAACCCGGGTACGGGTGCTGTCCCCCCTCACCGACGACTCCGAGGTGGGAATCAGCCGCGCCTCCTACGGGCTCTCCCTGGCCACCGGCCAGGCCATCGAGGTGGGCGAGGCCGTGGGCGTGATCGCCGCTCAATCCATCGGCGAGCCGGGCACGCAGCTGACCATGCGGACCTTCCACACCGGCGGCGTGGCCGGCAAGGACATCGCCGGCGGTCTGCCCCGAGTCGTGGAGCTGTTCGAGGCCCGCACACCTAAGGGCAAGGCCGAGCTCACCCGGATTTCCGGAGTCGTTCGCATCAACGAGGAGGACGGCAAGGCCAGCCGGTTGACCGTGGTGGGCGATGACGGGGCCGAGTGGTCCATCGTCATCGACCCGGCCTGGAAGTTGGCGGTGGTCGAAGACCAAGAGGTGTCCGCCGGCGATTCGGTGGCCCAAGCCGACGGGCCCCGCGATCCCAAGGAGCTTCTGGAAATCCGCGGCGTGCGGGAAACCCAGCAATACCTCGTCGATGAGGTGCAGCGGGTCTACCGAGACCAGGGTGTGTCCATCCACGACAAGCACATTGAGCTGATCGTCCGGCAAATGACCCGCCGAGTGGCCATCCAGGAGCCGGGAGACTCCGACTTCCTGCCCGGCGAGCGGGTGGACTCCCAGAAGTTCACCAACGTGAACCGCTCCTTGGCCCAAGAGGGCAAACGCCCCGCCGAGGGAAGGCCCGAGCTCATGGGGATCACCAAGGCCTCCCTGGCCACCGACTCGTGGCTTTCGGCCGCGTCGTTCCAGGAGACCACCCGCGTGCTCACTGAAGCGGCCATCGAGTCTCGCCAAGACGAGCTCGTCGGTCTAAAGGAGAACATCATCATCGGCAAGCTGATCCCCGCCGGGACCGGCATGGAGATGTATCGGGAGATCGCCACCCACGCTCCCGACTTCACCCCGATGGAGTACTACACCTCCGCTGATGAAGACGTTGACCTGGCAGATCAGTTTGCCCAGTGGGCGTCGGCGGCCGATGCCACCGACGCCGACGTGTTGCCGATGGGGAACCTAGGGGCGTAAACTTACAATCGGAGCGCGGCCTTCGCTGCGCCCTCAATCTTTTTCCAATCAGCCCTAGGAAGTGCTGTGCCCACGATTCAGCAACTGGTGCGCAAGGGTCGCCAGTCCAAGTTCCGCAAGGAGAAGACGCCGGCTCTCAAAGGCGCGCCCCAGCGGCGAGGGGTATGCACTCGGGTCTACACCACCACTCCGAAGAAGCCGAACTCCGCACTCCGTCGAGTGGCCCGCGTCCGGCTGACCAGCGGAATGGAGATCACCGCCTACATCCCCGGCGAGGGGCACAACCTCCAGGAGCACTCCATAGTGCTAGTGCGCGGCGGTCGAGTGCGCGACCTGCCGGGCGTGCGCTACAAGATCATCCGGGGCACCCTGGACACCGCCGGGGTGACCGACCGCCGCCAGGCCCGCAGCCGCTACGGCGCCAAGAGGGACGGCTGATAATGCTCGGCACCTCCTGCGTCGCTGAAAGAGGGATCTAGTCATGCCTCGCAAGGGCCCGGCAGGGCGTCGCGACCTTCCCAACGACCCGGTGTACGACTCCTTGCTCGTCACCCAGTTCGTGAACAAGATCCTGCAACGGGGCAAGCGCTCCACCGCTGAGCGCATCATGTACGGCGCGCTCGACATCGTGGAGCAGAAGACCAGCGCCGAGCCGCTGGGCACCCTGAAGCGGGCCGTGGACAATGTGCGCCCTCAACTCGAGGTTCGCAGTCGGCGGGTCGGCGGGGCCACCTATCAGGTCCCGGTAGACGTGCGCCCGCGACGGGCGAACACCCTGGCCATCCGGTGGATCGTCAATCACGCCCGGGAGCGGCGTGAGCGCACCATGACCGATCGGCTGGCCAATGAAATCCTGGACGCCTCCAACGGCCTGGGTGCGTCGGTGAAACGGCGCGACGACTTGCACAAGATGGCTGAGTCGAACCGGGCCTTCGCCCACTACCGCTGGTAAGCGGTCCTACTTCCTGAGCGTCATGTCTCGTCACCCGTTGGAGAAGACCCGCAACATTGGCATCATGGCCCACATCGACGCGGGCAAAACCACTTGCACCGAGCGCATCCTCTACTACACCGGCAAGGCCTACAAGCTAGGAGAGGTCCACGATGGCGCCGCCACCATGGACTGGATGGAACAGGAACAGGAGCGGGGCATCACCATCACCTCGGCTGCCACCACCGCCGAGTGGGCCGGGCATCGCATCAACATCATCGACACTCCCGGCCACGTGGATTTCACCATGGAGGTGGAGCGCTCCCTGCGGGTGCTCGACGGCGCGGTGGCCCTGTTCGACGGCGTCGCCGGCGTGGAGCCCCAGTCGGAGACCGTCTGGCGCCAGGCCAACAAGTACGGCGTCCCCCGGATCTGCTTCATCAACAAGCTCGACCGCACCGGAGCCAACTTCGAGCGGGCCGTTCTCACCATTCAAGAGCGCTTGCGGGCCACCACCGCGGTGGTGCAGCTGCCCATCGGGATCGAGACCGACCTGCTGGGTGTGGTCGACCTGGTGGAGATGCAGGGCCTGGTTTGGCGGGGCGACGACCTGGGCGCCACCTGGGACGTCACCGAGATTCCCGACGACCTCAAAGACAAGGCCGAGGAAGCCCGCCTCGAGCTCATCGACCTGCTCACCCAGTTTGACGAGTACCTGCTGGAGAAGTACATCGAGGACGAGGACTCGATCACTCCAGCCGATCTGCGGGCCTCGCTGCGAGCCTGCACCCTCTCTCTCGACGTCGTGCCCGTGTTGTGCGGGTCGGCATTCAAGAACAAGGGCGTGCAGCCGCTGCTGGACGCGATCATCGAGTACCTCCCCTCCCCGTTGGACGTCCCCCCGGTCACCGGCATCCACAAGGGCGAGGAGGCCGAGAGGCCCGCCGACGACGAGGCCCCGTTCAGCGCGTTGGCGTTCAAGATCATGAGCGATCCCCACGTCGGCAAGCTCACCTACTTCCGGGTTTACAGCGGCGAGCTCGACAAGGGCAGCCAGGTGGTGAACACCCGTACGGGGCGCAAGGAGCGGATCGGCCGCATCCTGGAGATGCACGCCAACGACCGCGAAGACCTCGACGTTGTCCGGGCTGGCGACATCGTGGCCGGCATCGGCCTCAAAGACGTGCGCACCGGCGACACCCTGACCCATCCCAACCACCCCATCGAGCTGGAGCAGATGGACTTCCCCGACCCGGTGATCCAAGTGGCGGTGGAACCCCGGACCAAAGCCGACCAGGACAAGCTGGGCAAAGCAATGTCGGCCCTGGCCGAAGAGGATCCCACGTTCCAGGTCCGCACCGACGAGGAGACCGCCCAGACCCTCATTGCCGGCATGGGCGAGCTTCATCTTGAGGTACTGGTGGAGCGGATGCTGCGGGAGTTCAATGTGGACGCCTCGGTCGGCAAGCCGCAGGTGGCCTACCGGGAGACGATCTCCGCGCCGGTGGGCAAGTACACCCACACCCACAAGAAGCAAACCGGCGGCTCGGGACAGTACGCCGAGATCACCTTCGACCTGGAGCCCAACGACCCCGGAAAGGGCTACGAGTTCGCCAGTCAGGTCAGCGGGGGGCGCATCCCCAAGGAGTACATCCCCGCAGTGGACAGCGGCATGCAGGACGCCATGACCACCGGCCCGCTGGCCGGGTTCCCGGTGGTCGACATCAAGGTGACCCTCACCGACGGCAAGCACCACGACGTGGATTCGTCCGACATGGCCTTCAAGATCGCGGCCACCGCGGCCTTCCGCGACGCCTCTCGCCGGGCCAAGCCCATCCTTCTGGAGCCGATTATGGCCGTCGACGTGGTGACCCCCGAGGAGTACATGGGCGACGTCATCGGCGACCTGAACGGCCGGCGGGGAAAGATCGACAGCATGGAGCAGCGGGGCCGTGAACAAATTGTCAAGGCCCATGTGCCACTCTCGGAAATGTTCGGATACGCTACCGAACTCCGGTCGAGAACACAGGGGCGTGCAACGCACACCATGCAGTTCGACACCTACCGACAGACACCTGCCAAGGTGCAAGAGGAGATAGTCGCCCGCATCAGGGGCGAATGATCAAGGGCAAGGAGCCCGTTTCGGAGGATGAAAAATGGCTAAGGAAACATTCGAGCGCACCAAGCCGCACTTGAACGTGGGCACGATGGGCCACATCGACCACGGCAAGACGACGTTGACCGCGGCTATCACCAAAGTGCTGTCGGAGGCCGATCCCACCACCACACAGTTCACCGAGTTCGACAACATCGACAAGGCCCCCGAGGAGCGGGAGCGGGGCATCACCATCAACGTGGCCCACGTCGAGTACGAGACAGGGAACCGCCACTACGCCCACGTCGATATGCCTGGCCACGCCGACTACATCAAGAACATGATCACCGGCGCGGCGCAGGTTGACGGCGCCATCCTGGTGGTGTCGGCGGCCGACGGTCCCATGCCCCAGACCCGGGAGCACGTGCTCTTGGCCCGCCAGGTGGGCGTGCCCGCCATCGTGGTCGCCCTGAACAAGGTCGACATGGTGGACGATGAGGAGCTGCTGGAGCTGGTGGAGCTCGAGGTGAGGGAGCTGCTCAGCGAGTACGACTTCCCCGGCGACGACATTCCGGTGATCCCGGTTTCGGCCCTCAAGGCCCTCGACGGCGACGGCGACGCCGCCCAGCAGGTGATCGACCTGATGGAGCAGGTGGATGCCTACATCGAGGAGCCCGAACGCGACGTGGACAAGCCGTTCCTCATGCCCATCGAGGACGTTTTCTCCATCACCGGACGGGGCACCGTGGTCACCGGCCGAGTGGAGCAGGGCATCGTCAACACCGGCGACAAAGTGGAGATCGTCGGCATCAAGGAGACGGCCGAAACGGTGTGCACCGGGGTGGAGATGTTCCGCAAGCTGCTGGACGAGGGCCGCGCCGGCGACAACATCGGCGCCCTTCTGAGGGGCACCGACAAGGACGAGGTCCAGCGTGGCCAGGTGTTGGCCAAGCCCGGATCCATCACCCCCCACACCAACTTCGAGGCCCAGGTCTACGTGCTGACCAAGGAAGAGGGCGGGCGCCACAAGCCGTTCTTCAGCAACTATCGGCCCCAGTTCTACTTCCGCACCACCGATGTCACCGGCACCATCGCCCTGCCCGAGGGCACCGAGATGTGCATGCCCGGCGACAACACCGAAATGCTCGTGGAGCTGATCGCCCCGATCGCCATGGACGAGGGACTGCGCTTCGCCATCCGCGAGGGCGGCCGCACCGTGGGTGCGGGCACCGTCACCAAGATCATCAAGTAGCTCTCATGGCAACAGGACAGAAAATCCGCATTCGGCTGAAGGCCTACGATCACGAGATCATCGACCAGTCCACCAAGAAAATCGTGGAAACGGTCAAGCGCACTCAGGCCGATTTGCGGGGTCCTGTCCCGCTGCCCACTGAGAAGCACCGCTTCACCGTGATCCGGTCACCCCACAAGGACAAGGACAGCCGCGAGCACTTCGAAATCCGCATCCACAAGCGCTTGCTCGACATCGTTGATCCCGGGCCCAAAACCGTGGACTCGCTGCAACGGCTGGACCTGCCTGCGGGCGTCGACATCGAGATCAAGCTCCAGCACGGCTGAGAAACGGCCGAGGCGACGGACCGAGTCCGGACGAGCCGTGGCCTCCCCCCAAGTCATTCTGCTGCGGGTCTCCGGACCCGACCGACCCGGCCTGTTCGCCGCCCTGCTCAATGTGCTGACCGCCGGCGGGGCCAAGATCCAAGACGTGGAGCAGGTGGTCATCCGCCGCCAGCTCGCCTTGGGCATCGTCATGGAGGTTCCCCCCGGCCAAGACCTGCTCAAAGACCTCCTGCTGTTCGGCTGGGAGCAGCGGGTGACCGTGGAATTCGACGTGGTCGATCCCACGCCTTCAGTGCACACCGGCGCCCATGCCGTGACCGTGCTAGGCCGAGACCTGACCCCGGAGATGCTGGCCACCACCGCCGACGCCATCGCGTCGGGCGGAGGAAACATCAATCGCATCGTGCGCCTCTCCCGCTATCCCATCTACAGCTACGAGCTGGTGGTGGAAGGAGGCGACGCCGATGCCATCCGCCGCAACCTGCTGTCGGTGGCCGGCGCCAACCCTGAATTCGACGTGGCCATCCAGCGGGAGGGCCTGTCCCGCCGGGCCAAGCGGGTGGCCCTGCTGGATGTGGACTCCACCCTCATCCAAGACGAGATGATCGACTTGCTGGCCGCCGAGGCAGGCTGCGTGGAGGTGTGCCAGAAGCTGACCGACCAGGCCATGCGGGGCGAGATCGATTTCGAGACCTCCCTGCGGGAGCGAGTCCGCCTCTTGGCCGGCCTGGACGAGGCCGCTCTGGAGCGGGTTTGGGATCAAGTCACGCTCACCCCCGGGGCCCGCACCTTCCTAACCACCCTTCAACGGCTGGGTTTCACCATCGCCATCGTGAGCGGCGGCTTCACCCGGTTCTGCAACCGGCTAAAGAGGGACTTCGATCTCGACTACGCCTACGCCAACACGCTGGAGATGGTGGACGACAAGCTGACCGGGAACCTGGAGGGCCCGATCGTGGATCGAGGACGCAAAGCGGAAATCCTCCACGAGATCGCCGCGGCCGAAGGTGTTTCGTCCGAACAGGTGGTAGCGGTGGGCGACGGCGCCAACGACATCGACATGCTCACTGCGGCCGGGCTGGGCATCGCCTTCAACGCCAAGCCCAAGGTCCGCCAGGCCGTGGACACCGCGGTGAGCGTCCCCTACCTAGATGCCGTGTTGTTCGTGTTGGGCGTCAGCCGCGAAGAGGTTGAGGCCGAGGGAATCTGAATGGCGGCTGAGATGCAAAGCGACCCGCCGCCCATTCGCAGTCTGCTGTTCGTCCCGGCCAACCGAGCCGACCGGATGCAAAAGGCACTGGCCTCAGATGCCGACGGAGTGGTGTTCGACCTGGAAAGCGCCATTACCCGGAACACGGCCACCGAGGCCCGGGCCAACGTCGCCCAGGCGCTGGAATCGCACAGCCCTGACCAGCCCGCGGTGTTCGTGAGGGTTTCCGCGGTGGGCACCGACGATTTCGCACCCGATATGGAGGTCTGCCAGCACCCTTCGCTAACCGCGGTGATGCTGCCCCAGGTGGCCCGCCCCGATGAGGTGGCTATCACCCACGATGTCCTCGACGGCACCGGCATCCTCATCATGCCCCTGGTGGAGACCGCCTCGGCGGTGCGCCTGGCCTATGAGCTGGCCACCGCCTCAAACCGGGTGGCCTACATGGGCGGCGCCACCGGTCGCCATGGCGACTTGGGCCGCTCAGTGGGATTCCAGTGGACCCCTGAAGGCACAGAAACTCTGTACTTGCGCCAAAAGGTGTTGATCGACGTGCGATCGGCCGGCGTGCCCAACCCCCTGTCGGGCCTCTGGGGCACCATCGACGACCTCGACGGCCTAGCCCGATTTGCCCGCCAAACCCGCCAGTTCGGCTACGAGGGCATGATGATCATCCACCCCAGCCATATTCCGATCGTCAACCAGGCGTTCTCCCCCACTTCCGAAGAGATCGACGCCTGGCGCCGTCTCGTCGCCGCCGTTGAAGAAGCCGATACCCAAGGCATCGGCGCCTTCCGCCACGAAGGCCGCCTAATCGACCGCGCCCACCTCCTGACCGCCCAGCAAAACCTCTCCCGCGCCGCCCGACTGGGGCTTGACTAAAGCTGGGAATTCCCTCCTCGGCAACGGAAACCACCGGCGGGAGTGGTACAAAACGGCTATGGGCCAGACCACATTCAAAGACATGACAATCAACACCGGCGGCGACCTTCCCGCAGTGGGATCAGCAGCTCCGGGATTCACCCTGACCGGGGGTGATCTGTCCCCGGTCACGCTGGAAGGGCTGGCGGGCCGCAACGTAGTGCTCAACATATTCCCCAGCATCGACACGGGGGTTTGCGCGGCCAGCGTGCGGACCTTCAACGAGAGGGCTGCCAGCCTCGACAACACCACCGTGATCTGCGCCTCAATGGACCTGCCCTTTGCCGGGTCCCGATTCTGCGGCGCTGAGGGCATCGAGAACGTGACCATCGGCTCAATCTTCCGCAACCGAGAGTTCTTGGACGACTACGGGGTGGAGATGGTGGACGGGCCCTTGTCCGGGCTCACGGCCCGGGCGGTGGTGGTTATCGGCCCCGATGGCACTGTGGCCCACACCGAGTTGGTGGAGGCCATCCCCTCCGAGCCCGACTACGACGCTGCCCTCGCCGCCTGCTCCTGAGCGGGGCTAACCCGTCATTTGGGGGTGAAAACCCGGTCCATCAGTTGGCGGATGCGATCCCCTAGGGGCTCACGGGGAGGATGCTGGGCCGCCTCGGCGTCTTCGAGCTCTTGCACCACTTCATGGCGTTCGAGGTAGCTGGCCAAAAAGGCCTGGATGGTGGCGGCCGCGGGAAGGGCCAGCACCGCCCCCACCGCCCCTAGCAGCAGGCTTCCGACAATCACTGATCCGAACGCCACGGTCACGTGTATCTCCATGGTGTGGGCGGTCACTTTGGGTTGGAGCAGGTAGTTCTCCACCTGCTGGTACACCACAATGGCGATCAACATGGCTAAGCCTGTCGAAGGCCGGTCCAACAGCCCGATGATCACGGGCAGCGCCCCGGCGATGTAGGTGCCGATCACCGGGACGAACTGAGATATCAAGCCCACCCACATGGCCATCGGCACCGGGAATGGCGCCCCAACCAGCCAGAACACCAGCCAGTGGACCAAAAACGAGATCACCGCCAAGATCAGTCGGCTGTAGATGTATCCCCCGGTTTTCTCGATGGCCAGGTTCCAAATGCTCAACACCTGGCGCTGATGCTCCGGCAACAGCAGTGAGCAGATGTTGCGGCGCAGCTTGGGGCCTTCGGCCACCAGATAGAACGTGAACAACGCGATGGTCAGAATCTGGAACAGCACTTGCAGCACGGTGGCGCCGAGGTTGATCAGATTGTCGGCCAGCCGGGTGGCCAGGTTGGCTACCGCCCCGCCCTCTTGGAACTCATCCAGCAGCCCTTGGGCGTCGACCTCAATGTCGAATGTGTCCTCCAGCCAGTCCTCTATGTCGTTGATGTACCCGGGGGCGTCGTCGGCGAACTCTCCGATCTGGTCGGCCAGAACCGTGCCAATGGCCCACAGGAACAACCCCACAGCCGCCAGCAATGCCAAGAACATGATCCCGGTTCCGACACCTCGGCGAATACCCACCCTCTCCATGCGATTCACCGCGGGCTCTAGCGCGAAAGACAGAAAGAATGACACCAGCAAGATCACGATTAGCGTCTTCAGCTCCGCGATCAACCACCCCAGCACATACAGCCCGCCGAGAGCGGCCGCGCCGGTCAGAATGGCCCGAAACAGCCAAGGCGGTACTTTCTGGGACGGTGTCTCTTCAGGCGAAACTTCGTCCACAGTCTCACGTTAACCCTCGTCTTTTGACCGATCGGGGATTTGGCCCAACCGGCGGCAACCGCTAACCTTTGTACTTCGTGCTGGCTCCGGTCGGCACTGTTCGTGTCAAACGACGTCTGTCCAGGCCCACAAGGGGCATTCACCCTGCTCCGGGAACCGGACAGCACAACCGAAACCCGCTCCGCCGGAAAGGCCCGCCAACTGGGTCTGCACCCGTGCGGAGCGTTCGCGTGAAGGCAGGTTCGCGGTGGTTGCCAAGGCGATTGTCGGCGAAAAACTAGGAATGACCCAGGTATGGGACGAGGACGACCGCGTCGTGCCCGTCACCGTGCTTCGGGTGGAGACGTGCCGCATCGTGCAGGTCAAACGACCGGAGACCGACGGCTATTCCGCTCTCCAGGTGACCTATGGAACCCAGAGTCCCGATCGGATTTCGCAGCCGGAGCGAGGGCATCTGGACAAGGCCGGCGTCGCTCCCGGTCGCAAGCTGGTGGAATTGCGCCTCGACGACGTGGGTGCCTACGAGCCCGGCCAGGAGATCGGCGTCGACGTGTTCGATGGGGGCGAGCGGGTGGACGTCACCGGCGTCAGCAAGGGCAAGGGCTTCTCCGGGGTCATGAAGCGCCACAACTTCAGTGGCCAAAAGGCCAGCCACGGCGCCCACAAGGTCCACCGCAAGCCCGGCGCCGTAGGCCAGTGCGCCACGCCCTCGAGAATTTTCCGCGGCAAGAAGATGCCGGGACGAGCCGGGGCTGAGAAAGTCACCACCCTGAATCTCCAGGTGGTGAGGGTGGACACCGAGAACGATCTGATTCTGCTCAAGGGCTCGGTCCCCGGCCGACGAGGATCCACTGTGCTCATTCGCAGCGCGATCAAGAACGGAGCGAAGTGACCATGGCGACCGCCCCAGTCGACGAGGCTCCGGTTCGCCAAGTGCACACTGTCACCGTTCGCAATCCCTCTTCTGGGCGGAAAACCGGGTCAGTGGACCTGGATCCCGAAGTGTTCGGCATCGAGCCCAACGTATTCGTCATGCACCAGGTGGTCACCGCCCAGCTGGCGGCCCGGCGCCGGGGCACCCAGAGCACCAAGACCAGATCGGAAGTCAAAGGCGGTGGCGGCAAGCCGTGGCGCCAAAAGGGCACTGGCCGGGCCCGCCACGGCTCGACCCGCAACCCGCAGTGGCGGGGAGGGGGCGTGGCCCTCGGCCCCAAGCCCCGGAGCTACCGCCAGCGCACTCCGAAGAAGATGGTTCGCTTGGCTCTGCGATCGGCGTTGTCTGATCGGGCTCGCGACGAGAAGGTCGTTGTAGTTGACCGCTGGCGATTCGAGTCCCCCCGCACCAAAGATGCGATGGCCGCACTTGACGCATTGAAGGTAGACGGTCGGGTGCTGTTGGTGGCCGAGCGCGACGAGACAGACGTGTGGAAGAGCTTCCGCAACCTCCCCCAGGTGCATCTCATCAGCCCCGGAGAGTTGAACGCCTACGACGTGCTGGTGTCCGACTCGGTGGTTTTCACCCTCGACACCCTGCCCACGTCGTCCCCGGCCGATACCGAGGATGAGGCCGCTGAAGAGGCGCCCGGCGAAGCCGCCGAAGAAGGGGAAGACTCATGAAGGATCCCCGCGACGTGGTGTTGGCCCCGGTGGTGTCGGAGAAGTCCTATGAGCTGCTGGAGTCCAACGTCTACACGTTCCGGGTTCACCCCACCGCGTCCAAGCCCGAGATCAAAGACGCCATCGAGACCCTGTTCGACGTCACCGTTCTCAAGGTCAACACCATGAACCGCAAGGGCAAGCGCCGCCGCAACCGCCGCAGCCCTTCCTTCGGCCGCAAACCCGACACCAAGCGGGCTCTTGTCACGCTGGCCGAGGGTGACGAGATCGAGTTGTTCGACGTTTAGGGAACGCCATGGCAGTACGCAGACGCAACCCCAGAACTAGGTCGGAGGCGCATAATGGCTGTGCGTAGACGCAACCCCACCAGTCCTGGTCGGCGCTTTCAAACAGTGTCGGACTTCTCCGGCATCACCGCCACGAAGCCGGAGCGGTCGCTGGTCGCCAAGAAGACCAGCACCGGCGGACGCAACAACCACGGGCGCAAGACCTCCCGGCACCGGGGCGGAGGCCACAAACAGCGCTATCGGGTGGTCGATTTCAAGCGGGCCAAAGACGGCGTTCCCGCCACAGTGGCGTCGGTGGAATACGACCCCAATCGCAACTGCCGCATCCTTCTGCTGCACTTCCACGACGGCGAGAAGCGCTACATCTTGGCCCCTGAAGGCGTGGGCGTGGGCGACATCCTGCAAAACGGTCCCGGGTCCGAGATCAGGCCGGGCAACGCCCTGCCGCTGCGCTATATCCCGGTGGGCACCACCGTTCATGCCGTGGAGTTGAAGCCCGGCGGCGGTGCCCGCATGGCCCGCTCGGCCGGCGCCAGCGCCCAGCTCGTGGCCAAAGAGGGATCCTTCGCCACCATTCGCCTGCCCAGCACCGAGATGCGCCGGGTGCCCATCGACTGCCGGGCCACGGTGGGATCGGTGGGCAATGCCGAGGCCGAGCTCATCAAGCTGGGCAAGGCCGGGCGAAGCCGCTGGAAGGGAGTTCGGCCCCAGACCCGCGGCGTGGCCATGAACCCGGTGGACCACCCCTTAGGAGGCGGCGAGGGCAAGTCCTCCGGCGGACGCCACCCGGTATCGCCTTGGGGCAAGCCCGAGGGACGCACCCGCAACAAGAAGAAGAAGTCACAGCAGATGATCGTCCGACGACGCCGTACCCGCGGCGGGCGTCGCTAGGGGGATTGCCCATGCCCAGAAGCTTGAAGAAAGGCCCGTTCGTCGACGGCCACCTATTGCGCAAGGTCGACGAACTCAACGACCAGAACACCAAGCAGGTAATCCGGACGTGGTCCCGCCGCTCCACCATCATCCCCGACATGGTGGGCCACACCATTGCGGTCCACGACGGGCGCAAACACGTCCCGGTGTACATCACCGAATCGATGGTGGGCCACAAGCTGGGCGAATTCGCCCCCACCCGCACGTTCCGGGCCCACGCCGGCCAAGAGCGGGGAGCCAATCGCTGATGACTGCGATCACCGTGGGCAACGAGACCCGCCCGGGAAGCCGGGCCGTGGCCAAGTACGTGCGCTCGTCGGCCTACAAGGCCCGGGAGGTGCTCGACTTGGTGCGAGGCAAGTCGTACTCCGAAGCTCGGGAGATTCTGACCTTCTCCGAGCGGCGCATCTCCGACACGATCGCCAAGTGCCTCGACTCCGCGGTGGCCAACGCCGAGCACAACGACGAACTCGACGGCGAGGAGCTCTTCGTCGCCGCCTGCTACGCCGACGAGGGCCCCACGCTGAAGCGCTGGCGGCCCCGAGCCCGAGGCCGAGCCACTCGCATTCGCAAGCGGACCTGCCACATCACCGTGGTGGTAGCCCGATACTCCGACGAGGAGTTGGCCGCCATCGATGCCCGCATGGCCCTCAAAGGCACCGGTCGACGCAGCTCGGCTGCCGAGGCCCGTCGCCGGCGAGTGGCCGCCAGCCGGGAACGCGACGCAGCGCGGGCCGAGGAGCAAGAGCTCGAGGACGACCATGAACACGACGAGGACGCCCTAGAGGAATTCGAGGGAGACCTAGAAGATGAAGCCCTCGAGGAAGACCTAGAAGACGAAATGGACGAGGCAGTGGCGGAAGACGAGGCAGTGGCGGAAGACGCCGTCGATGAGGACGAAGAGAAGGAATCCTGATGGGCCAGAAGATCAATCCCTACGGGTTCCGACTCGGTGTCACCACCGACTGGAAGTCGCGCTGGTTCGCCAACCGCCGAGAGTACGGCGACTTCATAATCGAAGACTGGAAGGTGCGCGACTACTTGATGTCGGAGCTGCCCCACGCAGCCATCAGCCGCATCGAGATCGAGCGCACCCGCGACCGGCTCCGTGTGGACGTCCACACTGCCCGGCCGGGAATCGTCATCGGGCGCCGGGGCAGCGAGGCCGACCGGCTCCGCAACGGGCTGGCCAAGATCACCGGCAACAACCGGGTGCAGCTCAACATCCAAGAGATCAAGCAGCCCGAGCTGGATGCCGCGCTCATCTCACAGGGTGTGGCCGACCAGCTGGCCAACCGGGTGGCGTTCCGCCGGGCCATGAAGCGGGCGGTCCAAAACGCCCAGAAGGCCGGCGCTCTTGGCATTCGGGTGCAGTGCTCTGGTCGCTTGGGCGGCTCGGAGATGGCTCGAACCGAGTGGTACCGAGAGGGCCGGGTTCCCCTCCACACCCTCCGGGCCGATATCGACTATGGATTCCGGGAGGCCCACACCACCTATGGCCGCATCGGCGTGAAGGTGTGGATCTACAAGGGCGACATCCTCCCCTACAAGACCCAGGCCGAGGACAAGATCAGCCGCGAGGCAGCCATGGCGGTGGGTGAGGCCTCCGGCACCCAAAAGCCCCGAGCAGTGGTGTCGTCGGCCGCAGCCCGACGCCAGGGCGATCTCGAGCGGGTCGACGAAACCGAAGAGCCCGCACCCCTCATCAAGGAAGCCGATCCGGAGTTCGAGAAGCTGCTCGAGGAGGAGGAAGACATCCTCCGCTCGACCCGCGAGCACAGCGAGACTCCGCACTTCCGACCAGGCGACGCCGACTGATCGCCATTTCGATGTCCGCGACCCCCGAATTCCGCAAAGGCCAGGTCCAGCCATGTTGATGCCCAAGAAGGTCAAGCACCGCAAGCACCATCGAGGCCGGACCAAGGGCATTGCCAAGGGCGGCACCACCGTTACCTTCGGCGAGTACGGCATCAAGGCGCTCGAGCCGGGATGGATCACCGCCCGCCAGATCGAGGCCACCCGTATTGCCATCACCCGGCACATACGCCGGGGCGGCAAGGTGTGGATCAACATCTTCCCCGACAAGCCGGTCACCGAGAAGCCGGCGGAGACCCGCATGGGCTCGGGCAAAGGCAACCCCGAGCGCTGGGTGGCCGTGGTCAAGCCCGGCCGCATCATGTTCGAGCTGTCCTACCACGACCGCGAGGTGGCCCGGACGGCCATCGAGCGGGGCATCCAAAAGCTCCCGATCAAGGCTCGATTCGTCGAGCGCCAGGAGGGCTGATCGCCATGATCCATAAGACCACCTGGCGCGGGGAGAGGCGGTAGCTATGGCCCGACAGACAAACTGGCCGAACCTGAGCGACGCCGATCTCATCGAGCAATTGGACGAGGCCAAAGAAGAAGTATTCAAGCTCCGCTTCCAAATCGTCACCGGCCGCTTGGACAACACCGCCCGCCTCAAGCAGGCCAAAAGGGAAGTGGCCCGGGCCATGACCGAGCTGCGGATGCGGGAGATCCAAGCCGCTGAGGCGCTTGAAGCCCAGATGGAGGAGGCCGGCAATGGCTGACGCAAGGGTCGAATCAACCGAAGCATCAAATGCGGCTGACCCGACTACTGAAACGCAAACCGAAACCCGGCCCAACCGCCGCAAGGTGCGGGAGGGAATGGTTACGTCGGTGTCCATGGACAAGACCGCGGTGGTGGTGTCCACCGACCGCGTCCGCCATCGCCGATACAACAAGACCGTGCAGCGCAACACACGCCTGTACGTCCACGATGAGTCCAACCAGCTCGCCGTGGGCGACCGGGTGCGGGTGCAGGAAACCCGTCCTTTGTCCAAGATCAAGCGGTGGAGGCTGGTTGAGATCTTGGAGCGTGCCCGATGATTCAGCAAGAGACCCGCGTCAAGGTGGCCGACAACTCCGGGGCCAAAGAGGTGCTGTGCATCCGGGTGCTGGGATCGTCCCGCAAGCGCTACGCCACCATCGGCGACGTCTTTGTGGCCACCGTCAAAGACGCCATGCCCGGTGCCGCCGTCCGCAAGGGCGAGGTTGTGCGCTGCGTTCTAGTGAGGGCCAAGAAGGAAAAACGCCGCAAAGACGGCTCGTACATCCGCTTCGACGAGAACGCTGCTGTGCTCATCAACGAGCAGCAGCAGCCTCGCGGTACCCGCATCTTCGGCCCGGTGGGCCGGGAACTCCGGGACAAGCGCTTCATGCGCATCGTGTCGCTCGCACCGGAGGTGTTGTAGCCGCCATGAAAGTCCGCAAAGGAGATCGGGTCCGAGTGCTCAGCGGGAAGGACCGAGGCAAAGAAGGCGAGGTGGTCTTCGCCTATCCGGCCAAAGGAACGGTGATCGTCGAAGGCGTGAACATCGCCACCAAGCACCAGGGGCCTCGCCAGGGGATCATGCAGACCGGCATCATCGACAAGGAGATGCCCATCAGGGTGTCCAATGTGGCCGTGATCAGCCCGGCAGACGGCCAACCCACCCGGGTGGGATATCGGTTCGATACCGACGGCCGAAAGATCAGGGTCTGCCGCCGCACGGGAGTTGATCTGTAATGGCTGTCACCGCAACCTCTCCCCGGCTGCAAGCCCTGTACCGCGAAGAGATCCGAGACCAGCTCAAAGAGGAGTTGGGGCTCAACAACGTTATGCAGGTGCCCCGCTTCGAGAAGATCGTGGTGAACATGGGCGTCGGCGAAGCCGTGGCCCAGGCCAAGCTGCTCGACGGCGCAGTGGCCGACCTGACCACCATCGCCGGCCAGCGCCCGGTCATCACTCGGGCCAAGAAGTCCATCGCCAACTTCAAGATCCGGGAGGGCAATCCCATCGGGGCCAAAGTCACCTTGAGGGGAGCTCGCATGTGGGAGTTCCTGGACAGGCTCATCAACCTGGCCATTCCCCGCATTCGGGACTTCCGAGGACTCTCGCCCCGCTCCTTCGACGGGCAGGGCAACTATTCCTTCGGAGTCACCGAGCAGTTGATCTTCCCCGAGGTCGACTACGACTCCATCGACACCATCAGAGGCATGGACATCACGATCGTTACCACCGCAACCACCGACGAGGAGGGCCGAGCTCTGCTCGAGGCCTTCTCGTTCCCATTCCGAGCCGAGGGACAGTAACTCAATGGCAAAAAAGGCGCTTATCCAAAAGCAACAGCGAACTCCGAAATTCAAGGTGCGGGCCTACACCCGCTGCCGACGCTGCGGCCGGCCCCGGGCCGTGTACCGCAAGTTCGGCTTGTGCCGAGTGTGTTTGAGGGAGCTGGCCCACGCCGGGGAGATCCCCGGTCTGACCAAGGCGAGCTGGTGAGGTGATTGAAGCGATGATCCACCCCTATGAGCTGGTGAGGTGATGCGACTGTGACTATGACCGATCCCATCGCCGACATGCTGACCCGCATCCGCAACGCCAACACCGCGATGCGCGACGAGGTGACCATGCCGTCCTCCAAGATGAAGGTGGCTCTGGCCGACGTCCTCAAGCAGGAGGGCTACATCAGCAACTTTGCCGTGGCTGAGGCCAAATCCGGCCCAGGGCAGACCCTCACCATAGACATGAAGTATTCCGACCAGCGAGAGCGGGTCATCTCCGGCATCACCCGGGTGTCCAAGCCCGGCCTGCGGGTGTATTCCAAGTCGGACAAGATTCCCCGGGTGCTGGGCGGGCTGGGTGTGGCCATCGTGTCCACCAGCAAGGGCTTGATGAGCGACCGCGAGGCGCGCCGCCGCCGCATGGGCGGCGAAGTCGTCTGCGTGGTCTGGTAGGAGGCCAGCGGTGTCACGAGTCGGAATGAACCCGATCCCGGTGCCAGAAGGGGTGGACGTGGCCATCGACGGCGCCCACGTCACCGTTTCCGGCAGCCGCGGCACGCTGGAACACAACCTCCCCGATGTCATCTCCGCCCGCATCGATGGCGGCTTCGTCGTCGTGGAACGAGCCGACGAGCAGCGCAACACCAAGGCGCTGCACGGCTTGAGCCGCTCGCTCGTAGCCAACATGGTCACCGGCGTCAGCGAGGGCTACCGCAAAGAGCTGGAGATCGTGGGGGTGGGCTACCGGGCCATCGCCCAGGGAAACAGCAAGATCGAGCTTCAGCTGGGATTCAGCCATCCGGTCCACGTCGAGGCCCCCGACGGCGTGACGTTTGAGGTGCCCAACCAGACGAGCATCCATGTGCTGGGAATCGACAAGCAGGCGGTGGGCCAAGTGGCCGCCGACATCCGAGCCATCCGCAAGCCCGAGCCCTACCGGGGCAAGGGTATTCGCTACGTCGGCGAGCGGATCATCCGCAAAGCTGGCAAGGCCGCCAAATAGGACATCTGGTAATCGACATGAGCAGCGTCAAACACAAGCACCAAAGCCGGGTCCGTCGCCACCGCCGGGTTCGCAAGAAGATCCAGGGCACCGCCGAGCGCCCTCGCCTGGCCGTTTACCGGTCCAACCGCCACATCATCGCCCAGCTCATCGACGACACCGCAGGCCACACTCTCACTTCGGCCTCCTCAACCGAGGCCGACTTGCGATCTGGCCCCACCGGAAACGTGGCCGGGGCCGCCGCGGTGGGCAAGCTCATCGCTGAGCGGGCCAAGGAGAAGAACATCACCGCGGTCGTTTTCGACCGGGGCGGATTCCGCTACCACGGTCGGATCGCCGCCCTGGCCGACTCGGCCCGTGAAGCTGGACTGGAGTTTTAATGACCGACACCTCAACCTCGACCCCCACACCGACGCCAGACGGCCAGCTGCGCGACTCCCGGGTGATCAACATCAACCGGGTGGCCAAAGTGGTCAAGGGCGGCCGCCGCTTCTCCTTCACCGCCTTGGTGGTGATCGGCGACGGCGCGGGCCGGGTCGGACTGGGATACGGCAAGGCCAAAGAGGTGCCCCTGGCCATCCAGAAGGGCACCGAGGAGGCCCGGCGCAACCTCTTCCGGGTCCCGCTGACCGCGTCCACCATCACCCACCCGGTGATCGGCGAAATGGGCGCTGGGCGGGTGCTGCTCAAGCCGGCCGCGCCCGGTACCGGCGTGATCGCCGGGGGCGCCGCACGGGCCATTCTGGAAGAGGCCGGCATCGGCGACGTGCTGTGCAAGTCGCTGGGTTCTCCCAACCACATCAACGTGGCTCGAGCCACCATCGCCGGGCTCAAGGCCCTGAAGCGCCCCGACGAGGTGGCCCGCCATCGGGGCATCCCCGCCGACGAGTTCGTTCCCGCCGGGCTGCTGGCGGCCTATCGGGAGTCAGAGCGCCTGTCGGCCGAGGCGCCCGCCGAGGACGACGAGGAGTAGCCGCCATGGCGATCAAGGTCACCCAGATCCGGTCTCAGATCGGTACTCGGCCCAAGCAGCGGGGCACGCTGCGGGCCTTGGGCCTGCGCGGCATCGGCCAAACCAACACCTTGCCGGATGCCCCCGAGATCAGGGGGATGATCGACAAGGTTTCCCATCTGATCTCCTGGGAGGAGACCGAAGAGTCATGAAGGTTCACGATCTGAAGCCGGCCCCGGGATCCCGCAAGCGCCCTCAGCGCAAGGCCCGCGGCATTGCCGGCAAGGGCGGCAAAACCGCAGGCCGAGGCACGAAAGGGCAGCGGGCCCGGAGCAAGATCCCCGTCGGGTTCGAAGGCGGCCAGATGCCTCTGGCCCGCCGGGTGCCCAAGCTGCGAGGGTTCAAGAACCCGTTCCGCATGGAGTACCAGGCCATCAACCTAGACGTCATCGAGGCCACGGAACTGGACGAAATCACACCGGAAGTGCTGCACGAGCACGGGCTCTTGCACAAGGGGGCTTTAGCCAAAGTCCTAGGCCGCGGCGAGCTGACTCGGGCCGTCACCGTCAAGGCCCACGGGTTCTCTGAGTCGGCGAAGGCGGCCATCGAGGCCGCAGGCGGTAGCGTGGAGGTGCTGCCCAAGCCCTTCACCGGGCGGCCGCCGGCCAAGGGCAACGCCCTCACCAACCGATAGCCCAACCTAGACAGGGTTGAAGGAGTAGAAGCCGCCGTGCTCACCAGGATTACCAATATGTTCCGGGTCGCCGATCTCCGGAACAAGATCCTGTTCACTCTGGCGATGCTGGTGATCTTCCGCTTGGGCGTGGCCATCCCCTCTCCCGGCGTCGATCTCGATGCCGTCGACCAACTCCGCAACCAGGCTGACGCCGGCGGGGTTACCGGGCTGTTGAACTTCTTCTCCGGCGGCGCATTGTCACAGTTCGCCATCTTCGCCCTGGGAATCTTCCCCTATATCACCGCGTCCATCATCATGCAGGTGCTGGGAGTGGTGATTCCCCGCATCGAGCAATGGCAGAACCAGGGAGCGGTGGGCCAGCGCAAGATCACCCAATGGACCCGGTATCTGACCATCGCCATCGCCATCATCCAGGCCACCTCGTTCTCCTTCCTGTTCCACAATGGCGGCGGCGGCCTCAGCCTGACCGGCGGCAACGCCAACCAGGCCATCGACCTGCTGCCCAACTTCACCGCCCCCCGGGTGTTCTTGGTGGTGCTCACCCTCACCGCCGGCACGGCGTTGTTGATGTGGATGGGCGAGCTCATCACCCAAAAGGGCATCGGCAACGGAATGTCGCTCATCATCTTCGCCTCGGTGGTGTCCACCATTCCCAACCAGTTCTCGCTGGTGAAGGCGTCTGAGGGCTGGGGCGCGGTGTTCGTCATCGCCCTCATGTACCTGGCGCTGCTGGTGGCCATCGTGTTCGTGGAGAACGGCCAGCGCCAGATCCCGGTGCAGTTCGCCAAGCGGGTGGTGGGCCGCCGCATGGCCGGCGGCCAGAGCACCTATATCCCGCTCAAGGTGAACCAGTCCGGCGTGATCCCCATCATCTTCGCCAGCTCGGTTCTGTATCTGCCCATCCTGCTGTCGGCAGTGCTGCCGTCTGACTCCAACCCCGACCACAACACCTGGGGAGAGAGCGTCCAGAGCTGGGTTAACACCCATCTGGGCGATCCGGCCGACACCGTGTATTTGATCGTTTTCGCCCTCATGATCGTTGGATTCGCCTACTTCTACACCGCCATCACCTTCGATCCGGTCAAGCAAGCCGACCAGATCCGCAAGCAGGGCGGGTTCATCCCCGGAATCCGACCCGGCCGCCAAACCGAGCGCTACCTGGGCCGCATCCTGTCCCGCATCACTTTGCCCGGAGCGCTGTTCATCGCCGCGGTGGCCGTCATTCCCGCCATCGCCCTCTCCCAGTACATCCCCAGCCAGAGCGCAACCGCCTACAGCTTCAGCGGCATTTCTGTGCTCATCGCCGTGGGTGTGGCCCTCGAGACCATGAAGCAGATCGACAGCCAGCTCATGATGAGAAATTACGAGGGCTTCTTGAAGTAATGCCCTTGGTGCTGGTCATACTGGGCCGCCAAGGCTCAGGCAAGGGAACCCAGGCTGCGATGTTGGCCGAGCGCTATGGGGTGGTCCACGTCTCGACCGGCGACATGCTGCGGGCCGCAGTGGCCGCGGGCACCGAGTTGGGACTCCGGGCCAAGGCGGTGATGGACGCCGGCGACCTGGTCGGCGACGACATCATGATCGGTATCGTGGGCGAGCGTTTGGCCGACGACGATATCCAAGCCCGAGGCGTGCTGCTGGACGGGTTTCCCCGCACCACCGCCCAAGCCGACGCCCTCGCCGAGATCCTGGGGGGCACCGGCCCCGACATGGCCCTGAACCTGGACGTTCCCATCGCTGAGGTAACCGAGCGGATGCTGGCCCGAGGGCGAGACGACGACACCGAAGAGGCCATTTCCCGCCGACTGGAGCTCTACGAAGCCGAGACTGCCCCGCTGCTGGCCTGGTTCGAAGAGCGGGGACGCCTGAGTGTCGTCGACGGATTGGGAGCAGAAAACGAAGTTTTTGCCCGCCTCACCGATGTCATCAGCGCGATTTAGGGCATTTCCGCCCATCAGCCGGTTTGTCCCCATTGAATGCGCCGTATAGCATTGCTATTCGGCTCACCTAGTGGGCCGTTATTCGCGCGGTTCACCGCACCAGCTTGCCAAGACGTCAGGAGAGGTCGCCCTTGGCGAAAAACAAGGAAGACGCCATCATCATGGAAGGGACGGTTACCGAGTCTCTTCCCAACGCCATGTTTCGAGTCGAACTTGAGAACGGGCACAAGGTGCTGACCCACATCTCCGGCAAGATGCGGATGCACTACATCAGGATTCTCCCCGGCGATCGGGTCCAAGTGGAGTTGACTCCCTACGACCTTCAACGGGGCCGGATCACCTACCGGTACAAATAGCCACAACAAAGCAGCCATAGGGCACAAAGGATCATCGAAAGGCACACCGTGAAAGTCCGTCCCAGTGTGAAGAAAATCTGCGACAAATGCAGGGTCATACGCCGGCACGGGCGCGTGCGGGTGATCTGCTCCAACCCCCGCCACAAGCAGAGGCAGGGCTGAGCTGTGGCCCGTATCGCCGGCGTCGACATCCCGCGGGAGAAGCGCACCGTCGTCTCCTTGACCTACATCTACGGCATCGGGCCGACCCTGGCTCGACAGGTATGCGCCGAAACCGACGTTGACGAGAGCACCCGGCTGCGCGACCTCACCGATGAAGAGGTGGCCAAGCTGCGCAATTACATCGAGGGCAGCCTTCGGGTGGAAGGCGATCTCCGCCGGGAAACCAGCCAAGACGTCAAGCGCAAGATGGAGATCGGCTGCTATCAGGGCCTGCGCCACCGCCGGGGACTCCCCGTTCGAGGCCAGCGCACCCACACGAACGCTCGCACCCGCAAGGGACCGAAGAAGACGGTGGCCGGAAAGAAAAAGGTGATGAAGAAGTGAAGCAGGAAAGGACTAGCCGCTAATGGCCAAGCCATCAGCCGGAGGGCGTCGGCCCCGCCGTCGGGAGCGCAAGAACATCTCCTACGGGGTGGCCCACATCAAGAGCTCCTTCAACAACACCATCGTGACCATCGCCGACCAGCAGGGGAACGTCATTTCCTGGGCATCGGCGGGCAACGTGGGCTTCAAGGGTTCGCGCAAGTCCACCCCGTTCGCCGCCCAGATGGCCGCCGAACAAGCCGGACGCAAGGCCATGGAACACGGTATCCGCAAGGTGGACGTGCACGTCCGCGGACCGGGCTCCGGACGCGAGACCGCAATCCGCTCGCTCCAGGGGGTGGGCATCGAGATCACCGGCATCAAGGACGTCACCCCCATCCCCCACAACGGGTGCCGCCCGGCAAAGCGGCGGAGGGTCTGACATGTCTCGATACACCGGTCCGCGATCGCGGGTTTCTCGGCGCCTCGGCGTGAACGTCTGGGGCACCAAGGGCGAGACCATCGCCTTGGAACGTCGCCCCTACCCCCCAGGCGAGCACGGCCGGTCGCGGCGCCGGGGCAACGTCTCGGAATATCTGCTCCAGCTTCAGGAGAAGCAGAAGGCCCGCTACACCTACGGGCTCAACGAGCGCCAGTTCCGCAATGTCTTCAAGGAGGCCGCCCGCCACAAGGGAGTCACCGGCGAGAACATGTTGCGATTCTTGGAGCTGCGCCTCGACAACGTGGTGTACCGCCTTGGATGGGGAGCCACCCGTCCCCAAGCCCGCCAGCTCGTCTCCCACGGCCACATCAATGTGAACGGAAGCCGGGTGAACATTCCCAGCTATCGCCTCCGCAAGGGCGACGTTGTGTCACTGCGGGACAAGGCCCGGGAGATGATCGTGGTGGGGTGGAACTTGGATGTGCTCGACCGCACCCCGCCAGCCTGGTTGACCCGGGCCGACGACGGCTTCGAGGCCACCGTGCGAGACGCCCCCCTGAGAGAGCAGATCGACGTGCCGGTTAGAGAACAGCTCATCGTCGAGCTCTACAGCAAGTAGGCCACGCAGCCTCTTGCAATCCAAGACGACCATCCGACCAAGTTGACCACCACCACTTCAAGAACTGAGGGAGCCGGACCATGCTGGTAATGCAACGACCAACTGTCGAGACTGTTACCGAGCTCGAAGACAACCGCCAGAAATTTGCCATCGGCCCTCTGGAGCCTGGATTCGGCCATACGCTCGGCAACTCCCTGCGCAGAGCCCTGCTGTCGTCCATTCCCGGCGCCGCGGTAATCCGGGTCCGCTTCGACGACGCCCTCCACGAGTTCGACACGATCACTGGCGTGGCCGAGGACGTGACCGACATCATTTTGAACCTCAAGGATCTCGTCCTGCGGTGCCACAGCGAGGAGCCCGTCGAGCTCCGCATCGACCAGCGAGGCCCAGGTGAGGTCACCGGTGGGAGCTTGGCCGTCAACCCCGATGTTGAGGTGCTCAACCCCGACTTGGTCATCACCCGCCTGAACGACAAGGCCCGCCTGGCCATGGACATCACCGTCTCCCAGGGCCGGGGCTATGTGTCGGCCGAGACCAACAAGGTCGACTCCACCATCGGCGTAATCCCCATCGACTCGATCTTCTCTCCCGTGCGCCGGGTGGCCTACAACGTGGAGCCCACCCGAGTGGAGCAGTCCACCGAGTTTGACCGGCTCGTGCTGGATATCGAGACCGACAGCTCCATTACCCCGCAAGAAGCGCTGGCCTCAGCCGGCGCCACGCTGCGAACCCTCGTTCAGCTCGTCGAGGAGATGAGCGACGAGCCCCAGGGTTTGAGCATGGCTGAGGCGGGCAGCGCCCCGGCCGGAGCCCCCGACCTCGACCTGCCCATCGAAGACCTTGAGCTCTCCGAGCGGCCCCGCAACTGCCTCAAGCGGGCGCAGATCAACATGATCGGCGAGCTGCTGGCCCGCACCGAAGACGAGCTGCTGGCCATCACCAATTTCGGCCAGAAGTCACTGGACGAGGTCAACGAGAAACTGGACGAGCGCGGCCTCGCCCTGGCTGGCCCCCGGTCGTAGAAGAGGGAACCCCATGCCCGGACAACCACGCAAGGGACGACGCTTCGGCGGCAGCTCGCAGCACCAGAAGCTGATGATGGCCAACCTGGTCGCATCGCTGATCGCCGCTGAGGGCATAACCACCACCGAGGCCAAGGCCAAGGCCATGCGACCGGTGGCCGAGAAGCTCATCACCAAGGCCAAGAAGGGCGGACGGCACAATCACCGCCAGATCCTGGCCCAGCTGGGCGACCCCGAGATCACTGACAAGCTCATGGTGGACATCGGGCCCCGCTACGCCAACCGACCCGGGGGCTATACCCGCATCCTGAAGCTCGGACCCCGCTATGGCGACAACGCCCCCATGGCCCGAATCGAGCTGGTCTAGTCACTAGGCAACCGTGCGAGTTCGCGCCACGGTTGCTTACGACGGCGGACCCTTCCACGGGTTTGCCGTCAACGAAGGGGTGCGCACGGTAGGAGGCGACCTCACAGACGCACTTTCCCGCTGCCTGCGCCATCGGGTGGAGTTGACCTGCGCGGGCCGCACCGACGCCGGGGTCCATGCCCGGGGACAGGTGGTGAGCTTTTCCGCCCCCGACGAAGCGGACCTGCCGGCCGTTCGCACCGCGGTGAACCGCATGCTGGCTCCGGCCATCGCGGTGAAAGACATGGATGCCGCGCCGGAGGATTTCGACGCTCGCTTCGATGCCACCAGCCGTACCTACCACTACACCGTCTTGAACCGAGAAGTGCCCGATCCGTTCTTAGCCGCCACTGCCTGGCACTATCCCCGTCGCCTCGACGTGGTCGCCATGAACAGCGCAGCCACCGCCATCGTCGGCGAGCACGACTTCTCGTCGTTCTGCCGCCGACAGCACGCCGCCGACGGCTCGGAGAAATCCCGGGTCCGAGTGGTTTTGCGAGCGGCGTGGCAACAAGGCGAACAAGATCTGTTGCGCTTCGAGATCGAAGCCTCCTCCTTCTGCCATCAGATGGTGCGCTCCATCACCGGGGCATTGGTGGACATCGGTGCCGCCCAGCGCTCTCCCGAAGCCATGGCCGAGATCCTGGCCGCCAAAGACCGCTCCAGGGTCCCCAATCTGGCCCCGCCCCACGGCCTTTGCCTGTGGTCGGTCTCCTACCAATGAAGGGGTTGCCGGGACACTGGCTGGGGCAGTTGTCAATTCCCCGATTCGGGCCGTATCATTGCCCTTCCCGGTATCGCATCTGAAGGAAAGCCGATGCCTACTTACTCCCCGAAAATCAAAGACATCGAACGCGCGTGGCACATCGTCGACGCCGAGGGCCTCATCCTCGGCCGGATGGCCACCGAGGTGGCCCGCGTGCTGCGCGGCAAGCACAAGCCCGACTTCACTCCCCATCTCGACACCGGAGACCACGTGATCATCGTCAACGCCGACAAAGTGGTCCTCACCGGCAACAAGGCCACGGGCAAGAAGGTCTACCGCCACTCCGGCTATCCCGGGGGCCTGCGCCAGGCCAGCTACGGCCACCTCCTCGAGACCCAGCCCGCTGAAGCGGTGCGCCGAACCGTCCGGGGAATGCTCCCCAAGAACCGATTAGGCCGACAGATGCTCCGCAAGCTCAAGGTCTACGCCGGTCCGGTCCATCCCCACGAGGCACAGCAACCACAGCCCCTGGTAATCGCCGGGGCCCGATCCCGCACCGAGGACTCATAATGCCCGCCCCCCTCACTCAAGCCACCGGACGGCGCAAGCGAGCTGTTGCCCGTGTCCGGTTCCGCCACGGCACCGGCCAGGTGACCGTCAACGGCCGCGAGGCCCAGGACTACTTCCCCTCCCAGAGCCATCGCATGGCGTATATGGAGCCGCTCCGGCTCACCAATACCGCCGAGGTATACGACATCGACGTCAACATGCACGGCGGTGGGGCCAACGGACAAGCCGGTGCTCTACGTCTGGGTATAGCCCGTGGTCTGGTGGCACTGGATCCCGAGCTGCGGGAGATCTTGAAGCAGGCGGGATTCCTCTCCCGCGACGACCGCAAGAAGGAATCCAAGAAGTACGGCCTCAAGAAGGCCCGCAAGGCGCCTCAGTACTCCAAGCGCTGATCCGGATCGCCCTGGGCCTGCTATCCGGAGCCTGAGTTCAATGCTGCGCTTCGGAACCGACGGGGTTCGGGGTCGAGCCTACGAAGATCTCCTGCCCGACGACGTTGTCCGACTGGCTCAGGCAGCCGCTGAGGTCCTCGCCCCTACGGGACCGGTGGTCATCGGCCGCGACACGCGCGACTCCAGCCCTGATTTTGCCGCCGCTTTGGCCGCTGGTTTCAGCGCAGTCGGAGTTTCCACTATCGACATGGGTGTGGCTCCCACACCGGCGGTGGCCTGGGCTGCGGAACGTGCTCGCACTCCGGGGGCCATGATTTCGGCGTCCCACAATCCGTGGTACGACAACGGCGTCAAACTTTTCGGCCCAGAGGGCCGGAAGCTCGACGACGAGGTCCAAGCCGACTTGGAGTCGACCCTTGCCGACACCGGCCGCAGCACAGTGCCCACGCTTGGCACCCCTGAACGAACGTCCGACGGGTCGGAGCTGTTGCAGGAATACCGGGATGCAGTGGCCGGCACCGCCGACTTTCACGGGGGCGATCTCCGGGTGGTGGTGGACGCGGCCCACGGTTCGGCCACCGCCGCTCTCCCCGATCCGCTCCGTGCTCACGGGGTGGCCGTCACGGTTATCAACGCCGAGCCCGACGGTCGAAACATCAATCATCGGTGCGGTTCCACCTACCCCGAGGCAGTTGCTCGGGCGGTCAGCGGACGAGGCGCCGACTTAGGGCTCACCTTCGACGGCGACGCCGATCGGGTGTTGGCCGTTGACCACACCGGCGAACTGATCGACGGTGATCAGATCATCGCCATCTGTGCCGCCGACCGCCATCAACAGGGACGGCTTCCCGGCAACACCGTGGTGGTGACGGTGATGACCAACCTGGGATTCCACCGGGCCATGGCCCACCGGGGCATCGACGTGGTGACCACTCCGGTAGGCGATCGCCACGTGTGGTCGGCGCTGCAAGAAGGCAACTGGGCGTTGGGCGGTGAGCAATCGGGCCATGTGATCTTTCCCGCACTGGCCAACACCGGCGACGGACTGATCACCGCCTTGCAACTCCTCGAGGTGGTCGCCCGACGGAGCGTGCCGCTTCGGGACTTGGCCGCGGAGGCCATGACCAAAATGCCCCAAGTGCTTCACAACGTGGTTGTCGGCCCCGAATCCATCGATGAAGACCGCTTGTCGCTCGCGGTGGCCGCCGCCGAGCGGGCCCTCGGCTCGAACGGTCGAATTCTGGTTCGCCCCTCCGGCACCGAGCCCGTCCTCCGCATCATGGTTGAAGCCGAAACCTCAGAGGCCGCCGAATCAGCCGCCGCCAACGTCGCCGCGGCGATCAAGTCCTAACTGCGGTTCCGTACCCCGTGTACAGCTAGCGGCCGGTCTCCACCAGACGGTCTAGCCGCTGCATCTGTCGAGGACGGGTTGGATGGCGGCCGCGGAACCGTTCAAGTCGAATGTCGCCGAGGCTGTCCACCCGCCAAATGGAATGAAGATCGATGCTGTCACCGTCTCTTCGTCGGAGTCGATCAATGACTGGGCGAATTGGACCGACTCCTCTGCACCCAACACGAAGGAGGCTTCGTTGACTGTGCTGTTGATCGCTGGTAGAGCCCTGCTCTCCCCATCGGCGAATTCTACGGCCAGGTCGTAGATGCTGATCCGCGACGTGATGAACCTATTCCAGTCTATGTAAGCCCTGAACGTCGTCTCCTCTTCGCTGTCGAAGTAAAGGCACGCCACCACCAACTCGGCCTTCATCCCTTCGGGCAGCCCTGCCGATGTGATTGATTCGGTCAGGACGCCCACCTGGCGAGGTCGCTTCAGACCGGGGTGGTTGGGTTTCGCCTCATCAAACGAGACCCAACCAGCCGAAGACGCCGAGCCCCCGATTTCGTCTACCTCGTCGACTTCGTCTACCTCGTCGACTTCGTCAACCTCTTCGTTGTCATCGGCTTCGTCGACTCCATCCTGCTTCCCGACATTGCCGCACCCCCCGTAAACGATCTCTGTGTCGATCCCAAATCGACAGCGATAGATGTTGAGCAGCGATTGTTGAGCCATTATTACGCGGATGCGGTGAACGACATCTTCCACTCTGGGGGTGCCAACGAATGGAGGTGGGCTGTCGACCGGTTGGACAGGTTCCCCTTGACTGCACCCTCCAAACACCAATTGGGCGTCAACATCGAATTGGCAGCGAAAGACGTGCAGCGATTCCTCTTGCTCCACGATCAGCCTGTCTAGCTGCTCGATGTCCAATATCCCCGCAGTCGAGGCGTGGGCTGCTTGCGCTGAAACTGCCGAAAAAGCAGCAAAGGCCAAGGCCAAGACAGGCACGATGCGCCAGGATTTAACCACTCTGCTCAGCATATATATAGCGCCGTAACGGGTTTGTGACCCAAATGTGGGCGCCGACAATCGCTGAGGTAAACCAAACAGCAACTTTCGTCTACAAGTCGGTTAGCGGCCCTTTACTCTGTCAGCACTCGGCAAGTCATTTCCAATACAGCCCACTAACCTTGGGGGAGATGTGCGGCATTGTCGCGGTGGTCCGGCGCGACTCACAGCGTGTTCCCCCGACCTCGGCCGAGGTCCTCGACCTCTTGAGCCCGGTGGTCGTGTCTTTGCGCGACTTGAGAAGCACCGGTGATCTAGCGGGGGGTATCGGGGCCGCGGCAGCCAGCTTGACCCAGGCCGACCGCCTGCTCCAGGGCACCGCAGGGCTTCAGGCGCTGTTGGTCGAAAAGACGCTGCGGGCCACCATCCGAGCCACGGTGAGCGAGATCGACCGGTTGATCGGCGCACTGGAGGCCGACTTGGATCAGTCGGCTGGCGAGAGGGCCTCTGAGGCAGTCAACGCCGCGCTGATCGAGATGAAGGACGCGGTCTGGGCCATCAGCAACGACCGCTTGAACACCGCCGACGCGGTGGCCGATCTGGCCGGCCCCGCGGCTGGACAAGCCGCACTGGCCGTGTTCTCCTCGGTTCAGGTTGCCCTGTCGGCACTCGACCGCCTAGAGGTTCGGGGTCGAGACTCGGCCGGTCTCCACTTGCTGGTCAGCGGCCATGGCCTCGACCCAACCACTCCGGCGGTGGCTGCCGCCCTGGCCGAGAGATCAGCCGATCCGCTGTTCCGATCGGGATCGGTGCGATGGGCCGAAGGTTGTTTGAGCTTCATCTACAAGGCAGCGGCGGAGATCGGCGAACTCGGCGACAACACCGCGGCCCTGCGAGCCGCCATTGCCGCAGACGAGCTGCTGGCCGCCGCAGTGGAAGATGAGGGGGCCTCGGCGACGGTCATCGGACACACCCGCTGGGCCAGTGTGGGAATGATCAACGAGGCCAACGCCCATCCGCTCAACTCCGAACTCACCACAGGCGCCACCCTGCCCTACACCATCGGTGCCTTGAACGGCGACGTCGACAACCATACCGATTTGGTCGCTCAACACGACCTGGCCCTAGACCCTGGCATCACCACCGACGCCAAAGTCATCCCCGCTCTGTGGTCTTCCCGGTTGGAACCTTCGGCTAGCGCTGATGGCACCATCGACTCCTTCCGCCGCACAGTGGCCGACCTCAACGGCTCGGTGGCCATCGTCGGGCAAGCCGCGGCCAATCCGGGCCAACTCCTCCTGGCCTTGCGGGGAAGCGGCCAGGCCATGTACATCGGGACCGCCGAAGATGCGTACGTGGTGGCCAGCGAGCCTTACGGACTGGTGGAGCAGTCCACCCGCTATCTGCGCATGGACGGCGAGACCCCGTCGGAGCCGGGGAACGCCGCAGCCAGCCGGGGCCAGGTTATAGCGCTCGACCGCGACCACGCTGGGGACCTAGGCGCCATTGGGCGGTTCTCTTACGACGGCACTCCGCTGCCAATATCCGAGACCGACATCGTCAATGCGGAGATCACCACTCGAGACGTCGACCGACGTGGCTTCCGGCACTATCTGCTGAAGGAGATCACCGAGTCGCCCGAATCGTTTCGCAAGACCCTGCGCGGCCGCATCGTCAGCACCGAGGATGACCAGCCTTCTCCGAGTCTGGCGGTAAAGCTGGGATCCGAAACCCTGCCCGACCATCTTCTCCGACGGCTGGCCGACGGGAGCGTCGCCGACATCATCGTCATCGGCCAGGGCACTGCCGCGGTAGCCGCGCACAGCCTGGCCTACTTCTTGCGCCAAGAGCTGCCCAACCGCCATGTGAGCTCGGTCCAGGCCACTGAGCTGTCGGGGTTCGGGATGCGATCCGACATGAGCGATACCTTGGTCATCGCCATCAGCCAGTCGGGCACCACCACCGACACCAACCGCACCGTTGATCTTGTGCGCCGCCGAGGGGCCAGTGTCATCGCCATCGTCAATCGCCGCAACAGCGATCTGTGCGACAAGGCCGACGGGGTGCTGTACACCTCTGACGGCCGGGATGTGGAGATGAGCGTGGCCTCCACCAAGGCCTTCTATGCCCAAGTGGCCGCCGGTGTGCTGCTGGCTGTGGCCCTAGCCGACGCGGTCAGCGGGCAGCCGCCGTCCGACCTCCGCCAGCACGAACGCCGCCAGCAATTGCTGGCCTCTTTGCGCGATCTGCCGGCGGCCATGGCCAGCGTGCTCAGCCTCCACGGTCGCATCGCCGATATCGTCCGCCGCCACGCTCTGGGCCACACCTACTGGGCCGTGGTGGGTAACGGTCTAAACCGGGTGGCCGCCGAGGAAGTCCGCATCAAGCTATCGGAGCTGTGCTACAAGTCCATTGCCTGCGATACCACCGAGGACAAGAAGCACATCGATCTCTCGTCGGAGCCGCTGATCCTGGTGTGCGCCGCCGGCCTATTCGACTCCACTGCCGACGACGTAGCCAAAGAGGTGGCCATTTTCCGCGCCCACAAGGCTGCCCCCATCGTGATCACCAGCGACACCGAAGCTCGCTTCGACGCGGCTTCCGAAGTAATCGCCACTCCCTCCTCCGGCTCGCCCGAACTGGCTTTCGTGCTGGCCACCATGGTGGGCCATCTATTCGGGTATGAGTCGGCGCTGGCCATAGACGAACTGGCCCAGCCCCTACGGGAAACCCGGGCCGCCATCGAGGCCGAGGTTGCCGCCAGCAATGCCGAGATCGACAGCCAGGAACTGCTGGTCAAACTTCGCTCGCAGTTCGCTCCCGCCGCCGGGCGGTTTTTCCAAGACCTGCGCCAAGGCCGCTACAACGGTTGCTTGGAGGCGGGAACTGCTGCCGAGATGGCCTCCATGTACCGCTATGCCCTGGGCATCGCCCCGCTCGACGCGTACCAACTGGAGAGGGGTCGGGTCGGCACGCCCGCGGTGGTGCTGGAAGACCTCACCGCCATGCTAACTGTGGCGGTGGGTGAGCTGACCCGGCCGGTGGACGCCATTCGGCACCAGGCCAAGACCGTCACCGTCGGGATATCTCGGGCCGAGGAGTCGCTGATGGAGTTGCCTTTGGTCCGGGCGGCCCTCGACGCGGGCGCCCCCCGGCACCAGCTCAGCTACCAGACGCTGCGCACCTTGACCGCACTCGACCCCGCGGTCGCCGAGGTCACCGGCTACATCCGCTATGCCATCAGCGGCGACCCGGAAGCATCAAACACCACCATCCATGTAGTCGACCGGGGCGGAATCACCGTGGGGCTGGCCTCCCGCACCGAGCGCGACCCGACCCTGCGAGGCAGCAAACACCTAGTGGCGATCGAGCGTGAGGTCCTGGCTGCTCGAGGCCGCTCTGATGGCCGGACCATCGTGCTTATTCCAGAGGTCAAAGACCGCCAGACAACCGGACTCACCTTGCTGCACGTTCAATTCCAGCCCCGTCTCTCCGCTGAAGTGGCCCAGCAAGTGCTAGAGGGCTACCGGAATCGGTTCGCTGCCTTGCGCGATGAGGTCACGGAGACCGAGCCCGATTTCCGCCTTGATCGGCTGGGTGCCATAGGAACAGAAGACCTCTTGCTGGAACCGGTGACCGAACTGGCCAACCGCTGGCGTCCATGATCCCTGTGGACACTCCCCGGAACGGCGTGAAGCCGGTTAGAAATGCCCAACCAGACTCCGGCTGCCATGATCCCCGTCGTAACCCCTGAGGAGATGGCCGCAATCGACGCGGCTGCACCCGAGCCGGTCGAGGAGTTGATCGAGCGAGCCGGATCTGCGCTGGCCCGAGCCGCGCTGGACATGCTGGGAGGCAGCTACGGACGGCGGGTAACTGTGCTGGCCGGCAAGGGCAACAACGGCGCCGACGGGCAGGCCGCCGCCCGGCAGTTGCGGCAGCGCGGTGTCCGAGTGGCGATAATCGACGCGGCCGATGCGGCTGAGCAGCTTCCCCCCGCCCACCTGTCCATCGATGCCGCCTACGGCACCGGTCTGCGTCGGCCATATGCTCCACCGGCACCGGCACCCTTGCTCGACCACCCCGACCGGACGGCTCCGATCCTGGCCGCCGACATTCCCTCCGGAGTAAACGGATTGACCGGGGAACTGGTCGGCGAACCCTGGACCGCTAATCAAACGGTCACCTTTGGCGCCCTCAAGCCCGGACTCATCCTCCATCCCGGAAAACAGCACTGCGGTCAGGTCACGGTGGCGCCCATCGGGCTCGACGCCTCCTCCGCCCGTGCTCATCTGGTCACAGGAATCGATGTCAGCGATTGGCTGCCCGTTCGGCCAGCCGAGACCCACAAATGGCAGACCGCCTGCTGGGTAATCGCCGGTTCGCCGGGCATGAGCGGCGCCGCCCATCTGGCCGCCACCGCAGCCATGCGAAGCGGATCGGGCTATGTCCGACTCAGCACGCCCGGCCTCGACGCCGGTGACGTGCTGGCCGGCCGCACCGCTCCCACCGAGGCTGTCGGCCACTCCCTGCCCGCCGACAATTGGGCCGCCGCCATCGAGGCCGACGAGCAGGCACGCTTTCGGGCCATGGTGGTCGGTCCCGGGCTGGGTAGGCAGCCGAGCACCGGCCATTCTGTCCGAGAGTTGGCCGCCGCCACGCCGCTTCCCCTGGTCATCGACGGCGATGGCCTGACCGCTCTGGGCCTCGAAGCCGCTGACGTGCTGGCCGGCCGCTCCGCTCCCACCGTGCTCACCCCTCACGACGGCGAATACCGCGCGCTCACCGGCTCAGCTCCCGATCCCGACCGCTTCGCCGCCGCCCGTTCGCTGGCCGCGGCCACCGGTGTCCACATTCTGCTCAAGGGCCCCACCACCGTGGTGGCCGACCCCGGCGGAGCCGCGTTGGCCATTGCCAACGGCGACGCCCGACTGGCCACCGCCGGGACCGGCGACGTACTGGCCGGACTCATCTGCGGCCTGCTCAGCGCCGGAGTGGAGCCGATGAAGGCGGGCGCGGCGGCAGCCTGGCTTCACGGGCAGGCAGCTACCAGTCGTCCCTCCGGGGGAATGGCGGCATCCGACCTGCTCCTGGCCCTACCCCAAGCTTGGGAAGCTGCAACCCAGCAAGAGGCCTCGCCATGAGACCCGGCGAAGCCGCTTCCAACCGAGGGACGTCATGAGACCGACCTGGGCCGATATCAACCTGGAGGCCATCGCCCACAACACCAGGCTGTTGGCTGAAATGGTCAATCCCGCCGAGCTTTGCGCGGTGGTCAAAGCCGACGCCTATGGGCACGGCATGATTCCGGTGGCCCGAACCGCAGTGGACGCCGGTGCCGCCTCACTTGCGGTGGCCTTGGTGGACGAAGGCCGACTGTTGCGTGAAGACGGCATAGAGGTTCCCATCCTCCTGCTGTCCGAGCCTCGCCCTTACGAGTTCGCCGAGGTGGTCGAGCACCGACTAATCCCCACCGTGTACCAAGGTGAGGGCTTGGCGGCCGCAGCTGCCGCCGCTACCGCAGCCAACGAGTGTATGCCCGTCCATCTCAAGGTCGATACCGGCATGGCCCGAGTCGGCGCTCCGCCCGCCGAGGTCCTGATGCTGGCCGACGCCATCGCTGAGCGAGACACCCTGGAGTTGGCCGGGGTGTGGACGCACTGCGCAGTGGCCGATGAACCCGACAATCCGTTTACCGACTACCAGATCGAGCAGTTCAACCATCTGCTGTCTCGGCTCAGACTCGCCGGGCACCAGGACTACTGCCGACACTTGGCCAATTCTGCGGTGGCCATGGCTCACCCGGGCGGCCGGTTCGACATGGTGCGCTGTGGCATAGCGCTCTACGGGATCCCTCCGTCGCCAGCCCTAGCCGACTGCCTGCCGCTTCAGCCGGCCATGACGGTGCGCACCGAAGTATCCATGGTCAAGACCATCGCCGCCGGCACTCCGGTGTCTTACGGCCACCACTACCACGCCCCCTCTGACACCCAGTTGGCCACCATCCCCATTGGCTACGCCGACGGCTGGCCCCGGCGACTTGGAACTTGTGGGGGCGAGGTGCTGATCGGTGGTCACCGGCGACCCATCGCCGGAGTGGTGACCATGGACCAGACCATGGTGGACTGCGGGCTCGATCACCCAGTTTCGCCTGGAGACGAGGTGATCCTGCTAGGGCGACAGGGTGATCAAGAAATCACCGCCACCGAGATTGCCCACCGCCTCGACACCATCGCCTACGAAATCGTCTGCCAATTCGGCCGCCGCGTCCCCTTGCGTTTCTCTTAGTTAGCGAGACGGCGGTATCGCCTCCGGCAGTCCCACGGTGTACTCCGGATTGGTCTCATTCATGATCGACTCGGTGCGGGCCGCGATCCGCTCTTTGAAGTCAGGGTGGGGAAATATCCAGAACTTGTCGTCGCGCACCGCGTCGAACACCAATTCCGGGATCACCGCGGGATCGGTGCTCTCGTCGATGGTCTTGATCAGGGCTTGGTGGAAGGCGGCCGCCTCGGCATCAGCCGACATGGGGCCGCAGGTGTCCTCATAGGTGTCGGGGCGGTTGCGCTCCGACCGGAAGATGCCGGTGGCCACCGGTCCGGGACACAAGCACGACACCCCGATCGGTGCTCCGATGATGTCGAGCTCCCGGTGGAGCGATTCGGCGATGGCCACCGCCCCGTACTTCGAGGTTGTGTAGGGACCGAGCAGCCCCCCGGAGGTGAGGCCGCCCACCGAGGCGGTTATCACCACGTGGCCGTCTTCGCCCTTGTCAAGCATCCGGGGAATGAAGCTGCGCACCCCGTGGATCACACCCCATAGGTTCACGTCCAGCACCCACCGCCAATCGTCCACGGTGTTCTCCCAGGTGAATCCGCCAGTCAGCACTCCAGCGTTGAGGTGTACCAGGTGAATCCCCCCAAATCGCTCTAGGGCCGCATTGGCCAGCGCTTCATTGGCGTCGGGACTGGTCACGTCGGTCAACATGAGCTGGGCGTTCTCCAGGCCGCCGACGGTCTCGGCCAGCCCGGCCTCGTCGATGTCGCCGGCCAATACGTGCATCCCCTCAGAAGCGGCCTTTCGCACCATGGCCCGACCCATGCCGCTGCCTGCCCCGGTGATCACCGCCACCTTTCCGGCCAAGTCCTTCATGTCAATCCCCTTCGCGGTTGCCTTCAAGCACCGCCATCATGGCCCACCGAGATATTCCTTATCCCATTGTCCTCAAAGGGGGTCGAAGTCAGCTCACTGCCCTGATGGCTGTCTCCACGGCAGCGGCCGCCATCAAGCGAACCAGTCCGATGTCCGCCTCTACCCGGCCGGTGGCCCCAACCACCAACGCGTCCCCATCACCGTCGGTATGAGCGGGCAAAAGCGCCCGGGCCATCCCGCCGTGGCCGCTGCGGGCCACCCGGAAGCAACCCAACTTGTCGAGCGTCGCGTTGGTGGCGATCACCCCGATGGTGGTGTTGGTGTGCGCCTCGTCATCGCTGTCGGCAAACGGATCAGCGGACTGGTGCTGGTAGGTGCCATCGATCAGGGCTCGTTGCACACCACCGTCGTTGATCGCCCCCGATGCGTTCACCGCCACCAGCGCGCCCACCAGTACATCGCCCACCTGAAGCAAGGCGCTGCCCAGCCCGCCCGGCCGGCGATTCTCCGCTCCTCGCCACTTGTCCATCGTGGCCCCGGTGCCAGCCCCCACCCGGCCCCGCGGGGGATCTCCGTCGCGGGCCGCTTGGGCGGCGGCGTAACCAGCGTCGGGTCCGGGCCGTACCGAGCCGTCGCCCTCGGTCAGGTCGTATAGCGACAGACCCACCACGATGGGAACCCGGCCGCCCCGAGTCTCAAACCCCCGGCCCTGCTCCTCACACCACCGCATCACCCCGTCGGCGGCCGCCAAGCCGAACGCCGACCCCCCCGACAACACCACCGCGTCTACTTGGCTCACCGTCCGCTCTGGGGCGAGCAACCCAAAATCCCTGGTCGCCGGCGCGCCGCCCCGAATCTCTCCCGAGGCCGTGGTCCCCTCGGGAAACACCACCACCGTGCATCCCGTGCGGGCCGCCTCATCGGTCCAGTGCCCCACCAGCACGCCCCCGCCGTCTCCCAACATCACCGCCGACCGTACCGCACCCTCACTGAACCGTGCATCGGCCCGCAAGCCGGATCAGTAGATGCCGGGAACGATCCGGTAGGGAACTCGCTGCCGGTACTCGGCCCACTTTTCGGGACCGTATTTGGTGGCACAGTGCCGGTCGTCCTGCCTTTGGCGGATTAGGAACAACGCGATGACGTAGACGAAGTAGACCCATGCCCACAGGATGCCGAAATGACCCCAGACCAGGGCGATGGCGAGGCCGTAGCACCACTCGCCCATGTAGTTGAAATGCCGGGCGGCGCCCCAGAAGCCGCTGCACAGGATCTTGCGGTCGCCAGCCACGATGACCTGCGGCGCGAACACCCCGAGAAACGTGCGGTCGGGCCAGCGCTTGAACGTGTACTTCTGCAAGCTGGCGCCGCGGGTGATGACCCATCCTGCGGCGTACAGCGCAGGCGCACCGATCAGCAACAGGATGCGCCAGCCGCCGGAGAGCCCCGGATCGGAATGAGCCGCCAGCCCCCACATCGGAATGATGAACACCCAGCCGTAGATGATGAGCCCGCCCCAGAACAGCTTGAAGCCAAGCCGCTCGTGAATGATGTCGTACGTGTAGAGCATCGTCCGTTCGAAGACGAAGTAGTCGAGCACGTAGACGGTGACGAACGCTGCGAACGCGAAGACTCCCGGATTGAGATCTGCAATGTTGTCGTGGTGCCACACTGCGCCGGACCACGCATTGAGCGACAGCATCGTGCCGCCCACGATGTAGAAGTACATCTTGAGGTCGAGGCGGCCGTTGAAGAACTGCATCTCTTGCGCACGCCCGAACCACAAGGCCAGGAAACGATTCTTGACCTCGCCTTCGGGCTGGGTGAACACCGCTATCCCGGTCAGGATGGCGGCGAGTACCGTTCCGCCGGCCACGGCGTACAGCGATGACCGGTAGAACCAGTCGCGCGGCATGCCGGTGAGCTCGAACCACCACAGAACCTGGGCCACCGCAAACACCAGCAGGCCGTTTAGGCGGTAGCTGCGGGGCTGGCCGGTGGCTGCGTCGATCACGTAGCCGGTCACGCGCCTGCCGGGCAGGATCATGTGGAGCACGACCAAGGCGGCCATCACGATCAGCGGCGTGAGGAACCCCAGCACCGCCTCGCCCGCAGTCAACTCAGTCAGGTGTCCGACGCCGAGCCATTCGAACATCGTTGGCCTCCTCTCCGGTACCGCTTCAGCCGGTCGGCGCTAGAAGATGCCGGGGATGATCCGGTACGGAACTCGAGCCTGGTATTCGGCCCACTTCTCTTCGCCGTACTTCTCGGCGCAAGCCTTGTCGTCCTCGAACTGGCGAGGAACGAAGAACGCAACGATAAACACCACGTACGTCCAAGCCCACAGGTTGGAGAAGTGCCCAAAGGTCAGAGCCACGGCAATCCCGTACAGGCCTTCGCCGAAATAGCCGAAGTGCCGTGCCTTCCCCCAGAACCCGCTGACCAGAATCTTGCGCTCGCCGGCCTGGATGTACTCCGGCTCGATGATGCCGAGGAACTTGCGTTCGGGCCAGCGCTTGAACGTGTACTTCTGCATGTTGGAGCCGCGGGAGATCGTCCAGCCCACCAAGAACAGTGCTGCGCTGCCGATCAGCCAGAAGTACATCCAGCCGCCTGAGATGCCTGGGTCGGCGTGTGGCGCCAAGCCCCACAGCGGCAGCACGAACATCCAGCCCCACACGAACGGCCCGCCCCAGACGAGCTTGAATCCGACGTTCTCGTGGATGAGGTCGTAGGTGTAGAGCTGCACCCGTTCCCAGACGAAGTAGTCGAATACGTAGAAGGAACTGATGGCGACGTAGAGGAACAAGCCGGGATTGGCATCGGCAACGTTGTCGTTGTGCCATGCCGCGGCCGACCACGCGTTGAGCGACAGCATCGTGCCGCCCACCATGTAGAAGTACATCTTGAGGTCGAGGCGGCCGTTGAAGAACTGCATTTCTTGTGCCCGTCCGAACCACCAGGCCAGCAGGCGGTTCTTCTGTGCGCCTTCGGGCTGAGAGAACACCACGACGGTATTCGCGATGATCGCGATCACCACGCCGCCCGCGATCGCATACATGGTCGACCGGTAGAACCAGTCGCGCGGCATCGCGAATAGCCACACGAGGTGCGCAAGCACGAACACCGCCAATCCGTTGAGCCGGTATTGGCGGGGCTCGCCGGTCTCGCGGTCGGTGGCGTAGCCGGGCACGCGCCGTCCCGGCAGGATCATGTGCGCCACGAAGACCGCGATGCAGACGAACAGCGGCGTGAGGAATCCCAGCACCACCTCGCCGCCGGACAATTTGAACAGATGGTCGATGCCGAGCCAGTCGATCATGATCTGCACCCCTCCTCGCGCCTGCCTGCGAAGATTACCAGTATTACCGTCAGCGGCTTGGGACTGAGGCGCTCCGGCGGCGCAGCACCCGCCCAGTTCATAACTTGCCACTCCCCTATCGAATCTGCTGGTGGGGGGCGTATTCTTGGCCTGTGAAATTGACGTTGGCCGAGGTCGCCGCCGAAGCAGCCGATTGCACCAAGTGCGGGCTGGCCGAGGGCCGCAAGCAGGTGGTGTTCGGCATGGGCAACCCCCAAGCCGACCTCATGTTCGTGGGAGAGGGACCCGGCGCCGAGGAGGACAAGCAGGGCCTCCCGTTCGTGGGCCGATCCGGCAAGCTTCTCGACCGGCTGATGGCCGAGGAAATCGGGCTCACCCGCGACAGTTGCTACATCGCCAATGTGGTCAAGTGCCGTCCTCCCGAGAACCGGGATCCCAAGCCCGAGGAAGTGGCCGCCTGCCGCCCCTGGCTGGAGCAGCAGCTCGGGCTGATCGCCCCGAAAGTCATCGTCACGCTCGGCAACTTCTCATCCAAACTCCTGCTCGACACCAAGACCGGCATCACCAAGCTGCGGGGGCAGAGCTATCCGATGCCCAACGGCGAAATCTTGGTCATCCCCACCTTCCATCCTGCGGCAGTATTGCGGGGCGGTGGTCTTCAAGAGGCTCAGATGCGCTCTGATCTGGTCCGAGCCCGTATGGCGATCTCCGAATGATCCGAGTCCGCACTCGCTCTCCCGTTGACACCCGGGAGTTGGCTGCCAACCTGGCCGAGCTGGCCCAGTCCGGCGATCTCTTGCTGCTGGTGGGCGACTTGGGCGCGGGCAAGACCACCTTCACCCAGGGGTTCGCCGCCGCTTTGGGCATCAGCGAGCCGGTCACCAGCCCCACCTTCACCCTGGCCCGGGAGTACCACGGACGGCTGCTCCTCCATCATCTCGACGTCTTTCGCCTCGACCAGATCTCCGAAGTGCTTGATTTAGGCCTGCCCGAACTGCTCGACAGTGACGGAGTAATCCTCATCGAGTGGGGTGACGCCATCCGCCAGGCCTTGCCCAATGACTATCTCGAGGTAGCGCTGACCTTCATCGAGGGTCAACCCAGCCCTCCAGACGAGCGGATCGTGGTCTTGACCCCCGTGGGACCCCGATGGCAGGCCCGGGTCGACGATTTGGCGGCCGCCGCCGGGCATTGGCTAGAGGATCCACCGTGTTGATCTTGGGCATCGAGTCGGCCACTCAGCAGGTGGGATGCGCCCTCGGCGGGCACGAGGGAGTGCTGGCATCGGCCCACAGCGCCCGGGGCCGCCGCCACGCCGAGACCATCGCCCCGCAGATTCAATTCGTAACCCGCCAAGCCCGGGTCGAATTGCGAGATGTGGGCTGTGTGGCCGTGGATCTCGGCCCGGGCCTGTACACCGGCCTGCGGGTGGGCATCTCCAGCGCCATGGCCTTGGCCTACGCCTTGGGCGTCCCGATGATCGGCGTGCCCAGCCTCGATCTGCTGGCTTTTGCGGTGCGCCACACCAACCGGGTGATCGTGGCCGCCATCGACGCTCGGCGCAGTGAGCTGTTCTACGCCTTCTACCGCCAGGTGCCCGGCGGGATCCAGCGGGTGTCCGACGCCTGCGTGGGCACGCCCGACGATCTGGCCTCCGAGCTGCTGGCCACCAGCGAAGAGGTGTTGTTGGTGGGCGACGGCGCCCGCCGCTACGCCGAGGTGTTCGACCGGCTCCAGAAGACCGAAATCGCCGAGCAGGATCTGGCCCACCCCTCGGCCGCCTCTCTGGTGCAGCTGGCCCACGCCCGCGCCCTGCGAGAGGAATTCGTCAAACCGTGGGAGCTGAAGCCGATCTACCTTCGGGTTCCCGACGCCGACATCAACTGGAAAACACGATGACTCTGCCCACAACTCTTGCTCAGATGATCGCTCCCATGACTTCCGATCACCTGCCCCAGGTCATGGCCATCGATGCCCAGTGCTACCCCTTGCCCTGGTCCCGGGATGTCTACGAGGCGGAGTTGGCCCGCACCGATGACCGGCTCTACGTGATCGCCGGCCCCGATCAAGTGGTTGGCCACGCCGGGGTGGCCTTCGAGGAGGACGAAGCCCACATCACCACGGTCACGGTGTCCCCCGATTGCCGCGGTGAAGGCATCGGCGCCCGGCTGTTCTTGGCCCTGGCGTTGGCCGCTTGCCGCCGCAATACCAGCCTCGCTTTGGAGGTGGCCGCCGACAATCCCGCCGCCCAGGCCCTCTACCGGCGCTTCGGCCTCGCCCCGGTGGGCATTCAGCGGGGGTATTACAAGAACATGGGGTTGTCGCCCGACGCCGTGGTGATGCGGGCCGACAACATCCAACAGCCCGACTATTTCAACCGTCTCACCAAAATCGCGGTAGAACTGGACTGCGCATGAGTTCCCAGGTTCCCTCCCAAGAAGCTCCCGCCATTGTGCTGGACTCGGATTCTCCCCCGCATACCCCCGCCATCGTGCTGGGCATCGAGACCTCCTGTGATGAGACCGCCGCCGCGGTGGTCTCCGGCCCCTCCGACGTTTTGTCGTCGGTGATCAGCAGCCAGGTAGACCTCCACGCCCGCTATGGCGGAGTAGTTCCGGAGATCGCCAGCCGGGCCCATGTGGAGCTGCTCACCCCGGTGGTGGCCCAAGCAGTGATCGAGGCCGGGCTCGGCGATCACGAGATCGAGGCCGTCGCCGCCACCTCCGGCCCCGGCCTCATCGGCTCGCTGTTGGTGGGGGTGAGTGCGGCCAAGTCGTTGGCCTTGGTCTGGGATGTCCCATTCGTGGCGGTGAACCACCTAGAAGCCCATCTGTACTCCTCATTCCTCGAAGAGCCCGACCTGGACCTGCCCGTCGTGGTGCTGCTGGTTTCCGGCGGTCACACCCTGCTGGTGCTGATGGAGGCCTTCGGCCGCTACCGGCTCATCGGCCAGACCCTGGACGACGCCGCCGGGGAGGCGTTCGACAAGGTGGCCCGTTTCATGGATCTGGGCTATCCCGGCGGTCCGGTCATCGACCGGCTGGCCATGGACGGCGACACCGAGGCCGTCGCCTTTCCCCGCCCCATGTACGACGACGGCTACGACTTCTCCTTCAGCGGCCTCAAGACCGCGGTGGTCAACCACGTGCGAAACCATCCCGACCTGGTGGTGGCCGACATCGCGGCGTCGTTCCAGGAAGCGGTGGTGGACGTTCTGGTCCACAAGGCCCGCAAGGCCGCCAAGGAGTATGGGGCCAAGGGCCTGTGCCTGGCTGGCGGGGTGGCAGCCAACTCTTCGCTTCGGGAGAGGTTGCTGGATGCCTGCGTGGCCGACGGCATCAGCGGATTCTTGCCCAGCCGCTCCATGTGTACCGACAACGCCGCCATGGTGGCCGCCGCCGGATGGCAGAGGCTCCATCTCGACGGGCCCTCCCCTCTGGACACCGGGGCCGACCCCAACCTCCCCCTCCCCTTCTTGTTGTCGGGCGAACCGGCAGCCTGAATTGGACTCAGGGCGGCTCAAGCCCTACTCTTAGCACTCGCCTATTGAGAGTGCTAAAGCTCTAGTCAACCAACCATTTGGAGGCCAAGATGGCGCTACAGCCCCTTGATGACCGAATCGTTGTCCGCCCCGGTGAGTCTGAAGAGATGACCGCCAGCGGCCTGGTCATCCCCGACACCGCCAAAGAGAAGCCCCAGCAGGGCGAGGTAATCGCCGTGGGACCGGGCAAGCGGTCTGAGAACAGCGGCGAGCTGATCCCTATGGACGTCTCTGTCGGCGACACCGTGGTGTACAGCAAGTTCGGCGGCACTGAAATAACCGTGGACGGCGAGGATCTGCTGATCTTGTCGGCCCGCGATGTCCTCGCCACCGTCAAATGACCAAGATTCTCAAGTTCCGAGAAGAGGCCCGCCACGGTCTCGAGGCAGGCGTCAACCAGCTTGCCGACGCGGTCAAGGTGACCTTGGGTCCCAAAGGCCGCAACGTGGTCCTCGACAAGAAGTTCGGCGCCCCCACCATCACCAACGACGGCGTGTCCATCGCCCGCGAGGTGGAGCTGGACGACAAGTTCGAGAACATGGGTGCCCAGCTCATGAAAGAGGTGGCCACCAAGACCAACGACATCGCTGGCGACGGCACTACCACAGCCACCGTGCTGGCCCAGGCCATGGTCCACAACGGTCTTCGCAACGTGGCCGCCGGCGCCAATCCGATGAGCCTCAAGCGGGGCATCGAGCAGGCGGTGGCCGCCGCGGTGGAGTCGCTGGCCGACCAGGCCCAGGACATCTCCCAGAAAGAGGAGATCTCCCAGGTGGCCTCCATCTCGGCCGCTGACACCGCCATCGGCGACGTCATCGCCGACGCCATCGACAAAGTGGGCAAAGACGGCGTGGTCACCGTGGAGGAGTCGAACACCTTCGGCATGGAGCTCGACTTCGTGGAGGGCATGCAGTTCGACAAGGGCTTTCTGTCCCCCTACTTCGTGACCGACGCCGAGCGCCAAGAAGCTGTGCTCGATGAGCCCTACATCCTGTTCAACCAGGGCAAGATCAGCTCGGTGCAGGATCTGCTGCCCGTGCTGGAAAAGGTCATGCAGACCGGCAAGCCACTGCTGATCATCGCCGAGGACATCGAGGGGGAGGCCTTGGCCACCCTGGTGGTGAACAAGATCCGCGGAACCTTTAACTCCACGGCCGTCAAGGCCCCGGGGTTCGGCGAGCGCCGCAAGGCCATGCTCCAAGACATGGCCATCCTCACCGGCGGCCAAGTGGTGGCCGAAGAGGTCGGGCTCAATCTGGAGGGCGTCGCCCTCGACCTGCTGGGCACCGCCCGCAAGGTGATCGTCACCAAAGACGACACCACCATCGTGGAAGGCGCCGGCACCAAGGCCGATGTTGACGGTCGAGTGGCCCAGATCCGCCAGGAGATTGACAACACCGACTCCGACTGGGACCGGGAGAAGCTCCAGGAGCGCTTGGCCAAGCTGGCCGGCGGCGTAGCCGTCGTGCAGGTGGGCGCCGCCACCGAGGTGGAGCTCAAGGAGAAGAAGCACCGGATCGAGGATGCGCTTTCGGCCACTCGGGCCGCCATCGAGGAGGGCGTGGTCGCCGGAGGCGGCACCGCCCTGCTACGGGCCCGGCCTTCGGTGGCCAAGGTGGTTGAGAATCTGAGCGGCGACGAGGCCACCGGCGCCAAGATCGTGCTCGACGCGCTGAGCGTGCCGTGCTCTCTCATCGCCTCCAACGCCGGCTTCGAAGGCTCCATCGTGGTGCGCGACATTGAGGCCACCGATGGCACCGTCGGGTTCAACGCCGCCACCGGCACCACTGAGGACTTGGTGACCGCGGGCGTCATCGACCCGGCCAAGGTGACCCGGGCAGGTTTGCAGAACGCGGCCTCAATCGCCGCCATGCTGCTGACCACAGAGGCTCTGGTGGCCGACAAGCCCGAGCCCCCCGGCCCCCCGATGCCCCCCGGTGGCGACCCCATGGGCGGCATGGGAGGAATGGGAGGCATGGGCGGCATGATGTAGCCACCCGGCCGCATCAACAACCCAAAGAACAGTCTGGGGGCTGCCATCGCAACCAAGCGGGGCGGCCCCCAATTCATTCCCCGCCCCGACCAGTGGCGCTCGGTCGGACCGAGAGTTGGATTGGCATCCGTTAAGTATCGTCATAGTGATGCATGAGTAACAGCATCATGATGCTAAAATCCTGGTATGAGGACGACTGTGACTTTGGCGGCAGATGTCGCGGCGGCGGTTGAGGGGATGCGGCGGGCCGAGGGAATCGGGGTCAGCGAGGCGGTCAACCGGTTGGCTCGCGATGGTCTGGCCAAGCCGGCGGCGGCACCGCGCTACGAGCACACCTCGTATGAATTGGGCCAGCGGATCGATGTAACCGACATCGGTGAGGTGCTGAGCCTGCTCGACGAGGCCTAGCGACGTGCTGCTAGACGCCAACCTGTTGCTGTACGCCACCGACAGGTCTAGTCCTCTTCATGAGCGGTCCGCCGCTTGGCTCACGTCGGCTCTGCGCGGCGACCGGAGGGTCGGGATCCCCTGGCAGTCGCTCGGGGCGTTCCTGCGCATCGGCACCAGCCCCCGCGTGTATGCGAACCCCATGTCGGCCGAGCGGGCATGGGGATGCGTCCGAGCCTGGTTGGACGCGGAGCCGACCTGGATACCTCCGGCCACCGAACGTACGGCTGCCATCCTCGGTGCACTCGTCACCGGCCATCACGTCACAGCCAACCTGGTCCCCGATGCCATGCTGGCGGCTCTCGCCATTGAGCACGGTCTCACGGTGATGAGCGCCGACACCGACTTCGCCCGCTTCGCAGAGGTTCGCTGGGAGAATCCGCTGGCCGGCGGCTAGTGGGCTGCCCACTTACACTCGCCGGAGCTGCACCCCCTACTGGTACACGGGCTCCATGTTGGAGTAGTGGTCTTCCGGCTGCCGCTGACTTCCGCATCCACCGCTACGGCCCCCACAAGACCCAAGCCTTCACAGGCCACCTCTAGCGCTGACCGCGCTGCGGACACACAACTTTTGCGATTTGGGCGAGTTTGGGGCGTAACTGTTCACCAATTTAGGTAACAACTAGGGGACAAAACAGTGGAATAACTAGTCTGCTCACGATAGCGGTTCACCGTTCCCGAGAACCCCCCGAACATTCTGAGGTACCTCCAAATCGCACTGGCCGGCGGGTTTCCCGGAGCAGTGGGCGCCCCTGACGCCGGCCGGCGGTCCCGATGGATGCGCAGCTACATCCAAGTCGCCACAACCCGCGACCTCGGCGAGTTCGACGGGGCCACCAGCCGCCGCCGCAGCCCTGAGAGCATGCGGCGGTACATGCAGGCATATGCCCTGCACTCCGCGGGCGTCGTAGCCGACACCGCGCTGGCAGAGTCGGCCCAGCTCGACCGAAAAACTGCGGCGGGCTATCACGAGATCCTCCATATATTGCGACTCACCGCCGACGCCCCGGCGTGGCGCTCCAACCGACTCAAGCGACTCACGTCAACCCCAAAGCGCTACTTCACCGATTCAGGGCTCGCGGCCTGGCTGTCAGGAGTGGACTTCGACGCCGCCCAGCGCGATACGGACGCCCGAGGCCGCCTGCTCGACACCTATGTCGCGGCCCAGCTACGCGTGGAGGCAGAAGCCTCAAACCGCCCAGTGCAGCTATACCACCTGCGGTCCCAGCGCGGAGAGCAGGAAATCGACCTCATCGCCGGCCTCTGGGGTTGACTGAACCCCCAGCCTCCAGCGCTCAAGCATCTCGGCGGGATATCTCCCATGACTAGGCATCGCCGCATCCCGGTCTTTCGGCAACAATGGCAGCCATGGCTGAGCGACCGAACCACATGAGCCCCGAGGAGTTCCGGCAAGCGGGCCACCAGGCAGTGGACTGGGTGGCCGACTACATGGCCCGCCTCGGCGACCTCCCAGTCAAGGCTCCGGTGGAGCCGGGCGATATCCGGGCCATGCTGCCCGCTGAGGCCCCTGAGCACGGCGAGGACTTCGCCGACGTTTTGGACGACCTGGATCGGGTGATCCTGCCGGGCATCACCCACTGGCAGGCACCGGGGTTCTTCGCCTACTTCCCGGCCAACGCCAGCGGGCCGTCTGCGCTGGCCGATCTGGTGTCTTCGGGCCTCGGTGCCCAAGGCATGTTGTGGGACACCGGCCCCGCGGTAACCGAACTGGAGCAGCATGTGCTCGACTGGCTGGCCGTCGAGATGGACCTGCCTGAGAAGTTCCGGGGCAACGGCGTCATCCAGGACAGCGCGTCCAGCAGCACGTTGTGCGCCATCCTCGCCGCTCGGCACCGGGCCGGCGGCATCGACGCACTGCCCAGGCTGGTGGCCTACACCTCCGAGCAGGCCCACTCGTCCATCGCCAAGGGGCTGCGGGTGGCCGGAATCCCCGACGAGCGAGTGCGCTCCATCGCCACCACCCCAGACTTCGCCATGCGAGCCGACCATCTGGCCTACGAGATCGTCAACGACAAAAACGACGGCCTGACTCCGTTCTTCGTTGCCGCCACCGTGGGCACCACCTCCACCACCGCACTTGACCCGGTGGCCGAGGCGGGATGGGTGGCCACTAACTTCGAGGCCTGGCTGCACGTGGACGCCGCATTCGCCGGCTCCGCTGCCCTGTGCCCGGAGATGCGGTTTCTCAACGCCGGCTTGGAGACCGCCGACAGCTACGTGTTCAACCCCCACAAGTGGCTGCTCACCAACTTCGACTGCTCGGCCTTCTATGTGGCCGACCGGGCCAGTCTCAACGACGCTTTGTCGATTACTCCTGAGTACCTGCGCAATCCGGCCAGCGAGTCGGGAGCGGTGGTGGACTACCGCGACTGGCAGGTGCCCTTGGGCCGGCGGTTCCGGGCCTTGAAGCTGTGGTTTGTGCTCCGCCACTACGGGCTCGAGGGGTTGCGGGCCCACATCCGCCGCCACATCGCCTGGGCCGCCGAGCTCACCGAGTGGGTGGAGGCCGACGACCGGTTCGAGTTGGCCGCCCCAACCGTGGTCAGCCTGGTGTGCTTCCGCCACGTCGACGGCAACGAGGCCTCCCAGCGGGTTTTGGAGGCGGTCAACCAGTCCGGCCGGGCCTACCTCACCCCCACCACCATCGACGGCCAACTCATCCTCCGCGTAGCCATCGGCAGCCCCCAAACCGAGCGCCACCACATCGAAGATCTATGGAATCTCATCCAATCGGCCGCTTGATTTCGCCTTCTTCTTGAGGGAGAAGTAAATCCCCCTATAGCAAGGCCGAAGGCTTTAGAATTCCTGGTTTCCAAGCAAAAGGGGCGTCGTGATGGCCGAGATTGACATCGGGCTGGGCAAGACCGCACGGCGGGCGTACGGATTCGACGACATTGCCATCGTCCCCACCCGCCGCACCCGCGATCCCGAAGATGTGAGCATCGCCTGGGAGATCGACGCCTACCGCTTCGACCTGCCCCTCATGGCCTCGGCCATGGACGGCGTGGTCAGTCCCGAGACTGCAATTGCCATCGGGCGCCTGGGCGGGGTGGGGGTGCTCAACCTGGAGGGGCTGTGGACCCGCTATGAGGATCCCGAGCCGATTCTGGATGAAATCGCGGCCCAGCCCCCCGAGAAGGCCACCCTGCGGATGCAGGAGCTCTACGCCGAGCCCATCAAGCCCGAGCTGATCGGCGAGCGCATTCGCCAGATCAAAGACGCCGGGGTGATCTCGTGCGCGTCGGTCACCCCTCAGCGCACCGAGCAGCTCGCCCCCCACTTGCTGGCCGCCGAGCTAGACCTCATGGTGATCCAGGGCACGGTGGTCACCGCCGAGCACAAATCCAAGAACCATGAGCCGTTGAACCTCAAGCAGTTCGTGCGCCGCCTGGAGATCCCGGTGATCGTCGGCGGCTGCGCCAGCTACGACGCTGCGCTTCACCTCATGCGCACCGGCGCCGCCGGCATCCTGGTGGGCGTCGGGCCGGGTCAGGCCTGCACCACCCGGGGGGTGCTGGGTATCGGCGTTCCCCAGGCCACCGCCATCGCCGACGCCCGAGCGGCTCGGATGCGCCATCTCGACGAGACCGGGGTGTATGTCCACATAATCGCCGACGGCGGCATGTCCACCGGCGGCGACATCGCCAAGGCCATCGTGTGCGGAGCCGACGCGGTGATGATCGGCTCCCCGCTGGCCGCCGCCCACGAGGCTCCCGGCCGGGGCCACCACTGGGGCATGGCCACCTTCCATCCCACCCTGCCGCGAGGCGCCCGGGTGCAGACCACCCCCCGGGGCACGCTGGAGGAGATCCTGGTTGGACCGGCCCGGGAGAACGATGGCCGCCTCAACCTGTTCGGCGGACTGCGCACCTCCATGGCCACCTGCGGCTATGAGTCGCTCAAGGAGTTCCAGAAGGCCGACATCATGATCGCCCCCTCCCTGCAAACCGAGGGCAAGTCCCTCCAGCGGTCTCAGGGCATCGGGATGGGCCGTTGAGCAGCACCGCCGACGGATTATCGGCGGCCATCGGCACCGATTCCGCCAGCCGAGACCACCCCGTCTTGGTGGTGGACTTCGGCGCCCAGTACGCCCAGCTCATCGCCCGGCGGGTGCGCGAGGCCCACATCTACAGCGAGATCGTCCCCCACTCCATCAGCGCCGCTGAGATCGCCTCCCGCCAGCCTGGGGCGGTGATCTTCTCCGGCGGCCCCAAGTCGGTTCACGTCGAGGGGTCTCCCCGCATCGACCCCGCCATCTATGAGTTGGGCGTACCCATCTTGGGCATCTGCTACGGCGCCCAGCTCATCGCCGCCCAACTCGGCGGGGAGGTGTCCCGCACCGGCATCGGCGAGTACGGCCGCACCGCCATGAGCGTGAGCGATCCCGGCACGCTGTTCAGCCCCGACGAAGACACTGAGCGCCCGGTGTGGATGAGCCACTTCGACTCCATCGCAATCCCGCCCGAGGGCTTTGTGGTCACCGCCTCCACGCCCCAGGCACCGGTGGCCGCCCTGGAGAACCCCGCCCAGCGCATTTTCGGAGTCCAGTTCCATCCCGAGGTGGCCCACACTCCAGGGGGGCAGGCCGTGTTGGAGCGGTTCTTGTACCGGGGGGCCGGTTTGTCCCCGTCGTGGACCACCGAGTCGTTCATCGACGAGTCGGTGGCCGCCATCCGCGCCCAAATCGGCGACGGCCGGGCAGTGTGCGGCCTGTCGGGCGGGGTGGACTCAGCGGTGGCCGCCGCCCTGGTGCACCGGGCGGTGGGTCATCAGCTCACCTGCGTTTTCGTGGACACCGGTTTGATGCGCCAAGACGAGGGCCAGCAAGTGATCGACGCCTTCCGCAGCTCCCAAGGCATCGAGCTGATTGCGGTGGACGCTGCCGACCGGTTCTTCGAGGCCCTCGTAGGGGTGATCGACCCCGAGGAGAAGCGCAAGATCATCGGCGAGCTGTTCATCCGCATCTTCGAGGAGGCCGCCAATCAGGTGGACGGTGCCGCCTTCTTGGTGCAGGGCACGCTGTATCCCGACGTGATCGAGTCGGGCTCCGACTCCGCGGCCAAGATCAAGAGCCACCACAACGTGGGCGGCATCCCCGAGGAGATGGACTTCGAGCTGGTGGAGCCGCTGCGCGATCTGTTCAAAGACGAGGTGCGGGCCGTTGGCCACGAGCTGGGCCTGCCCGATGAGATCGTGTGGCGCCATCCCTTCCCCGGTCCGGGACTCGGAGTGAGGGTGATCGGGGAGGTAACTCCCGGCAAGGTGGCGCTGCTCTCAAGGGCCGACGCCATCGTGAGGGCCGAGATCCACGCCGCCGGACTGGAGCGGGAAGTGTGGCAGGCATTTGCCGTGCTGCCCGACATCCGCACCGTGGGCGTGATGGGCGACGAGCGCACCTACGGCCAAGTGGCGGTCATCCGAGCGGTGACCAGCGAGGACGCCATGACCGCCGATTGGGCCCGGCTGCCCTACGACCTGCTGGAGAAGATGTCGAGCCGCATCATCAACGAGGTGGACGGCATCAACCGGGTGGCCTACGACATCACCTCCAAGCCCCCCGGCACCATCGAGTGGGAATAGGCGAAACGATCTCCTCTCCACATATTTGATGCACATTCGTCCTGCACATCCTCCGTGATATACTGCGAAGATGTATGTGTACAACTATTTGAGGCCCCGGTCGCCCTTCCTAGTTGCCGCGGTCCTCGCGGTGGTCTTTGCTCTCATGTCCGGCTCAGCGTCGGCCAGCGGGGCGAGCACCATTAGCTGTGCAACAACCGATCAATTGATCAAAGTGTCGTTGCATCCTGAAGGCGAAGTCATCAGCTGGGAGGTGGCTGCGGTGCATTCCTCGGGGAGTCCGAGGTATGTGGAAACCATTGGCATCCCGTGGACTGAAGAGCAGCTGGAGATAATCAGCGGCGACGACTTGGACGCCATACAAGAAGTCTTAGCCGAAGGACCTGCGGGCGAATTGCCGCTCACTCATTTGTTCGGTGGAGATACCGCTCAGAGTTTTCCTCAGGGGATATGGAATGTGTCCGCATCTACGAGATCGCGGGGCCAAGCGGAAGGTGATTGGACAACACTCTCTGCCATCACCTGCACGGTGGCCGGCGGCTTGTAGCGGTCTGGATGTCACGCGACTGCACACGGCAACGAGAGCGCTGAGTTGGCCTCCAAATGACTGCTCTTTTGAAGATGAGCAAGCTCGCAATGGCCGCTGTCTTGGCCGTCGGCCTGTTCCTTGGTGCTGGCTGTAGCGACGGTGTTGACGAAGCCCCGGCGCCGCCCAAGTCTGATCCGGCGGCCTTCACGAAGTTCATCGTGGATCAGGCCATCGCCCTCTATGAGAACGAGGGGCTGGATGCCGCGCTGGCCCATGTGAACAGCCCAGACAGCGTCGATGGCCAGTGGTATGTGTTCGTCATCGACGAGAACGACATCGTGGTCGGCCATTACGTGCCCGACCGGCGGGGGCTGGATGTCAATGGCTGGGTGGGCACCGACATCAACGGCTACCGCTTCGGTACCGAGTTGCTCGCGGCCACCGAAGCAGGCCGCTGGGTGCCCTACGTGTATGTGAACCCCGCCGCCAGCACGCTCGGCGACCAAGGCGGCTTCGAGCTCAAAAATACTTGGGTCGTCCGCCATGATGGGCTGCTGTTCAGCTCGGGCTGGTACATCAACACCGACGATTTGGCGCAACAGCTCGTCTCTGATTCGGCCGAGCAATTCCGCCGCGGCGGGGTGGAAGCCGTCGTGGCGTTCCACAACGACCCCCAGAGCATCTCTGCGGGCCTGATGCCGACCATCGAGTACTACAACCGCAACGACACCCTCGACAGGTACTTCACCGGGATCATCGCCGCCCCCGACGGCGAGATCCTGGCCCACTTGGATCCCGGGCTTATCGGAACCGATATCGAAGACCTGCTGGGCCCCGCAGTGCGCGGCGCCAACGCCGAGGGCAGCTGGATCACCGCCGACGACAATCCGGCCGGAGCCGGAGGCCCCAGCACCATGCGCATGTGGATTGTGAATGTCGACGGCACCCTCATCGGTGCCGGCTGGTACAACCATGAAGGGAACTGACTCAGCCATGTCCAACACAAGAACCTGGCCAACAGTTCGAGTAGCGGCCGTCCTCTTAGTTGCCTTCGTGCTTGCGTCGGGCCTCGCTCTGACGTCAGGCGCGCAGGCCTCCGGCGGCCTCACGTGCACGGGGGGTGAGGGCTCCCTCTCGATGTCTTGGAACGGCGAGACACACGTAAGGCAGTACACGGCCTACGTGATAAATTCCGCAGAGGAGCAGATATCGCAGATAGTGCCTTGGTGGAGCAGCACTGCTCCCACCGCCTCAACGACATTCTCCTCATTGTCAGCGGGTACCTACACCGTATACGTAGACAAGCACACCACCAGCGGCTCGATTATCGAGATCGGGCGAACGACCTGCACGGTGACCGCCCCCACTGCCACGCCCACAGCCACTGCCACGCCCACCCCCACTGCCACGCCCACAGCGGCGGCGAGCGGGGCGGGCACCATTAGCTGTTCAGCAAGTAATTCTTCGATCACAGTTACATTGGATCCTGAGACCGGAACGGACACCTGGGAGGCAACTCTGCAGCATTCCTCGGGTTATCCGAAGATAGGGGGACTGGTCGGCGCCGCCTGGTCTCAAGAACAACTGGCCATACTCAACAACGACGACCCCGACGACGACGAAGCAGTCTTGGCCGCAGGACCGGCGGGCTCTTTGCAGCTCTCAATGACGTTTGAAAGTCTTGCTCAGGGCACGTGGAACATTTCCGGATCCGCGAGAATCGCCGGCCAATCGGAGTGGTCGACACTCGCTGCCATCAGCTGCACTGTGAGTGGCGGCCTGTAGCGACCCAGGTATCACATCGCTGTCATGTCTGACACAAGAACCCGGCCAACAGCCCGCATAGCTGCTCTCCTTGCGGTTGCCTTGGTTTTCGTGTTGGGTTTGGCCCTGATTTCTGGCGCGCGGGCGTCGGGTGTGTCGTGTAGTGCGGGTGAGTCTTCGATCACGGTGACGTGGACCGGTGAAGCTCGCGCGTTTCAGTACACGGCGTGGGTGCAGAACTCCTCAGGCAACCAGAGCGGGAAGCTTCTAGACTGGAGCGAAAGATCCTCGGAGCCCGCCTCGACGACGATTTCTTCGTTGTCAGCGGGTACATACACCGTGTGGGTGAACATGGAGACCGACGACGGGACGTGGATCAACATCGGGGAAACGAGCTGCACGGTGACTACCTCGACCGTCACAGCCACCCCGACTGTCACATTCCACGAGACTCCAGAGGTTGGCAGCCTGGCGTGTACAACGGACTCGTATCGAATCTTTGTGCAGCTCAACCCAGAGGACGGGACGACCTCCTGGGATGTGTGGGCAGAGCATTCCTTGGGAAATCCGAGATGGGGGACAACGGTCCTCCGTGATTCACTCTCGGGTCATTTGCCTACCTGGGTCGAATTCAATCAAACTGCTCAAGGCACATGGAGCGTGTCCGGCACCGCGACCCTTGACGACGGCACCGAGAGCACGCTTTCAACCATCAGTTGCACCGTGTCCGGCGGCTTGTAGCAGGTTCGTTGCCGCGCCGCCCTGGCCCAGCGCGGCATCGAAATAGCCCCACGCCCTTGCCGGAGCTGGCAGTCCCTCAACAGTCGGCGATGGCGGCTAGGGCGGCGCAGACTTCGTAGCGGCGGTGGGCTATCGAACCCACCCGGGTAGTGAGTTGCGAGCGAAGGACAACTCTCAGGTTGTCGAACGACGCCGCACAGGGCTGGGCCATACCGTCTTCCACGTCAAGGGGCACCTCAGTGGCCAGCCCTCGAATCGTGCGGGTGATGGGGGCAACCATGATCCTCTGTAGGTTTGGGATCACCTCATTGCGGGTGACCACCAGAACCGGCCTGCTCTCCCCCTCGCTCTCGGCCCACCAAATGTCGCATTGTGCCGGTGTCACCAACGCTCCCAGGGTTCCTCGGCCACCATGGCCCTTCCATTGGCCTCAGCCCAGCGCAACTCTTCCTCGGTTTCGGGAACGCGCCTATACGCCTCTGCCATGGCCTCCCCCGTCAGGCGGCGCCGGCGCTCATCGAGCATCTGCACCAACGCCCGCCGCACAGCATCAGAGCGCGACTCCACCTCGCCGCTATCCACCATCTCGTCCAAACGAGCCACCAGCCCGTCATCCACCCTCGTCACCAATTGCGCCATACAATGAGCATACCAAGCCGCAATGCAGATTGGTATAGCCCCCTGTTCGAACGAGACGACTAGCGAACGGGCTAGGCCGCGCGGGTGGTTATGAGTTGCACCCGCTGGGGGGTGTCGGTCTTCATGGCGTTCAGTTCATCGGTGTAGAAGAATTTCTCCTCGCCGAACGCCGGGCGCAGCTCGTCGAGCCACGACGCCTCTTCGTCATAGGCGGCGAAGAAGATCTTGTTCACCCACTCGGGGTCGCGAGCCTGGACGAACTTCAGGGCGATCGCCTTCTCGCCGCCGACCTCGACGATGCCGTCCACCAGCACCTTGCCCGGAGTGGCCGACATCGACGGCCCTCGCCAGGTGCGGGCCAGCCCCGACACCTGCTTATAGGCGTCGGTGTAGATCTGGTAGGCCTCCACCAGCGGCACCTCGAAGTAGCGCTTGGCCCCGGTGTCGCGCTCCACGAACATGTAGTAGGGCACCGCCCCCAGGGATACCTCGGTGGTGATCATGTCGGCCCAGGCCCGGGCGCTGTCGTTCACGTGGCGGATCAGCGGAGCCTGGCACCGCACCACCGCACCGGTCTCGATGATGCGCCGCAGCGCCTCCCGCGACGCATCGGTGGCCAGCTCCACCGGATGCGAGTAGTGGGCCATGATCGCCAGGTGGCGCCCTGAGGCCACGATCTCCTCAAACAGCCGCAGCAGGTCGTCGGCCTCTTCGCCCTCGGTGAACTTGTAGGGCCAGTAAGCCGGGGCCTTGGTGCCGAATCGGATGGTGTTGATCTCCAGGCTGTCGTCCATCAGCGGCTCGGCGTAGCGGCGGATCAGCTCGGTGCGCATGATCATCGGATCGCCCCCGGTGAACAACACGTCGGACACCGTCGGATTCAGCTTGAGATAGGACACCAGCCGATCGATCTCCTTGCTGGCGAACTTGAGGTCGTCGAGTTGCACGAACTGCGGCCACCGGAAGCAATAGGTGCAGTAGGCGTGGCAGGTCTGGCCCTGGGTGGGGAAGAACAGCACCGTCTCCCGGTACTTGTGCTGCACGCCCTGCACCACCTCTTCTTCCAAGTACCCAGCGTTCATCTCCACCTGCCCGGCGGGGTGCGGATTGAGGCTGAGCTGGATCTCCCGGGCCGCGGCCTTGAGCTCGGCGGCCGGAACCTCGGCCTTGATCAGATCGGCAATGCGGTTGAAGTGCTCGGGATCGAGCATGCCCTCTTGAGGGAATGTGAGCTGGAACATGGGATCGTCGGGCACGTTGTCCCAGTTGATGAGCTCCTCGCACACGTAGTTGTTGGTCTTGAACGGCAACACCGAGCCCACTACGCGGGTCACCATCTTCTGGTGGTCGCTCAGCCGGTCGAAGCCGGGGGTGTCTTCCAGATTGCGGAGTTGGAAGGTGCGGAAGGTGTGCTGTTCGCCGTTGCCGGTGCTCATAGTGGGGTCCTCGCAGTCGTTTGTAGCCAAACTCAACTGATGTAGCCGATGATACCAGTCCCTCCGACAATCATCGGGAAGACGCGGTCTGCCACGATTGTCGTGTGCTGACCAAATTCGACGATTTCCCCATCCACCAAACGCCCGACCCCATTTCCACTCCGGCCACCGGGGAGAAGGACTTCTACGAGCGGTACTGGTTCAACGGCTACTCAAAGATCGGAGATATGTACCTCGGCGTGGGCACCGCCCGCTATCCCCACCTCGACATCCAGGACTGCGGCATCAGCATCGTCCACAACGGCGTGCAGCACGCCTTCCACGCCTCGGCCCGGGCCAACCCCGAGCCGTCCGACGTCACCGTCGGTCCGTTCCGCCTAGAGATCACCGAGCCCATGAAGGCCTGCCGGGTGGTGCTGGAGCCCAACGACACCGACTTCGCCGCCGACCTCACCTTCGAGGCCCGCACCGCGGCCATCGAGGAACCCCGCCATCACTGGTCCGACGGCAGCCGCAAAATCATGGACACCACCCGGTTCACCCAGTTCGGCCGCTGGCACGGCTGGATCGAATACGACGGCCAGCGCATGGAGATCGACCGAACAGAGACCTACGGCACCAAAGACCGCTCCTGGGGCGTGCGCCCGGTGGCCGGCGGCGACAACCGGGGCGCCCCCCAGGCACCGCGGGCCATGGGGCTGTTCTTTCTGTGGGCCCCGCTGCACTGGGACGACATGTGCAGCCACTACCAGCTGTTTGAGGACACTCTGGGCCGCCCCCGATTCCACGTGGGCGCCTTCCTCCCCGCCTATGACTCCCTGGCCGACAACCCCGGCGTGGAGGATCCCGGCGTCGAGCCCATGCACCGCCTCGAACACCAACTCGAGTTCGAGCCCGGCAGCCGCATGATCAAAAGCGCCACCCTGGCCATGACCTCACTGGAAGACGACACCCGCCACGAGATCACCTTCGACAAACAGTTCACCTACCGCATGAAGGGCATCGGCTACAGCCACCCCACCTGGTCGCACGGCGACTGGAAGGGCGAGCTGGCCATGGAGTCAGAGCGCTGGAAGCTGGCCGACGTGAACGAGACCGCCTTCGAGAACCAGCACGTCCAGCACCTGATGAAAGTCCGCATGGGCGACCGCCAAGGCATCGGCGTGCTGGAGCAATCCATCTTCGGCCCCTACCGCCCCTACAACCTAGAAGGCCACATCGCCCCCGCCGGCTAGCGCGGACAGGCCGTCGATGCGTGCTCTAGACGGTCTCGAATTCCAACGCCGAGAGATTCAAGTCGGCTGATCGCATGGAAAGGCGGAGCATTTCAACGCCAACCACCTCTTGGGCCTCGTTGAAATCCAATACAACTCCGGGCACTACCTCTACCGACTCGACGATGGCCGAGTCGTCCAAGCGGAGGTGCAGGGCATCAGCTTCCTTGTCTACCTGAAGTCTCATAGCTCGCCTCGCATAGAGCGATCAAAGAACGTGCTTACTACACGCCAAGGATCTGCGTCCGTGTTCACGGCCACGCGTAGGACTCTACCACCGCATTCAGGTATTCGAATATAGAACCGTTCCACGGTCTCATCGTGGGGGTCACGCGTCCGTCGCTCCGGTTCGGCCACCGCTCGCTCCACCCACTCGGAAGAGATCCCTCGCTCCTCCATGACATGTTTCGCATGCGAGGTATAGGTCAAGAACATCGAATGTCGAGCTTTCCCTGATCACAGCGGCACCGTTCAGCCGCTCGGCCTTTGTGTAACCCTCTGGTCTGGTCCCGTGGGCGAGGTTTCAGTTTTGCGATGTGGTTGTGTTGGTGGTGGGCTGGTCGGTGAACGCGGCCGCTAGTGGGTAGTTGCCTGGGGTGTAGCTCACGGTGACGGTCTGGCCTGCCGTCACCGCTTCGGCCAGGGTCAGGCTAATTGTGTCGGGTCCGCGGAGGTTGTCAGCGCGGATCGCGTCGCCGCTCACCGACACCGCATCGGCAAGACTGACTGCGGCGCCGTCCACCTCTACCTCGAATTGGCCCGCCGTCAGCGCTTCAAACACCCCATTGGCCGGCACGAGCTTGTAGCTCGGGGCCAACGCTCCGTTGAACGCCATCGTCAGCGTCGCGCCGTCCACCGTGGCGGTCGAAAGCGAAGGGCACGCGAACGTCGCCGGATTGGTACGGAACGTCGCCGAAACCTGCGCGGTGGCGCCGTCGGGGTCGGTCGCGGTCATGGTGACCACCGTGTCGTACGTGCCGCTCTCCGGTGGATCAAGGCTGGCCAGCGCGCACGCCGTCTTCGCAGCGAAGAAGATGCGACCGATCCTGTCGACGTACACCAAATCGCCCGCCGCGTAGATGTCGTCGCGGTTCGTGGACAGTGTGAACGTGAGCGTGTCGCCATCGGGATCGCTGAAATCAGACTGCGACACCGAAAGGCTAACTAGGTACCCAGGGGGCGCGTTGACCCATCCCGGATCTACGCCGCCAAACACCGGCGAACGGTTCCCGTTGGCATCGGGCGGCGACTGCCGCCAGTCCACCTTGTGATCGGAATCGTGGCCTAGCCCAGTATGGGACAGATCGGCGTCGGTGCCGCCAGCCGTAGCCGTGATGGTGCCGCCGTCAAGGTCGAGCGTGTCGGCAAGCACCGCGATGCCCTGCGACGAGTAGTTCGGCTCTATCACGGTGTGGGTGAAGATCAGCTCGGCGGTGCCGCTGCCACTGGCATAAACCGCGTCCTTGCGGCCCCAATGCGCCGGATCCATGTCAATGCCCAAAAGCGGCGTGCCGGTCACGGTCACCGCTTTGTCGAACGTGACCTTGATCTCGATGACTTCGCCCATGGCGTAGGTGTTGTCGTCACCGGAATCCGACACCACCTCCACACCGGTAACTTCCGGTGCGGCGCCGGGAACGACGGTTTCCACCGAGAACGGCGCTATCTGGTCGCCCTCGGCGTCCCAAATCCCAGGGGCGGAGCGTGGGTGCTGGTAGTTGACCGCCACCTGCTCGCCAGGGGTGAGCTGTCGGCTCAGCGCCATCTGAAGTTGCCTGTCGTTGGGCGAGAGCCGGATTTCGACGACCTCGACGGGCATTGCGGCTGCACCGCCGGGAATGCTCGATTTCACCGTGAACCCCTCAGGGCTCGGTGGCTGCAGGGGGCTCAGCGGCCGGTCGAACTCAAGGCTCAGCGACCTGCCGCCTAAGCCGCCAACGACGCCGTCGCTGTTACCGATTTGCCTCGGCTGAGGGTCCGTGGACCGGCATCGAGCCGACCACTTGTTCGTGATCGCCTGGCTAGAAATCGCCTCCACGTCGGTGCCCCACACGCTTTGCAGCGCATTGCTGCTCGGCTTCGTGTAACTCACGGTGTAGCCCGAGGAACACGGTAAGAAACCAGGAGAGACCCGCAGCTCTACCGATTTGCCTCGCACCGCAACACCGCGGACGCTCATGGGCGTATCCCCGCCCGCGATCGTGAACGCGCCGGCTCCCGGAACCTCCGCCCCATCCAACCACTGGTTGAAGGTGAGCCTCAGCACCAGTTGATCCGCCACCGCCGGGTCTGTCGTCGAAAGCGTCGGCGCAGCCATAGGGTTGTCTCCTGCGTTGGTAACCGAATGGCTTGAGAGGTTCCCGGCGTCGTTGCCCGCCAGATCTTGGACCGGGTTCGTGCCCGCGGTGTAACCCACCGTCACCGCAGTGCTCGTTCCCACCGCATTTCCCGACAGCGTCAGCTTGACCGCGTTGCCGCTCACCGTCACATCGCTCTCTGTCCTGGCCGTGGTGCCCTCCATCACCGTGAAATCACCCGTGCTCGGTACCGAGCCGGTGTCCAGTTTCTCGCTGTAGTACAGCCAAAGAGATGTGCCCGCTACCACCGCGCTGTCCAGCGCTGGTGCCGTTCGGTCTCGCCTGCTGCCCAGCGCCCCCAGGATCTCCGCCACCTTCGGCCCGGTGGAGCTTGCCCGCAGAGGATTGGCATCGTCACCTGGCCGGTACCACACGATGAAGTCCTCTTCAGGGTCCACCGCCGACTCCAGCGTGACCGTTACCGTCTTGCCGCTCACTGCTGCGGTGCCTGTGCCCGAGATGGCACGCGGCACGGTGACATGCGGATTGATGTAGAGGCCCCGCGGCGACGTCGACACGCGAAAACGGCTCCCCGCCGGCAGCGACGCCGTGTCCAGATCCTGATCGAAAGACAACGTCAGCGCCGTCCCATCCACCTGCACTCCCGTCGCCAATGGCGGCTCCGTGGTAGCGAATGTCGTCGTCACCGCATAGTCGGTGAAGCCGGGAACCTCGGTGCTATCGGCATTGTCTAGGAGGGCGACCCCGAAACCGCTCGCGACGCTCCGGAGATATTCCACTCTCACATCCCGGCCCGGCGACAGGGCCGACTCACTGAGTTCCGTCTCTAGATCCCACTTACCTTGCTCCGGCCTCCCCCCAAACTCAGGCGTCCCCAGGGTCAACGTCACCGTCTTGCCGCTCACCGCGACCGTCTGGGGTGACACATTGCGCAGCGGGGCCCCTTCCCAGTACACGCCCGTGACTCTGAACGCGTAAACGAGCTTCGCCAGCGCTGCTGCGTCCGGCACTTTCAGATCGCGAGTGAAGGTGACCGTCAACGTGTTCCCGGTCATCGACGCGCTTTCGGGCGCCGTGTTCAGCAGGTTGACCACCGGCTGGTCGCTCAGCCCTCGAACCTCCTCGATTCCGGGCTCATAGCTCGCAGTGACGGTTTGGCCGCGGGTCACTGCCGCCGCCAAATTGACCGTCAGCACGTTGCCGCTCACCGAGAATGTATTGGCGGCCGCAAGCGCCACCTCGGACCCGTTCACCTTCACCTCAAACTGGTCAGCCGCTAGACCGCCAAATTGGCTGGTGAACCACGGCGCGCTGGATCCGGGGAGGTTGGAGAAGGTCAGCTTGAGCGCGCTGCCGTTCACCGTGGCGCTGACAAATTCACCACAATCCCAATTGATGAGCAGCTTCAGTGTTGCTGAGACACTCGCTCCGTCCGGGTCGAAAGCCGCGACGGTTACGACATTCTCGAACTCGTCATTGTTGTTGCGCTGCAACGCGGGCAGCAGATCTTCGAGCACACAACTTCTTGCAGTCTGAAGGAACAGTCTGGTGCCAATAATCCGCGGCTTGACTTCCAGCGCGTCCAGGCGGGTGGCGCTGAAGGTGAACCTCAAGCTGTCTTTGTCGGCGTCGCTAAAGAACGGGACGATCTGGTTCTCTGAGTCTTGGTACTCCAATCCTTGGTGCACCAAGGTGCCCGGAATCGCATTGAGGGTACCCATGCTCATCCCCTGAGTACTGTCATCCCCATCGTCGAAGGCGGGCGCTCTGTTGGCAACCGGGGTGCGGGTGGCTACCACCTTGTGGGCAGACTGATTGCCGAGCCCCGCGTGGGTCACTCCGGCATCGCTCTGTGCAGCGTCGGTTCCCTCGGCGCCCTTCAGCGTCGCACCGGTGCCCAACAACACCAGCTTGTTGTTGACCAGGGCCGTGGCCACGCCGTCGTTGTCGGAATCGCCGCTCGCAACCGTGTGGCTGAACCACAGCGTGGTCGCAGTGCCGCTGGTCGCCCCGTCCGTGACCAACTGCGCCCGCTGGTTGGTGCCCCCGATGTTCAGGCGCACGCCGATGCCGTCGGCGGCAGCGCCGCTCACATCCCACGACACCCGACCGTTCCACGTCACCGCCACCACGATGTTCTGGCCAACTCCATAGACCTTTGTGTTGTCAGAATCGCTCAGCGTGGCCCGGGGTTTGGACACCAGCGATACGCTCTCGATCAACGGTGCCGTCGTGTTGGTCACCGGTTGGGCGCCGAACGTCTCCACGTCAACATCGGCTGCGTCCTTGAGCGGCATCGCCCCGTCCCCTGAAGGTTTCGTGTAGCTCACCGTCACGGTCTGCCCGACCGTCACCGCCGGGTCCGCCAGCGTCAGCGTCACCTTCGTGTCGGCAATTGCCACACCGCCAGCGGCCACACTCCGAGGCTGGTCGCCCACCGTCACCCCAAAATCGGTGGTCGCCGGTACCGAAGTCGTATTGAGGCTCTCGCCGAAGTCAATGCTCAGCTTCGTGCCGTTCACCTCCGCCGACACAAACTCCGCCACCCTGAGCTCGCCCTTGACAGCGATCGCCAACGAGTTGGTCGAAGTCTGCCAATCGCTCGACTCGGATTGTCTCCACAAGCTCCCGTCGCCGATGGTCCAGCCAGTAGTGCCTGTCTGATTGTCCGAAGCCGTAACGGGTATGTTCCGCCTGTTGCTGACGCCCTCGTGAAGAGTCACCCAGTAGGTAGTGCTGGCATCGAGCTTGGTGCCGGCTGGCGCGGTGAAGCTGTTGAGCCCCGCAACGATGCTGGACGGGTTGGTGAAGGTGGCCACCAAATCGCCCGGGCAGTTGCCGATGCCGGTCGGGCAGCCACTGGTGGCGTCCTTGCGCAGCTTGACCGAAACATCACCGCTATGGCCGATGAGCTTGACCTGGATCTCTGAGATCGTGGCACCCTGCGCGCCGGTCGTGAAGCTCTGCGCCCTGAAGGGGCTGCCTGCTGACGGGGTGGACTCACCCGTGTTCGACACCAGCGTCGTCTCGGCGGCCAGCGCCGTCGGGGGTGCCGCTACCGCAACGAGCAGCGCTGCCAGCATCACCAGCGCTACAAGCAAAGCGCTGGGCCTCATCACCCCCCCCCGCGGTTCGGCCCCGCGTCGATCATCGTGTTCACAGCAGCCCTCCCAAGGAATCCGATACCGCTAATCCACCTAGTGACAACACCTACCCGATCCGCCCTGGTATGTCACCATTATGTTTGCTCTGTGTACTAATCATATTCATCCAACATCCCATCGACAAAGCACCTCACCCAGCTCTCCGCCAAAGCGCTCCGGCCCGATTCCCCCAGAACATCGGATGAGCCCAGCAAGGTGTAATTCAAACGCCAGCTAGCGCCGGTAGGCGTCGTCGCCGTCGATACTCCCGAGGAATATGTTTCGCGATTGTGTAGTGAATCGCGAGATATAATTTGCGTATGGCTGCGCAACTCCTAGAGGCTCAGTTGTCGCTTCGGATCAGTGCTGAGGACCTGAGCCGAGTCACAGAGGCCGCCCTTGCGTCGGGCGCGACGGTCGCGCAGTTCGTCCGGCAGGCGGTGAGCGACAAGTGCGGGGAGGTTGAGGAGCAAAGGCGCGAAGCTGCCGGAACCGAATTGTCGGCCGACGACCACCCGCTGACGCGAAGCGAACGGCTTGTGCTGGCGGCAGTCACGCTCCACGCTGGCATCAGCAACATCTCGGCCGTCTCCGAAGCAGCGGGCCTTTCTTGGTCGGCGGCGAAGGCAGCCCTGGATTCACTGGCCCGTCGCGGAGCGGTCAGGCGACGCACCTCGACGCAGAGCTGGCGTCACGGTGTCCGTGAGCGCAGCGCCTGGGAGCCGGTGATGTCACTGCCGGATTGCCTCAAGCTCCAGGCCCAAGCACAGCATGTGCGCCTGCCGGCGGCTGGGGCGCCGGGCGACTTCACCGGGCCCCTCCCGCCCCAGTTCTGGTCGCTGTTCTGGAACCATCCCGACCCGTCCTCGCTGGCGCTGCCGGCCGACGCCGACTTCGTCGCCAATCGCCTGCTGAACGGCCCGTCCCCCCACGCCGCGCTGTGGGCATCGGCCCGCTTGCCGGTTGACGCGTTGCAGTCGTGCCTGAAGCTGCGCTCGACGCAGCCCCACACCCGCGACCTCATCAACAACGCGCTCGCCCACCGCGCTGTGGCACCATCGTGACCGTCGACCGCTTCCGGCTGCACGGAGAGTCCCTCGACGACTGGTCGGACATTATCGACGCACCAACACGAGCATGCTGGCCCCTAGTCGCAGCGGCGACGCCCGATTCGGGGGTGCTCATGGGAGGCACTGCTTTGGCCATGTATCTCAGGCATCGCCGCAGCCGAGATCTCGACGTGTTTGTACATGAGCCGTTCAACCCCGAGGCGGTCTTGGAGCGCTTGGAAACCGAAGCGGCGGTGGCCGTCGATGACATCGCCGATGGAACACTCAACGCCAGCGTCAACGGGGTCAAGGTTCAGTACCTGCATGCAAGTGATCAGAGCCCGCTCGACGACCCGGTCACCGTTGATGGACTGGCGATCGGGTCAATGCGAGACATCGCCGCGACGAAATACAAGGTGATCGGCGACCGAGGCGAGATGCGCGACTACTACGACCTCATGCGCATCACCACCGACGCAGGCATCAGCCCGCACATCGGGCTGCGCCTCTACTCAGAGCGCTACGGCGTGACACTCGAGCACCCCAGCGTCGCTCACATCGTGACGGCGCTCGGCTCCTTTGCCGATGTAGCCGACGACCCGTGGCTCGCAGAAGCCGCCGATACCGACGCCAGCGCCTCCGTCATCACGTACTGGCAACAACGCCAACCCGAAATAGCAGCGTGGCTCGCAACCACCCTCGACTGAACCCCCGACACAACGAGAGGTAGAACCCCTTCACCGCATCATCGTGGGGGTCACGCATCCGTCGGTCCGGTTGGGCCACTGCCCGTTCCTCCCACCCAGGGAAATTGCCCCGCTCCTCCATGACGTGCTGCGCATGCAACGTGTAGGTCAAGAGCATTATTGGAAGCCAGGCTACTGCCCTCGTAGGCCTGCCGAATGTATCTCATTTGGTGATACACTTTGCTCGTGGCTCATGCTGTTTCGGTTCGGCTTGATGATGAGGCCGTTGGAGCTCTGAATCGGCTCACTTCGACAGGGTTATCCCAGTCGGAGGCGATCCGGAGCGCTCTCATTGACACGGCCCGACGTCTGTACGACATGGACTCCTTGGCCGCTGAGGCCAGAGCACTGGAGGCCGACGAGCTTGATCGGGCCGAAATGCTCGCCGTCGCAGAGTTGATGGAGAGCCTGCGTGCAGAGGGGTGACGTCTTTCGCCTGCGCCCATCCAAGGGCATCGGCCACGAGCAGCAGGGGGAGAGGTTTGGCGTGGTCGTTCAGTCGGATGCCCTGCTGCCTCGCTCGGTAGTACTGGTTGCACCGACATCGACGAGCGCCCGGTCCGCGTCTTTTCGCCCCGAAGTCCAAGTGGAAGGATCAGCCACCAAGGTGCTGGTCGAGCAAGTCGGGGCGGTGGACGCGGGCCGACTCGGTGACCTCGTCGGCCGGCTCACCCCCGAAGAGCAGTGGGGCGTGGACACCGCCCTGGCGGTTGTGCTGGGGCTGAACTAGGCCGAAAGCGGGCAATCCAAGGTGCCGATCTTGTTCGCATGAGAAAGGAAATGGCCCACAAATGAGCTATACTTTGGGCATGGCACTGCCGCGGTCCGAAGCACTCGACCACCGTCTGGTTGAAGCCAGGTGGCGCGGGGTGCCGACGTGCCCGTCTTGTGGGAGCGAGTCGGCCACCCAGGTTGAGGCCACTGGCTGCAACTGGCGCAGGTGGCGCTGCGGAGGCTGCCGCAAGCGGTACACGGTCACCACTGGCACGGCGATCCACGCGACCAAACTGGCTCCGGGCGATTGGCTTGCGGTCGTCGAGCTCAAACGGCCCAATCCGGCTGCGATAGCCGGGGAGATCGGCGTCTCGCGGGTAACAGCCCGCAGAATCGCCGCCTTGATCCAACCCGTGGTCAACCTCCCATCGGAAGCGAGGCTCCGACGCCTGCTGGCCGACCGACGAGATGCTGCGCCCCGCCCAGACCCGTGGCTGGTCAATCCCCTCCCCGCACCTCTGCGCTCATGTGACAACCCGCTGGCCAAGCTGAGCGACGGCGCCAAAGCCACCCTCAACTCCCTGCGGGCCCGCCCGTTCGGCGCCACCGCGGCAAAGCTGGCTGCCCTGTCCGGCCTGTCGTATTCGCAGACCTCGCGGGTTCTCGCCGATCTCGAGCGCCGCGGCTGGGCCGAGCGGACTCCGAAAACCGTCCAGCACGGCTACAAGTTCAAGCCGGTGGGCCTGTGGACTCTGACATGGTCCGATTCCTGCATGCGGGCGCTTGCCTTCTTGCGCGATCGCCCGACCATGCCGGTGGTCGAAGCCAGCGATCGTGTGCCGTCTAGATTCTGGAGGAACTTTTGGTCTGGAGCACCGGGCGACGAACTGAGGATCTCCCTCCACGGATTGCACATTGCTGAAACCCTCATCGGAGGCAGGGATCCGTGTGCCAAGGCGTGGGCGCTCGGCGCTCTACCCACCCGAGTTTTGCGGGAGTGCCGCACGCTGCGCGGCTGCGACACGGGAATGGCCGCCGCCCTGCTCGACGCCGAGGTCTCTCGGCGCGAGGCCAACTCATGACCGACATCGAGGAGTATGCGGATTTCCTCCCCGACAGCCTGCGGGGGGTGTGGCCGCATGTTGCTGAGTGCGCCCAGAAAGTTGGCGGGGTGCTGGTGGGCGGCACGGCGGTGGCGATCCACTTGAGACACCGTGAATCCGAAGACCTCGACGTTATGACGCTCAAAGAGTTCTCGGGCAACGCGATCAAAAACAGGCTTGCGAAGTCCGGGGCAGCGGTCGAGGTGATCGAGGTGGCCGAGAATATGTTCCACGGATTTGTAGACACCGTAAAGGTGGATGTGTTCCGGGCCCTGGAGTCAAACGGCGTGGAGCCGTCGTCGATGCGCTGGATAGCTCCCAGTGCCACTGTCAGCGGCATGGAGGTCGGATCGCTGCCCGACCTGATGGCGGCCAAGCTCGACGTCATCTGCTTTCGGGCGAAGTTGAGGGACTACATCGATCTGGCCGCCCTCGACCGATCAGGAGCGTGCAGTCTCGAATCGGGCCTCGGCTACTACTGCCAGAGGTATGGCTACAGCCATCCGCCGCGCGCGCTCGAGCAGATAATCGGATTGCTCGACTCCCCCGGCACCCTGCCGCCCGACCCGGCCTTCGACGAGACCGGCGACGAATCGCTGGACTACCTGAGAGGCCGGGTGCCCGCCCTGTGGACCCGCCTTTCAGAGATGCGCGACACCGCCGTCCACCGGATCTGAATTAGCTATCGGTTGTCGACACCGGGGCATGCCGCTCCCCTGGCTAGCGCAGGTAGGCGTCTCCGCCGTCGATGTTGATGGTGGTGCCGGTTATGTAGCTGGCGGTGTCGCTGCACAGGAAGGCCACGACTCGGCCGATGTCGATCTCGGCGTCGCCCACTCGTTTCAGGGCGAAGCGCTCTTGGAGGGCGGCGAAACCGTCGGGGTTGAATCCCTTCCAGTCCTCCATGGCCGGCGACATGGCCACCGGCATCAGGGTGATGGCCCGGATGCCGTCGGCGCCCCACTCCATGGCCGCGGCCCGGGTGATCGACTGGATGGCCGACTTCACCCCGGCGTACACCCCCATGCCGCTGGGGTCGGTCTTGAGGCTCGAGCCCGAGCCCTGGTTGATGATCACGCCGCCGTCCTTCAGATACGGATGGCACAGTCGCATGAAGCGGATGGAGGCCAGCGCCCCCGAAGTCCACGCCGCCATGCAGGCCTCGTCGCTCACCTCCAGCAAGTGCCCGTGGGGCACCTGCTGGGCGTTGTTCACCAAGATGTCGACGGTGCCGAAGTGCTCCACCGTGCGGTCCACGCACGCCTGGATGTCGTCCAGTTCGTTCACGTCGCACACCAGCGCCAGCGCCGATCCGCCCCGGTCAGCAATCTCCGCCGCCACCGCCTGCACCTTCGACTCGGTGCGAGCCGCCACCGTGACCCCGGCCCCCTCTGCGGCTAGCGCCAAGGCGATCCCCCGGCCCACTCCCTGGCCCCCGCCGGTAACGATGGCCGTTTTCCCGTCAAGCATTCCCATGGGGCCGAACCCTATCCCGGCAAGTTGGGCCCGATGAGTTGGGCAAGGCCACGAGCAACCAGCAATGAGCGGAGAGGGTGGGATTCGAACCCACGAACCACCTTGCGGCAGTTACTTCCTTAGCAGGGAAGCGCCTTCAACCGGACTCGGCCACCTCTCCAGGCCCTCCCACCCTAGCGGCTCGCCCTCAGCAGGGCTCTATGGATTGCTTAGACGATGCCGACGCGATGTCACCCGACGGCAACAACGATGAGCGTCCCCCACAAAGTGAGCAGGACTCCACCCAGCATGGCGACGTAGAGGCGCATTTGCTTGCCCATGGCCGTGTTGATGAGCCCATGCAGCTGGGCAAACCCGGCATTGCTTTCCGCACGGAGGACCTTCTCCAACATCTTCAGGTCTTCCTTGGTGGCGTAGGCCTTCAGGTCCTCCTTGGTGGCGTAAACCTTCAGAGCTTCCTTCAGGTCGTCCTTGGTGGCGAACGCCTTCAGGTCGTCCTTGGTGGCGAACGCCTTCAGGTCGTCCTTGGTGGCGAGCTGGTCGCGTCCTTCGGTGAGGAGGCACTGCATAAGAGTTTCTGTCGACTCCTCTCCAATTGTGGCAACCAGTCGGTTCACCAGCTCCCTACGCTCAATCTCGGTGACCGGCATTTTGAGCTCCTTCCTTCAAATCAGAGGGAACTCTTGATCCTCATTTACGGGATCTACGCCGGTTCCGATAGCTTTTCGCAGGATAACGACCCGTCACCTCGATTGCAACAGATTATGACACCGTTTGACACCGACATCACGGATCGGCTGCTGTCCACCACTCGGTCGGTGCGGCGTCGGTTGGACTTCGACCGGGCAGTGGATCCCGAGGTCTTGCAGGATTGCATGCGCCTGGCTGCCTATGCCCCCAATGCCTCCAACGCCCAGGACTGGCGCTGGGTGATCGTGACCGATCCTGAGAAGCGGGCGGCCATCGCCGAGCACTATCGAGCGGGAATCGTCCCGCCCATGCAAGAACTGCTCGACCGGCGCCGAGCCGACGGAGACGCCGCCGGCGTCCGCCACTCCGAGGCGGTGCTGTACCTGGCCGAGCGGTTCCACGAGGTGCCCGCATTGGTGATCCCCTGCATCCGAGGACAACTCGACCCTGAGCTCGATCTTGCCTGGACCGCCAGCCTGCTCGGCTCCATTCTGCCCGCCGTGTGGAGCTTCCAGCTCGCCCTGCACAGCCGGAGCCTGGCCTCCACCTTCACCACCGCCCACCTGCTGGCCGCTGACGAGGTAGCCGAGCTGCTGGGCATTCCCGACGACTACCTCCAGATGTGCCTCATCCCGGTGGCCTACCTGCGGGGCGGCGACCTCAAGGCCCCCGCCCGCAGAGACCCCGACGAGATCATCGCCTGGAACACCTGGGCGTAATCCACCTCCTCAGTACCGCCGGCCCGCCACTAATCTCCCCCTCGGAGGGATGGCAGAGCGGACGATTGCAGCGGCCTTGAAAGCCGTAGGGCCTTCCGGGGTCCCGGGGGTTCGAATCCCCCTCCCTCCGCAACGCCGCCGGTAAGTGCCCTACCGTCGGTGACCGAGCAAGCAAGGTGAAGGTGGCAAGGCAATGAGTGTTCCCATCTGGTCGCAGCCCAGGATCGCCATCGTGACCGGGGGCGGCTCCGGCATCGGCGTGGCCGTTAGTGAGCGGTTGGCGGCCGACGGGGCTGCGGTGGCGGTGTTCGACCTCGACGGGGAGTCGGCGGCGGCCACCGCGGCGGGCATCGAGACGGCGGGGGGCACGGCCCTGGCGGTGGTCTGCGATGTGGCCGATCGGGCGGCGATCGAAGCGGGAGTGGCCGAAACCGTGGAGCGGCTCGGCCGTCCGACGATATTGATCAACAACGCCGGCATCACCCCGTTCGGTCGGTTTTTGGAGATCAGCCGGGAGTCCTTCGACCAAGTGATTGCGGTCAACCTCCGGGGCACCTTCGAGTTCTGCCAGGTGGTAATCCCCCACATGGTGGAAGAGGGGTGGGGCCGGATCGTCAACATCTCGTCGTCGAGCGCCCAAACCGGCAATTTCGGCCAAACCCACTATTCGGCCTCCAAAGCAGCGGTGATCGGGCTCACCAAGTCGCTGGCCAAGGAGTTCGGCCGCAAGGGCATCACCGTCAACGCCGTCCCCCCCAGCTTCGTCGAGACTCCCTCGCTTCACCGAGCGGCCGAAGCGGGCCAGCTCGGCCGCGGAATCGAAGAGCACATCCCCACCACCCCCGTGCGCCGAGTGGGCCAGCCCGCCGATATCGCCGCGGCCTGCGCCTTTTTGTGCCGTGACGACGCCGGCTACATCACCGGGCAGGTGCTCGGCGTAAACGGCGGGCGGGTAATCGTCTGATCCCGCAACGACTTCGGGCATAACCTGAAGCCTGCGGCTGCGAGCCGCCAGCAAATCCACCCATGAGCCTTCGACGACTCCTCAAGAGCCATCTGGCCCCCCACCGTCGGGCCATCGTGCTCGTTCTCATCCTCCAGGCCGGCCAGACCACCACCGGGCTGCTGCTGCCGGGGCTGAACGCCACCTTGATCGACGACGGCGTTCTGCTCGGAGACCAGTCGGTGATCTGGCGGATGGGCGGATTCATGCTTTTGGTCTCGTTCATCCAGGTGGTGCTGCTCACCGTGGCTGTTTGGTACGGGTCGGAGGTGGCCATGGCCTTCGGCCGAGACATCCGGCGAGACGTGTTCGACCGGGTCACCCGCTACTCCACCCGGGAGATCGGCCGATTCGGCACCCCCTCGCTCATCACCCGCATCACCAACGACACCCACCAGATCCAGACGCTGACGGCACTGGTCACCATCATGATGATCACCGCCCCGCTCACCATGATCGCCGGCACGGTGCTGGCCATCCGCACCGACGCCGGCTTGTCGGTGCTGCTGCTGGTGGTGGTGCCCCTGGAGATCGTGGTGGCGGGCGCGATCATCGCCGCCATGACCCCGGCGTTCCAGCAGATGCAGGAGCGCATCGACCGGATCAACGCTGTGCTGCGCGAGCAGATCACCGGAGTCCGAGTGGTGCGGGCCTTCACCCGAGAGCCAACCGAAAGCGCCCGGTTCGCCGAGGCCAACCACCGCCTCACCGAATCGTCACTGCGGGCGGCGCGGCTCATGGCCGCCGTGTTCCCCGCGGTCACGCTGCTGGTGAACCTGTCCAGCGTGGCGCTGTTGTGGATTGGCGCCGACCGGATCGAGGACGGGTCCACCCAGATTGGGTCGCTGGTGGCCTATCTCACCTATCTGCTCCAGATTCTCCTCGCCGTGACCATGGCCGCGTTCATGGTGTCGATGATCCCCCGAGCGGCGGTGGCCGCCGAGCGCATCGTCGAGATCCTCGACACCGAGTCGTCGGTTGTTCCTCCGACCGACCCGGTGCAGGATTTCACCCGGCCCGGAACGGTGGAGTTCCAAGAGGTCGGCTTCCGATATCCGGGAGCGGAGCATCCGGTGCTGGAGGGCGTGTCGTTCACTGCCGCTCCCGGGGAGACCACCGCCATCATCGGGTCGACCGGCGCGGGCAAGACCACGCTGTTGACGCTGGCCGCCCGCCTGGCCGACACCAGCTCCGGCCAAGTGGCAGTAGGCGGCATCGATGTCCGGCGGCTCGACCCCGCCTTGCTGTGGGGGGCCATCGGCTACGTGCCCCAGCGGGCCTATTTGTTCAGCGGCACGGTGGCCTCCAACCTCCGCTACGGACGCCCCGAGGCCACCGACGGAGAGCTTTGGGAGGCCCTAGAGGTGGCCCAGGCCGCGGGATTCGTTCAGTCGATGCCCGACGGGCTGAAGAGCCGCATCGCCCAAGGCGGCACCAACGTGTCGGGCGGCCAGCGCCAGCGGCTGTCCATCGCCCGGGCCCTGGTGGCCCAACCGGCGGTCTATCTGTTCGACGACTCCTTCTCCGCCCTCGACCTGGCCACCGAGGCCCGACTGCGCCAGGCTCTCGAACCCCGCACCCGCGACGCCGCCGTTTTGGTGGTGGCCCAGCGGATCTCCTCCATCGAGGCCGCCGATCAGATCATCGTGTTGGAGGGTGGAGTGGTGGAGGGCCTGGGCCGCCACGACGAGCTGGTGGATACCTGTGCCACCTACGCCGAGATCGTGTCCTCCCAGAGGGGAGGTGATGAGACATGAGCCAAGACGACTCCGGCAACGGCGCTCCCGGCGACGACATCGTCGACGACGACAACTCCGAAGACGAAGACCAAGAGGCCTTGCAGACCTATGGGCGAGAGGCGCTGCGGTTCTCGGGGCGTATGAGCGCTCCGCTGCCGGTGGAGACCAGCCGCAACTTCCGGGGGACCCTCCGCCAGCTGGCCAAGATCACCGGCCGGGAAACCCCGGTGCTGATCCTGGTGATGGTGCTGGCGGTGATGAGCGTGAGCTTGACGGTGATCGGGCCGTGGTTGCTGGGCGGGGCCACCGACATCATCGTGACCGGGGTGCGCCAAGGCGGCATCGACACCGGCCGGCTACAGGATCGGCTCTTGCTGATCGGCGGGGTGTTCGCCGTGGCTTGGGCGCTGGGCCACATTCAGAACTACCTGCTCAGCGGGGCGCTACAGCGATCGATGTTCCGACTGCGGGAGACCATCGAGGCCAAGCTCCACCGCCTTCCCCTCTCCTATGTCGACCAGCACGCCCGAGGCGACCTGCTCAGCCGGGTGACCAACGACATCGACAACCTCTCCCAGAGCCTCCAGCAGACCATCAACCAAATGCTCACCGCCGTGTTGACCTTGGTGGGCGTGACGGTGATGATGCTCACGGTCTCCCCTCTGTTGGCGCTGGTGGCTTTTGTGACTGTGCCCCTGTCGGTGGTGGCCACCCGCATCTTCGCCACCCGAGCCCGACCCCGGTTCCTGCGGCAATGGCGCACCACCGGCACGCTCAACGCGCAGGCCGAGGATGCCGTGAGCGGCCACGCCATCGTCACCGCCTTCGGCCGGCAGAATCAAGAGCGCCAGCGCTTCGCCGAGGAGAACGCCAAGCTGTATGAGTCGAGCCGCTCGGCCCAGTTCTTGTCGTCGGCCATGCAGCCGGTGATGATGCTGATGGGCAACCTCCAGTTCGTGTCGGTGGCGGTGGTGGGCGGGCTGCGCATATCCAGTGGGGCCATCACCATCGGCGACATGCAGGCCATGATCCAATACACCCGCCAATTCGCCATGCCCGTCCAACAGGTGGCGTCGATGGCGGCCACTTTCCAATCGGGCATCGCCTCGCTGGAGCGGGTGGTGGAGCTGCTCGATGTGGACGAGATCAGCGCTGATCCCGAGCCCGTTGCTGATCCTGAGCCCACCCAGGGCCGGGTGGTGTTCGACGGCGTCCACTTCTCCTATGAGCCCGAAAAGCCGCTGATCACCGGACTCGACCTGGTGGCCGAGCCGGGCCAGACGGTGGCCATCGTGGGGCCGACCGGCGGGGGCAAGACGACGCTGGTGAACCTGCTATTGCGCTTCTACGAGCTCGACGGCGGACGCATCACCCTCGACGGGGCCGACATCACCTCGCTGTCGCGCCAAGAGCTGCGCTCCAAGTTCGGCATGGTGCTCCAAGACACCTGGCTGTTCGGCGACACCATCTGGGAGAACCTGCGCTACGGCAATCCCGACGCCACCGACGCTCAGATCATCGAAGCCGCCCGGGTGACCTATGTGGACCGCTTCGTCCACTCGCTGCCCGACGGGTACGACACGGTGATCAACGACGAGGGCGACAACATCTCAGCGGGCCAAAAGCAGCTCCTCACCATCGCCCGGGCCTTTTTGGCCAACCCCGCCATCCTCATCCTCGACGAGGCCACCTCATCGGTGGACACCCGCACCGAAGTGCTCATCCAAGAGGCCATGAACGCCCTGCGGGCCGACCGGACCAGCTTCGTCATCGCCCACCGGCTGTCCACCATCCGCGGGGCCGACACCATCGTGGTGATGGACGGCGGCCGCATCGCCGAACAGGGCTCCCACGAAGAGCTCCTAGCCCGCGCCGGCCCCTACGCCGACCTCCACGCCGCCCAATTCGCCGGCCAAGCCACCTGACCGCCACCGCGGCGAACCCGCCAAAATGGCGGAGGGGGTGGGATTCGAACCCACGGTGACTTGCGCCACACACGCTTTCCAAGCGTGCCGATTCGGCCGCTCTCGCACCCCTCCGGGAGCCAAAAAACTACCGCAACCCAACGGGCAGACCTGAACCGATTGCCGCTATCCTGTTGCCATCTGGGCCGTGGGCCCGGTTTGGAATGTGATGGTCGGGTCCTGTGCAACGCCAGCCCGTGAACCGAGTCAGGGCCGGGAGGCAGCAGCTCTCAGCGGATCCTGGGGTGTGCCGCAGACCGCCTGGCCATCACTTTCGAGACCGGGGGCCAACGGCAAGACTGATTCTGCCGTCACTATCGAGGCCGGGACCCATGGCACGACTGACTCTGCCATCGCATTCGAGACCGGGACATTCTGGCTGGTGGGGTCTAGCTGTCACTCAGCGTGAGTAAAGTCGGCGCAATGGCCAATCAGGCGCTCTATCGACGGTATAGGCCGGGTTCCTTCGCGGAGTTGAGGGGCCAGGAGCCTGTCGTCCGAGCTCTGCAAAACGCGGTCCAACAGGGGCGGGTCGGCCACGCCTACTTGTTCAGCGGCCCTCGGGGCACCGGCAAGACCAGCACGGCCCGCATCTTGGCCAAAGCCCTCAACTGCACCGAGCTGAGCAGTGACGGCGAGCCCTGCGGCCAGTGCCAATCGTGCCTGGACATCGCCAACAACACCTCCTACGACCTCATCGAGCTCGACGCCGCCTCCAACAACAAGGTGGACGATGTCCGCGACCTCATCTCCCGGGTGGCGATGGGCTCGCCCGGAAAGGCCAAGGTGTATGTGCTGGACGAGGTCCACATGCTCACCCCCGGAGCCGAGAACGCCCTTTTGAAGACGCTCGAGGAGCCCCCCGACCATGTGGTGTTCGTGCTGTGCACCACCGAGCCCCACAAAGTGGTGCCCACCATCCGCAGCCGCACCCAGCACCTGGAGTTCAACCTCATCGACGGCGACGTACTGGCCGACCACGCACGCTGGGTAGTCGAACAGGCCGGGCTGGAAGTAGACGACGACGCCATCGACCATGCCGTGCACCGAGGGGCCGGATCGGCCCGCGACACGCTCTCGGCCCTCGACCAGATCGCGGCCGCCGGCGGGGTGGCCGATCGGCTCGACGCGGTGGACACCGTTATCGAGGCCTTGGGAGGCCAGTACTACGGCCCCGCAGTCGTCGCGGTACACGACGCCCTGCGTTCGGGACGCGAGCCCCGGATTATCGGCGAGGCCGTGCTCGACCGCCTCCGCAATGCCTTTCTGTGCGCGATGGGCGCCGATCTCAGCCACCTAACCGACGCCCAGCAAGAGAGCGCCCGAGCCACCGCGGCGCTAATACCCCCGGCCGGGCTCACCCGGGCCCTAGAGGTACTGGGCACCGCCCTGGTGGACATGCGACAGGCCCCTGATCCCCGAGTGGACTTGGAGGTGGCCTTGGGGCGGCTCACTCGCCGCGACCTCGACACCGACATTGCCGCCCTATTGGAGCGTGTCGAGCGCCTGGAGCGCCGAGGGCCACCGACGTCGGCCGGAAGCTCAGACCACGACAACCCGGCCCCTGCTGCCCAAGCCCCAACCCCTGCCCGGAGGGCTGCCGGCCCCACCAGCGGGCACGAGCGGGCCCGGGCGGCCATCGCCCAAATTCAGGCCAAGCAAACCGAGGCCGAGGCTCACTCCGCCGCTCCTGCTGCCGGAGGTTCAGAGCCCGAAGCAGCCCCGCCCCCCGAGCGAGCCCCGCGGCCCACGCTGGGGGCAGTGCGAGCGGGAACGGCACCCGCAACTCAGCCGGCCGGCCCCGAGCCCTCCGAAGCCGACTCATCCCCCGACGCCAGCGCAGGCCCCACCGAGGCCACCGAGCCGCTGCCCTCCCGCGAGGAGATCGTCTTGGCCTGGGGAGACGCCATCTTGGCCAACCTGACCAACAGGGCCAGGATTCGCTTTCAGGTCGGGCGCTTCTTGGCCCACGACTCGGGCCGCGCCGTGTTCGCCTTGCCCAGCCAAATCCAAATCGACCGCTGCGAAGAAGTCCGCGACGAGGTGGACAGCGCCCTTCGCGAGCACTTCGGACGGGCTGTGCCCATGCGCTTGACCACCGATGACGACAGCACCGCTCCTCCCCCCGATCTCAGGGCCGCCTCACCGCGGTCGGCCCCCTCCGCCGACGATGAGGCCGAGGCCATCGACCCCGACGAGCTCATGGACGAGGAGACCGTCGCCCAGGAGGCCATCTCCAACCTCATGGCGGCATTCCCGGACTCCGAGCTGGTTTCCATAGAGCCGCCGGCGGCCGCTGGCCAACAGGGATCTGGCCAACAGGGATCTGGCCAACAGGGCTCGGGGCAGTAGGGCCGGGGCAGCGGGGCCAGGGAAGATGGGACTCACGAGGCGAGCATGAGCAGCGTCTACACCGCCCCGGTACAAGTGCTGATCGACGAGCTGGGCCGCCTGCCCGGCATCGGCCCGAAGTCTGCCCAGCGCATCGCCTTTCATCTGCTGAAGGCATCTGAGCACGATGCCCTCAAGCTGGCCGAGGCCATCAAGGAGGCCAAGGCAAGAGTCCGGTTCTGCCAGCGGTGCTTCAACATCAGCGAGCACCCCGAGTGCGAGCTGTGCTCCGACCACCGGCGCGATCCAGCCATCCTGTGCGTGGTGGAAGAGCCCCGCGACATCGTGGCCTTGGAGAAAACCCGAGAATTCCGGGGCCGCTATCACGTGCTCGGCGGCGCCATCAATCCCATCGAGGGCATCGGCCCCGATCAGCTTCGAGTCAAGGAGCTGCTGGCCCGCATCGACGACGAGAACGTGACCGAGGTCATCTGCTGCACCAACCCCAACATCGAGGGCGAGGCCACCGCCATGTACTTGGCCCGGCTCATCGAGCCCCTCGGGGTGGCCGTCACTCGCATTGCCAGCGGCCTACCCGTGGGCGGCGATCTGGAATACGCCGACGAGCTCACCCTCACCCGGGCTCTGGAAGGCCGCCAGCGCATCTCGGCCGGCTGACTCAGTCGTCCGCCAAATCCGAGGCACCGGCCTGGTTCGAATGCCCCTCAGACGCAAGACACCGCCTTAGCGAGCCGGGCGGGGGGCATTGGGAACCGGCACGCATAAGGCGGTGCTTGTATGTTGCGATTACATTACAAAAATGACGAAACAAAGTCAAGTCATATCGGTTCTGTAACAATCAAACTTGAACCAGCAGCGCGTCTCCCTGGCCGCCACCGCCGCACAGGGCCGCGGCCCCCGTACCGCCGCCTCGGCGGCGAAGCTCATGCAAAAGGGTGAGAACGATGCGGTTTCCGCTGGCGCCAATGGGATGGCCCAGGGCGATGGCGCCGCCGTTGACGTTTACCACGTCGTCTGAAATCCCCAGATCGGCCATCGACGCCACCGCCACCGCGGCGAACGCCTCGTTGATCTCAAAAAGGTCCACGTCGCCCAGGCTCAGATCGGAGGATTTAAGCGCCTGGAAGATGGCCCGCGACGGCTGGGTAAGCAGCGAGGGATCGGGCCCGGCCACCTGCCCGTAGCCCGCATAGGTCCCCAACGGCTCCACACCCAGCTGTTCAGCCCGCTCCCGACTGGCCACCACCAGCGCGCTGGCCCCGTCGGAGATCTGCGAGGCGTTGCCTGCGGTGATGTTGCCCGACTCGGCGAATGCCGGGCGCAGCCGGCCCAGAGACTCGGCCGTCGCCTCGGAGCGCACCCCCTCATCGGCCGACACCGGCACGGGGTCGCCCCGGCGCTGGGGCACCTGCACCGCCACCAGCTCGTCGTCGAACAGGCCTGCGGCTGCCGCGGCGGCGGCCCGCTGGTGCGACTGCGCCGAGAAGGCGTCTTGGGGCTCGCGGTCCAACCCGCTCGACGCCGCGTACTTCTCGGTCCCGGTTCCCATTGCGCAGTGGTCGAACGCGCAGAACAGCCCGTCGTACATCATGGAGTCCACCAAGTCGCCGTCGCCCAGGCGATAACCCTCCCGAGCTCGGGTCAGCAGATAGGGCGCCTTGGTCATCGACTCCATCCCCCCGGCCACCACAATCTCGGCGTCGCCCGCGGAGATCATCTGGTGGGCCAAATAGACGGTGTTGATGCCCGACAAGCACACCTTGTTCACCGTGGTGGCCGGCACCGTCATGGGGATGCCCGCTCCCACCGCCGCCTGTCGAGCCGTGGCCTGGCCCTCTCCGGCCAACAGCACCTGGCCCATGAACACGTAGTCCACCTGTTCGGGGGCCACGCCGGCCCGGTGCAGCGCGGCCTCAATGGCCAGCGCCCCCAGCTCGGCGCCCCGAAACGAAGCCAGCCCACCCGACATCTTCCCGATGGGCGTACGGGCTCCGGCCAATACCACTGTGTCGCTCATTGCGTCCCCTTTGTCCATTTGCCGTCGATGCCGAACAGGATACGGTCACAGTGTGCGAATCCACCTGGTCGATGGCACATACGAGCTGTTCCGCTATCACTACTCGCCCGGCAACCGCGATCCCGATCACGGAGCGGCGCGCGGCGTGGTCCACAGCATGCTCCAGCTGATCGACGACGGCGCCACCCACGTGGGAATAGCCACCGACCAGGTGATCGAGTCGTTCCGCAATGACCTGTGGCCCGGCTACAAGAGCGGCGAGGGCGTGGCCCCCGAGCTGATGGCCCAATTCCCCTTGGTCGAAGAGGCACTGACCGCCGCCGGTTTCTGCATCTGGCCCATGGTCAAGCACGAGGCCGACGACGCGATGGGCGCGGCGGCCCGCAAGGCCGCTCTAGATCCTGAAGTGGAGCAGGTGCTGATCTGCACTCCTGACAAGGATCTGGCCCAATGCGTCACCGCCGACGGGCGCATCGTGCAATACGACCGCCGCCAGCAGAAGCTCATCGACCACCAAGGAGTGGTAGCCAAGTTCGGGGTTGTGCCCGAGTCGATCCCCGACTACCTGGCCCTGGTGGGCGACACCGCCGACGGCTTCCCCGGCTTGGCCGGCTGGGGGGCCCGCTCCACCGCGACGGTGCTGTCCCACTACATCCATCTGGAGAACATCCCCGATGCTGTGGGCCAGTGGGAGGTGAGCGTGCGGGGTTCGGCCAAGCTGGCCGCCACCCTGGCCGAGAATCGGGAGCTGGCCATGCTGTTTCGCCGGATCGCCACCATTGACGAAGAAGCCCCCACCTTCGACCGCCTCGACGAACTGGCCTGGGCTGGCCCCACCGCCGAATTCCCCGACCTGATTGGCAAACTGGGGGGAGAGCACCTTGTCGAGCGGGCAGAGAAGTTGCAGGCCCGGATCGGACAAGGCTGAGAGGAAGACCAGACATGCGCACCGCAGTCACCGAGATGTTCGGCATCGAGTTCCCGATCTTCGCTTTCACCCACTGCCGTGACGTGGCCGCCGAGGTCAGCCGGGCTGGCGGACTGGGGGTGCTCGGCGTGGTCGGCCACACCGATGACGATCTGGAGACCGACCTGGCTTGGATCCGGGAACAGGTGGGCGACCGCCCCTTCGGCGTTGACCTCATCGTCCCCGCCCGATATGAGGGCGCCGACCAAGGCGGACTGGACACCGACCAGGTGAAGGCGCTCATCCCTGAGGAGCACCAGCAGTTCCTCGATGAACTGCTCGACCGCTACGACGTGCCCCCACTGCCCGACGACGACGGTCCGACTCAGAACTGGGGTCCCGCCGCCCCGCTCTCCAGCCGTCGGGCCGATCGACAGCTGGAGATTGCCCTGGCCCATGAACCTGCGTTGGTGGCCAACGCCCTTGGTCCCCCACCCCCGGAGATGATCGCCCAGAGCCACGCCGCTGGGGCCAGGGTGGCCGCCTTGGCCGGCCGGGCCGTCCACGCCGAGCGCCATGTAGCGGCCGGCGTCGATCTCATCATCGCCCAGGGTTACGAGGCCGGAGGCCATACCGGCGAAGTGGGATCAATGGTGCTCATCCCCGAAGTGGTGGACGCGGTGGCCCCCGTGCCGGTCCTCGGCGCCGGTGGCATCGGCCGAGGCCGTCAAATGGCCGCCGCCATCGCCTTGGGCGCCCAGGGAGTGTGGTGCGGATCGGTATGGCTCACCACCGAAGAGGCCGAGACCAGCCCAACCGTCAAGCAGAAGTTCTTGGCCGCGGGATCATCCGACACCGAGCGGTCCCGCACCCTCACCGGCAAGCCCGCGCGGATGCTGCGCTCAGCCTGGACCGAGGAGTGGAATCGGGCCGACACGCCCGACCCGCTGCCCATGCCGATGCAGATCATTCTGACCGGCGAGGCCCGCCGCCGCATCGACCGGGTGTCCCACCACCCCGACAGCGGGGCCGAGAAGCTGGCCAACTACTTCGTCGGCCAAATTGTGGGAAACATGAATCAGGTGCTCCCCACCCGCCAGGTGGTCTACAACCTCGTCGAGGAGTTCATCGAGGCCGTGGAGGGCCTGCAATCTCAGTTGGAAGACGGGTAGAGCAGCTCCAGCGCCTCATCAATCGAACGTGCCCGCTGAATGATCCCCGCCTTCTCGGGCTTGATGAATCCAACATCGACAAGCTGTTGGTGAAACGCGGCCAACGGCGCCCAGAACCCGTCCCGGTCCAACAGCACCACCGGCTTGTGCCGCCCGCCCTCGTGCAGCCCCAGCTGCGTCCAGGTGGCTGCTTCGAACAGCTCTTCCTGGGTCCCCAACCCGCCCGGCAATGCGCAGAACCCGTCCGACAGCGAGTACATGAGCTGTTTGCGCTCGTGCATGTCGGCCACCAGGTGCAGTTCGGTCAGCCCCTGATGGGCCACTTCGATCTCGTCCAGAAAGTTCGGGATGACCCCGATCACCTCGCCGCCCGCGGCCATGGCCGCGTCGGCCATCACCCCCATGAGCCCGACCCGTCCCCCGCCGAACACCACGCCAATGCCTTCGTCGGCCAGCCGCCGGCCCAAATCAGCCGCCAATTCCGCATACCCTGCCTCAGTCCCCAGCGACGAACTGCAAAAGACCGCCACCCGCCTCTGCCCCGAATCCAAATCCACGAGAGTGAGGCTACCCACCCCCAAACGCGAATGAGCGATTACGTTCCCTCCGGAGGATCGCAACGACACGCTCAACCACCCAGACCCCATGTAGCCTGTCGCGAACATGCCTGAACACTCGATGAAGGACCGCCTCAACGACTTGGAGCGCCGCAAGCACGAGGCCCTCCACGCCGGACCCCAGCGGGCGGTCGACCGCCAGCACGACAAGGGCAAGATGCTCGCCCGGGAGCGCATCGAGTACCTGCTCGACGACGGCTCCTTCCACGAGCTCGACATGCTGGCCCGCCACCGGGCACTGGACAGCGGTATCGAGGAGCGGCCTTACACCGACGGGGTGATCACCGGCTGGGGCACCATCGACGGCCGCAAGGTGTTTCTGTTCGCCCAAGACTTCACCGTGTTCGGCGGGGCGCTGGGCGAGGTGTTCGCCGAGAAGATCCACAAGGTGATGGACCTGGCCCTGTCGGTGGGCGCACCCATGATCGGCCTCAACGACGGCGCAGGCGCCCGCATCCAAGAGGGGGTTGTGTCGCTCGACTCCTATGGGGGCATCTTCCACCGCAACGTCAAGTCTTCGGGCGTCATCCCCCAGATCAGCGTGATCCTCGGACCTTGCGCCGGGGGAGCGGTGTACAGCCCGGCCATGACCGATTTCGTGTTCATGGTGGCCGAGAAGTCCCACATGTTCATCACCGGCCCCGACGTGGTGAAGACGGTGACCGGCGAAGAGGTGACCCTGGAGGAGCTGGGCGGGGCCCGCTCTCACTCCACGAAATCGGGCGTGGCCACCTTTGTGGGCCCGACCGAGGAGGAGGTTCTCGACGAGGTTCGGTTCCTGGTCGGCCACTTGCCGGCCAACAACCTGGAAGAGCCCCCTCAGGTCGCGGCCACCGACGATCCCGAGCGGCTGACCCCCGAGCTGCGCGACATAATGCCTGACAGCCCCAACCTGCCCTACGACATGCGCACGGTGATCCAGGCGGTGGTGGACGACGGGGAGTTCATGGAGTACCACGCCCACTGGGCCCAGTCGATCGTGTGCGGTTTCGCCCGGCTCAACGGATACACCGTCGGCGTGGTGGGCAACCAGCCCATGGTGCTGGCCGGGGTGCTGGACATCGAGTCTTCGTCCAAGGCAGCCCGATTCGTGCGGACTTGCGATGCCTTCAACATCCCGCTCGTGACGTTCGTGGATGTCCCGGGCTTTCTGCCCGGCGTCGACCAGGAGCACGGCGGCATCATCCGCCACGGGGCCAAGCTGCTGTACGCCTACTGCGAGGCCACCGTGCCCCGCATCCAGGTCATCACCCGCAAGGCCTACGGCGGGGCCTATGTGGTGATGGACTCCAAGTCGGTGGGCTCCGACCTGTCGTTCGCCTGGCCCGGTGCCGAGCTGGCCGTAATGGGACCGCAGGGGGCCGTGGAGATCATCTATCGCCGCGAGCTCCAGTCGGCGGCCGACCCGGTGGCCCGGCGGGCCGAGTTGGTGGACGACTACACCGAGCGCTACGCCAACCCCTACATCGCCGCCGAGCGGGGCTACATCGACGATGTCATCGACCCGGCCGACACCCGCCGCCTGGTGATCTCCGGCTTCGAGATGCTCCGCTCCAAGCGCGAGGAGCTGCTGCCCCGAAAGCACGGCGTCATCCCACTCTGATCTCGGTGTCGGGAAATTCACTCCGGCAGGGCAGATAGGACCAGCTAGAACAGCCCCATGAGCCTCATTCAGATCACACCGCAGCCCACTAAGTCTGAAGTGGCTGCCATTCTGGCCGCCTACGAGGCTCTCTGGCCCCGTCCGGTGACCGCAGAGCCGTCTGCGCCCGCGGCTACTCGCTGGCGGTTCAGCGGCCGCTGGTGGAGCGCACCGGCCACCACCCGCCGCCAGCGGCAGGCTCTCAAGCGATGACCGCCGATCCCGCCCACCATCGAACTCCCGAAGAGCTGGAGGCCGCGCTCGACCACATCCGCCAAGCCCCCGCCGACCACGGCATCCTCGAGTTGATTGTGCGCCGCCCGGCAGTGGACGAGCGAGAGGTATTGGACGCCGGGATGCTCAGCCTGGACGAGGGCTTGGTGGGCGATACCTGGAACCAGCGGAGCTCAACCAAGACCCCCGACGGCGGCCCCCTTCTCGACGCCCAGCTCAACATCATGAACGCCCGCGCCGCGGCCGCGGTGGCCGGACCCATCGAACGATGGGCCCTTGCTGGCGATCAGCTCTACATCGACCTCGACATCAGCTTGGAAACCCTCCCAGCCGGCACTCAGCTCGCCATCGGCGAAGCAGTCATCGAAGTCACCGCCGAGCCCCACACCGGCTGCGGCAAGTTCTCCTCCCGGTTCGGCCTCGACGCGCTGCGCTTCGTGAATTCCCCGGTCGGCCGCGCCCTCAACCTCCGCGGCATCAACGCCCGAGTCATCCAGCCCGGCACCATTCGCCAGGGCGACCCGGTGGCCCGTCTCAGCTAGCTACCCCAAGGCGGCGCAGGCTGTTTCACCACAGCTCTCAACTGCTCCAGGTACTCACTTCGCGGAATCTCCACCGCCCCGAGGCTCTGCATGTGCTCCGTCGCCCACTGCACATCCAGCAGCCGAGCAACTCCACCGTGATTCAACCTCCCCACCAGAGACACCAGCGCCACCTTGGACGCGTCGCGATCCACGTGGAACATCGACTCCCCGGCAAACAGCCCGCCGATCGACACCCCGTAGAGCCCGCCTACCAACTCCCCTTCCTCCGACCACGCCTCCACGCTGTGAGCCCATCCCAGGCGGTGTAGCCGCACATAGGCATCCCGGATGTCCGGCGAGATCCATCCGTGAGGCCTCTCGATGGTGCGACAGGCGTCGATCACGTCGGCAAAGGCGATGTCGGCAGTGATCCGATAGCGCCGCAGCGAGCGCCTTAGCGAGCGGGTGATCCGCAATTCGTCCAGCGGAATCACCCCGCGGGGATCGGGCGACCACCACCCAAGCTTGTCTGTGCGCCCCAGCGGCATGGGGAACAACCCAGATCGGTAGGCCGCCAGCAGCGTGCCGGGGGCCAGATCGGCGCCTACTGCCACCAACCCGTGCTCGTCGGCCGTGTCCGCGGGGGGGAACTCCCACTGGCTGGGCTCGGGCCGGAGCGGACCATCTGGCCTCATCCCCATACTCTGCCCCACCCAGAGCGCCGAGGTTAGGGGGCTAGCCGGATTCTTCGATGGTCACCGAGTTGACGATCACCTGAGGCTCGGGCGCCCCGCCCAGCCGGTTGCCAGGCTGGTCGACGTGGCTGGCCAAGATGGCCTCGGCCACCCCCAGGCTCTCGCTGTCCATCTGGCCGAACACCACATAGGTGCCCTGGCTGTTGAGCAGGGCGGTGTTCTCGTTGACCGCGAAGAAGAACTGGGCGCTAGCGCTGTTGGGCGCCGCGGTGCGGGCCATCACGATCTGGCCCGGCTCATAGGTGAACCCCGAGCCCTCGTCGGGGATGGTGTACCCCGGTCCGGGGTCCGATGGGGAGTTGGTGTGGGGCGCCCCGCCCTGGATGATGCCGATGCCCGGATCAGTCCGGAACAGCAGCGTGTTGTCGTAGTAGTGGTACCGGGCCAGCACGGCGAAGTTGTTGGCCGTGACCGGGGTGTTGGCCACGTCGAGGTCGATCCGCATCTCTCCCGCGGTGGTGTCGAACACCGCGGTGTACTGCTTGGAAGCGTCCAAACACATGGGCTGAGGGCCGTCGAAATCTAGGACCTGTGGTCCTGATCCGTCGGCCGGAGGACATCCGCTCAAGTCAATGCTCCCTTCAGGAGTGGGGTCGGTGGATTGTATGGCAACGGAGTTGACGATGACCGACTCCGACGGCCTGCCGCCAAAGGCGGTGTCCGGGTTGTCCACATGGCTGACCAGGGTGTCCAGCACCACGGTCAAGCTGCCGTCGGAGATCCGCCCTATGGTGGTCAACCCGGAAATCGGCTGGGATGGCAAGAACTCGTCAAAGGCCAAGAAGACGAACTGGCCAGTCGAATCACCCTCAGCCGACCACAGCAACTGGCCCTGCTGGTATTCCGCCACCTCACCCGGGGCCACGGCGAACCCCGGCCCGGGATCGTCGGCGTCGTTGGTGTGAGGCGACCCTCCTTGGATGTACCCCCCGGTGGGATCGGTGTAGAACACGGCGGTTCCGTCGTAGTAGCCGTAGCCAGCCAACACCGCGAATGCGTTCACCGCCTCTGGGTTGGTCGCCTGGTCGAGTGCCACTCGCATTTGTCCCAAACTGGTGTCGAACACCGCTATGTAGTCAAGCTCGGGATCGAGGCACTGTCCTGGCGCCTCAGCAAACTGGGTCACCCGGTCGGCACCTCCACCGAAATCAGGACAAGGTGTTTCCCCGACCAGGGCTTCGCCAGGGGACGGTGGCGGAAGGAGATCGGGAAAGCCGCTGCTGACGGGCTCGACATCCGACCCGCTGTCGTCCGCGGCCACCGTGGGTGGCGGTGGGACGTCGCCGCTGCTGCTGTCGCTGCCGTCATCTCTCACCACCAGCCACAAAATCAATATCGCCACCACAATCGCCGCCGCGATCAGAGCGACCCGAAGGCCCTTAGAGCGGATTCGGCCGCGGCTCTCGGTTACCTTGGCCCGTTGCTGCGCAACCTGTCGGCGCTCCCGCTGACGCTGTCTCTTGTCGGTGGCCATTGCCTGAAATCTACGATGGCAATCGCCCAAGTGCCTATCGGCGCAAGAATCTCGGATAACAACCACAAAAGTGCCCATGAGGGGCCGGTAGCGTTTGTGCGTGGCCTTGGTGGTTCAAAAGTTCGGCGGCACGTCGGTGGCCAACGCCGATCGCATTCGGGAGGTAGCCGACCATGTGCGCCGGTGCCGGGATCGCGGTGATCAGGTGGTCTTGGTGATCAGCGCCATGGGCAAGGAGACCGACGAGCTGTTGTCGCTGGCCTCGGCGGTGTCCACCACCCAGCCGGGCCGGGAGCTTGACATGCTCATCACCGCCGGAGAGCGCAAAGCGTGCGCCCTCGTCTGCATGGCCCTTCACGACCTCGGTGTGCCAGCCGACTCCTTCACCGGCAGCCAGGCCGGGTTCGTCACCGACACCAATCACGGCAACGCCAAGATCTTGGAGATCACCCCCGGTCGCGTTCAGGCTGCCCTGGACGCCAACAGGGTGCCGGTGGTGGCGGGCTCTCAGGGGGTCAGCACCGAGAACGACGTCACGTTTCTGGGCCGAGGTGGCTCCGACACCACGGCGGTGGCGCTGGCCCACACCCTGATGGCCGATGCCTGCGAGCTCTATACCGACGTGCCCGGGGTGTTCACCACCGATCCCCGGGTGTGCCCCGATGCCCGCAAATTGGGCACCATCTCGTTCGACGAGCTTCTGGAGATGACCGCGGTGGGCTGTCCCAAGCCGGCCATGCGCTCAGTGGAAGTCGCCCAGAACTACGGAGTCAAGCTGCACATTCGATCCGCCTTCACCTGGGAGCAGGGCACCTGGGTGGTCAAAGAGGAGCCCTCCATGGAGCAACCCATCATCCGATCGGTCACCCCCGACACCTCGGAGGCGAAGATCACCGTCACCGGCGTGGCCGATAGGCCCGGCGTGGCTGCCACCATGTTCCGCAAGCTGGCCGACGCCGGGGTGAACGTGGACATGATCGTGCAGAACGCCTCCGAGCACGGCGTCACCGATATCTCGTTCACGGTTCCCGACGAGGATGCCGACATAGCAGCCGATCTGACGAAAAAGGTGGCCGACGACATCGGGGCGACCGGCGTTACCGCCGACCGCAAGATCGCCCGGGTAAGCCTGGTGGGAGCGGGGATGAAATCCCACCCCGGCGTGGCCGCCACGATGTTCGAGACGCTGGCCCGGGAGAAGATCAACATCGAGATGATCTCCACCTCTCCCATCCGCATCAGCTGCGTCATACGTCAAGACCAGACCGATGCGGCTGTTTCGGCGCTGCACGAGGCCTTCGAACTCTCCCGATAACGACCGCGGTTTTCCTCGGTCCCAACGGTAGGATTTTCGCCGTGAGAGTTGCCGTTGTCGGCGCCACCGGCCAGGTGGGCGGGGTGATGCGCCGCCTGTTGGAAGAGCGCGACTTCCCCGTCGCCGAGTTGCGGCTGCTGGCGTCGGCCCGCTCCGCCGGTCGGACCATGTCGTGGCGAGGTCAAGATTTCGTCATCGAGGATGCCGCCGCCGCTGATTACCGCGGAGTGGACATCGCCCTGTTCTCCGCGGGGGGCGGCACCTCCCGAGAACTGGCTCCCCGGGTGGCTGAAGCCGGCGCCACGGTGATCGACAACTCCTCAGCCTGGCGCATGGACCCCGACGTGCCCCTGGTGGTGCCGGAGGTCAACGCCCACGCGCTGGCCGACATCCCCAAGGGGATCGTGGCCAATCCCAACTGCACCACGATGGTGGCCATGCCGGTGCTCAAGCCGCTGGCCGTAGAAGCCGGACTGCGCCGCCTGGTGATCTCGTCTTATCAGGCGGTTTCGGGCGGCGGCTTGGCCGGAGTGGCCGAGCTGGACGAGCAGGTGCGCAAGGTGGCCGACGACGCCATCGGGCTGACCCACGACGGCCAAGCGGTCTCCTTCCCGACCCCCTCGGTCTTTGCCGCCCCCATCGCCTTCAACGTGGTCCCCGAGTGCGGGTCTTGGATCGGTGACGACTCGGGCGAGACCTCCGAGGAGCGCAAGCTGGTGGACGAGAGCCGCAAGATCTTGGAAATACCCGACCTGGCGGTTAGCGCCACCTGCGTGCGGGTACCGGTATTCACCGGCCACTGCCTGGCCATCAACGCCGAATTCGACCGTCCGCTCAGCCCCGAGCGGGCCACTGAGCTGCTGGCCGACGCCCCCGGCGTCGTGGTCGACGAAGTTCCCACCCCGCTAGCCGCCGCCGGCATCGACCCCACGTTGGTCGGCCGCATCCGTGTCGACCCAACCGTCCGACATGGCCTCTCCCTATTCGTAGCCGGCGACAACCTCCGCAAAGGCGCGGCCCTCAACGCCGTGCAAATCGCCGAAGCGCTGCTCTCCTCCTAGCGCGGCGGGTTGTCGCGATAGCGAAGGGCCGCTTCTTCCAAGCTCAGCCCCAACTGGTTGGCCAACGACGCCAGCCAGGCCAGCACGTCGCCCATCTCATGCAGCCGCTCGGCGTCATCGCCCTTGCGCACGGCCTGGGCCAGCTCGCCCAGCTCCTCGCACAACCACGCCACGGTGGCGGGGATGCCCCGTTCCCGGTCTTGGGGGCCGTACAGGTCCTCCATGAGCTGTTGGAACGCCGCAATCTCCACTGCGGCTCTGTTTACTCGATTGGAGAACCGATCACGGTGACCCGCAATCAGAGACGGTAGCCACCGTCAACGCTTATCACTTGCCCGGTGATGCCGGCGCCGGCCTCTGAGGCCAGCAACACCGCCATCGGGGCCAGTTCCTCCGGCTCCAATATCCGGCGCTGGGCGCTGTCGGCATGGGCATCGGCCTCGGCCTCGGCTGCGCTGATGCCCTTGGCGGCAGCCAGCCGCTCAAAGTCCACCAACGCCGTGTTGGTCCACCCCGGGCACAGGCAGTTCACCGTTATCCCGTAAGGGGCGGCCGACATGGCCAGCTGCTTGGTCAGGCCCACCAGACCGTGCTTGGCTGCGGTGTAGCCCACGCTGGCCGCCGCCCGCTTGGATGCGCCCGAGCCGATGTTGATGATGCGGCCATAGCCCTGCTCCCGCATTGGGGCCAGCGCTTCCTGACTGGTCCAGAAGGCCGAGATGAGGTTCAGCCGCAGCGTGGCCATGAACGGCTCGGCGTCACCTGAGAATGGGTCGTGGTTGCCCCCCGACGAGCCCCCCACGTTGTTCACCAGCACGTCGATTCGCCCGAACTCGTCCATCGCGGTCCGTACCGGTGACCGTGCCTGGTCTTCATCGGCCGCGTCGGCCACCACCGCCAAGCCTGTAGCTCCGACATCGGCAATCTCGCTCACCACCGCATCGAGCTGCTGGCGGGTTCGCGACGACACCACCACCGTCGCCCCCTCCCGGGCCATGTCCACAGCAATGGCCCGTCCGATCCCCCGGCCTCCGCCGGTGACCACCGCCACCCGGCCTTCAAGCACTGGCAACTGTCGCTCCCCTAGCCGAATGAGATCGTGCGGTGGGCCAGCTTCCAGCCGTTCTCGGTCCGCACCAAGCGATCCCGATACGTGCCGAACAACGCGATCGACGGCTCAGTGGCCGTGTTCACCCAAAATTGGAAATAGGCATCAGAAACAGCCTCATCGCCGTCCACCGCCACCGCCTGAGTAGTGATCACATGGCGCGTATTACTCCCCGGCCCGACCGTCCCCGCCGCTCGACGCTCTATGGCCCCCGCCAAGAGATTGTCTCGCCCCTGTAATTCTCCCCCCGGCATGTCCCACCGAGCGTCGTCCGTGAACAAGCCCACGTACTCCTCCAAATCCCCCTCGTCCGCCAAAATCGCCAACCGGGCAACAACATTCCTGATAGCAGCATCATCACTCATGCTCCGAGATTACCGACAAGGAGTATCCTCGCCCCATGCACGACCTCGTCATCCGAGCCGGAACAGTCATAGACGGCACCGGCCAGCCCGGATTCACCGCCGACGTCGCCATCAACAACCAGACAATCACCGAGATCGGCAACAACATCTCCCAAGGACGCCAGGAGCTGAACGCCGACGGCCTCCTGGTCACCCCCGGCTTCGTCGACATCCATACCCACTACGACGGCCAAGTGTCATGGGACTCCGAGATCACCCCGTCGGTGTGGCATGGCGTGACCACCGTGGTGATGGGCAACTGCGGAGTGGGCTTCGCCCCGGTGCGCCCCGGCTCCGAAGATTGGCTCATCGGCCTGATGGAGGGCGTGGAGGACATCCCCGGCGCGGCCCTTGCCGAGGGCATCGAATGGGAGTGGGAGAGCTTCCCCGAGTATCTCGATGCCGTCGAGCGCAAGCCCCGCACCATCGACGTGGCCGCCCAAGTACCCCACGGCGCCCTGCGCGCTTACGTCATGGGCGAGCGGGGCGCCGATCACAGCAACCACCCCACCGAGGCAGAGATAGCAGAGATGGCTCGGCTGGCCGCCGAGGGCGTGGCCGCCGGAGCAGTGGGCTTTACCACCAGCCGCACGATCAATCACAAGACCAAAGCCGGGGAGCACACCCCCAGCCTCACCGCCGGCGCGCCGGAGTTGTGGGCGATTGCCGAGGCGGTGGGAGGAACCGGTAAAGGCGTATTCGAGATGGTGGGCGACTGGAACGACTTGGACGCTGAATTCGACCTCATCGCCGAAATGGCCCGGCGCAGCGGCCGACCGCTGTCCATGACCATTGCCGTCCCCGACACCCGGCCCGAGTTGGGACGCCAGCTGCTAGATCGCATAACGCAGGCCAACGACGCGGGCATCCCGCTGCGGGCCCAAGTGGCCAGCCGGCCCGTGGGGGTGCTGGTGGGCCTCCAATCCACCTATCACGCCCTCCTGTCCTGTCCCAGCTATGGCCCGATCGCCGCCCTCGAGCTGGACGAGCGGGTGGCCCGCCTGCGGGAACCCGACATGAGGGCGCTGCTGGTGTCCGAATTGGCCGCTCAGCCCCTTCACACGTTCAACCAACTCGACAAGCTCTTTCCGTTGGGCGAGACCCCCGACTACGAGCCGTCGCCGGAGGCCAGCGTGGCGGCCGATGCCGCCCGGCGGGGCGTAAATCCTCACGAAGCCCTGTACGATGCCTTGCTGGCCCGCGAGGGCACCGAGCTGCTCTACGTCCCGGTGATGAACTACGGCGACGGGGATTTCGAGCTCACCAGGGAGATGCTCTCCCACCCGCTCAGCGTCCCCGGCTTGGGCGACGCCGGCGCCCACGTCGGGTTTCTGTGCGACGGCAGCATGCCCAGCTTCCTCCTCTCCCACTGGGGACGGAACCGGACCCGAGGCGAGACCATCCCGGTTGAGCATCTCGTCAAGTGGCAGTGTGCCGACACCGCGGCCCTGGTCGGCTTCCACGACCGGGGAGTGCTCGCTACCGGCCGCCGGGCCGACATCAACCTCATCGACCTCGACGAGCTTCGCCTGCAAGCTCCCGAGATGGTGTTCGACTTGCCCGCGGGCGGACGGCGACTGATCCAAAAGGCCGACGGCTTCGTCGCCACCCTCGTCGCCGGGCAGGTTGTGATTGCCGACGGCGATCTCACCGGAGCCCGCCCCGGAAAGCTGGTCAGGAGCTGAACCACTCCTAGATCCCAGGCTATGCCAGTTTTTTCTGGCTGGCGGAGATTGGCCGATAGTTGCACTTCCAACTATCGGACTTCCTTGATAGAATTCTCCAATGGTCGAGACCATGTCGGGAATTCCCCTCGACCCCACTTACGGCGACGGGTTGCAACCAGGCGAGTACCCCTACACCCGCGGGCTGTACCCCACCGGTTACCGCAGCAAATTATGGACCATGCGGATGTTCGCCGGGTTCGGAACCGCCACCGACACCAACGCCCGCTTCCACGCTTTGCTTCGGGCCGGGGGAACCGGGCTGTCCACTGCTTTCGACATGCCCACTCTCATGGGCCGCGACTCCGACCACGAGTGGTCGGTGGGCGAAGTCGGACGCGCCGGGGTTGCCGTTGACACCCTGGCCGACATGGAGGATCTGTTCGCGGGCATCGAATTGGACAAAGTAACCACCTCGATGACCATCAACGGGCCAGCCGCAATCCTCATGGCCATGTACATCGCGGTGGCCGAGAAGAGCGGCGTCGGCCGAGTCCATCTCGGCGGCACAATCCAGAACGACATCTTGAAGGAGTACCAGGCGCAGAAGGAATACATCTTCCCGCCCCGGCCGTCGGTCCGCCTGGTAACGGATTTGATCCGCTTCACCACTGCGGAGATGCCCCGCTGGCACCCGGTGTCCATTTCCGGCTACCACATTCGCGAGGCCGGCTCGACCGCCGCCCAAGAGCTGGCTTTCACACTGGCCAACGGATTCGCCTATGTCGAGGCCGCTGTCGCCGCCGGTCTCAAAGTGGACGATTTTGCCCCCCGGCTCTCGTTCTTCTTCAACGCCCACAGCGACTTCTTTGAAGAGATCGGCAAGTTCCGGGCGGCCCGCCGAATCTGGGCTACCTGGATGAAGGACCGCTACGGCGCCACCAACCCCAAGTCGCACATGTGCCGTTTCCACACCCAGACCGCGGGGGTCTCCCTCACGGCCCAGCAGCCCGAGAACAACATCGCCCGTGTGGCCGTCCAGGCCCTGTCGGCGGTGCTCGGAGGCACACAGAGCCTGCACACCGACTCCTACGACGAAGCCCTCGCGCTGCCCACCGAGAAGGCCGCTCGTATCGCCCTTCGCACCCAGCAGATCGTGGCCCACGAGACCGGCGCCGCATCGGTGGTCGACCCGCTGGGCGGCTCCCACTTCGTGGAGTGGATGACCGATGAGATGGAGCGTCAAGCCAACGAGATATTCGACCACATCGATCAAATCGGTAGCGGCTCCATGCTCGAGGGGGTGTACGCCGGCATCGACGACGGCTATTTCGTCGGGGAGATCGCCGACGCCGCCTATCGCTTCGAACGCGAGGTGAACGCTGGTCGGCGCATCATCGTAGGAGTCAACGAGTTCACCGAGAACGACGACGACGAAGCCAATCTGCTGTCCATTGGACACGCCACCGAGGAGATGCAGACCAAGCGTCTTGATCAGGTACGCAACGATCGCGACGACAATGCGGTTCGAGCTTCGCTGGCCGCGCTGGTACAAGCCGCCGGTCAGCCCGATGTCAACCTCATGCCGCCCATCATCGACGCGGTGCAGACCTATGCCACCGAGGGCGAGATCGTCGCGGCACTGGAGTCGGTGTTCGGCACCTACGTCGAAACCGCGATGGTGTGACCCGATGAGCGAGACACTCGGCATTTCGCCGCAGTCTGTCGACGACCCAGAGCCGCTGCGGGTGGTTCTGGCCAAGCTGGGTTTCGACGGCCATGACCGAGGCCTGAAGGTGGTGGCCCGAACCCTGCGTGATGCGGGCATGGAAGTTATCTACCTGGGACTGCGCCAGACTACCGACAGCATTGTCGCGGCCTGTGAGCAGGAGGACGCCGACGTGATCGGGCTGTCGATGCACAACGCCGGCCATCTCACATTGGCGCCCCGCATGGTGCAGGCCGTCGAAGAAGCCGATTTGGACGTGCCGGTGGTGATCGGAGGCATTGTGCCAGCCGAAGATGTGGCCGTTCTGATCGAGGCCGGCGTGGCCGCGGTGCTTGGACCCGGGGCATCAGCCGAGGAGGTGGTGGCCGCGGTGCGCGCTGCCCCAAACCGCCAGTCCCCAGACCACCAGTCCCCAGCCCGGTGAGCCCTCGGCCCGTGGATCCCTCCTTGGGCGTCAACCCATGAGCCCCACCTCGCTCGACGAGCTGTTCGAATCGGCCCGGGCCGGAAACCGGCGGGCGTTGGGCAGGCTGCTCACCATGGTGGAACGCCAAGACGACAACGCCGTCATAGTGTCCGAACGAGCCCACCGCGATGCCGGGCAGGCCCGGGTGATCGGGGTGACCGGCGCCCCGGGCAGCGGCAAGTCCACCATCACCGGGCGACTGGCCGCCGTCTCCGGTGCAGCCCGGCCGGCCATCCTGGCCATTGATCCCAGCTCTCCTTTGACCGGAGGGGCCATCTTGGGCGACCGCATCCGCATGGACAACAACGTCAGCAGCAGCACCTTCATCCGGTCGATGGCTACCCGGGGGCACGCCGGCGGGTTGGCGGTGGCCGTGCCCGACGCTGTCCGGGTGCTCGACGCCGCGGGCTGCGACCCGATCATCGTGGAGACCGTTGGCGTTGGCCAGGTGGAGGTGACCGTCGCCGCCGCCGCCGATACCACCGTGGTGGTGGTGACCCCCGGCTGGGGCGACGCGGTGCAGGCCAACAAGGCAGGGCTGTTGGAGGTGGCCGACATCTTCGTCGTGAACAAGGCCGACCGGCCCGATGCCCGCGGCGCTCGCCGGGACTTGGAGTTGATGCTCGATCTCGGACACCGAGGAGAGTGGCGGGCCCCCATAGTGTTGACCACCGCCACCGAAGGGGAGGGCATCGACGACTTGTGGTCGGAGATCGAGCGCCACACCTCATTTCTGCACCACTCCGGCGAGCTGATCCGCCGCCGCTGCCTACGCCGTCGCAGCGAGGTGGCCGACAGAATCGAGCTCGGTTTGCGCGACCGGGCTCTCCGCATCATCGAGGCCCAGTCCGGTGAATCCGCAATGGGCCGCGTCGAGCGCCACGAGCTCTCCCCCGCTGCGGCCGCCGAGCAGCTGCTGGCCGCTTTGATCCCCGACAACCCCCCAGAAGAGTGACATGAGCACCTACTCCGCCCCCTTGGACGACATCGCCTTTGCTCTGCGCCACATTGCCGGTTTGGACGACCTCGCCCAGCTGCCCGCATGGGCCGATGTCGGACTCGACCACACCGAAGACCTCCTGGCCGAGGCCGGGCGGCTGGCCGCCGAAGTCATGGCCCCCCTCAATCGAACCGGCGATGAGGCAGGCAGCGTGCTCGACGCCAACGGCAACGTCATCACCCCTGAGGGATTTCGTCAGGCCTACCAGCAGTACATCCAGAGCGGTTGGACCGCGGTGTCGGCTCATCCCAAACACGGAGGGGCCGGATTTCCGCTGGTGGTCGACGTGGCCATCCAGGAGATGTTCACATCGGCCAACATGGCGTTCTCGCTTTGCCCGATGCTGAGCCAGAGCGCCATCGGCGCCCTCAGCACCCACGGCAGTCCCGAGCAAAAGAACCGCTGGTTGCCCCCTCTCACCGGCGGCACCTGGACCGGAACCATGCTCTTGACCGAGCCCCAGGCGGGTTCTGATGTCGGCGCGCTCACAACTCGCGCCGAACCCCAAGGCGATGGGAGCTACCGCCTGTGGGGACAGAAGATCTTCATCACATGGGGCGAGCACGACATGGCCGACAACATCGTCCACATTGTGCTGGCTCGCACTCCCGACGCACCGATGGGAACCCGGGGAATCTCCTTGTTCATCGTGCCCAAGCATTTGGTGGAAGCCGATGGCACGTTGGCTCAGCGAAATGCCATTCGGTGCATCGGGCTTGAGCACAAGGTGGGCATACATGCCAGTCCCACCTGTGTGATGGAACTCGATGGGGCAGTGGGAGAGCTGGTGGGAGAAGAGGGCGAGGGCATGCGCCTTATGTTCACCATGATGAACAAGGCCCGCCTCTTGGTGGGGCTAGAAGGTCTAGCGGTGGCCGAGCGGGCCTACCAGCAAGCGGCGGCCTTTGCCGCAGACCGGCGCCAAGGTAGACGCGCCGACACCGAGCCCGGCCACCAAGCGCCGATAATTCAACACCCCGACGTGCGCCGCATGCTTCTGGACATGCGAGCCCGGACGGAGGCCATGCGGGGGTTGCTGCTCCTCAATGCGGCCGCGGCCGATCGCGCCGCCAGCCATCCCGATCCAGACCACCGCCTACAGGCCCAGCAGCGGGCCGAACTGCTGACTCCGGTATCGAAGGCCTGGTGTACCGACCAGGGCGTGCAGGTGGCTTCGCTGGGCATCCAGGTACACGGCGGCATGGGATTCATCGAGGAAACCGGGGCCGCCCAGCATTGGCGTGACAGCCGCATCGCCCCCATCTATGAGGGAACCAATGGAATCCAGGCCATCGACCTGGTCGGACGCAAGCTTCCCATGGCCGATGGCGCTCCGCTGGCGTCGCTGCTGGAAGACATGACCGGCCTGGACAAGAACTTGGACCAGGCGGTCGCCGTGGTGGCCGATGCCGCCCGCTGGCTGGCCGAGCACCCTGGCGACGACGCCTTGGCCGGCGCCACTCCGTTCCTAGAGATGCTCGGCCTCACCGTCGGCGGATGGATCATGGCTCAGACGGGGGACGCTTCCCGTCTGCTCGAATCAGCCGAACCGGAGCGGGCTGACTTCTGGAGGGCAAAGCAGACATCCAGCCGCTTCTACCTCGATCAGATCCTCCCGACGGCCCCTGCCCTGCTCTCCGCAGTCACTTCGGGAGCAGCCGCCCTGGGCTAGCCGCCCTATTGCCAGCCTCGGAAAAGCCGGCCTGCTCGCCGCCCAACTAACCGCCCAAGCGCTCGCGGGCTGAGGCGCTGCGGGACAACAGATGGGCAGGCACCGTTGCGCCGTTCACCACCACGTCCTCGCTTGCCCCGTCACCTGCGGCTGCGGTGGTCTGCTCCTCTGGGTCGCTGCTCGGTCCGCCACCGGACTCGGCTGCCGCCTCGGCCGCCGCCTCGGCTTCGGCCCGCTTGACCAGAAAGTCCTCCCATTCGGCTTCTTTGACCAGCTTGTCGCGATGGATCGAGCCCCGTTCAGCCCCGCTGTCGAACCGCACCCAATAGCGCAGCCAGCGCATCCCAGTGTGAAGCATCACTTCACCCGGGGTTCCCTCGGCAACCCCGGCCAAGTCTTCGGCGAGGATGACCCTTTCTCGCCGATCTAAAACGTCGGAACCCCCGGCCATTGCCCCAGGGTATCCATCACATGAATGCCTGGAGAAACTGCCGCTGAAGTCGACATACCGTTGACCACAACAGCCCCATCAGTCACACTGATCACATCAAAGGGGTGCTTGGAATTATGTTGCGATTTGGTTACGATCATAGCCACCGCCACTGCGAGTTCTGATAGCTCTTCATGCGCAATTTCCTCCGGGTCGTCATCATTTTCTCGGTCATAATGCCGCTGGCCCTTGTCTCCCCCAGCGCGGCCCAAGACTCATTTATTGAGGATCGCCAGCAAGAGATCGAAAAGAAGAGACAGGAGATCGAAGAGCGGCGCCAAGAGCAGGAAGCGCTCCAGCGCGAGGCATTGTTCGCCATCAAAGAGCTGGATGTGACCAACGCCCAGATCGAGGAGGTAGACGCCCAGCTCAACCAGGTCCTTTCCTGGATCGCGGCAGCCAAGACTCGTCTAGGAGCAGTGGAGCTCTCTCAATCCGCTGCTCAGAAGCGGGTGGTCGATGCCCAAGAGCTGGCCGTGGAACTGGGCCAGGAGATCGCAGCCATCCGAGATCAGTTGCAAGACCAGGTGGTTCAGTTCTATCTCGACTTGGTGTATGAGCCGAACTTCCTGCTGGAAGACGGCGATCCCAACCGAAATGCCCGGCGGCAGTTCTACGTTGAGGAACTGGGCGGGGATGTCCAGGTGCTAATAGACCGGCTGCGCAGGGCTTACGACGACCAGCAGGTAACGGTTCAGCAAGCTGAGCAGGCCCAAATCGAGATTGAGCAGGCCCAAATCGAGATCCAGGAGACTCTTGTCGAGCTGGCCGAGCTCCAAGAGGCCCAAGAACGGCTCCAAGACGAGTGGAACCGAAAGCGGGAACTCCTCCAAGCGAGAATCGCTGTCGAAGCCCAAGAACAAGCCGACATCGAGAGCGACATATCTGGGCTCGAACAGAACATCGAAGAAATCGAAGACGAGATCGAGCGTGAGCGCGAGCGGATCCGCCTCGAGGAAGAACGGCGCAAGCGCGCGGCTGAGTTGGCCCGCCTGGCCGAATTGGAGCGTCAGCGCCAGGAAGACCTAGCCCGCCTCGCCGAGCAGGAGCGCGCCGGCCAATTCGACGACATCGACATTCCTGCACCCCCGCAGTTCTTTCGCCCGGTGACGGGCGAGGTGGTGTCGGGATTCGGCAATCGTGTCCACCCCATTTTCGGGTACGTTCGATTCCACGCCGGGGTCGATTTCGCCAACGACATGGGCGACCCCATCTGGGCGGCCGCTTCCGGCACCGTCATACAAGTCAAGAACCGAGAGGGCTACGGCAACACAATCATCGTCGATCACGGGGACGGATGGTCCACGCTGTACGCCCACCTTTCGCAGTACAACGTGGGTCTGAACCAACAAGTCCAAATCGGCGACACCATCGGCTTTATCGGCAGCACCGGCTGGTCCACCGGCCCCCATCTCCACTTTGAGGTGCGCTATCGCGGCTCCCCTCGCGACCCAGCCAAGTACCTCAGTCTCTGAGAACATCGCGGCCCGGTTTAACACCTCAGTCTCTGAGAACATCGCGGCCCAGCCAAGTACCTCAGTCTCTGAGAACATCGCGGCCCGGGTGGGCCACATTGCCACGCTTGGTTGTCCTGGACCGGAGCACACGGCAAGACTGGGCGAATGGAGGCTCTGGTCTTCGAGCGCAAGCCCGTCCGCTATGTAGCCGCCGCGGCGGCTTCCCGGGTGATGCCTGGCGCCGGAGGCGGGGTGGGCCCATTGCGCCTGCGCGACATCGATCCTCCCGATCTGCCGGGACCAGAATGGCATACGATTCGGCCTCGGCTAACGGGGATCTGCGGCTCAGACCTGGCCACTGTGGAGGGCCGCTCATCCCGCTATTTCGAGCCTTTGGTGTCGTTCCCGTTCGTTCCCGGCCACGAAGTGGTGGGCGTCGACGACGACGGCCGCCGACTGGCCCTCGAACCGGTTCTGGGACCCGCGGCCCGCGACGAGCCCCTTCCCTTCCCCGGTGCCGCCCCCGGCGACGGGGAGGACTACGGCTACCTGCTCGGTGGCACCATCAAGGACGGCATCCAGATCGGCTTCTGCTCCAGCACCGGCGGCGGCTGGGGAGAAGCTCTAGTCGCCCATCAGAGCCAGCTTCATCAGGTGCCCGACGATTTCACCGATGAAGCGGCCGTCATGCTGGAGCCCGCGGCCGGCGGGGTCCATACTGCCCTCAAAGCCCAGGTCCAGCCGGGGGATTCCATAGCGGTGCTGGGGGCGGGAACGATGGGATTGTGCTCGCTGGCCGCCCTGCGTTCACTGACTGAGGCGGGAACGATCATCGCCACCGCCAAATACCCCCACCAGCAAGATCTGGCCACCGCCCTGGGTGCCGACATCGTGGTCGACCCCCATGAGGTGCGCCGGGCTGTGCGGAGATTCTGCGGTTGTCGAATGCTGGGCGACTACCTTTCGGGAGGGGTCGATATCACGATTGACGCCGTAGGCAATCCAGGTTCAGTGGCCGATGCCATCGCCATCACCCGGCCTCGGGGGCGAGTGGTGCTTTTGGGAATGCCGGAGTCGGCCCGCATCGACCTGACCGGCCTGTGGCATCGTGAGACCGAACTGGTGGGTGCCTACACCTACGGTACGGAAACCCTCCATGGCGGAAAGACGGCGACCAGCTTCGAGATGGCCTTCGACTTGGTGGCCTCAGCCAACCTCGAGCAGCTGGTCTCGGCCCGCTATCCCCTGCATCGCTATCGGGAGGCCATCGCCCATGCCGCGGAGGCCGGCGCCCGAGGGGCCGTCAAGGTGGTCTTCGAGCAGAACGTCTAACGTCGATCTCCCGCTAGTCAGAACCCAGCGGGGGCAGGCCGAAGTCGGCGCCGATTGCGCTGATCTCCTCCACCAGCGCCACCGGCAGGGGGATCCCCGAAGCGAGCCGTTCGGCCCGGTTCTCGTGCTCGATTTCGCCGGGCACAAAGATCCGGTCCACGCCTTCGGCCCGCTCGGTGTTGTGGACGTCTCTTATGAGCTGGTCCATTTGCTCCCGAAATCGGTCCACCCCGCAAAACCGCTCCAGGTCCAGGGTGAAGAACATCCATCCCTTGGCCAAACGGCGATTGCCCACCAGCTCACTCTCGGTTTGCTCGGTGTGCCCGAAGCTGCTTCCGGCAACGATCCCCGAGAGCACCTCCACCATGAGGGCGATGCCAAACCCCTTGTAGCCCCCAAACCAGCACAGATTCTGAGCCGACGCGGTTGCGGTGTCCGTGGTGGGGCGGCCCATTTCGTCGTTGGCCCATCCTTCGGGAATGGTCGGGTCGCCCCGCTTCTTGGCCAGCAGAATCTTGTTTCCGGCCACCGCGGTCGTAGCGATGTCGTACACCACGGGCAGTTCCTCTCCCGCAGGAACCGCCCAGGAGAAAGGATTCGTGGAGAAGATGCCCGACCGGCCTCCATAGGGAGGGACGATGGCCGGGCCGTTTTGCACCGCCATGGCGAAGCAGCCGGCCTCGGCCGCGGGGAGCGTGTAATAGGCCAAGGCCCCCAAGTGGGTTCCCTCTCGAACGGAGACGGCCGCCACCCCATGGGCCTTGGCCCGCTCGACCGCCAACTCCATGGCCGCCACCCCTGACACCTGCCCGAAACCGATGCCGCCGTCCAGCATCACGGTGGCGCCGTCGTCGCGGACAACCTCGACTTCGGTAACAGGTCGCAAGTGCCCCGACCTCAGCCGGGCCACGTACAGCTCGATCAGGTGGGCGCCATGGGAGTCCACGCCCCGCAAATCGGCTTCCACCAGGTTGTCGACGACGATCTCAGCCTGGTCGGAGGGAACCCCCAGTCCTTCCAAGATGTGCTTCTCGTAGCGCCGCAGCGCTTCGTGATCCAACAGGACCACACCGGTATCGCTCACTGTTCAGCTGGCTTCCTCAGACTTGGGGGGGCGATAGAACAGGGCGAGCTGGGTAATCCCAGCCAGGACGCCGCCGCCCGCACCGATGGCCAGGCCAACGTATCCGTCCCAGTCGTCATCGATTCCCAGAGCGTTGTCCACCGACCACTCCATGGGCCCTAGCGTGGCCACCGCCACGGCGACCAGTGCCAGCACGAAGGTGTACTCCCAACCTTCCCGCACGATCATGAATCCGTTGTGGCGGTGAACGGTCCATGCGGCCACCACCATGACCCCGACCATTCCCGCGGCCGCCAACGGGGTGAGAAATCCCAATGCCAACAGCAAACCGGCACTGATCTCGGTGAGCGCCGCCATCCAGGCATGCAGCTTGCCCGGCTTCATCCCCATGCTGTCGAACCAGCCAGCGGTACCGGGGATTCGCCCGCCCTGGAAGATCTTGCCGTAACCGTGGGCGGCGAAGGTAAGTCCGATGCCTACCCGCAGCAGCAGCATTGCCAAATTCATCTCGTCCATGGGCCCACAGTACTGGCACGTCTACGCTGAATAGGTGCCTCTGTGGCTAAGCGTGCTCATCGCCACCCTCGCCGGAATGATCCTCATCCGGGTGGGCATCGGCGTGCTGTTGATGATCCGCCAGCCCCTTCCCCCTCCGCCACCGCCCGGTGAGCTGCGAAGGGTGAAGATCACCTACCGGTGTTCAATCTGCTATGCCGAAGTCCGCATGACCGTCGCCCCCGAGGAAGATCCCGAACCGCCCCGCCATTGCGGCGACGATATGGATCTGCTCGCTCCCATCGACGAATAGTGCCCAGTCAGGCGCGCCCCTGGTTATCCACAGACTGTGAACAAATCTGGGCACAAACTACAAGCTCGTAACTAACCCGTAACTTGGAGGCAACCAGGTTGTTACTGCCACCGGGTGGCTACCAGCTAATGCCACTGGGTGGCTACCAGCATTCCCGCTAGCAGCAGCCCGAGGCCGCCCATCAGGTACCAGTTGTTGGTATCGCCGGGCAGAAGCGCCACGTAGTTCAGCACGATCACGATGGCGCCCAGCGCCAGAAGGGTGCACATCAACACCGGCACCCAGATTGGGCTGATCTTCTCGGCGGAGACCGGCACTCGAGGTGCGGCCTCGTTCTCGGGCCGGGTACCTCTTGGTGTTACCCGCCCGCCTTGCACTCTGCGCTTGGTCGGCTTGGCCATGGGCCAAGGATAGACCCCGAATTATCCAGCACTCGTGGTCAGCGGCCCCCGATATCGTTGGCACCCGTGAGCTCCAGAATCCTGGTGATCGACAATTACGACTCGTTCGTCTACAACCTGGTCCAATACCTGGGTGAACTGGGGGCAGAACCGATCGTTTTTCGCCACGACGCCCTCTCCCTCGAGCAGGCCCTCGACTTGGACCCCGACGGCGTGCTCATCAGCCCCGGGCCGGGACGACCTTCCGATGCCGGGTTGAGCAATGCCCTCATTCAAGAGTTCTGCGGTGTCCGACCAGTGCTCGGAGTGTGCCTTGGGTTGCAATGCATCGGGGAGGTTTTTGGCGGGCAGGTGATCCGAGCCCCCCAGGTCATGCACGGCAAAACGTCGGTGATCCACCACACTGGAGAAGGGGTCTTTGCCGGGCTTCCCAATCCCCTCGAGGCCACCCGGTACCACTCACTGATTGTGGAGCGGTCTTCGGTGCCCGATGTCCTGGCCATCACGGCGGAGACCGTCGACGGGCTGGTGATGGGGCTGCGCCACCGTGATCACCCGGTGGAGGGAGTGCAGTTCCATCCTGAGTCGATTCTCACCGCTTCGGGCCACGACATGCTGTCCAATTTTCTGGCTCAGACGGCCGCCAGCCCCTAGTTCCAAGACACCGCGCAACCATCGTCCACGCCCGGCGTGTCGCCATCGATCCCTTCAGCCCAGTTGGAGGCGTTGGCCGCCGCGGCCGGCATCGGATAGGGGGGCTCAAGGTTCCACTCCACGGAGAACCCGGGGATGTCTAAGTAGGCCGCGGCCAGCGCACCGCACTCCGATTGGAACCTGTTCGACAGCGCATTCCAGTTGGCGATGCTTCCCAGAGCACCCGGTTGACTCGCCGCCGCAATGGACCTCAAATTTACATCCGCAGCTGCGTCCCTGGCCTGGGTTTGTCGGGGGGTCAAGGGCTCAACCGGGCGACCCGGGTCCCTGGTGGGCCCGGGTTCGACGGTCGCCGGAGGCGGTATGAACGAAGCAGGCTGACCCAGACACGCGATCACCTCCGTACCCAGAGGATGCTCCTCGTCGGCCGGCGGTACCTGTCCCATGATTCGGCCAACCAGCTCCTCTGTGTCATTGGGAAAATCGCATTCGAGAACCGGTTGAATCAGCACCAGCTCCAGTTCGGCCAAACGCTCTGCGGCAGTGTCCGGGGTCAGACCGATCAGACTGGGCACCACCGCGTACTCCGGACCAGTGGATACCACGATGGTGATCGAAGAGTCGGGCAGCAACAGGACGGGCGGCGCGGGCTCAGTGCCGATCACCAAACCCTCCTCCACGTCGCTGGACGGTTCCATCAGAGGCTCGTCGGTCACCGACAGTCCGGCCTGGGCCAGAACCTGCGTGGCTTGCAGCAGGGTCATACCCTTGACATCGGGGACCTCCACGGGCTGAATCCCCTCGGCCACATGTAGTACGACGGTGCTGCCCGGTGCTACTTCGCTGCCGGGCGCCGGTTCTTGGCGCAGCACTTGTCCTGCCGGAGCAGTGGACCCTGTTTCCACTCGCAGTTCTGTTGCAAATCCGCGGTCTTGCAGGAAGCGAGCAGCGTCATTGGCGTTTTGGCCCACCACCCCGGGCACCGCCACCGGAACCGCCCCCGAACTCACCGTGATCTCGATTTCGTCTCCTTGCTCCAATTCGGAGAGCGCCGTCGGGGACTGGGAGATCACCTCATTGGCCTGCACCGTCTCGCTGGCCTCAAACACCTGGCTGACCACGAATCCGGAAGCCCGAAGCTCTCGAATGGCCGCTTGGCTGGACAATCCCACCACGTCGGGCACCGAAACCAGGGGAACCGGGGCAACGGTCACCGGCGGCGGAGCGACGTCCTCGCCGTTTTCGAGAACGTTCGACAGCACAAAGAACACGAGAACGGCCACGGCGATGAATATCACCGCGGCGGCGGTGTACAAACCAGCGCGAGACGAGGGCTCCAAAACCGTTACCGGTGCGGGAGGTGGGGAGGCCGGGGGCTGGGGCGGCCCGCCCGCGGCCGGTGGTGGTTGCTGGGCAACCGCAGGCTGCTCCGCTTCTTTGGCTGGCGGAGTCTCTGCTGCGAGCGGAGCGTCGGATGCCGGAGGGGTCTCAGCTGGCTGCTTGCGGGCTGACAATTGATGGCGACCCTCTCGAAATCGCCGCAAGTCCCGCTGGAGGTCTCGAGCGGTCGGATACCGCTGGGCCGGATTCTTGGCCAGCAACTTCATGGTGATGGCCTCAAGCGACTCCGGCAGCACGACGCCCAGCGACGACGGGGCGGGCACTGCTTGCTGAACGTGCTTGTAGGCCACCGCCACCGAGCTGTCGCCGGTGAACGGGGGTCGGCCGCAGAGCATCTCGTATAACACGATCCCCAGCGAATACAGATCACTGCGGTGATCCAGCGACTGCCCCTGGGCCTGTTCGGGGGAGAAGTAGGTGGCTGTTCCCATCACCGAGCCCGTCTGGGTGAGGTTCGCCTCCGCTCCCCCGAATGCGGCAATGGCAATACCGAAATCGGTGACCTTCACCTTCCCGTCGGGCGACAGCAGCACGTTGCCCGGCTTCACGTCTCGGTGGATGACCCCGTTGTTGTGGGCGAAGCCCAGTGCGGCAGCTACCGAAAGGGCGATCTCTGCGGCGTGTTCCGGTGGCAGTGGGCCATCCGAGCGCAAGAGCTCGGCCAGGCTTTGGCCCTCGATGTACTCCATGACGATGTAGTACGTGCCCTCGGCCGAACCCCAGTCATACACCGCCACGATGTTGGGGTGATTGAGGTTGGCCGCCGCCGTGGCCTCCCGCCGGAATCGCTCCACAAAGCTTGGATCAGCGGCGAATTCTGGAAACAGGCGCTTAATGGCCACCGGCCGCGACAACAAGGTGTCGTGACCCAGGAAAACATCGGTCATACCGCCGCGAGCAATCTGGCTTCGCAGCTGGTATCGACCGCCCAAAAGCTCCTGACCGTTGTCTGGCATGGCGAAACTAGCGTACTTCTCGACCTGCTGGTTTTAAGGTAGGGCGACGTCGGCCACGTCCACGATAACGACCGTGATGTTGTCGCTGCCCCCGTGCTGCAAGGCCTGGCTTACCAACGCATCCGCCGCCTCGGCCGGCGACTCGAATTGCAGCAGGATCGAATGGATGTCCCGATCGGGTACCTCGTTGGTCAGCCCGTCTGAGCACAGCAGGTAGCGATGGCCGCTCACCGGCTCCAGAACCCAGTCGTCCACCACCACTTTCGACTCAATGCCCAGTGCTCGGCTGAGATGGTGACGGTAAGTGTGGACTTCCGCTTCTTGGCGAGTGAGGATTCCTGCTTTGACCATCTCTTGCACCACGGTGTGGTCCTCGGTGAGCTGGTGGAACCCGCTGTCATCGCAGCGATACACCCGGGAGTCGCCGACATTGACCACCGCCAACTCCCGGCTTTGCTCGTGTTCTACCACCGCCAGCGCGCACAACGTGGTCCCCATCCCCTCCAATTCAGGACTCGACGTGGCCTTGGCCAAGATTTCCTCATTCGCCCGATCCACCGCATCCACCAGCTCATCGAGCGTAGGAGCCCGCGACTCATTCGGCCGACGGGCAAACAGATGTCGCCGACGATCACCAGTTCGCGCCTCTACCGCGGTTTCTACCTGGGCAGCCAGCACCTCCACCGCCAAGGCCGACGCCACCTCCCCGCCTCGGTGACCCCCCAACCCGTCAGCGACCGCGAAGAGTTCTCCTTCAACCAGCATCGAGTCTTCGTTTTTCTCTCGACGTCGGCCTCTATCGGTGGCTTGCCCCGCCTCTAGCCGGATCATCAGAGTTCCATGACCGTGGTGCCCCCACTTTGCGGAGGACTATAACCAGCGTTCGACAAATTTGGCATTCGGCTAGGGATTTCGCGTGATTCTTGGTTATCGATCTGTTCGGTTGTCTTGTACGCTGACCACCCCGACAACCAGCGCGAGTGGCGGAATTGGCAGACGCGCAGGATTCAGGTTCCTGTGTCCGCAAGGACGTGAGGGTTCAAGTCCCTCCTCGCGCACCGTTCAACTCAGCCCACCGTTCCATCGGGGGTGGGGGTGGGCACTTCGGTAACGGGGATGACCGGGGGCGGGCCCCAAGCGATGGCCGCTTTGGAGAATCCGGCAGCCATTGCCACTGTCAATGCCAGTTCAGCCAACTCGGCCGAGGTGAACTCCTCCCGCAGAGCCGTCTGATCAGCCTCGCTCAGCCCTGACGGGTCGGAGATCACCGCATCGGCCATTCGCAAGGCCAGCTTCAATCGATCGGGCAGATCGCTGTCGCCGTAGCCATCCTGTATCTGCTCCACCAGATCTTCGGTGAGCCCCTGCTGCTTCGCACCTGCGAAGCGGAGGTTCTTTCAAATGTTGCAGTCGTTGACCCTGGCGTTGCGGAGCCGGCCCACCTCCTTGGTGGCCTGGTCCAACTGCCCTTCGCTCCACAGCGTGCCGTAGAACCGGTTGAACACCGCGAACAGCTCGGGCTGGTGGTCGAAGAGCGACATTCCACCTTCGGGGATGGCGATCCTGGTCATTCCATGACTCCTTTCAACACTGCCCGGCTGCGAGCCAGGGCTTCGAACGTGGCTATGGCCGTGGTGAGCGCGGACAGCTCCGGCGGCGACAGATGGGCATTCAACTCGGCGCACAGCTCATCGGTCACCCCGTGGGCGTCCAGCACGTATTGCTCGGTGAACGCCAGCACGACCCTCTCTCGGTCGTCTTGGGGAGAAGCGGCCGACGCCCCACCGCCGATCATCTGCTCGATGCGGGCAGCGCAAAGTTCCAACAATCCGCGATCCAGCCCCACGCCATCGAGGGCCTGCACCAACTCCTCCAGCGGGCCAGCCACATGGGAGTCCAAGGCGGCCAGGGGATTGTCGGTGGAAGTTGAGCTCATTCCCATCACCCGCCGAACATCGCCATCCACTGCTCGGCCGAGCGGGGCATGAACACGTAGTTGGTTTGGCGGGTTTCGCCCATCGACGCCGACGGCTGGGGCGAGTACAGATGCCCGGGATACAGAGTCGCACTGTCGGGAACTCGGGCCAGGCGCTGGGTGAGGCTCTCATACATTGCCGCTGGATCGCTTCCCGGCAGATCGGTCCTCCCGCACCCCTCCAAGAACAGCGTGTCGCCGGCCACCAAACGCCCGTTGGTCAAAAAGCACTGGCTTCCGGGAGTGTGGCCCGGCGTGTGGATCATCTCGATGTCCACCTCCCCCACCGACAGCACATCGCCGCTGTGGTGCAGGCACAGATCGTCTTCCCCGATGCCCGTTGTCATGGTGACGAAGCGGGCCTCATCGGCCTGCACGTGCACTGGAACCGACACCAGCTCCAACAGCTCGGCCACCCCCGTGATGGAGAACTGCATTATCGACCCGCCCACATGATCGGCGTGGTAGTGGGTGGCCAACACCCCCGTCAGCCGCATCCCATCGGCCTCAACTAGATCCACGATCCCCTGCGGGTCATAAGCCGGGTCCACCACCACCGCTTCCCCCGTCTCCCGATCCCCGATCAGATAGACGAAGTTCACCATCTGCCGGGCCATCATGTCCCCAACCGCCAAGTCCCGCCCCGACAAAAGCTGTCTGAAGTACAGCCGATCCTCAATCACAACGCCCGATCATAGGGGCGGTGGCAAAGCCGCCGCCCCTCCCTACCAATTCACAACGGGAGAGGTACCCAACGGAGGTGGTCGGGGGGTGGCACCGCAGGCGGACCTGGCCGCCCCGACGGCCAGGCCGCCGTAGGTGACAGGACCCGCCGACCACCGGACGATGGTAAACCCTCAAGCAACAGGCTCATCGTCCCCCTGTCGCCGCCAGGCTTCTTCAGCCAACGAAACAACCTCACGCGCCGGCAACCCCAACAACCGAGAAGCCCGAACAGCCTCATCGTGCTCAACCTTCACCCGCCCCGCGCTCACCTTCACCCGAACCCGGCGCCCATCCACATCCACTTCATGCTCCAGCCGCGCCCGAGGCCACCGCTCGACCAACTGCCCCCGCACCCCAAGCGACCCCGTCTCCTCCGCCAGGGTGGCCGCCACCTGATCGCCCACCGCAGGATCAGCCAATGCGCTCACCGTGTAGGCCGGCCGCCCCTTCTTCATGACGATCGGTGTGATCCAGGCATCGTGCGCCCCAGCGTCCAACAGCGATGCCACCGTGTGCGCCAGGGTCTCCCCGGTTGCGTCGTCCACGTTGGTCTCAAACAACATCACCGGCTGGCCCGCAGGGCGAGATGCCGCCATCGACCCCACTACCACTTGAGTCAGATTGGGACGATCCTCCAGTTGATTGTCGCCCGAGCCAAACCCGCTCGCCGAGATCGTCATCGGCGGCATGGGACCCCATCCTTCCGCCAGGGCCGACAGAATCGCCGCACCGGTAGGCGTGGTCAGCTCCATTCCCACATCCAAGCCGAACGTCGGGCACCCCACCAGCAGTTCCACCACGGCGGGCGGCGGATTGGGCAGATGGCCGTGGGCACTGCGGATCATTCCCCGCCCGCACGCCACCGCGCTGGAGAACACCTGGTCGATCCCCAGTACCTCCAGCGCAGCGCAGGTACCCACCACGTCGATGATGGCGTCCAGCCCGCCCACTTCGTGGAAATGAACCTGCTCTGGCGGCCGGCGGTGCAGCTTGCCCTCGGCCTGCGCCAGGGCATCGAAGATCGCCAGCGCCCGGTCGGCCACCCGGTCGGGTAGCCGAGCCTCTCCGACGAGGGCATTGATGTGACTGGCGGTGCGCACCACCGATGTCTCCTGGGTGATCACCCTCACGTCGGTAGCCGCGACACCCCCTCGCTGGGTGGGATGGGCTTGCAGATCCCAACCGCCCAAGGGCAGCAGTTCGCATATGTCCCGCACTTCGGCCACATCGGCCCCGGCGTCGATCAACGCCCCCAGCGCCATGTCGCCCGCGATCCCGCTAAAGCAGTGAAACCAAGCAACCCCAGCCGGCTCAGCCATCGGTCGCTCCGGTCATCTCCGCCTCTGAGGCCGCTCGCCCTCTCGACTTGAACAGCCGCAGCACCGCGCAGGCCGCGCCAAAACCGTTGTCCACTCCCACCACGGTCACCCCCGCGGCGCACGAGGACAACATGGCCAACAGCGGGGTGACCCCTTCGAGCGAAGAGCCGTACCCCGCGCTGGTGGGCACGGCTACCACCGGGGCCGCGGTCAGGCCGCCAACCACCGAGGCCAGTGCCCCCTCCATCCCCGCCACCACCACCACGGCGTCAGCCGAGGCCAATACGTCGACCTCGCCGAGGATCCGGTGAAGCCCGGCCACCCCCACATCGTTCAGCCGCTGCGGTGCCAAGCCGTGAGCAGCCAGTACCACGCCGCATTCGTCGGCTACCGGAAGGTCGGCGGTTCCCGCCGCGGCCAACACCACCCGCTCGGGACGCGGCGTCGCCGGACGCCACACCAAGGTGGCGTCGTAGCGCTCCCCTCCGGGGTTGAGGCCCAGCGAAGTTGCCGCCTGCTCATCAGAGGCTCGGGTCAACAGCACGGGGCCGCCCGGCTGATCCAACAATTCCCTCACGATGGCCGCGCACTGGTCGGGGGTCTTGCCCGGGCCGTACACAACCTCGGCCAATCCCTGTCGGAGGCTGCGATGATGATCCACCCGGGCAAAACCCAAATCAGCGAACGGCAAGCGGCGCAATTGCCGCACGGCATCGTCTGCTGTCACCGTGCCATCGCGCACGTTTGCCATCAATTGCCGAACAAAGGCCTCATCCACTCCCACTATCCTGCCCTTTTGTGACTGCCTCTGTCCGATCCGTGAGTCATGTGGCCTATCTGGGACCTCCGGGCACTTTCACCGAGGAAGCACTTCTCACCCAGCCCGACCTGGCTGAAGCCGATCACCTGCTCTGCCGGTCGATCCCCGAGGTGCTAGAGGCCGCGGCGGATGGCCGCGCCGACTTGGGGTTTACCGCCATCGAGAATTCCATAGAGGGCACGGTAAACGTCGCCCTCGACGCTTTGATCTTCGAACACGACCTTCTCATCCAGCGAGAGGTGATCATCGACGTCCGTCTCCACCTTCTCGGCCTTCCCGGCGCGTCGTTGGAGACAATTCAACGGGTCATCAGCTTTCCAGTGGCCACTGCCCAGTGCCGGCGCTATCTGACCGACAACCTGCCCCATGCCGAAGAAGTGGCAGCCAACTCCACCGCGGCCGCGGCGCTGGACCTCGCCGCTTCCCAAGACGCGGCAGTTGCTGCAATCGGCACCGCCCTTTCTCAGCAGCTCTACGGCCTGGAGCTGATCGCCACCAGCATCGAGGACCACCCGGATAACCAAACCCGCTTCGTGGCGGTCTCCAGTTCGGGCGTGCCCACCCCCACCGGGAACGACAAGACCTCAATCGTGGTCTTCCAGCGTGCCGACCGATCGGGCTCGCTGATGGGCATCCTCGCCGAGTTCGCGGCCCGCTCCATCAACCTCACCAAACTGGAATCCCGGCCCACCAAAAAGGCGTTGGGCGATTACTGCTTCCTTATCGACCTTGAGGGCCACATCGCTGATCAGCTGGTGGCCGACTGCCTCACCAGCATCCTGGCCAAGCACGGTGAGGTGAAGTTCCTCGGCTCCTATCCCACCACAACTCGGGGCAGCGAGGAGAAGAACAGCAATGCCTCCTCTGCGTGGAGCGAGGCCCAGAGCTGGATCGAGTCCCTCCGCAGCCAAGTGGACGAAGTTTGACTTGACACGTTCTAATATCTTCCATTAGAACTAGCTCAGCATTGCCCTCACCTAACGGACGCGGAGGAGACCATGGAGTTCGGAATTTTCGTCAACGGCTACATCCCTGGGCCGGCAGCCCACGACACCGGAGCCGAGCACACTGCCTTGATGCGGGAGGCCCACTACGTCATCACCGCTGACAAGTACAACTGGAAGTACGCCTGGTTCGGTGAGCACCACTGCCTCACTGAGTACAGCCACATGTCGGCCCCCGCCCCGGTCATGGGTTATGTGGCCGCCAAAACCGATCGCATCCATCTCTCCACCGGCATCACCAGCCTGCCCACCGCCAAGGAACACCCGGTCCGCATTGCCGAGCGGGCCGCAATGCTCGACCACATCACCGAGAACCGCTTTGAGTTCGGCACCGGGCGAGGCGCGGGCAGCCATGAGGTGGCCACCTTCGGCGGGCTGACCCCGCCCGAAACCAAGTCGATGTGGGATGAGGTAATCCGCGAGATCCCCCGCATGTGGGAGCAGCGCGACTACTGCTTCGAGGGCGAGCACTTCTCGGTGCCCAAGCCCCACAACGTGCTGCCCAAGCCCCACGGCCACGGCCATCCCCCCATCTGGGTGGCGTGCGGCAACCCGCCCACCTTCGCCAAGGCCGGGTCGCTGGGCATCGGCGCCATCGCCTTCAACTTCGAGCCCATCTTCAACCTCAAGGGCCGCATCGACGCCTACAAGGAAGCCATCCAAAGCCCGGTGGAGCAGATCGGCCAGTTCAAGAACGACAACGTGATGATGACCAACGCCGTCATCTGCCTGGAAGACCGGGAACGGGCCCGGGAGATCGCCAAGGCCAAAGGGCGGGGCTACCTGGTCACGATGGTGAACCTCTACCACGACACCATGCCCAAGTCTCCCGACGCCATCACCTGGCCTTCTGCGCCCAACCAGGTGGAGTGGACCGACGAGATGCTCGACGGGGCCATTGCCGGCGGCTACATGCTGTGCGGCAATGCCGAAGAGGTCTGCGAACAGGTGGCCCGTTATCAGACGGTCGGCTGCGATCAGGTGGTGTTCGGCCTGCCCGGCGAAGGCATGGAGCATGACGAGATCGACGAGATGCTCGAAGTGTTCGGCACCAAGGTCATCCCCGAGTACGACCCCGATCCGATCCACTCCACCGACCGATATCGGGCGACCGCCCAGCGTCGGTATCCCGACTTCGAGTTCCCGCTGCCCGACGGCATCGATGTGGAACTCATCCCCGACACCGCCATATTGCCCCTGGGCCACGGCAAATAGCCCGACAGACTCAAGGAACAGCGGCTGTGCCCCGCGACGCCACCGAAACCCGAGCCCGACTGATCGCCGAAGCCGAGCGCCTGTTCGCCGAGCAGGGCATCTGGAAGGTGCGGGTTCAAGACATCGTGGCCGCCGCTGGGCAGAAGAACAGCTCGGCGCTCTCCTATCACTTCGGGTCCCGTAGCGGGGTGCTCGACGCCATTTTGCGAGAGCACGGTGAGCCCATCGACCAAGACCGGGGTGAGGTGTGGGCTTCTTTGGATGACGACCACACTCCCGCGCTCATCGCGGCGCTGGTCCAGCCTCTCACCCGCCGGTTGGCCACCGACAGCGGTCGGTGCTACCTGCGGATCGTGGCCCAGCTCAGCGCAGAGTTCAGCCGCTGGGATTTCGATCCCACCCACGTGCCGGCAAACCTCAACGCCATCTTGAGGCTGTTGCGAGACCGCTCATCGGCCACCGACAAGGCCCAGCGAGACGAGCGGGTTCTGGGCATGATCCAGCTGATGACCGCCTCGTTGGCCGAGCGGGCCCGCCGCATCGAAGCAGGCGATCCCTTGGCCACTCAAGACCACGAGTACGCCGCCAATCTGGTGGACATGTTGACCGGGATCATTGAGGCCCCCTCTCGGCGTGCGGCCATGGCGGCACCTCAGCGCGCGGGCCGGTAATTTGCCACTGTGGCAGACCATCAGATTCCCCGACCGGTCACTGGACTGTGGTTTGAGGACTTGACCCCCGGACTGGTGGTTCACCACGCCATTCGCCGCACGATCACCGAGGCCGACAACGTGGCGTTTACCACCATGACCATGAACCCGGCGCCCATCCATCTCGACGCCGACTACGCCTCCGGCACCGAGTTCGGCCAACCGCTGGTGAACTCGCTGCTCACTTTGGGGTTGACGGTGGGCATCAGCGTCCACGAGACAACGATGGGCACCACCGTGGCCAATCTGGGCTTCCAAGAAGTCTCTTTCGGCGCCCCGGTGTTCGCCGGCGACACCATCCGGGTGGAGACCGAGGTGCTGGACGCCCGCCAATCCAAGTCCCGCCCCACGCAGGGGGTGGTGACCCTGGAGCACCGGGCCTACTGCACGGGCTCAGAAGCTCTTGTTTGTCGCGCCGTTCGCACGGCTCTGATGCATCGCCGACCGCCCCAATAGGCCATGCTTTGGGCATGAACCGATTTGAAGACAAAATCGCCGTAGTCACCGGCGCGGCTTCCGGCATCGGACGGGCCACCGCCGACCGTCTGCGCGCAGAGGGCGGCACCGTGGTGGGCATCGACCGGGACCCAGTTGACGACGTCGACATGGCCATCCAACTGGACCTGCTGAACCTGGACGCCATCGCTCCCACCGTCGCTCAGATAGTGGACGCCTATGGCCGGATCGACGTGCTGTGCAACATCGCCGGCATCGGCCACTTCTCCCGCGACGAAGACGAGACCCTGGAAGCATGGAACCGGGTGATCGGCGTGAACCTCACCGGCACCTTCTTCATGTCCCAGGCCTGCTTGCCCCACCTGCTTGAGTCCCAGGGCAACATCGTCAACACCGCATCAACTGCGGGCACCCATGCCCAGCCGTGGAGCTCGGCCTATTCGGCCTCCAAAGGCGGGGTGGTCGCGCTCACCCAGACCATGGCCAGCACCAACGGGCGCGAGGGGATCCGCGTGAACTGCATCGCCCCTGGCGGCGTGGAGACCGAGATCTACAAGCAGTTCATGCCTCCCGAAGACGTCGATCTCACCCTCATGGCCATCATGGAGCCCTACCACCGACCGGCCCACGCGTCCGAGCTCGCCTCAGCATTCGCCTTCCTAGCCAGCGATGACGCCAGCTTCTGTAATGGGATTATTTTGCGAGTTGATGGAGGTACCAAGGCATGAGCCACCCCGCTCCCCCACTGGCCGGTGTCCGGGTGATCGAGAGCTCGCTTCTCGGCCCCGGCTTCTTGACCACGTTCCTGTCCGACATGGGTGCCGACGTCATAAAGGTCGAGCCACCCCAAGGCGACTACATCCGCCAGATGACCTGGCCCATTGTCAACGGGGTGTCGCTGCTGCATTTGCACACCCATCGGGGCAAGCGCAGCATCGTGCTCGATCTGCGCCAGCCCGAGGGCGTGGAGCTGTATCTGGATCTGGCTCGCAACGCCGACGCGGTGGTGGAGGCCATGCGGCCCGGCGCCCTAGAGCGGCGAGGCCTGGGCTACGAGCAGCTCAAGGAAGTCAACCCCCGGATCGTGTTCGCCACCATCAGCGGCTACGGGATGACCGGTCCGTACAAGGACATGCCCAGCCACGGCATTGCCTACGACACCTGGGCCGGCCTGATTCCCCCCGCCTATGACGACGACGGCTTCTGCCGGATCCCGGAGATGCCCAACATCGGCATCAACATCGCCCCCCTCATCGGTGCGCTGGCGGTGTGTGCCGGAATCATTCGGGCTCGGGACACCGGCGAGGGCTGCCGGCTCGAGCTGGCCCAGTCCGACGCGGCCGCCTACATGGACTGGTACCGCATCGAAACCTGGAGGGCCTACGAGCGCCCCGAAGACGAGGTGACCGGCAACCCCTCAGACGACTATGAGCGCAGGGCCCCCGGCCTGGCCGGCATGTGGGAGGGCGTCCGATATCAGATGTACGAGTCGTCCGACGGCCACGTGCTCTTCATGGCCTCTGAACAGGCGTTTTGGAAGAACTTCTGTGAAGCCCTAGACCGCATGGACCTCTTCGAACGCTGGCCGGGGTCGAAGTACGCCGACCACGCCCGAGGCAATCTCGAAATGCAGCGGGAGCTGCGGGACATCTTCCGCACCAAGACCAGCGCCGAATGGCTCGAGTTCGGCGACCGGGTGAACACGCCCATCGCCCCGGTTAACAACGCCAAGAACGTGGTGGACGACCCGCAGTTCCAAGACCGCCTTCCGCTGTTCACCACCGAGCAGGTGGGTTGCGAGCAACTGCCCCTTCCCGTCAAGTTCTTCGACGAGGAGCTCCCCGTCCCCACCCACGCCCCCACCGTCGGCCAGCAAACCGACGAGGTGCTCAGCGAGGTGTTGGGATTGGACGACGACCGACTGGCTTCACTGCGGGACCAAGGCATCTTGGGATGACCGAGTCGGCCGATGCCGAGCTGTTGAACGAGGCCGTTGAGCTGGCCCGAGAAGCCGGACGGCTAACGCTGCGGTGGTTCTCCGACCATGAGCTGTCGGTGCTACGCAAGGACGACGGGTCGCCGGTTACCGAAGCCGATAAGGCCGCGGAGGCCTTCCTCCGAGAGGCTTTGGCCAAGAGGTTTCCCGACGATGCGGTGATCGGGGAGGAATACCCCGAAGAGCAGGGCACGTCGGGGCGGACCTGGGTCATCGACCCCATCGATGGCACTCGCAGCTTCGTCCGCGGCGTGCCCCTGTACACCACCCTGCTGGCCTTGATCGATCAGCACGGGCCGTCCATTGGCGTCGCGGCTGTCCCCCCACTCGACGAAGCAGTGTGGGCCGGCCGAGGCTTGGGCTGCTTCCACAACGGCCGCCGCTGCCAAGTGAGCTCCCAAACCGAGCTAAGCCGGTCGTACTTGAGCACATCAGGCCTCGAATGGTGGCCCAACAGCACCTTCGGCCGTATCGGTCCATCCGGGGCCCGAGTGCGAACCTGGGGCGACGGCTACGGCTACGTGCTGGTAGCCACCGGTCGCGTCGACGCCATGATCGACCCCGGCCTCAACCTCTGGGACATCGCCCCCATGCTCGTCATAATCCCCGAAGCCGGCGGCCAAATCACCCAATGGAACGGCACCAACACGCCATCTGCGGGCGACTGGATAGCCACCAACGGGAACTTCCACGAAGAACTCCGCCTTCTCCTCACCAACGGCTAGGAACCAGCGAACTCCTCACAAACCACCCCTTGCCGTTCCAGCACGCTCAAGAACTCCCCCGCGTCCACAATCTCCGACAACCCCATCACTCCAGTCCCATCAACTCTCCCTGCCCCGATCAGCTCCAGAGCGCTCACCACCACCGACGAAGCCACAAACCCCGGCGCCCCTGAGGCCCCCAGGATCCGCCCCGCCCAAGCACCATCTCGCTGGCCCCGCACCTCTACACGCACTGCCCCCAGCTTCCCCTCCGGATGCGGGGGCCGCAGCATCGGTAACCATGAGGAAAAGCGATCCCTCCGAGTGGCTGCCATGCGGGCCGTGATCCGATCCGCCCTGCTGAACTTCCGAACCAGCAGCATCGGATCAGGCAATGCCGCCCGGTAGCAGTCGGCTGCGTCCACCGGGCTCGGAAACCAGCAGAGCTCCCGCCCCGAGCCGCCCGGCCGCTGTTTCCAACCGCCCCGCCATTCCAACGCCAGAGAGCTCAAGGCCCGATGATGCTGACGGGCGCAATCCGGCCCACCGGTGCCGAACTTGGCGACGTGAACCTCGGTCACCCGGTCGAGCTCCGCGGCCGCCCGAACGGCAAGCACATCGCTCAGCCCGGGGGCCATACCCACTCCAGCAACCACCAGCGAGCCCTGTTGTCGAACCGCCCCGTTCATGCCCAGCATCCGCCTCACATCAGACACCGAGTCAGAGGTGGCCAGCACCACCCGCCCCTGGTCGAGAAGCCGACGGGCCAGTCGAGCCTGGGTGCCAGACGCGGTAGCCAGAACCACCACATCGGCCAGATCATCCAAGTTTCCCACGGTCACCGGAGGCCCATGTTTTTCGGCCAGGTGCCAGGCCCGATCGTGATTTCGGTCGATCATGGCCACCCGGCTGACGGGGATCGAAGGCGAGCCAGCCAGTTGCTTCACCACTCCGGCGCCGACCACGCCCGCGCCGATTACCAGGATTTTCATATCGGCTATCTGACCGGCAGAACGAGGGTCACAATACGGCTCAGATGGAGCAGTTCAGAGTCAGTTGCTGCCGCTGATCTGGCGCCAGCCGCCCGACTGAGGCGGTACGCCCCCGGTTCCCCGGGCACGCAAAATGGCAGCGATGGCGGCCGCCCCTGCCAGAGCAACCAGCGCTCTTCGCAGAATCTTCACGACACCCATCCTAACGAACCCCCTAAGCGGTGCAACCGGGGAGAACTTCCAACGTGGGGCTAGCTGGATTCGAACCAGCGACCTCACCCTTATCAGGGGTGCGCTCTAACCGACTGAGCTATAGCCCCAAGGCCAAACCGAACCGACAGCCTACTTACGGGGGTTCCAGGCAGGCCAACGAAATCGGCGAGGCCGGGTCCGGGGCCGCTGCCGTGCTGTCTCCTCCTCAATCACAGTGACCCTCATTCCGCCGGTCAGGTCGCTGATGAGGTTGAACAGCACACACAGCAAAACGTTGAAGAACGTGCCCGCCACCACCAGCACCAACCCGCCTATGGCAAAGCCGCGGAATATCTGGCTGGCGTTGAACTTGAACTCTTGCAGGGCGAACAACTCCTCGATGAACGACTCGGTGTCGTCCACGGTGCCCGATCCCACCGCAATGCTCCACAGCATCACGCCGGCCAGCATCACGATCACCCAGAGGCACAGGTAGAAGATCAACGAGATCTTCAGCACCGACCACGGCTCTATGTGCCGAATCACCCGGCGCACCTTGCGCGCCTGCAATCGCACTGCCCTCCGGTACTCCCTCGGAGTCACCTTGACCGGCTGGCGCGCCACTGCCTGGCTGGGCAACGGCGAGGCAGAGGGGTCGCTCACCCGACCGGGGTCGATGGACACGCCCCGAAGTGTAAGGGATCGCTGGTCGAAAGTGATTGGCACCACCAGCCGATCGGCCGGAACTCTGCTCTGGCCGTTGCTGGGGCACCGTTACGGCGCACGACCACCTCGGTTTCGAAACCCTCTTGCACCATCGAAACCAGCGTCGCCTTGTTGGCCGCGGCGGTGGCTCGAGCAGCCTGGGGGTCGGCCGCCGCGGCCATTGCCACCACGTCGGCGATTGCTGTCGCCCGAGCCCGGCGAACGGCGTCAGCGCCGAGTTGGCCCAGCAGCAGGATCGCCATCGCGATCACCGCCAATGTCCCCACGCCCAACACCGAAATCGATCCCCTCTCGTCCATCGCGCTTCTCCGCTGTCATGTCTGGGGGGAAGCTTCGCCGAGTAGGAGGCTACTCCTCGTCTCCGGTGGATAAGACCGGCGCTATGGCCGCCATGGTTTGATCCTCAGACAAGGTCATTATCCGTACTCCGGCGGCGTGAGCCCCCTGCACCGAGACCGACGAGACGGGCATTCGGATCGTGACTCCATTGGAGGCCACTGCGAACACCTCGTCGTCGGGCGCGACCACCCGCGCCCCCACCACTGAACCCCGCTCATTGGGCAGCTTCATGGCGATGACCCCTTGGCCACCTCGATGCTTGGACCGGAAATGGTCGAGAAGAACCCGCTTGCCGAAGCCCTGGTTGGTGGCCAAGAGCAATTCCCCCTCGGGCTGCACCGCGGTGGCGGCAACCACGATGTCGTCACCGAGCAGCTTCATCCCCCGCACACCGGCTGCGGTTCGTCCCATTGATCGAACTTCTGATTCTGAAAACCTCATGAGCCGCCCCGACGCGCTCACCAAGCAGATGTCGTCATTCCCCGTAGTGGGTAGCACCCGCACCAATTCATCGCCCTCCCGCAAGTTGATGGCGATCAGCCCCTTGGTGCGGGTCTTGTCGTACTCCAAGAACCGGGTCCGCTTCACTACCCCCCGGCGAGTAACGAACAACAAGTACCGCATCGTCTCGTAGTCCCGAGTGTCGATCACCGCAGAAATGGTCTCCTCCGGGGCCAAGTGCAGCAGGTTCACAATGGCCATACCCCGAGCGGTGCGACTCGTCCGGGGCACTTCGTGGGCTTTGATGCGGTACACCCGACCCGAACTGGTGAAGAACATCAGATAGGCATGGGCGGTGGTGTGGATGAGCGAGGCGATGTAGTCCCCGTCCTTGAGGTTGGCGCCGATAACGCCTTTGCCGCCTCTCCCCTGGGTCTTGAACTCGTCAGGCGCCACCGTCTTGACGTAGCCGGCAGAGCTCAAGCTGAACATCAGGTCTTCGTCATCGATCAGGGCTTCGATGTCGATCTCACCCTCGTCGGCCATGATGTGGGTCCGCCGCTCGTTGGCAAAGGCCTCTCGAACTTCGAGCAGTTCTTCTGAGATAACGGCTCGCAGCTTGGCGTCGTCGGCCAATATGGCCTCCAAGTCGATAATCAACGCTCGCTTCTCGGCCAGCTCGTCGTTCAGCTCCTTTTGGCCCAGCTGAGTAAGCCGACCCAACGGCATGTCCAAAATGTGATTGGCTTGGATCTCGCTGAACTCGAACTGCTCGCCCATCAGCACTGCCCGGGCCGCGGCGCGGTTGTCCGAGGACCGGATGGCGGCGATGATCTCGTCGATCATGTCCACCGCCCGTACCAGCCCTTCGAGGATGTGCTCCCGACGGCGGGCCTCCTCCAGGCGGAACTCTGTCCGGCGTCGCACCACCTCCTGCTGGTGGCCGGCGTATGCGGCCAGGCAGTCTCGCAGCGTCATGGTCCGAGGCACCCCGTCGGCGAGCGCCACCATGTTCACCGGGAAATTCGTTTGCAGCGGGGAGTGCTTGTAGAGGTTGTTGAGCACAACCAGCGCAGGGGCGTCCCTCTTCAGTTCGAACACCAGCTTGGTCCGACCTTTGGCCGATTCATTGTGGATTTGGCGAATACCGTCGATCACCCGCCGATTCACCAGGTCGGCCACTTTCTCCTCAATGATCTCTGCGCTGGTCTGATATGGGATTTCGGTGACCACAATCTGGACGTTGGAACCGCTCTCCACAATCTCTGCGGAGGCTCGCACCTTGATCGTCCCCTGGCCGGTGGAATAGGCGTCTCGAATACCCTGGTATCCCATGATGCGGCCCCGGGTGGGGAAATCAGGGCCCTTCACGAACGCCATCAAGTCCTCATTGGTGGCCTCCGGGTTCTCCAGCAAGTGATTCACCGCGTCAATCACCTCACCCAGGTTGTGAGGCGGGATGTTGGTGGCCATACCCACGGCGATGCCCTGGCTGCCGTTCACCAGCAGGTTGGGGAACCGCGACGGCAGCACTTTCGGCTCTTGTTCAGTGGAGTCGAAGTTGTCAGAGAAATCGACGGTCTGCTCGTCGATGCCGTCGAGCAGCCTCATGGCCAACTCGTCGAGGCGGCACTCGGTGTACCTCATGGCCGCCGGCGGATCGTTGGGAGAGCCGAAGTTCCCATGGGGGTCGATCAACGGGTGGCGCAGCGAGAAGGTCTGCCCTAGCCGAACCAAGGCGTCGTAGATGGCCTGATCACCATGGGGGTGGTACTTCCCCATGACATCGCCCACCACCCGGGCGCACTTCACATACGGCCGATTGGGTCGAGTGCCCTGGTCGTACATACCCCAGAGAATGCGGCGGTGGACTGGCTTGAGCCCGTCGCGTACATCGGGGAGTGCTCGTGCTGTGATGACCGACATGGCGTAGTCCAAGAACGACTGCTCCATCTCGGTTTGGATGTCGATGTCCTGAACTGCGCCGCTCGGCGACTCCTCAGGCTCAGGCGAGATGTCAGGCTCGTCGGGCACTGGATTCCTTGATGCTCATATGTCCAAGAAGCGGACGTCTTTGGCGTTGGTCTGGATGAACCGCTTGCGCGATTGAACGTCTTCGCCCATCAGCTTGGAGAACACCTCGTCGGCCGCCGCAGCCTGCTCCACCGAGACCCTCAACAGGGTGCGCTGTGCCGGGTCCATTGTGGTGGCCCACAGCTCCTCGGCATCCATCTCCCCGAGGCCCTTCAGCCTCTGGAACTCGGCACTGTGCTTGGGATTCTCAGCCAAGAAGGCCTCTTTGGCGTGGTCGTCCTTCAAATAGATCTTCGACCGACCCACCTCGGTGGAGTAGAGCGGGGGCTGGGCGATGTAAACATGGCCTTTCACCACCAGATCGCGCATCTGCCGGTAGAAGAACGTGAGCAGCAGCGTGCGAATGTGGCTGCCGTCCACGTCGGCATCGGCCAGCAGGATCACCTTCCCGTAACGGACCCGTGTCTTGTGCTCTTGGTCTCCGTCTACCGCGTCCTTGGCGCCGTTGCTCTCAGCCGAATCGAACTCGTTGCCGAAGCCCGCGCCAATCGCAGTGACCAAAGCTTGGATTTCCGTGTTGCGGAGCATCCGGTCAACCTGCACTCGCTCGACGTTCAAGATCTTCCCCCGGATGGGGAGGATGGCCATGGTCCTGGGGTCGCGGGCGTCCTTGGCCGAGCCGCCGGCGGAATTGCCCTCCACGATGAACAGCTCGCATTCATCCCGATCGGTAGACGTGCAGTCGACCAGCTTGCCGGGCAATCCCGCGCCATCTAGGGCTGACTTCCGCCGGGTGGCATCCCGGGCCTGTCGGGCGGCTAGCCGGGCCTTCTGAGCTTGGAGGCACTTGGTTGTGATTTTGCGGGCGTCGGTGGGATTCTCCTCCAGCCACTCGGCCAGCTTCTCGTTCGTCGCCCGCTCTACCAGAGAGCGCATGGTGGTATTGCCCAACTTCGACTTGGTCTGACCCTCAAACTGCGGCTCTCGCAGCCTGACGCTCACAATCGCCGTCAGCCCTTCGCGAATGTCCTCACCGGCCAGGTTGTCGTCCTTGTCCTTCAGGTGCCCCTTGGCCCGGCAGTAGTCGTTGACCACTCGGGTGAGCCCTTTGCGGAAGCCCTCCTCGTGCATCCCCCCCTCAACAGTGTTGATGCCGTTGGCAAAAGAATGCAGGCCATCGGTGTTGTAGCCGCTGTTCCACTGAAACGCGACCTCCACCTCATCGCCGTCTTCTTGCTGCGAGAAGAAGCCGACATCGTCGAACAGCGCGTCCTTGGAACTGTTCACCTCGCGCACGAAGTCGCTAATGCCGTCCTGGTAGCAGTACACCGTCCAATCAGCGCCCCCGGTACCGTCGGCGCGCAGGTCGCGGAACTTGATCTCCAGATCGCGATTCAAAAACGCCATCATCTGGAGCCGCTCGAGCAGTGCCTGGGCCCTGAACCGCACATCGTCGAAGATGCCCTCATCGGGCCAGAAGCGAACAATCGTGCCCGTGCGGTTCTCGGGGCTGTCACCAATGACCCGGAGCTTCTCCGTCATCTCCCCGCCGTTGGCAAAAGACATCGAGTGGCTATGGCCGTCCCGATCAATCTCTACTTCCAGTCGGGTGGAAAGGGCATTCACTACCGACACCCCCACACCGTGCAGGCCGCCCGACACCTTGTAACCGTTGCCGCCGAACTTGCCCCCCGCATGCAGGAGGGTGAGCACCACTGCGACCGCACTCATGTCGGGATGCTGGGGATGGGGGTCTACGGGAATGCCCCGCCCGTTGTCCCGAACCTCGCAGCCGCCATCGGCCAAAAGGGTTACTTCGATCGACGTGCAGAAGCCGGCCATGGCCTCGTCGACGGCGTTGTCCACCACTTCGTACACCAAGTGATGCAACCCGGTCACCGAGGTAGACCCGATATACATCCCCGGACGCGTCCGGACGGCGTCGAGGCCTTCCAAAACGGTTATGTCTTCGGCTCTGTAAGACTCAGACGTGTTAGTCACGACCTGGCTTTTCTGCCCTGCTAGACGGGCCTTGTAGGGGGATGGGCAGACGCTCCCGCCGAACGGTTCGCCTCGCGGGCAAGTCGGCCAATTGCGCTGCCTCCGATAGTGGAATTCTACCAGTTTTCGGGGTCCGATTGACTCACCGGAGAGGGGTTTGCCGGCCTCTGGCCGCCATCATCGAGGGCGGACCTTCACCGTCAGCGAAGTGACAGCTTCCTCCTCTGCGGCGGCATTGATCCGGCCGATGAGCTCGGCGCTGAAGAACCTCATCTCGGTGGCCCACGCGGGGTCGTCCACCGACACCACCAACTCGCCGTCAACCAGTCGCACCGGCGACGAATGGGCGGCCATCACCGAGCCGACCAGCCCTTCCCAAGAGTCGAAGACCATGCTCAAGACCTGGGCCCGCGGAACCCTCAACCCAGATGCCAGCCGATCGAGGGCCTCCTTCAACCGCCTCGGTCCCGACGACTTCTTCAGCGGCTCCCACCCCATGTTCCCAGTCTGCCTCGACAACACCGCCCTGGCGACCAATAGATCACTCTTCGCGGACCACCCGGCCGGCCGACACCCGAAAGCGGGCGCTGTAGTCGATGTCACCCGGCAACGCGCCCGCCGTCGTCAGCAGAGTCTGCTCCGACTGCAAGGCGCCCAGAACGCCACGCGACCGATCCGGGTCCAACTCAGAAAACACGTCATCTAGCAACAGCAGCGGAGACTGGCCGGTCGCCTTCTCCAATTCCCGGTGTACTGCCAGGCGCAAAGCCAGGGCCAACGATCGCTGCTCTCCCTGAGAGGCATGGGTGCGGGCCGGCCTTCCATCCAGAACTACCGCCATATCGTCGCGATGGGGCCCCACCGTCGTCGCCCCCCGACGCAGATCCTCGGTGCGGACTTGGCCCAGCATCTCCTTCAGTTCGCCCTCCGGCCAGGTTGACTCGTAATCCAGCTCTACCGGAGTCGTTCGCCCGGCTATCTCCCCATAAGCCGAAGCCACCCCGACACTGAGCTCGGCCACCAGACTCCTTCGGGCCGCGGCCAGCCGCTCGCCGACATCGGCGAGCTTGTCGTCCCACACATCCAGGGTCACGGCAATGTCAGAACCGAGGTGGCCGCCGGTCTGGCGAAGCAGGGCATTCCGCTGCCGTAGGATGCTCTCAAGGTCCGACCTCGCCACATCGAGCCGGGGGTCGATCTGGCTCAACGCGGTGTCGAGAAAACGGCGCCGTTCACCTGGCCCCCCCTTGAGCAGAACCAGGTCGTCGGGCATGAAGATGGACACTGGGGCCAGGCCCAGCAGATCTCGCCGGCGGACCTTCTGGCGGTTTACTTGAAATTGGGAGCGCCCCGTAGACCTCAACGAGGCTTCAAAGAGAACCTCTCTTTGGTCGACCCTCATCTCGCCCCTCGCCACCGCCCCGGTGGCCTCGGCACCGGTTCGGATCAAAGCCTCGGTGGGGGTTACGCGAAACGAAGTCATCGTGGCCAGGTAATAGACCGCTTCCAACAAATTGGTCTTGCCCTCTCCGTTGGACCCCACTAACAGGCTCGTGCCGACGGGGAACTCCAATTCGAGCTGGGAATAATTGCGAAAGTCCGCTAGCCAGAGATGTTGAAGCCGCACACTCTGTCCAACTGACGCAAGCGGGGCTCAGTTGATGCGAACGGGCATCAACAGGTATAGGAACTCTTCGGACCCTGGTGTTCGGATTACCGCCGGCTTCAGCGCGTCAACCGTGTTCAGCACGATCTCCTCACCGGGGGCGGCCTCCGCTCCATCGAGCAAGTACTCGGGATTGAATGCCACGGTGAGGTCTTCGCCTTCGAACGCCGCGTCCAATTGCTCCCTGGCCTCACCCACGTCTTGCGTCGTGGCCGATAGCTCGAGTCCGCCTTCTGACATATCCAATCGAATGGGGGTCGAATCCTGAGCCATGAGGCGGACCCTTCTCACCGCGTTGATAAAGGCCTCGGTGCCCACAGTGAGCCGGTTCGGCTGGTGGGTGGGGATCAAGCCCTGATAGCTGGGAAATTCCCCTTCAATCAGCCGGGTGGTCACCGTTACTACACCCACCGTGAACGAGGCCTCGCGCTCGCTGAACCGAACGCTCACTTGCTCGACGTCCCCTAACAGCCGGATTACTTCTTGCAGCGCCCTTGAGGGCACCAGCACGCTCTGGTCGGATCCCAGTACTTCCAAGCCGGGTAGATCACACAAGGCCAAGCGGTAGGAGTCGGTGGTAACCATGCGAAGTCCCTCCTCCTCAGCCGACAACAGTACCCCCGTCAATACCGGCCGAGACTCGTCAGCCGATGCCGCCTTCACCACCTGTCGCAACGCGGTCAGCAATCCCTCCGCCTCAAGAACCACGGGGTCTCCCTCCAGGGAGGCAACCTGCGGGAAGTCCTCCACTCCCATGGTCTGCAAGGAGAACTTGGAGCGAGCCGAGTCAATGTGGATGCCCTCGTCGTCAACTTCCACGTTCACCGCGCCGGCATCAAAGGAGCGAACAACCTCGTTGGCCAGCCGGGCAGTCACCACCGCCTCACCGTCGCCGCCTCCCGCTACCGTCAGCTGCACTGTGATGGTCAACTCCCGATCGGTCGCAGTCAGGGTCAACTCGTCCCCCTCAAGCGACATGTGCACCCCGGAGAGCACCAGCTGAAATCCCCCGCGAGTTCCCGCTGCTCGGCCGGTTGCCGACAGTGCCTCAAGGAGGGCATCTCGCTCGCATCGGAATTTCACAGGGTTCTCGCTTTCTTACCTGTAGTAGTTAATTAATTACTGCTGTTAGCAGTAGGGCGGTGGAAATGTGGAAACGTATCATTTCCCCTGGTCAGCCCATGAATACTTTCTCCTGCGGTTTCCCCAGGCAAGTGGATTGTACGCGGTTGTCGCCGAATTGCTGTGGATGGAGGTCTCGCTGTCCCCAGCAGAGGGCCTTCTTTCCCCGCTTGATCCCCCGCAGATCCCCAAGACGCCGACTCACGCATTCTTGATCCTTTGGATCAGCTCGGTGATCTGGTTGAAGGTCTCCGGTTGCTCGGCCATTTGCTTGGTGATCTTCTGCACGGCGTGTATGGCGGTGGTGTGGTCCCGCCCGCCGAACACCCGGGCGATGTCGGGGTAACTCAGCTCGGTTAGCTCTCGAAATACGTACATGGATACTTGGCGCGCCTTCACCAGGGGCCGCTGCCGCCGCGGTCCCACGATGTCGTCGACGTGGAATCCGAAGAGATCGGCCGTGGCGTTCAAGATGACGTCGGCGGTCACCGGCTGCGGTTCGCGACGAGCGGTTATGTCCCGAAGGACGTACTGGGCGAGTTCCAGATCGAGATATCTGTCGTTGAAGCTGGCGTATGCGGTAACCCGAGTGAGAGCTCCCTCTAATTCTCGGATGTTGTCCTTGATGTTACTGGCGATGAACGTAAGAACTTCGTCGTCGATTACAAAATTGGACTGTTCCGCCTTTTTTCTCAGAATTGCCAGACGAGTCTCAAGATCGGGAGGTTGGATATCGGTCAAAAGACCCATCTTGAAACGACTGGTCATGCGATCTTCAAGTGTTGGAATGGCGTCCGGCGGACGATCACTCGTCAACACGATCTGCTTGTTTACCTCGTGGAGCGAGTTAAACGTATGGAAAAATTCTTCCTGTAAACCCTCTTTTCCTTCGAGGAATTGAATGTCGTCTACAAGAAGTACGTCAACTTCCCTGTAGATTCGCTTGAAGTCGCTGCGAGTATTGGTTCGGATTGCATCAACGAATTGGTTCAGAAAGGTCTCCGTTGAGACATAGACGATGCGTCTTATCGGGTGTCGTTGATCATCAACGTAGTGGCTCTTAACGTAATGGCCGATGGCTTGGAGAAGATGGGTCTTCCCGAGACCGGCATGACCGTGGATGAAAAGGGGATTGTACGATTTACCAGGGGTTTCCGCTACAGATAGAGCGGCTGCCAGGGCGAACCGGTTGGAAGGACCAGTGACAAATTTCTCAAAAACATAATTGGGATGAAGGGCGTTATTGGTTCGACTTACTGATTTGGGAGTATCGACTTCTGGAAGCGCGACCGGCGGAGAGGAGACAGCGACGTGAAGGTCTTCGCTTGCCTCGTCTTGTTCAGCAGAGATCTTGAGGGTGATATGAGTGGCGTTTGAGCTGGCCAGGGCATTCCTCAAGACCTCAAAGTATTCGCCTTCGAGACGGTCCTTTATGATTGTATTCGGGACCGTCAGCTCGAGAACATCTTCTTCAAGGGATGTTGGTTTTGCCGGGTTGAAGGTCGACTGCCAGACGGCGTCAGGGACTTGAGTTCGAATACTGTTGGCGCATGAGGACCAGAGAACGGTTGCTGACACCATTTTGGTTGTAACTCCAAAATAATAACGTGTGGTATCCACAAATGTGTAAAACTTGTGGATAACCCGCGATCTATCTTCTTCGCCCAACCAAGTTGGCACCGCCTCGACTGGAATTTAGGACTGTAGCACCTCTTCTGTGTTCGTGCACGGGCGACTGGGGCGTTCTTGCTGGTCAGAGGCTTGTGTTGATGATGTGGCCAGTGTCGTTCAGGTGGCAGTTGTGGGGCAAGGTTCGGCTCCGGTGACAACTGGTTGTCGTGATGCCGGGTGAGGCCGTAGCGTAGTGGGGACGCCGGGAGACGGGAGGCGCTTGTAGGGCGGCCCCAGAGGATGCCCCCCCGGCCTTGGAGGAAGTTGTGAAGCGCACGTATCAGCCGAATGTGCTACGCCGGGCTCGGCGTCACGGGTTTCGGCATCGGATGACGACGAGAAGCGGGCGGGCGATCATCAATGCCCGTCGGCGCCGCGGCCGCAAAAGGCTGTCGGCCTGATCGAGCGGCTTCGGGGACGCTCGGCGTTCGCTCGGCTGCGTGCCGATGGAGTTCGCGCGGAAGATGGACTGCTCTGGGTGCGGCATTTGCCGGACTCCTGTGTCGGCGCGGCCCAGGTGGCGTATGCGTTGCCTCGACAGATGGGCTCTGCGGTGATTCGCAACAGGACCCGGCGGCGCTTGCGCGAGGCGGTCAGGACGCTCGATCGGGAGACGCCCAGCGGACTTTCCCCTGGCCTTTACCTCATCGGCACTCGACGGGGCAATGGCCACCCCACATACTCTGACCTGCGAATTTCCTTGTCGACCTGCTTCTCCGAACTGGATCGGAAAACAAGATGAGTCTCGCAGAGCACAAGGACCACATGGGGAAGCCGAGCATGGCTGCCCAGGCCTTGCGGGGCCTGATCATCGGCTATCAACGGGCCACCGATCACCGCCCGAGTCCCTGTCGATACGTCCCGAGTTGTTCCTACTACGCGGTGGAGGCGGTGGAGGTTCATGGCGCGGCCAAGGGGTTCTGGTTGAGCGTGCGCCGGCTGCTTCGGTGCCGCCCCGGGGGTCCGTCTGGTTGGGATCCGGTGCCCGACGCCAACGGCTGCCTGGCGCCCGACCCAACGTCAAGCGAGGCGATGTCGGGTGTTTGACTCGATATTCGACGGGTTGTTCGACGGCCTCGCCTGGCTGCTGGCGGTCTACTACACGCTGGGCAGCAGCTACGGCATCGCCATCATGCTGTTCACGCTGACGGTGATGTTGATTCTCACCCCTCTGACGTTCTACACCACGCGGTCGATGCTCCGGATGCAGACCCTCCAGCCGGAGGTCAAGAAGATCCAGGCGAAGCATCAGGGCGACCGCCAGCGGATGAACGAAGAAATGATGCGCCTGTATCAGGCCAACAACGTCAATCCGCTGGGAAGCTGCTTGCCTATCCTCGCCCAACTTCCCGTATTTTTCGTTCTATTCCGACTCATTAGAGGACTCACAAGGCGTGTCAGTGACTTAGGATCGCATGTCGGCTGGCGGTTGCCGTTCGGGGAAAACTCGGTGCCGAATCCTGCTTTTCCCGAGAGGACGTTCAATCCCGAGTATCTGGCCTCGGATTCTGATTTGCGGGTCGCTCTGGAAAGTTCGACGGAGATGAACTTCTTGGGTACGGATCTGTCGGCCAGCCTCATGGATGCCTTTCGAGATTCCTTCGCCACCGCATTGCCGTTCTTGCTGCTGATCGTGCTGATCGGGGTGACGAGCTATGTCCAGCAGCGCCAGATAGCGGGGCGCCGCGACCCCGACACGCCGATAAACCCCCAGCAGCAGATGATCATGAAGTTCATGCCCTGGTTCTTGCCGGTGATCTCCATTGGATTCCCCGCTGGTCTGAATCTGTACTTCGTGAGCTCGAACATTGTGCGAGTGGGCCAGCAAGCGGTGATTACCCATCGGATCTACAACCCGCACCGGGAGCGCCAGGCCCTGATCGAGAGCACCAAGGACGACGAAGAGGAGGAGGAAGACCCTCCTGAACCAGTTGAGGAGGAGCCGCGGCCCATGGCCCGGTCGCGCCCACCGGCCACCGATCACGGCACCCGGCGGCCCACCTCGCGGACGCCACCGAAGCGGCGCACGGACAGCCGCCGCACCACTGGCACATCATCTGGCGCATCCTCCGGGCAGCGGACTTCACCGCGAACCGCCAAAGAAACAGAGCCGAAGGACACGCGGGCCGAAGAGACACGTGCCAAGGGAACGAAGGCTTCGGATACGAAGCCGGGTAGTACGAAATCGTCAAAAGAAACGCCGCCACAGCGCCAGTCGAGCCGGACCACCCAAAAGGGTCACCAGTCACATCCCACGGATCGTCGGCGCCGGCGGAAGAAGAGGAGAAGGTAGCCATGGAGTGGCTAGAAGTCACCGGCAAGACCATCGCCCAAGCCGAAGAAGCAGCTCTCGACCGGCTTGGAGTGGACCGCAGCGAAGCAGAGTTCTCCGTTGTGGACGAGCCCAAGTCGGCCCTATTGGGCCTTCGCAAGACCGAGGCGAGAATCAGGGCCCGAGTACGGCCGGTCATGCCCCGGGAAAAGCGAGAACGGAATCGGCGCGGTTCCAACAACAGAGACCGGAACCGAAACCGCAAGCCTGATCGGGATAATTTGAGGCAAGATAGGAATCGGGCCAATCAAGGCGGCAATAGCCAGGGCGGGAAAGGCCAGAATCGCAGTTCGAAGGCAAAGGGTGGGGATAAGGCTCCACGCGAGCAAAGGAAGAGATCTGAGAACGTCGGCAAGAACAGCGGAGGCGCCGGCGAAAACCGTTCACCAAAAGTCCCGGAGGGGAAAAAAGCGAGGGAGAACAAACCAATGGAAGACCCAATGAGCTTGCAAGAGCAGAGCACTTTGGTAGTTGAGTTTCTTGATGGGCTGTTGGAGGCCTTTGATCTCGACGCCGACGTCTATGCCGAGCGCGTTGACGACGAGACGATGGAAATGCGAGTGGAGAACGTTCAGGGGGTGGGGTTGCTCATAGGACCCAAGGGCAACACGCTCCGGGCGGTTGAGGATCTCTCTCGGATGCTGGTGCAACGAAAGTCGGATGGGAACTGTGAAGGTCGCATCCGAGTGGACATCGGCGGATATCGCGAACGCCGCCGGGCCGCACTCGAGGCGTTCTGCGAGAAGATCGCCCTTGAGGTTCGGGACAACGGCACGGAGCGGCCCCTCGAGCCCATGAATGCGGCGGACCGTAAGGTGGTTCACGACGTTGTGGCCGAGATGGAGGGAGTAAACACCGTCTCGGAGGGTCAAGAACCTCGCCGCTGGGTCGTGATAATCCCCGATTGATCCGTGCCCTTGGACGGCACCGACAGGGCGAGGCTGACTGAGATCTTCAGTCTCGCCCAAGACCGGGGTTGGATCGGCGGTACAGACCTCGACCAGCACATCGAGCATTCACTGGGTTTTGCCGCCGCCGCCGCAGCCATTCCTACCGTGGCTGTTGATTTGGGGAGCGGCGGCGGACTGCCGGCCTTGGTCCTTGCCGCTCTTTGGCCCCAGTCCCAATGGACCCTGGTGGATTCCTCACTCCCCAAGGCAGCCTTCTTGGAGCTGCACTGCGCCCACCTCGGATGGTCAGACCGCGTCGCCGTAGTCCACGCCCAAGCCGAAACCCTCAGCCAAGACCAGCAGTACCAAGCCACGGCCGACCTAGTAACCGCCCGCAGCTTCGGCCCCCCACCATCAGTAATCCAAGCCGCCGCCCCCCTACTCAAAGTAGGAGGAGAGCTAATAGTAAGCGCCGCTCCCCAAGCCACCCCCTGGCCCCCAAAGGACCTGGCCGACCTCGCCATGGCCCCCGATCGCCTAACCCAATCCCCCCCAAAATTCCACCGATCCACAAGAACAACCTGAGAGTGCAGGGTCGTCCCCCCCACCCCCTAAGTGTTTCACGTGAAACATTGAGCGAGGGATGCTTGATACCAGGTTGAGGGTGAGGGACAATTGGCTGGATGTCCCTTCAGGATTCAATGCAGTCTGGGCCATGCCGCGTGATCGCGGTGGCCAATCAAAAAGGCGGGGTCGGTAAAACCACCACCACCGTCAACCTCTCTGCCTGCCTTGCTGATGATGGCCACCGAGTACTCGTGGTCGACTTGGATCCTCAGGCCAACGCCACGACCGGGCTGGGCATCGATCCGTTCTCCGGCGGCGTTTCCACCTACGACGTCTTGCTTCAGAACGGCAGCATGAGGGACAGCATTGTTGCCACCCAAGTCAAGAATCTATGGGTTTCGCCGTCCACCTTGGATCTGGCCGGCGCCGAGATAGAGCTGGTGCCGGCCTTCAGCCGCGAGCGAAGGCTCGACAATGCCCTCTCCACGGTGTATGGAGAATTTGATTTCGTATTTGTGGACTGCCCCCCCTCACTCGGCTTGCTAACCGTAAACGCCATGGCTGCCGCCCGTGAGGTGATGGTTCCAATCCAGTGCGAGTATTACGCGCTGGAGGGTCTCGGGCAGCTCATGCGGAACATCGATTTGGTTCGAAGCAGCCTCAACAGCGATCTGGAGATCTCACTGATCGTGTTGGTGATGTACGACGGCCGCACCAAGCTGTCGGCCCAAGTGGCTTCGGAAATCCGCAGCTACTTCGGCGACAAGGTGTGCCATCAGATGATTCCCCGGAATATCCGTTTAGCGGAGGCCCCGTCGTACGGAGCACCGGTAACCGTCACACATCCCCGGTCGCGGGGAGCACTGGCCTACCGCGAACTGGCCAAGGAGGTAGCTGATGGCGCGCTCGCCCGGGTTGGGTAGGGGACTCAGCGCCCTGATATCCGATTCCACCTCGCCAACCGAAGGTGTGCGCTCGTCGTCTTATCTGGAGCTCCCCCTCGATGCGATAGCGGTGAATCCCTTTCAGCCTCGAGACAAGTTCGACCAGGCTTCGCTGAACGTGCTGACAGAGTCGATCCGCGAGGTGGGCGTGCTTCAGCCCGTGCTGGTTCGCCCCAGCGTCGACGGAAAATACGAGCTGATCGCCGGCGAACGGCGCTGCCGGGCCGCCCGACAGGCGGGATTAGACCGGATTCCTGCGGTGGTTCGCACGGCAGAAGACGCCGATACCCTGGAGCAGGCCCTGCTCGAGAACCTGCACCGGGAAGACTTGAACGCCATTGAAGAAGCGTCCGCTTGCCAGCAGTTGATGGACGAGTTCGGGTTCACCCAGGAGACTGTGGCCAAGCGGCTGGGCCGCAGCCGATCGGCGGTGGCCAACTCGGTGCGCCTTTTGCAGCTCCCTGACGAAGTCAAGTCCATGGTCATGAGCGGCTCACTGTCGGCTGGCCACGCTCGGGCCTTGCTGAGCATCGCCAATGAGAAGCGCCTGATCAAACTGGCCAAAAAGGCGGTGGCCGACGGACTGACGGTGCGGATGGTGGAGGAAGCGGCTCGGGGTGTCGCGCCGGTCGCCAACAAGGCACAGCCGCCGCCGCGGGCCAGCGGCACCGACAGGGGAGCGGCGGTGCTGGAGCTGGAGAGCCTGCTGAGCGATCATCTCGACACCAAGGTCGATGTGACGCTCGGCAAGGGCCAGGGGAAGCTCGTCATTCAGTTTGCCGACCTAGATGATCTGGAGCGGATCTACCGGGTGATGCTCCAGGCCTGATCAAGCTGGCCTGGTTGCCCAGAAGGCCAGGCTTCCGTCGATAGAGCGGGCAAGGGGCGAGAGGCGGGCTTGGACCAGGCCCGGTGGGCCGATGAGGCACTGGACTGCGGTCATGCGGGTATGACGCAGCACCGGCAACCGCATACCCCTCACGTCGGCGCTGTCGATGCCCAAAGCCGCCGGCAGCCGTTGCCCCAGAATGCTGGCCAGGCGCTGGCCGCCCGGGGAAACGAATCCCTCGGTGGCAAAATACGCCACCCTGCAATCCGCTTCCTCTGACGGGAGCAATCCCAGGTATACGTCCACCCCGAGCCGGTTGGCCTCGTCCACTCGCTGGGATTCGGGCCAGTCGCAAACTTCGCTTACCGCTGCCCCCGACCGCCGCAGACCGGTGGCCAATTCTCCAGCCACTGCGGCCATGGTGCTCATTGACGCGATCATGATGTGCTGTTCGGTCAGCTGTCGAGGGGCCCGCTGGAGCTTGGCCCGTTCCCGGACCGTTGCGACGGTGGCCGGGGTGACTCGGGCTGACATGCGCAGCAGCGCTGCGGTGGTCTCCGAGCCGCATACCGCATCGGCGACCAATCCGCTGTTGAGCTGGAATTCCTCCACGGCACCAGCGGTATCGGGTCCGAAGATGCCGTCCACGCGGCCCGCGTCAAATCCCATGGAGCCGAGTCGAAGCTGAAGCTCGGCCACGTCGTCGCCCCTGAGCATGGGTTGGCTCAGGAACAGGTTGCGGTCGCCGAGTGCCCAGCTGGCTTCTTGCAGGGCGGTCCAGGTGTGCGGTCCGCAGATCCCGTCAACGCTGAGACCGCGGCTGGCTTGGAAATCGGCCACGGCGGCCGCGGTGGAGGCGTCGAAGATGCCGTTAGCCGAAAGGGCCAGGGCAAAGCCGGCGGTCGCCAGCTTCTGCTGCAAGGCGACGACGTCGTCGCTCTCGTCTCCTCGCTTGAGGGTGGGGGGGTGGTAATCGGCCAAGTCGTGCGCTCCTGCTGCGCCCCCCGCAGATTACGAACGTAGAGGGAAAATCAAAAGGCGACTTCGCCGATCTCCTGGAGCAGCTGCTGCTTGCCCTTGGCGCCGACGATCCGTTTGGCTGGCTCCCCGTCTTTGAACACGATCAGTGTGGGAATGCTCATTACCTGATATCTCAGCGCCACGTCCTGGGCGTCGTCCACGTTGAGTTTGGCCACGCTGATCACGCCGGCCTTCTCGACGGCGATCTCATCGAGGATGGGGGCGATCATCTTGCAAGGGCCGCACCACTCAGCCCAGAAATCGACCACGACCGGCAGCTCAGCGCTGCCGATGACCTCGTCGAATGTCTCGTTGGTGAGCGTTGTGATGCTCTCTGCCATCTCGGGGCGTCCCTTCGTTCGGGTCGGTCGGGGAACGGTCAGCCTATCAGCGGCCCTTCGGTTTAGCCGTGTCCAGCGGACTCCAGCCACCGCTCGGCATCGATAGCCGCCATGCAGCCCGACCCCGCCGCGGTCACCGCCTGGCGGTAGTAGTCGTCCTGCACATCGCCGCAGGCGAAAACCCCCTCGATTTCGGTGCAGCTGGAATCGGGCTCGGTTACCAGGTACCCGTTTTCCTTGCGCTTCAGCTGCCCCTCGAACAAGTCGGTGTTGGGGCGGTGGCCGATGGCGATGAACAGACCCGTTACGTCCAGCAGCGAGGTCTCGCCGGTGACGGTGTTCTGCACCTCGACGCCGGTCAGCTTCTCCTCGCCGTGGATGTCGCTTACCACATTGTTCCACAAGAACTCGATGCGGTCGTTGGCGAACGCCCGGTCCTGCATGATCTTCGAGGCCCGCAATTCGTCTCTTCGGTGTATCACCGTGACTTTCGATGCAAACCGCGTCAAAAAGGTGGCTTCCTCCATGGCGGAGTCGCCCCCGCCCACCACGGCGATGTGCTGATCCCGGAAGAAGAAGCCGTCGCAGGTGGCGCAGGTGGACAAGCCGTGGCCGATCAGCCTCTCCTCAGCCTCTAGGCCGAGCATGAGCGACTGGGCGCCGGTGGAGACGATCACCGCCCAGGCCCGATAAGTGGGCTCGGGGGCAGTGGGATCTCCCACCCACACGCCGTGGGGAGGGCCCGAGAAATCGACCCGGGTGACCTTGTCGGTGAGCATCTCCGCGCCGAATCTCTGGGCTTGTTCTCGGAACTTGATCATCAGCTCCGGTCCCATGACACCATCGGGGAATCCGGGGTAGTTCTCCACGTCGGTGGTGAGCATGAGTTGGCCGCCGGGCTGGTCGCTGGTGGACGACGGCTCGCCCTCGATGACCAAAGGAGCGAGGTTGGCCCGGGCCGAGTAGATGGCCGCGGTGAGCCCCGCCGGGCCCGAGCCGACGATGATCACATTGCGGATGTCTTGTCCGGTGGAGGTCATGAATCTCGCCTCGACCAGGCAATGGCTCCAAGCGACACGAACAGCAAGCCGAGGATGCCGTGGGCGGCCCAAGCCCGCCCGGTGGCTATCTCCAGCCCGCGTACCGCGGCGATGACGCCCAGAACCAGCACGATGATCAGGGGAAACACGCCGAAAATGAGATAGGCCAGCAGACGGCTGACGTTGATAACCGGCCCGGTGGTCACTTCGCGCACCTTGTCCACGGCGTTGACCACGGCATCGGCGGCCTGCTCGGGCCAGTCCTCAGACAGCCCTGGTATGGAAGCGGTCGCTGCTTCGTCCTTCGGCTCAGAGGCTTCAGCCATAGAGCTTCAGACTACCGCCGAGGTGTGTCATTTCAGATGTTGGGGGAGTGGGGAGCGGGGGCTATTCAAGCCAGTTGAGGAAGGTGTGGGAATTGAGCAGTTCGCATTCGGGGGGCGGAGATGTCTCGGTCAATTGCAGATCATCGCCATCGAGGTACACCGACACTTGCACTTCGACACCATCGACCACTGCGTCGAATCGGCTTAGCAGTTCGATTCCCTCGTCAGGGAACAGCGGGCAACCCATGAGGTCGATGGCGGCGGGCTCGTCAAGTCTGCTGGTGCCCTGAGCAGCGACGAGATCTTCGGCCAACAGCATCATGAAGTCGACGAGATCAGAGGCGGTCTCGAACTCCAAGTGGGCCTCTCCTGATGTGGGCACGGCGTCTGCCGCGGCATCGGCCATGGCCATCTCCCCGTCGTCGGGCTCATCGGCAGCGGCTTCCACTGGTTCCGCTTCCGCGTACCCCTCGTCGTCCATCGGGGCTTCCGCGAGTTCGACCGCCACGTCTTCATCCATCATCGCCTCGGCGGGGGCTTCCGCCGCGAAGACGTCCCCAGCGTCATCAGAAGCAGGACCGGCAACCGATTCTTCGGCAGATTCCTGGTCGTCGGCTTCGGCGGCTGGAGCGGGCAGTGCCATTTCCTCGGTATCTGCCGGCGCGTCGGCCATCTCAGGAGCCGACGCCATGTCGTCATCGGCGAACTCGTCACCTTGCCGATCCAGGACGGTCACGCCCACCAAGGCGATGGCCGCAACCACCGCGGCGGCCGCCAGAATCGCCCTGGCTTGAGGGGGAATGGCCCGCAGCCGGCGCCGGGCGGTTTCCATCGACACCACCGGGGCCCGGTGATCTAGGGCCCGGGCGATCATCTGGTCTCGCATCTCGTTGGAAGGCGCCTCCACTGGGGCGGCCACCAGATCCCGCACCGCCCGGAGCTCTTCCACCAGCTCCTGCAAGCGGGGATCGCTCTCCACCAGGGCGGCCTCTTCCGCTGTGGCCTCCCCGTCCAGATAGGCGGAGGCCAGCTCGTCGAGTTCTTCTGGGGTCATGTGACCGCGTTCGTCGCTCATGGTCTCTCCCCAGTGTGACGTTGGCCGGGGTCGTCTGGGTTCCCGCGCAGCACTTCCGCCAGCCGTCGGCGCCCCCGGGAGATGCGGGACCTCACTGTCCCGGGGGCGATGTTCAGCTCGTCGGCAATCTCCTCATAGCTCAAGCCCACCTGGTCGCACAGCACCACCGGCACCCGGAACATCTCGGGGAGCTGGGCCAAAGCCGATTCAATATCGAGCCGATCAACCACCGAATCAACCACCGGCCGCTCGGTGGCCACCAAGGGCTGCTCCTCCACGGGGGACGGCACCGGGCGCCGCCCCCGCCGCCGCAGCTCGTCCAAACAGGCATTGGTCACCACCCGGTGCATCCAGGTGGTGAACCGGGAGCGCCCGTCGAAGCGGTCGATGCGCCGCACCAGGGTGATGAGCGCCTCTTGAGTGGCATCGAGGGCGTCGGCCTCGTTGCCGGCCAGCCGTCGGCAGATGGCGAAGATCTGGTTGTAGTGCTGGCGCAGCAGGGCATCGAGGGCGTCTTGGTCGCCCTTCTGGGCATTCTTCACCAGCTCGGTGTCATCCGCCGCGCCTCTGATGCCCCGAGGGTACCCACCCGTGGCCCACCGTTGGTTGCACAGTGACATAGACCCGCCGGGAACTAATCCGCCCCGCCTTTCGTCATAGTTGCCAACGCTCGATAGGGGAGGAATCCATGTACGACGCGATCCGCACTTCAACCAGGCCCAAGCGCCGCCCCCTGAGCTTCGTGTTGCTGGCATTGGTCAGTGTGGTGTTTGTACTGCTCGGTGCCTGTAATGCCGGAAACGACGACGACTCGGCAGCAGCTTCCGCTCCTGCCGACTTCGATGGCCCGTCGGCCGCCGCCGACGACTCCGGGGAAAGGCTGGCCCGCCCGGAACCCGCGGCAGAAGAGGCCATGGAAGAGGCTCCCATGGCGATGGACGACATGGATGAGGCTGCCGCGGTAGACGTCGACCTCGCCCAAGACAGCGGCCTGGCCGTTCCCACCGCCCTCACCCCCGCCGATCTGGGCCGCGACATCATCTACACCGCCGAGATCGCGGTGCAGGCCGACGACGTGACCGCGGCCAGCCGGGAGGCGGTGGCCATCGTGCAGGGCCTGGGCGGCATCGTGTTCGCCCAAACCACCCAAACCGAGCCCCGGCCCCGCACCGCCATCACCTTCAAGGTGCTGCCCGACGACTTCTCCACCGCCCTTGAACGGCTGGCCGGCGTGGGCAAGCTGGTGGACCAGTCCATCAGCTCCGACGATGTGACCGAGATCATCGTCGATCTGCGGAGCCGCATCATCACCGCCGAGGCCAGCGTGGAGCGGCTGCGGAACTTCCTCCAAGCCGCCACCGATCTTGAAGACGTGGCCGAGCTCGAGCGGGAGCTGCTCGACCGCGAGACCACCCTGGAGCGGCTGCGGGGCCAGCTCCGCACCCTGCAAAACCAGGTTGATCTGGCCACCATCACGATCACCATCACCCAGTCGCCCACCGTTTTGCCCGACACCGGGATCATGGTCACCGCCTGGGTCTCCGAGCGCGCCGACGACCCCTGCCTGGGGGTCCAGAACATAACCGTGGAGCCCGAGGCAAGGGTCTATCTCTGCCTGGAGGTGGAGAACACCGGCACCTCGGCGCTCACCGACGTGGAGGTTAGCACCCGCAACCTGCGCCTCAACCTGGACAACTTCCGGCCCGCCCAGGGCACCTTCAGCCGCATCGAGCCCAGCGAGCTCATGGCTGCGGTCCTAGAGCTGCCCATCGAAGAGGGCCGCCTGGCCGGCCGGGTGGCCACCCGAGGCCTGCCCATCGAGCTTGAGGTCACCGCCACCCCCATCGATTTCGACGGCACCGCCCTCGATGAGGTGTGGGGCGAGTCGGTGGTGTGGGTTCAGGTGGACACCGACGACGCCCTGCCCGGGTTCGGCGATTCGGTGTCCGACGGCGCCAGCGGCGTGGTGGCCGTGTTCAGCGTGGTGCTGATAGTGGTCGGAGTGCTGCTGCCCTTCCTCCCCATCATCGCGGCGATCGCCGCTCTGATCTGGTGGATCCGCCGCCGCAACCGCAAAGCGGAGTCGACGGCCCCGCCGGCTACCTGAACATTGAACGAGTCGACATCAGCTGCTCGTACAGCTCCAAGAGGTCGGGGCCGATGAGATCGTCGGACTCGGGCTGGTTGCTCTCCCGCTTCAGCAAGCGCACCAGCTCCGCCATTATCTGGCGGACCTCGGTGGGGTTCTCGGCCGCGGCCATCAACCGCCAGCGGTAGCACTGCTCGCAGACCCCGACCAATTGGAGGCTGGTCAAGACCGCCCTTCTAGCGCCGTCGGTATCGCCGACCTCCAAGCACCGTTCGGCCAATTCATGGGCCGCGGTATCCACCAGACAGTCGATGTGGGTACGCAGCCCGAAATCAGCCCATCGGAACATGTCGCCGGCGCCACCGGTAAACGGTGTTCCCCGCACCAGATCGAGAGCCGATTGAAGCTGCTCTCGACCGCGCTCGCCCGCATCATTGCGGGCAGCCGAAACGAGGGCTTCGAACCTGCTGACATCGGTACCCACCCCTTCCCGCAGTCGATAAATCCCCTCGGGGCTCACTCTTGGCAGGTACAGATCGCCGTTCTCATTGGACCCAAGGGCTTTGCGAGCTCGACTCACCGTGTTGGCCAAAGTGGACTCAGAAGGTGGTTCGTCGGAGGGCCATATGTGGGCTCGCAACTGGTCTCTATCAGCTCCTTCAGAATGGAAGGCCAGGTAGGCAACCAGATCTAGTGCACGACGAGACGTAAACGGTTGAGCAGCCCCAGACACTTCTACAGTTCCCAACACCCGGATCTCAATGTTCGCATCCAATGGGTCGACGGCAGATGCGCCGCGTTTGACTTCGATCAGTCGTGGAATTGGCGGCACGGTCAGGGCTACGCCCTCGTTGTCTTTCGCTGAAGAGGCCAATTCAGCAAAGGCGGTGATGGCCGCATCAGGCAACCGTTGTGCCTCTAGTAAGAGTCCGATGGGCTGAAGCAGTAGGCCATCTTGGTTGAATTGACCCACCCACGAGGCATCGTCGAGGCCGTGAGCTACGACACTGACCGAGGAGTCGCATGCTTCGAGGAGTTCGGGGGCATCTTCCTGGCTTAGCTGATGGGGGACCAGTGTCACCATTGGGTGCGAGAAGTCATCTTTGTCCCCAATTCTGTTGCCGACGGCGGAGGAATGGCTTCCCAACAATGCTCGATTCTCGCGCTGGTGGTGCCTGATTCGCTCAATGGCGGAAGCCACATCCGGTACGTATTCGACTCGCTCCATCACGGTGAGTTCTTGTCCGAATCCCACACACAAGACGGTTAGATCATCGGCCAAGTGGCTGCTGGCCAGCTGCATTGCCAAGGCCGAGCAAAGGCCAGCTATCGCGTCAGAGCTTCCTTCCAGGCTCAGGGCGCCCATGTGTTCCAGGTTCAGAAGAAACTCATTGCCCCTTGCCTTGCCCACGGTGGCCAGAGTGGGCAGCGGCGCAGGCACACCATCGGCTTCATCCAAGAGTTGTTCCAGCCCGACGTCCCTCCGAAGCGACCAAGTCATGCCGTCGTCGCCGGTGTGGAATCCGGGTGGAGCCTCAATGGGTGAGTTGAGGTGGATCGACACTTCGTTTGAGTCCAGAGACACTCCGATGATGTTTGGAGGCGCGCTGGCATCAACCCGAGAAGACATGATTCGCAGAGACGCGTCCAAGAAGAGAGCAGCATCAGGATCGGCAGCGGATTGCAGTTGTTGGTCGAACTGAACAGCGTTCGTGGAGGGAGGCACGGGCATTCGACCATTTGGCAATCGACGGCGCTGAGTCCTTCGAAGACGGGCCAGCACCCACCCAAGGCTGCTGGCGAAGACTCCTAGCCCACCTACTGCGAACATTGCCTCCTTACTGGGGGCAGACGGCCGATCTGTGCTTTCGGAAGGAACACTGGCCACCACCATTGGCCTAGCCGTGGCGTAGGCCGACACAAGGGCGGCGCTGTCGACTTTTTCCGGTACGGGTTGGGTCTCGATGATGTCTGTGTCGACCTTCTGTAGCACGGGTTGGGCTGGCGGCGCGGCAGGAGTCGGCCTGGAATCAAGGGCGGGGATCTCAAGCTGCCATCCAGGCAAGATGACTTCTGGGTCTTGGATGATGTCCTGGTTGGAGTCGAAGATGTCAACCCACCTCTCTGGGTCATTGAGATGCTGAGCTGCCAGTCCCCACAAGGTGTCGCCGCTCTGGACCGTGACCAAGGATTGCTCGAGGTCGGCGTCAGGCACGACAAGCTCCCACTCGGCTTGGAACTGGTCTGTGTCCGACGGCGATCCTCCGTCTAGTTGCGCTTGCCCTTCATCCAGCATGAACACCTCAGTCCATCTGTTTGAGTCCCCCAGGTACTGCTCAGCCAACTGGCGCACGCTGTCGTGGCGTTCCGCAGCATGGACAAGCAGGTCGTCATCGGCGGCCTCGACATCCATCTTGAATTCTGTTGGTACTAGGAGCTCTTGATTGTCGGCCATCGCAACCCCTGGATGTTGGAGTGAGAAGGTAATCAAGAGAGCCGCTCCCATGATTTGGGCCGATATGCGCTGGATGAACGAGGGTAAGAAGACAACCCGAGGGGCAACTCGGCCTCGAAGGTGGGCCCACGCTTCTATCCCCACTCCGGTAAGCAACAGGAACCAAAGAACCCACACAACGACCGAAATGGACTTCCAGATCGCAGAGTGGGGCACAGCGCCTGTCTTGACGGCGGTCACAAGGTCCGAACCCGAGGGGATTCCTTGGGGTAGTGGCCAACCCACCCCAAAGATCAGGACTATCGGTACGCCAATCAACAAGCCCGCCAATAGCACGGCTGAAATCAGGCCGCGGACGATTTCCCTTCGGGGGTCTTCATTCAGGTTCATAGGTAATCTCCTCTGTCTATTCCCTGTATGGCACGGGCACTGGCGTGGCCAGTCACCCGACGCGACTCAATGCCGAGCATTGAGAGCACTCGAAGAGGCTGGGTCAACCGGACAGTTGCGGAGACCGTGTCGCCCCGGACCGAGATGGACCACTCATCGTTTGGGCCGAGAAATTCCGACGCCGCGATTCGCGCCTTTGTAGGGTCAACGGTCACGTTCCCTTCCCCTTGGTAGATGGATTCGGTTGAAATCGCCTGGGCGCCGGCTCGGGCTGCCTCCAGAGCCAGGGAGGAGGCGGCCCGCTTGGCGTTCAAAATCTGGGCACCGTCGTAGGCCAGCCCTCCAAGCATGACTAGCGCTCCAGCCAACACGACGAAGACCACCGTGACCTGTCCCCGTTGCCGGTTCTTGCGTGATCGGAGAAGGCCAAGAGTCCTTCTCGAGAGACCTGGGGGCATAGCTACGAGCCCCCGCTTCGAAAGCGGTCCACCACTGAAATGGACTCTGCGGACACCATTCGACTCCCGGGCAGACCAGGCACGGCCAGATCCGAAAGCCTCACCACACACGAGACTTGGAGATGCACCTTCCCTCCCGGTCGAAGATCAAGCTCCAAGACACGAACCTGGGGTCCTCCATGGCAACTGGCATTCAGGTGCTCCAGAGTGGCCTTTGCGGTTGTCGATGCCGCGGCCTGCGCATTTGAGACCGACTGGGTTTGTGAGGCGGCGCGGGCCGCGCTGCGAGCGGCAGAAGTGAGCTTGCTCTCGATTACTCCTAGTCGACCGGCAGCCACAACGAAGCAGAGAAGGGTGGCCATTATCGGAGTCAGAATCACCAGTCCCACCACACTGCTTCCTCGTTCCGCGATTCCCTTTGGCCGACGGCGCCAGCGGATCTGGGTCTTCATCTCCGGTGCTCGGGAACGAAGACCTCGCGTGGTCCCGCCGCAGTAGAAGAAACGCTGGGACGATACCCAGGGATCAGCGACGTCACGGCGGCCTGTACGGTCACCGTCAGCCGCGATGGGCTTGCCTGCACAGAGACACCCACGTCCGACAACAGGCTTCCCGCGCTTGCTCCAATGACCGACCGCACGGCCGAGTGGGCTGCCGCCTCGGTGCCCGATTGGCCTTGACCAGCCTGGGCGCCTTCTTGAGCAGCTGCATCCACCAGAGCCTGGGCATGAAAGACCAGGGCTGCCTGGACGACCACAAAGACCAAGAGCATGGCAACGGGCACGACCAAGACGGCGGTCGTCACTTCACCGCGCTCGCGCTGCATTACTTGGTCGGCCCCACCGTCGTCGATCAGCTGATCTTGCTGGTTTGGCCTGAGATGAAGGTGGTGATGACCACTCCGGCAGCCACCGCCGCAGCAACCAAGACCGCGATGATGATCACCGTTGAGGTCACATCCCCTCGTTCGGCTTGCCACGCCTGGCGTACGCGTTGTTCGAGCTCCGCCAATGCGACGGTCATCAGTTCATAGAGCTTGGCAGCCACTCTCATCGTCATCTCCTGTCAAAAGTTGATTGGGGCGATTCAAGTCGCCGATAAGTACATGTCTCGCAGCCTGGTCCCCAGTGCAATTCATGGGCTGAGAATCGCCGCCACTGCCGGATACCCAATGAGTCCCAAAAAGCCTGTGAACAGGAGAACCACTGGAAGCGACATGTGCTCGGTAGCCTGCTGGGCTTCTACTTCCGCCTCGTTCATCGCCCGCTCTCGCAATCCTCGGGCTTTGACGCGCAAGGACGATCGCACTCTTGACCCAGAAGTTCCGGCCAGCCTTAGCCACGCCGCCAACTCCTCTAGTTCCGGTGAGCCGAGGTCTCGACCGAGTTTCTCTAGAGCCGTCCATGGCGGTTCGTTGGCCAACTGAGCTTGCCGCAAGGTCCTTTGGATCTCGGCAAATCCCCAGGCAGAACCCAGGTCTGCCGCATCAGTCAGTGCCCGTTCCATGCCCGAGCCTCCCGACAGGTGGAGTCCCACCAAGTCCAGATAGGTGCTGACGTGGTTCCGCAGTTCCCGGCGTCGCTTACGGGCCTTTTCTCGCAATGACAGATCTGGAACGAAGAACAAGAGGCCTCCCGCCAAGATCGACGCTAGGACCACGACGGTCGGGGAGACCCACGCTCGGGCCAACCAGGTGATTACCCAAACTCCCACGGGCAATCCCACCCCTAGCACCAGCATCCCGAGCTTTGCCAATGCCAGTGCTTCGGCGGTCTGCCCGGCAGCTCTGAGGTCCCGCTCAACCCGGCGTCCTCGAAGATTCAATCGACCGAACGTTTGCTCGGCGGCACGGCCCAGTCGCTCTCGGCGTGTCTTGGACTGGCTCGTGAGGTCAATTGGCTGGCTCAGTTCGCTCAGCCTGTTCTGCAGTGCCTCTCGAGGGGGAAACAGACCCCACAATGCCACAGCGAGACCAAGACCGATCATCGTGCCCATGGCTAGACCAACGATCATCGGGAATGCTCTGAGGCCGGGCTTGGAGCAAGAGGAGATCGATTCATCTCCAGAATCCGGGGCGGACTGCTGAACCGGCTCATTCTCTCGAGGGCAATTCCCGATCCGATGAATAGCCCGCCGATCATGGCCAGTGCTACCTGCCCCGACACGGTGTCGAAGGGCGCCAAGTAACTTCTGCTGAAGCCCACCATGGCAAGGGAGAACACAGCCACCACACCGGCGATCAACCGGGCGGAGGTGAACTGCCGAACCCGCGAGGCCTCGATCCGCAAACGCATCGACACTTCTTGACGGGTGTTCTCAGCGAGTTCATCCAGAGACTCCTGCAAGGAACCCACTTGGTTGGTCGCCGCTAGCCCGAGCGACAGTGCAACAGTGTCGGCAACCGTGTGATCTACCTCGTCGGCAAATTTCGCCAGGGCAGCAGGGAGGGGTTCACGTTCAGCCCGGGCGGCCAGCTGTCTGACGGGAGCACGCAATATCGCAGGAGCGGAGTCTGCGGTGGCTTTCAAAGTCTCGGTCAAACCCGATGCCGCGCTGATTGTGTCCCGCAACATCTCCACCCAAGTAGCCAGGGCGCTCATGCGGTCCATCTCCCGATCGCGGTTCGACTTGGCCCTCAGCAATGTTGGGGAAAGGAATGCAGCAATGCCCACTACGAAACCGGCGACCGGCCATCCGGTTGACACGATTGCGGCTACGGCCCCGGCTACGGCCATGGCCGTGCGAACTAGTAGTCGCGTGAGTGTTCCTTGGAACCGGCTGTCCGGCCTCCGGCGGCGGGCTCCTGGTACCGGTGAGAAGCCGCGCAGCCCCATGACGGTGGTGAACACACCGGTGCCCAACGCCGCCCCCAACATCGCTCCGATCAGCGAGGACATTCGAATTCCTCATGGGCCAACTCGCGCTCCCAAGAAGAAGGATCAAACCCCCCGCTGGCCAATCGCTGTTGGGTTGAGGCCTGCAGCTCGGCGCACGGCAGGGCCGTTGCTGATCCGTTGGCCGAAAATACCTCCACGCTGGTCACCTGGCCTGACGAAGTGCCAGTGACCTCGCGCACTGACCTCACTCGACGCTGGCCGTCGCGTGCTCTGCTCACATGGACTACGAAGTCGATGCTCTCCGCGACCATGCGGTTAGTTGCTTCAACCGGTATGTGCTCCGTGGATCGCAAGGCGTAGGTGGCGATCTTGCTGAAGGCTGCTTGGGAGGAGTTGGCGTGAATGGTGCACATCGATCCGTCGTTTCCTGTGGAAAGCGCCGAGAGCATGTCGACCACTTCGGCGCCCCGAACCTCGCCCACAATCAACCGGTCGGGCGACATGGCCAACGCATTGCGAACCAGTTGCTGCATTGTGATCTCGCCAGTTCCCTCGATGTTGGCCGTGCGGGTTTCCATTTCGATCACGTCGCAATGCCGATCGGGGTTAGAGGCCAGGCCCAGCTCCAATCGGTCTTCAATGGTGATTAGCCGCTCGTCGGGGTCGCAGGCATTCAAGAGGGCGCGCAACAGGGTCGTCTTGCCCGCGTTGGTTCCACCGCACACGATGATGCTCAGTCGGGCTCTCACGGCCGCGCCCAAGAAATCTCTCAGCGTCTCGTCAAAAGTGCCCAGTTCGCAGAGATCGCTCAATGTGACCTGGTCATGGCGATGTCGACGAATCGATACCGCCGGACGCTCCGACACCGCCATGACAGCGTTCAGTCGGGATCCGTCGGGTAGTCGCAAGTCCAGAAACGGGTTGGCAATGTCGAACCGCCTTTCGTTGCGGCCCAGCCGAGCGGCTGCCCGGCGTATGAGCTCGATCAACTCGTCATCCGAATCTGCGATGGCTTCAACGCGGCGCTTCTTGCCCCCGGCATAGTGCACCCAAACCGTGTCACATCCGTTCACGCTCACGTTCTCGACCGTTTTGTCAGCCAACAATCGATCGATGGGCCCGAGTCCGAACAATGTGGCCAGAACCTCGTCGGCTATTCGAGATTCTTCAGGTTCGTCGAGAGGGGGCAAGAACGCCCTGGCTCGATCTGCTGCAATGACGTCAAGCGCCTCAAGGATGAATTGTCTGGCTAGGGCAGTTTGCTCCAGACGGTTGCCGAGTCGGTTTGACTCCGCTTGCTCTAGCTCGTGGGTGACCATGGCCAGCACCCGGTCGGCAACGGGAGAAGCCACTATGCCGCCTCTCGATCACCCGCCGCAGCTTGCAGACGAAAGTGGATTCGATGGACGAGCTCGGTGAGTGTTCGCCACAGCAGCAGTCGGCGATGACGCTGGTTGACAGGAAATCCGCCGACGAGCGCTTGGGTCACTCTCGGCTCGTGGGCCATAACGCCCAAGAGATCGAGCTGAGATGCTTTTGCCATCTCCGTAGGTGGGTAGGGCCGGTCGCCAACGCAGACCAGAGCGGTTGGGATTTCTTCAGAGAGAACCCTTCGTGCCTGATGGACTAGGGGGACGAGTTGGTCGAACCGGGGATGAGCGACGAGGACGAGCAGGTCGCAGTGCTTGATGAGCTCCGTAGCAGGGGAGTCGAGCCGCACCCGACCTACGTCTACCACGGCGTCGATTTCGTCAAGTTGGCCGAGGCCGTCGGCCAGTCGCTTAGCCAGATGGGAGAGGATCCGGGTGGTTGTCTCGCCGCAACCGGGAGCGACGAGAACCGGCAGTTGCCCGGCGAGTGGCTGGCAACTCGCTTGGAGCCGGCTGATTGTCATTTCGTGTCGGGTGGTTCCGGAGAGCTCCACCAATGAGGGTGTAGATGCCAGCCCGAATCGAGCGGCAATTACCCCGCCATCGCCATCTGCTTCCACCACGACGGCCCGTCGTCCAGTGGTTGGTTCCCATGATTGTCCGAGCCCAACCGACAAGCTGGTCACACCCGGGCTGGCCTTTGCGCTGCCCACGGCGATGATGCTCATGGAACTGCTCCGGCAATTGCTTGCTGTCGAATCGGGGGACCGTCTCGCGTCGGGGATTCCTCGGGCAGCAGAATCAGCCGTAGTTCGCGGTTGGCAGCTGCGTTGCTGATGTGGACTGCGTCGTCGACGGGGACCAGGAGCGACACGAACAGGGCGTCTTGGCCTGAGTCCATCACTTCGCTTGCTTCGGCCACTGTGGCCCGGACGGTCTCGACGGCGACACCGGACAAGCTGGTCATATTCGCCTGGCTGTGTCCGGTCGTCACGTATTGGCCGCGGCTTTGACTGACGGTCACCACTCCGACCGGTTGTCCTGGACCGAGTTGCGCAATTGGGTATTCGCCGGGATGGAGAACTGCGCCGACCATTGCCATCTCCCCATCGACTGGCGGGCTCGACAACAAGAGTCCAGGGTGAAGAATCGTCCCTTCGGGGATTCCGGCCCGAACAGTGCGTCCCACCACGGAATCCAAATCGGCCATGGGCACGAAGCCTGCTCCTTGCCCGCTGGCCAATTCGACCGCTCGCAGGTCGTCGATCTCAACCGTCGATCCGGTGGGGATGTCTCGACTGGCCACCGCAACCGCCGTTCGGTTGCTGAGGGAGGATGCCCATAAGGCGAAGATGATCGCTGCGGTGAGGGTGACGGTCAATCCGAGTATCACCCAGGGGAGCTGACGCCGACGATCCTCGCTTGCCATCCGCATGGGTCGTTACCGAGAGGTCGGGAGGGGAGCCGTGAAGTCGCTCCGAAGGCCTCAATCTGCCACACTCTGCTCAATAAAGCAAGGTGTATTTCAATTCGTTTTATGTATTGCTGTTCGGCTGATATTGGCAGATGTGGGGGAGTTGGCGGTAGCGCTCGCCCACGTCGAGGCCGTATCCCACCACGAAGTCGGGCGGGATCTCGAAGCCCACGTAGCGCAGGTCGAGGTCTTCGTACTGGCGGCCTTTGCGCACCAGCAGGGCGCACACTTCGAGGCTGGACGGGTTGCGGGCGGCCAGGTTCTTGCGGAGGTAGTTGAGGGTCAGGCCGCTGTCGATGATGTCTTCCACCAGGATCACGTCGCGCCCGGCTAAATCGAGGTCGAGGTCTTTGACAATCCGCACCACGCCGCTGGTGCGGGTGGAGCTGCCGTAGGAGGACACCGCCATGAAGTCGAACTCCACCGGCAGGTCGATGGCCCGGGCCAGATCGGCCATGAACATGAAGGCGCCCTTGAGCACTCCCACCAGCAGGGGCGCCCGGCCCTGGTAGTCGTTGGTGATGCGGGTGCCGAGGTCGGCGATGCAGGTTGTCAGCTCGTCGTTGGAGATGAGGATCGGGCCGGGGTCGCCGTTGCCGGTGGTCGCCTCGGTGGACACGAGGGCCAACCTAGTGGTGCTTATCTTTGGAGGCCGAGCCGTTGGGAAGATCGGGTTACCCGCCAGCCTCCGCCTATTTCGGTGGATCGAGCTTCATTTCGTGCCACGGCCAAAACCCGCTCGATGGCTGCGGCGTCGGGCGGGTGGTCGGCGTTTGTCTCGCGCTGGATCCACCGGCGCAGCGCCATCTGGGCCAGGGGTTCGGGGGCCTCGGCCACTGCTTTGGCGTCGGTGGGGTCGATGGCGGCGGCCAGCTCGTCGAGCAGGTCGCGCACTCCGCCCGTCAGGGTGGCGCCCCGGGCGATGATCGGCACCACGTCTCGGTCGGCGATGTCGCAGAGCAGCGGCAGCAGCTCGTGGCGGATCCGGTTGCGGCGGTGGGCGGGGTCGAGGTTCGACGGGTCTTGCACCGGTTCCAGCCCCTGGGCCTGGCACAGCGCCTGGGTTTCGCTCCGGCGCAGGCCGAGCAGCGGTCGGCGGGCCGGGTCGATGCCGGCCAAGCCGTCGAGCCCCGCTCCCCGGATGAGGTTCAACAGCACGGTCTCGGCCTGGTCGTCGGCGGTGTGGCCGGTGAGCACGCCGGAGGGCAGCACGCCGTAGCGGGCTTGGCGGGCCCGGGCCTCCAGGTTGGGTCCGGGTTCGCAGTGGGCGGTGCGGGCCTCGAAGGCCGCCCCCCAGCGGGTGGCGGCCTCAGCCACCACATCGGCTTCTTCCGCCGAGCCCGGGCGCAGCCCGTGGTCCACATGCCAGGCGGTCACCATGCAGCCCGCCTCTGAGGCCAGCACCAAAAGCGCCAGCGAGTCGGGCCCGCCCGACACCGCGCAGTCCACTGCGGTGCCCGCGGAGGGGCCAGCAGGGGGAAACGTGCAGCGCGCTAGCAGGTCGGGGATTTCGACGCTCAAACGGCCGCTTCGGCGGGGGTGCCACCCACGCGGTCGATCCACTGCTGGGGATTGCGGATCTCGGTCATGGTGGGCAGCCGTTCGGAACACTCCCACACCCGGTTCAAGAGCTCGGGGCCGCCCCGGGCCTCCACCGTCTCTATGAACGCCTCGCCGGCGGCGTACTGGTTCAGCTTGGCCTCGATGCCGATGATGCGCTGCACCATCTTGGACACCCCCTTGGCCGAGTTGCGGCGGTGGCGCAGCACCCGGGCGAACCGGCTGGCGTCGGGGATGTGGCTGGCGCCGGCCCGGTCCATGGTGATGTCTCCGTGGCCCTCCAGCAGGCTCATCATGCCGCCGATGCGATCCAGCACCGCCTTCTGCTCGGGGGTGGCCAATAGGGCGGGGAGGCCTCCGTCGGCCAGCGGGTCTTCCCCCCGGCGCCGGGCCTCCAGCACCTGTTTGGCCACCTGCTTGAAGTGCTCCAGGTCGGGCTCGGCCGCATCGAGGGCGTCTTGCACCAGGCCCAGGAAGTAGGGGCGGAGCCACTCGATGCCGGTGAACTGGGCCCGGTGGGTGGTCTCGTGCAAGGCCAGCCACAGCCGGAACTGGCGGGGGTCGAAACCGTGTTTGTGCTCGAGGGCCATCACGTTGGGCCCCACGTAATAGACCATGTCCTGGTCTTCGGGCCGCTCGTCCTCGATGATGAGCAGGTCGTACTGGCCCAGCACCCGGGTGGACATCCACCCCAGTACCGCCCCCATCTCGGTGCCGCTCACCCGCTGGGCAACGGGGGCCAGCCACGAGTACGACACCCGCTCGGCCATCTTGTCGGTCACCGGGCGCAGCAGTCGCTGGAAGGAGGCCACGTTGGCGGCCACCCACCCTGCTCTGGTGGTCACCTGGGCCCGGGCCGCCCCACTCATCGACTTCAGTCCCGTCTCGGCGGCCACCAGCTCCTCGGCCTGGGCGGTCAGCTCGGCCAGCTCGGGGGAGAGGCTGCGGTAGTGGTAGGAGTCGATGAACGGCTCGTGGCCGCCCACCTTCTTGGCTATCCGCTCAGCCAGCCGCCAGTCGACTGGATCGGCTGCTGCAACCACCGGGGATTACTCGGTGTCGTCGGCGCTCTGAGATCTGATTTCCCGCTGGTGCCGACTGTTGTAGCGGGGGGCCACCACCTTGGTGAAGTAGCCGACGATGGTGGCGATCACCAAGGGAACGGTCCCGATGACCAGGAGCAGGGCGATCCACCAGTGCCACACGACGGCGGCGATCAAATCCATGGCCTCACCCTACGCCACTGGTTCCCAGTAGCTCCACGCCAAGACGGGAGCGGTCGCATGATCCAGTCATTCAGAAATCCTGGATGTCCAGGTCGTCGAGCACCACCCGTTGGAGGGTCTCGCTGATCCGTACTTGCAAGGAGGCGGGGGCCGACTCCCGACAGGCCTGGCTCATGGCCAGCTTGAAGCGCACCTCCACGTCGAGGATCTGAATGCAGGGCAGGCAATTGGCCAGCTCAATCCGTACTCGGCTCACGTCCTCCACGGTGGGTTGGCCGTCCAGGGCCTGGGCGATGAGCTGGCGCGAGAGGTCGCACTGATTGGGAACCCCCAAGCAAGGCTCATCCCTCGTCATCGCAGTGCCTCCGAATATCAGATGCCAGCCGGCGCTGGCGCTCGGTCGGGGTCGGGCGGATCAACCCAGCCCCTTGTCTGTCCGAACTCTAACAACCGCTTTTGCAGCGTTTTTCTTCCCCGATGCAGCCTGCTCATGACAGTGCCCATGGGCACGTCGAGGATTTCGGCGATCTCCTTGTAGGCGAAGCCCTCCACATCGGCCAACAGCACAGCGATCCGGTACTCCTCGGGCAGCGACTCCAGGGCGTCCACGATCTCCGACTCGGTAATCGCCTCCATGAGCACGTCCTCGGCGCTGGCGCCTAGCGCGGCCTTGGTGTCGCCCCCCAGCCGCTGGTGCAGATAGAGGTCTTCGACTCCGGCCAGATCAACCGATTGCGGTTTCCGCTGCTTGCTCCGGTAGGAGTTGATGAAGGCGTTGGTGAGGATGCGGAACAGCCAGGCCCGTAGGTTGGTGCCCTCCTGGAAGTTGCCGAACCCCCGGTAGGCCCGCAGGTAGGTCTCTTGAACCAGGTCTTCGGCGTCGGCTGTGTTGCGAGTCATTCGCCGGGCCGCCGAGTAGAGCTGGTCCATGTACTCCATGGCCTGTTCGGCGAATTTGGCTTGGTCAGCCATCTTGAGCACAGCTTACTGGCGCCATCGGCAGATGTGATCGCGACCGAGGTGAACAAGAAGACGAATGCGAATTGCTATTTCGAGCCGGCGCCGCCCACCTGCTCTCGCCACGGGACGTGCTTGTCCACTCGGGGCTCAGGGGGCAGACCGAGCACCCGCTCGGCCATGTTGTTGCGGTGTACCTCGTCGGTGCCTCCGCCGATCGATCCCCAGAACCGGTTCAGCGCCTCATTGGCCCACACCGCGGTGTCGGCATGGTTCCCGGCCACCCCGTAGCCCCCGAGGATCCCCACGCCCAGGTTGCCCCGGTCCCGGCGGCTCTCCGACCAGTACACCTTGAGAGTCGAGCCGTCGAAGCTGGGTTGGCGACCCCGGCGCACATCCTCTTGCAGGCGCCGGCCCATCCAGTCGAGCAGCTTCTCTTGGGTGTAGGCCTGGGCCAGCCCTTGGCGGACCATCGGGTCGTGGGCCGTGCCCCAGCGCTGGGCCAGCGCGATCAGGTTGGCTGCGCTGTCGGCCCGGTCCATGCCGCCGCCGATCATGGTGGACTCGTTGGCCAGCACCATCCGGGCCACCGCCCATCCGGAGTTCACCTCGCCGACCACGTTCTCCGCCGGGATCCGCACGTCGCTCAAGAACACCTCGTTGAAATGGGCCGACCCGTTGATGGTGCGGATGGGGCGGGGGTCCACGCCGGGGGTGTTCATGTCCACCAAAAAGAACGTGATCCCCTTGTGTTTGGGGGCGTCGGGATCGGTGCGGGCCAACAGGATTCCCCAGTCGCACAAATGGGCCGAGGAGTTCCACACTTTCTGGCCGTTAACCACGAACTCGTCGCCGTCTCGCACGGCCCGCGTAGCCAGGTTGGCCAAATCCGACCCTGCACCGGGCTCGCTGAACAGCTGGCACCACACCACGTCGCCCCGCAGCATGGGCTCTAGGTGGCGGGCCTTCTGCTCCTCGGTGCCGAAGTGGCCAATGGCCGGTCCGGCCAAGGCGATGCCCGCGGCGATAAACCCACTGGTCACATCGAAAAGGGCGGCCTCCTGCTGGAAGATCTGCCGCTGCCATCGCTCGCCGCCCCGGCCCCCGTGGTCCACAGGCCAGTCGATGGCCGCCCAACCGCTGTCGTACAGCTCTCGCTGCCACTCTCGGCAGCGGTCCATGTGGGCCTTCTCCGCGGTGGCGTCGTGGTGGGTGGTTCGAGTGGACCAGCCGTCGCCGTCTTCCCGCAATGGGGCCCGGGCTTCCAGCCAGGCCCGCACTTCTGCTCTGAACGCCGTTTGCTGCGCAGTGTCCTCGGAGTGGTCGGCCACGGCGCGACGATACGGTATGGGGCCGACAGAAACAGAGGAGAAGCCTCCATGGCCGATGATCGATACGGGGTTCGGGATGAAGAGGTGGAGATCGAGCGCACCCGCCTGGAGATGTTGGCCGAAGCCCGCGACCCCCGCACCCGCCGCGTCCTCGACCGCATCGGGCTGAGCTACGGCTGGAGGTGTTGGGAAGTGGGCGCCGGTGCGGGTTCGGTGTCAGCTTGGCTGGGCCGAAAGGTCGGGCCAGAGGGAGCGGTGTGGTCCACTGATTTGGATCTCCAGTTCCACCGGCCGGTGCTTCCCAACGTGGTGGTAGAGCAGCACGACGTGGCCAAAGACCCCGCGCCCCGGGCAGCCTTTGATCTCGTCCACACCCGCGCGGTGCTCCAGCATGTGCCAGAACGAGATCAAGTGATTGAAACACTGTGGGCGGCGGTGGCGCCGGGTGGCTGGCTGGTGGTGGAGGACGGCGCCTTTCAGGCGTTCAGTGAGCAGCCTCTGCCCGAGCCCTACGCCACCGTCCACCGCGCCATGGCCACCGGGGCCACCGCCAAGTGGCGCGATCCCAACTTCGGAGTGCGCCTGCCGGAGCGGTTTCGCGATCTGGGCGCCGAAGACATCGACATCACCGGAGAGGTCTGGGCCATGCGCTCTGGAGACCCGGGCGGGGAGTGGTGGTTCCTCGCCATGGAGCGGGCCATTCCCCGCATTGTGCAGGCCGGCCTGGTAACCGCTGAAGAAGGCCAGACAGCCCTGGCTCAGGTTCGAGCGCCCGGATTTGTCATGATGAGTTCTCTATCGATCGCAGTATGGGGCCGAAAGCCCGCCAAATAAGGAACTCAGGAGGCTGAGATGGAGAATCTGGAACTTTGGAATCCCTCGACATTCAAGAACGGTTTCCCCCACGACTACTTCCGCCACAAGCGCGACAACGATCCGGTGTTCTGGAGCGAACACCCGGTATGGGACGGCTACTGGAACGTCACTCGCCACGCCGACGTGCAGCGGGTATCACGCGATTCCGATTGCTTCAAGAGCCAGCCCAACCCCTTCCTGGCCGGCGACCAGCCGCCCGCGGTTGACGACGGTTCCAACTCGCAAATGCTCATCAGCCTCGATCCGCCCGATCACACCAAGATGCGCAAGCTGGTCAATCGGGGGTTCACGCCTCGTCGGGTGCGCGATTTGGAGGAGAGGATCCAGTCACAGGTCGACCGTTTGATCGACCAGGTGGCCGACAAGGCCGGCTGTGAGATGGTCAGCGAGATCGCGGTGGAGCTGCCCTTGCAGGTGATCGCCGACTTGGTGGGCGTGCCCGAAGAAGACCGCCACCAGATCTTCCACTGGACCGAGATCACATTCGGCTTCGACGAGAAGTACACCACCGACGAGATGATGGAGGCCGGCGCGCAGATGTTCGCCTACGCCGACCAGATGTGCGAGATCCGCAAGAAAGAGCCCCACGACGATCTCATCAGCGTGCTGATGGAGGCCGAGATCGACGGCGAGTCGCTCGACCAGATGCAGATCGACGTGTTCTTCATGCTCCTCCAAAACGCCGGCTCCGAGACCACCCGCAACCTCATCACCACCGGCACGCTGGAGCTCATCCGCAACCCAAACCAGATGCAGATCCTCAAAGACGACCCGTCGCTCATCCCCAACGCCGTGGAGGAGCTGTTGCGCTACACCACGCCGGTGATGCAGTTCGTGCGCCGGCCCACCCACGACACCGTGGTGGGGGATCAGGAGATCAAGGCTGGCGATCCGGTGGTGATCTGGTACTCCTCGGCCAACCGGGACGAGCGGGCCTTCGAAAATCCCGACACGCTGGACGTGACCCGCGACGCCAGCCAGCACGTGGCCTTTGGCGCCGGCGGTCCCCACTTCTGCCTGGGGGCGTCGCTGGCCCGATTGGAGGCCAAGATGATGTTCGAGGCCATCATCGGCCGCTTTGAGGGTCTGGAGCTAGGGGTGGAAGACCCCCGGACCCTGCGTCGCCTGCACTCCAGCCTGGTCGACGGATATGTCGAGATGCCGCTGCGGTGGGATGGTGTCAAACCTGCTGCTTGAGAGCCATCTTGACCTCTGAACTTCTTTTGTTAGGCTAACTTGACAACTTAGGCTCACCGATCCTAGGGTTCCACGCCCATGAGCAAGATTTCTCGTACTGGGCTGGCTGCTGTGCTCCTTGTGGTGGCCATGCTGGCCAGTTCCTGCGGTGGTGACGACGAGAGAGTCGTCACCGTGTACTCCGGCCGAAGCGAAAACCTGATGATGCCGCTGTTTGACGAGTTCGAGCGCCAAAGCGGCATTACCGTTCAGGTTCGCTGGGGCTCCTCCACCGACTTGGCCCTGCTCGTTGCCGAGGAGGCAGAGCAGACCCAAGCCGACGTGTTCATCTCCCGGTCACCGGGCCCGGTGGGCTTTCTGGATGCCAAGGGCCTGCTTGCCACAATGGACTCCAGCGTTCTCGACTTAGTGGCTGCCGAGCACCGGGGGGCCAATGGCACCTGGATCGGGTTCTCCGGACGCAAGCGGGTGCTGGTCCACAATCTCGATAGCGTGCCGCCATCCGAGTTGCCCGACTCGGTGTTCGAGCTCACCGACCCCAAGTGGCGGGGCCGGGTGGCTATCCCGGCCACCAACGGCTCGTTCGTGGACTGGTTCACCGTGTTCCGCGATCAATACGGCAACGATGTCGCCACCCAGTGGCTAGACGACATGGTGGCCAACGACGCCCGCAATTATCCCAACAACGTTTCCATTGTGGACGCCGCCGCCCGGGGCGAGATCGATGTGGGCCTGGTGAACCACTATTACAACCACCGGATGGCCTCAGACGCCGAGGCCGCCGGCCGCGAGCATCGGGCGGCCAACTATGACCTGTCCGATGAGGACATCGGATCACTGCTCATCATCACTGCCGCCACCATGACCGCCAACGCTGATGACCGCGAAGCAGCCCAAGAGCTCATTGCCTACTTGCTCTCCCCGTCGGCCCAGCGCTACTTCACCAACAGCACTTACGAATACCCCCTAGCCGGCGGCATCGAGCCCAACCCCGCCCTACCTCCCCTCTCCGCCCTGTCCATCGGCTCCGTAGATTTCGACGCCCTAGGCGGCGGCTTCGAAACCACCGAAGAAATAATCCAATCCAGCGGAATACTGAGTCAGTAGCGCCCAGCCCACCGGATGCCGGTAACGGCATTCTCGCTGCGCTGTGGATCAAACAACGCTGACCCTCTAACGTTTTAGCGTGGACGTCGACCCCCTAGATCTCATCTCCCCCAAGCGCTACGGCGAAAACGGCCAGCCTCACGAACTGCTGGCCTGGATGCGCCAGAACTCCCCGGTTCACTGGTGCGAACCCGACGGCTACCAGAACTTCTGGGCCGTCACCCGCCACGCCGACATCATCGAAGTCTCCATGCAGCCCGAGTTGTTCAGCAACGAGGCCGACAGCATCACGATCCGCACCGACCAGCAGGTGGCCGATCTGGAGGAGCACGGGAGCATCATCGGCGACATGCGGACCATCATCAGCATGGATCCGCCCGACCATCGGCTCTACCGCAAAGTAGCCAGCGGCTTCTTCACCCCTCGGGGCATCAGCCAGCTCGATCAGATCGTCAACGACAGCGCCAAGGCCCTGCTCGACAGTCTGGGCGACGAGGGCGAGTGCGACTTCGTCGACATCATCGCCCAGCGTCACCCGCTGCGGGTGCTGGCCACCATCCTCGGAATCGACCGCGAAGACGAGGAGCGCCTGTTGGTGCTGACCCAGCAGCTCCTGTCCGGTGACGACCCTGACTACCGGCGCGAGGCGGAGACCCGCTATCAGGCCAGCGCAGAGGTGGGCATGGAGTTCTACGCCATGTTCGACCGCATCATCAAAGATCGTAGGGCCCACCCCCAAGAGGATCTGGCCACCATGCTGGCCAATGCCCACCTGCCCACCGGCGAGGCCCTGCCCGAGATCGAGACCTTCGGCTACTACCTCATTGTGTTCACCGCCGGCCACGACACCACCCGCAATGGCCTGTCGGGCGCGCTGGAGGCATTCTTGGCCTATCCCGACCAGCTTCAGCGGCTGCGGGAGAACCCGGAGATGGCCAAAGACGCGGTGGAAGAAGTGGTGCGGTGGTCCACCCCGGTGAACTACATGAAGCGCACCGCAATGGCCGACGCCACCGTGGCCGGTCAGCCGGTGAAGGAAGGCGACTTCGTGGTGTTCTTCTACGCCTCGGGGAATCGAGATGAGACGGTGTTCGACCGTCCCCACGACTTCGATATCGGCCGCCATCCCAACCGTCACCTGGGCTTCGGCTGGGCCGAGCACTACTGCCTGGGAGCGCATCTGGCTCGAGCCAGCACCCAGGCGCTCATCAGGCAACTGGCCGAGCGGGTAATCGAGATCGAGCCGGCGGGGCCGATTGTCCGCACCGAGTCGAACCTCATTGTTGGGGCGAAGCAGCTGCCGGTCCGCTACAAACTCCGTCCCGCAGCCTGAGCCCCTACCCTGAATCCCAGCCCAAACCCACAACTAAAACCACCATGAGCACCAACGACCAAAATCCCACCCACTACGACGCCGTGGTCATCGGTGCCGGTTTTGCCGGCATCTACATGCTGTACAAGCTCCGCCAAATGGGGCTGACTGCCAAGGCCTTCGAGACCGGCGACGACGTGGGCGGCACCTGGTACTGGAACCGCTATCCCGGTGCCCGCTGCGACGTGGAGAGCCTGGAATACTGCTACAGCTTCGATCCCGAACTGGAGCAGGAGTGGGAGTGGACCGAGCGCTACCCGGGCCAGCCCGAGATCCTCCGCTACGCCCAGCACGTGGCCGAGCGCTACGACCTGTATCGGGACATCCAGTTCAACACCAAGGTCACCAAGGCGGCCTTCGACGACGACACCGGCCGCTGGCACGTCAGCAGCGCACCCGCGGTAGACCACATCGATCACAACCACGCTCCCGCCGGTCCCGACGCCGATCTGGTGACCGCCGAGTACCTCATAACCGCGGTGGGCTGTCTGTCGTCCTCCAATGTCCCCGACATCGACGGCATCGACACCTTCGAGGGCGAGCTGTGCCACACCGGCCGCTACCCCAAAGAGGGCATCGACTTCGCCGGCAAGCGGGTCGGCGTGATTGGCACCGGTTCCTCGGGGATTCAGGCCATTCCGGTCATCGCCGAGACCGCCGAGCACCTCACCGTGTTCCAGCGCACCCCGCAATACGCCATACCGGCCCGAAACCACCCCCTCGACCCGGCCGAGCAGGCCGAGGTCAAAGCCGACTACCGCAAGCTCCGCGAGCAGAACAAGAGCCAACAAGGCGCCCTCGGCGCCCGGTTCGACTGGAACGAGGGCTCGGTGCTCGACGTCGAGGTGGAGGAGGCGTTCAAGGAGTTCGACGCTCGCTGGGAGATCGGCGGCTTCGCCTTCCTCGGTGCCTACTCCGACATAGCCCGCACCCCTGAAGCCAACCACGTGGCCGCCGACTTCGTGAAGGACAAGATCCGCGAGACGGTCAAAGATCCCGAGGTGGCCGATCGGCTCATCCCCACCACCTACATCGGCTGCAAGCGGCTGGTGCTCGACACCGACTACTTCATCACCTACAACCGAGAAAACGTCACCCTGGTGGACATCAGCGAGAACACCATCACCGAGATCACCCCCAGTGGCCTGCGCACCGTCGACGGCACCTCTTATGACCTCGATGTGATCGTGTTCGCCACCGGCTACGACGCCATGACCGGTTCGCTGCTTCGCATCGACATCCGAGGCCGCGAGGGACTCCCTCTGGCCGAGCAGTGGTACGCCGGGCCCCGCACCTACTTGGGCCTGGGCGTGCCGGGGTTCCCCAACATGTTCACCATCACCGGTCCGGGCAGCCCGTCGGTGCTGGCCAACATGATCGTGTGCATCGAGCAGCACGTCGACTGGATCGGCGACTGCATCGACCACATGCGGGCCAACGGCCACCGCCACATCGAGGCCACCGAGGAGGCCACCGAAGCCTGGGTGGACCACGTGAACCTGGTGGCCAGCTACACGCTCTATCCCACCTGCAACTCCTGGTACCTGGGGGCCAACATCCCCGGCAAGACCCGGGTGTTCATGCCCTTGCCCGGCTTCCCCGATTATGCCGAGAAGTGCGATGAGGTGGCCGCCGCTGGCTACGAGGGGTTTGACCTCGTTCCGTAGTAGCCATCGCCTCAGCGATAGATCCGATCTCGCTGTCCGATCCGAACCACCAAGACTCGGATTGCCTCGTCTTGGATGTCACAGACAATGCGGCAATCGCCCACTCGGTAGCGCCAAAGCCCGCCTAGGGGTCCGGTCAGAGCCTGACCGAGTCGGCGGGGATCAGAAGGTGCGACGCGCTCATCCATGTAGTCCATGATGCGCCGGGCGGTATTCTTGTCGAGCTTCCTTAGCTGGGATTTGGCCGTGTCGGTGTAGTCAATCGTCCAGGCCAAGCTCTTTCCTCACGTCCGCAGCAGAGTGAATCTGCTCGTCGTTCTTGCGGATGCGTTCTAGGACATCGGCGGCCAAGTAGTAGTCCTCAAGGTCGTCGAGCCCCCGGTCAATGATCTCGCGCAAATAAAAGGCCTTCGTCCGACCGGTTAGCAGAGCCAGCTGAGTGAGCCTCTCTTCGGTTGCGGGCTCTAGCCGAATCGATGTGGGCATCAGTGCATCCCTTGAAATTGAAAGTGAATACAACAACTATTTGTAGTCATCCTATCGAACCTTGTTGAGATATCAAGAGGTGTACTGGCTAAGGTCATCGTTCGATGACCGAATACAAAGTCGGACTCACCCTGGCCGAGTCCACGTCACCGCCGGTGCCGCGGCCCTACGATCCCGATGCCCCCAATGTGCTGGTGATCGTGCTGGACGATCTCGGCTTCGCCCAGTTGGGGTGCTACGGGTCGGATATCGACACCCCCAACCTGGATCGACTGGCTGGCCGGGGGTTGCGGTTCACCAACTTCCACACCACCGCGGTGTGCTCGCCCACTCGGGCGTGCCTGCTCACCGGGCGAAATCACCACCGGGTGGGGGTGGGGATGCTCACCGACATGCCCGTCAACTTTCCCGGCTACGACGGCCGGATCCCCGACTCGGCCGGGACCTTGGCCCAATACCTGGGCGCCGAGGGCTGGGCCACCTTCGCGGTGGGCAAGTGGCACCTCACTCCCCGCGACCAGCGGGCCGCCGGGCCGTATCACACCTGGCCCACCGGGGTCGGCTTCGACCACTACTACGGGTTCCTCAACGGGGAGACCAACCAGTGGACCCCTCAACTCATCCGCGACCAGACCTACGTCGAACCCCCGGCCACCCCCGAGGAGGGGTACCACCTCGACGCCGATCTGGCCGATCAGGCCATCGACTACCTGCGAGGTCTGCGGCTCGCTGACCCCCATCGGCCGTTCATGATGTGGTACGCCACCGGCACCCCCCACGCCCCCCATCAGGCGCCCCCGGAGTGGATCGACCGCTTCGCCGGCAAGTTCGACCGGGGCTGGGATGTGTGGCGAGAAGAAGTGCTGGCCCGCCAGAAGGAACTGGGCGTCATTCCTGGCGATGTGACCTTGTCTGAGCGACCCGAGTGGGTCGAGCCCTGGGACGACATAGACCCCGACCGCCAGCGGCTGTACGCCCGCATGATGGAGGTGTACGCCGGGTTCCTGAGCCATGCCGACCACCACATCGGCCGGGTGCTGCACTACTTGGAGTCAACCGGCGAGGCCGACAACACCGTGGTGGCGTTGATCTCCGACAACGGCACCTCAGCCGAAGGCGGCCCCAACGGCAGCTGGAACCAGATCCGCCACTACATCAGCGACGAAGCAGACGATCTCGACTTGGAGTTGGCCCATTACGACGACCTCGGCGGGTTCCGCTCCTCCGGGCACTACCCCTGGGGATGGGCGCTGGCCGGCAACACCCCCTTTAGGCGGTGGAAGCGGTACACCTTCGAGGGCGGCGTGCGCGACCCGTTGATCTTGTCGTGGCCGGCTGGCCTGTCGGCGCAGGGCGAATTGCGCCACCAGTACTCCCACGTCACCGACGTGATGCCCACCATTTTGGATCTGGCCGGGGTGCAGCCCCCGGCCGAATTCGGCGGGGTGGAGCAGATGTCGTTCGACGGCGCCAGCATGCGGCAAATCCTGGAAGACGATGATCCCGAGGCCGCCCGCACCAGCCAGTACTACGAGTGCTGGGGCAGCCGGGCCATGTACCACGAAGGGTGGAAGGCGGTCACCAACCACGTCAACCAGCTCACCGCGGCTGAGCGCGACGCCATCATCGGCAGCCACGACTTCGCCGAGGACCAGTGGGAGCTATTCGACACCGGGGCCGATCCCACCGAGTCGAACAACCTGGCCGAAACCCATCCCGAGAAGCTGGCCGAGATGATCGAGCTGTGGGATGCCGAGGCCGATCGCAACGGGGTGCTGCCCCTCGACGACACCGCGGTCAACCGCATCGCCCACATGTATGCCCCCTGGATGTCGCTGCGGTCCCGCTTCGACCTGGTCCCGGGCGACAAAGTGCACGAAGCGGCCGGGCCGCTCCAGTTCGGCGGCTACCGGGCGGTGGCCGCCTTCCCCGATGGCTTGCCCGAGAGCGCTGAGGGCATCATCTGCGAGCAGGGTGACTGGATTGCCGGCTGGGCGCTGTTCCTGGCCGATGGGGAGATTCGCTGGGTGGCGGTGGTTCACGGACGGGAGTACCGGGTCACCGCCCTCGCCCCCACCGGGGCTCGCTTCCTGGGGGCGGTGGTAGACCCGACCGACGGTGGCCTGTTCACGGTGACGCTCACCGCCGACGATGCCGAGATCGGTCTGGGGGCCGAACCAGTGCCGTTGCCCACCAACTGGGCCCCCGACGGCGCTTTCCTCACCGTGGGCTACGGCCGGCCCTTCCCGGTGTGCGACGACTATGAGCCGCCGTTCGAAGGACCCGAGGCTCTGGCCTCGTTGGTCATTGAGACCGGTCCGCTGCCCCCCTTCGACTTCGACGCCGAGATGGCCCACGCCATGCGCCACCAATAGCCATGTACTCGTCCCGGCGCTTCGGCTACAGCGACGACCCGTGGTTCCGCATCGGTGGGTACCCGGTGTCCACCACCGCCTTTGTGGTCGGCCTCGGCGTTATCTCCATGATCATTTGGGGGATAGAGGGCCGCTTCGGGCCGATCTTTCGCGAGTTGGTGCTGGTTTCGGAGAACTTCTCGCTCGGAAGCGTGGTGGAGGGAGATGTTTGGCGGCTGGTTACCTGGCCGATCCCGAACGAGCCCCATTTCTGGACGATCATCCTGTTCGCCATCTTCTACATGCTGGGCTCCCAGATTGAGTCCCTCCTGGGACGTTGGCGGTTTGCCTTCTTCCTCGTTGCCCTGACTCTCATCCCCGCCGTGATAGTGACCGCGGTGGAGGCGGCGACCGGCATCACCGGCTACGTGGCCGGCCTTCGCATGGTGGAAGTCGGGGTGCTGGTGGCCTTTGCCGCCCAATACGCCCATGCCCGGTTCTGGCCCGGCATTCCCGGTTGGGTGATCGCTGTCGTCATCGTCGGGCTCGACGCTCTCCAGGCCCTCGGTGACCGCGACGAGTATTCGCTGATCGTTCTGGCCTGCACGGTGGCGGTGGCCCTGCTCGGCATTCGGGCCTTCGGCTACGCCACCAACCTGACGTGGATTCCCAAGCTGTCTTTGGCGTCAAGCTCCGGTCAGTCTTCGGCCCGCGACCGACCTTCGAGGTCTCGTCGGCGGTCCCGAAGGGGAGACCACCTGCGGGCGGTCCCATTGCGCGACGAGAGCGTCAGCCCCGAGATCGACGCCCTCCTAGACCAGGTGTCCAGCCAAGGCCTTGACAGCCTCACCCGCAAACAGCGCAAACAACTAGAAGCCCACGCCCGCCGCCTTCGCCGCCGCCGATAGTCAACCCTCGCATTCGCCATCGGAACCGATTGGCGACACCGTATGGCCCAACCCACTACGGTAAATGGGCGTCGGCTGGCGGGAGGAGTCCTATGGCACAGGTGGGCGATGACATCATCGTGCTGGACGGTGTCTACAAGATCTTCGGACCCCAGCCCCGGGGCCGAGCCTTCGAGCTGGCCAGTTCAGGCATGGGCAAAGACGAAGTTCAAGCCGAGACCGGCCATGTGGTGGGCCTTCACGACGTTTCCTTCTCGGTGCCCAGAGGCGAGATTTTCGTAGTAATGGGCTTGTCGGGGTCGGGCAAGTCCACCGCCATCCGCACCGTCAACAAGCTCCACGACATCACTGCGGGCACCGTTATGGTCGAAGGCACCGACGTGCAGACTCTCGATGGCTCCGAGCTCCAGGCTTTCCGCAGGAGCCAGATGGGGATGGTCTTCCAGCACTTCGCACTGTTCCCGCACCGCAACGTCATCGACAACGTGAGCTATGGCCTTAAGGTTCAGGGGGTGGACAAAGCGGCCCGCAATGACGCGGCCATGCGGGCGCTGTCACTGGTGGGCCTCGACGCCTATTCGCAGAACATGCCGTCGGAACTCTCCGGCGGAATGCAGCAGCGAGTGGGCCTGGCCCGAGCGCTGGCGTCGGATCCCGAGATCTTGCTGATGGATGAGGCCTTCAGTGCTCTCGATCCGCTGATCCGCCGCCAGATGCAAGACGAGCTACTGGAAATCCAGAGCGAGCTTCAAAAAACCATCCTGTTCATCACCCACGATCTCAACGAAGCGCTGCGAATCGGCGACCGGGTGTGCATCATGAAGGACGGTGCCGTCGTGCAGATCGGCACGCCCGAGGAGATTCTCACCGAGCCGGCCACCGGGTATGTGGCTGAGTTCGTGCAAGACGTGGACCAGGGCCGGGTTATCCAGGTGCACGAGGTGATGCAGAAGCCGGCACCCGTTGCCCCGACCGCCACCATCGCCGAGGCCCTCGGCGCTATGGGCGACCGCATAGGAGCATTCGTGCTGGATGCCGCAGGGGCGCCCACGCACCTGCTCACCGTTGAAGACGCCGCCCGAGCCGCGAGCATGGGCACCACCAATCTGACTTCTGCACTGCGCACCGACTTCGATCGCTGTGGGCCAGACGACCGGCTCAACGAGGTATACGCCGCTGCTGGCCGAGGCCTTTCCATCGCAGTGTGCGACGAATCGGGGGTTCTGGTCGGGAACCTCGACCCCCGTCACATCATGGAGGAGATGGGCCGAGTCGAGAACCTCATCGATGGTTTCGAGAGGGAGGTGTTCCTGTGAGCGCGCTGGCCCAATCCGAGTCTCCGGGCATCGCCGACAACAAGGTGCTCGATCAGTGGGAGGTGCCCTTCGGGGAATGGATCGACCAAATGGTCGATTGGATCAAGCTCAACCTCGACTGGCTGCTCAGCGTCATTGAGTGGCCTTTCGATTTTCTATTCCGCAACTTCGTGGATGGCCCCGGCCACTATCCATGGTGGCAGATCACTGACATGCCGTGGATCGGCGTGTGCGCCATCACCTTCGTTTTCGGAACTCTGCTCCGCAACGTCAAAGTCGGAGGATTCGTTGCCGGTCTCTTAGCGCTCTGCGGTCTGCTGGGCGGCGAATACTGGGAGGAAACCGCCCTTACCGTGGGCATGATCGTCGTTGCGGTTGTGCTCTGCGCCATTATCGGCATTCCGATAGGCATTCTCAGCGGACGCATCGACGGTGTATGGAATTCGGTTCGCCCTGTGCTGGACGCCATGCAGGTGGTTCACCCGTTCGTCTACATGTTGCCGGTCATTTTCTTCTTCAGCCTCGGCCTCGTGCCGGCCACGATGGTCACCATGGTGTTTGCGGTACCGCCGCTGATACGCCTGACCAATCTCGGCATTCGTCAAGTGCCCGAGGATGTGGTGGAGGCCAGTCGGGCCTACGGGGCGCCGGAGTGGCGAGTACTAGCCGACGTTCAGCTTCCGCTGGCCCGACCAGCGGTGATGACTGGGCTAAACCAGACGCTGCTGCTGTCGATCTCGATGTTGGGAATCGCCGCCATCATGGGTGCTGGCGGACTCGGCTTGCTCGTATTTCGGGCCGTCCAGAATCTCGATGTCGCCGGAGGTGCCTCTGCCGGCTTGGCTCTGTACATCGTGGCCTTGGTGCTGGATCGTATTTCGCAGTCTGAAGAAAGCGATCCGGAGAACCTGTTCAAACGTGTTCGCCGGGCCTGGGCCCATCGCCAGGATCCCGAGGCGCTGTTGCCGCAAGCCGCGGTGATCGGCGCGGTGGCCAAAACGCGGGGCCAGCCCACGCCGCTGTCTAGGGCCGAGCGCCGCGGCCTGACAATCGCAGCTGCTGGGGCGATCATCGCTGTCATTGCCGTGTTCCTGCCTTGGGGACACGACTCGGGCAAGATCTCCGGCTACTCCCGGTTGGTGGACACTGGGCGCTGGGAATACGTGGAGGTTGACCCGGCGGGATCGCCTGGTGAAGTTGAGCTCCAGCCAGCCAGCGCCAGCCCGCCGGCCGAAAACGCAGCGGAAATCAGCCGGCTGGAGAACCAGCGGGTGGCCGTGCTGGCCGCCGCTGGATCGGAGGGTCTCGCCGACGAGGAGGCCGCGGCCGCTGTTGCCGACCTGGACGACGAGATTGCCCGGCTTTCGAATTCCCTGGCAGGGCGTGACTTCAACGGCCTCAGCGCGTCCGGGGGGTCGTTCTACGGCATAGCCGTTCTCGGTTTCGCGCTTTTGATCATCGCGACTGTGGTGAGCAACTTGAGACAACCTGGTCGAGGACCCCGCCTCTTCAGGTCCAACGGTATGTCGGCGTTGGCCTTCGGAATGTTGGCCGCGGCCGTCGCCTATCTATGGGCGCCGGCCGCGAGGGCCAATGCCTCCTATAGCGAAGGCATCGGTCCGTGGATAGCGGCGGCGGGCGCTGGGATAGCCGCAATCGGCGCGGTGATTTGGCTCAGGCGGGCGCCGTACACCGCGCTCAGGCCGCTGCGAGCCGGAGTCTCCCGGGGCCAGATCGGCGTAGCCGCTGTTGTAGTGGCCTTGGCCGTGATATGCGGGTTCTCGGCTTGGCTCTTCGACGTCCGTGTCGGGGCAGGCATCATTCCCGATCCGGTCGCAGAGGCGCAGATCGAAGCTCTGCGCCAAGAGGCCCGCGAGGATCCATCCCGTTCGGCTGAGTTGGCCCAAGACATCAGCAGGATCGCCAATGAGGCCAAGCAGACCGGAAAGGTCATAACCGACGGCTTCGTCGGCACCGGTGCCAGGTATGGCTATCTGGCCATTGGACTGGCTGCTCTCGGTCTCGGCTTTGCGCTGCCGGCATCAGGTGTGTTCGGTAGCCAATATCGCCGGCGATGGCGCTGGAATGCCGTCGTCGCCAGTACTGGCGTGGCGCTCTTGGTGATTCCGATCACCTGGATCGCTTCGTCAATCAGGGTTGCCGACGCCCAGGTAAACACCGGCGCTGGCTCTTTCCTGTGCATGATTGCCGGGGTCCTTCTCGTGGCCAGTACGGCAAGTGTGCTTTCAGAGTTCGACCGGTCTCAGGTGTACGTCGCCGTGGACGAGCCCGATGCGGTTCCGGAAGGAGCAACGGCCGACATCGAATAAACCAAAGTGGCTCTTGTCCCTTGGAAACCTCTCAACTAGCGTTTCGATTGCTGGCTTCGCGCATTTCTCCATTGGCGGGAGAAAACAACTAGGGAGGGAAAATGCTGAAGAAGAAGCACTGGAGGGTTTGGCTCGCGCTGTTTGCAGTTCTTGCCTTGATTGTTGCTGGTTGCGGCAATGACGATGATGATGAACCGGGGGCAGCACCGGCGGCGGATGAGGCGCCGGCGGCTGACGAGGCCCCGGCTCCTGATGATGAAGCCCCGGCACCTGATGATGAGCCGGTGGCAGATGAGATGAACTTGACCCCTGGTGAGGGTGTGAGTGTGACTATGGCTCGGGCGAACTGGACGACGGGCTATATGCAGGCTGCTATTTATCACCATCTGTTGGAGGAGTTGGGCTATGACGTGAGCGAGCCCGCTGATCTGGAGTTGGCGCCGGCGAACGCGTATGTGGCCTTGGCTGAGGGGGCGTTCGATTTCTGGGTGAACTCGTGGTATCCGAACCATGATCCGTTCCTCAACGGGGAGATGCCCGACGGGTCGTTGGTGAACCAGCATGTGTCGGTGGTGGGCAACGAGATGCTTGCTGGCGGTCTTGAGGGTTTGATGACCAACAAGTCGTTGGTGGAAGAGCATGGGATCACCACGTTCGATCAGATCATGAGCGACGACGCGTTGTTCGAGCTGTATGAGTCGACCGACCCGAATCCTGGTGACGGGGTCCTTCAGATCCTGGGCTGCATCGAGGGCTGGGGTTGCCATGTGGCCTTGGCCGAGACGCTGGAGTTGGCCGGCTATGGCGATCGGGCCGAGCAGTTGGAGGCCGGCGGCTATGACGCGGTGATCGCCGAGGCGGTGTCGCGGGCCGAGTCCGGCACGCCGTTCATCGCCTACACGTGGACGCCGAGCGGCTACGTCACCCAGCTCATTCCGGGTGTGAACGCGATGTGGTTGGCGCACGAGGCTGGCAAGGTGCACGACGGCTCGACTGACAACCCGGGCTTCGCGGTGGATGCTCCGGCTTCGTTGGGCACTGATGTGTGCACCAACGATCCGTGCTGGCTGTTCCGCAACTCCGCGGATATCAAGGTGACGGCCAACAACGACTTTTTGACCTCGAATCCGGCGGCGGCGAGGCTGTTGGAGCTGGTGGAGATCAGCGTGGTCGACGTCGCATTGCAGAACGTGCTCTACGACGGCGGTGAGAACACCACCGACGACGTGAACCGCCACGCTGCGGCCTGGATCGCCGACAACCGCGACACCGTCGACGCCTGGCTCGCCGACGCCCGCGGCGCGACGAGCGTGGATCTCCCGGCAGCTCCGGAAGCCCCCGCGGCTGAAGACGATATGTCTATGCCCGGCGACGGCGTCAGCGTTACCCAAGCTCGGGCGAACTGGACGACGGGCTATATGCAGGCGGCGATCTATCACCATCTGTTGGAGGAGTTGGGCTATGACGTGAGCGAGCCCGCTGATCTGGAGTTGGCACCGGCGAACGCGTATGTGGCCTTGGCCGAGGGGGCGTTCGATTTCTGGGCCAACTCGTGGTATCCGAACCATGATCCGTTCCTCAACGGTGAAATGCCCGACGGCTCTCTCGTCAACGAGCATGTGTCGGTGGTGGGCAATGAGATGCTTGCTGGCGGTCTTGAGGGTTTGATGACCAACAAGTCGTTGGTGGAAGAGCATGGGATCACCACGTTCGATCAGATCATGAGCGACGACGCGTTGTTCGAGCTGTATGAGTCGACCGACCCGAACCCCGGTGACGGGGTCCTTCAGATTTTGGGCTGTGTCGAGGGCTGGGGCTGCTACGTGGCCTTGGCTGAGACGCTGGAGTTGGCCGGTTATGGCGATCGGGCCGAGCAGTTGGAGGTCGGCGGTTACGACGCGGTGATCGCCGAGGCGGTGTCGCGAGCCGAGTCCGGCACGCCGTTCATTGCCTACACGTGGACGCCGAGTGGCTATGTGACCCAGTTGATCCCGGGCGTGAACGCCATGTGGCTGGCCCATGAGGCCGACAAGGTGCACGACGGGTCGACCGACAACCCGGGCTTCGCGGTGGATGCTCCTGCTTCGTTGGGCACCGATGTGTGCACCAACGATCCTTGCTACCTGTTCCGTAACTCCGCCGACATCAAGGTGACGGCCAACAACGACTTCCTCAGTGCCAATCCATCGGCGGCGAAGCTGCTGGAGTTGGTGCAGATCAGCGTGGTCGACGTCGCATTGCAGAACGTGCTCTACGACGGCGGCGAAGACTCCACCGACGACGTGAACCGCCACGCGGCGGCCTGGATCGCCGACAACCGCGACACCGTCGACGGCTGGTTGGCAGAGGCTCGGGCCGCGGGCTGACCCGTTCATTCTTCTCAGAGTCTCTAGCGCACAAGCCTGGTTTGGTTTAGGGTGTGGCCCCTAGGCGGGTTGGCGCGCACTGAGGCGGGCCAAGCTTGACTTCAATTGGAGGGTAACCAATGAGAGAGCGAAACCACTGGAGAGTTTTGCTAGCCATTCTTCTGGCCTTCGGGCTGGTTGTTGCTGCTTGTGGCAATGACGATGATGATGAGCCGGGGGCGCCGCCGGGGGCTGATGAGGCTCCGGCGGCTGATGATGAGGCGCCGGCTCCTGATGATGAGGCACCGGCTGCGGATGAGATGGACATGATGCCTGGTGAGGGTGTGAGTGTGACTATGGCTCGGGCGAACTGGACGACGGGCTATATGCAGGCTGCTATTTATCACCATCTGTTGGAGGAGTTGGGCTATGACGTGAGCGAGCCC
>JAJECA010000011.1 GCA_022822265.1 Acidimicrobiia bacterium | reverse complement strand
CGGGCCAAAATGTCGCCCACCTCGGCAAAAACAGTCACGTCGGTGATGGCTACGCCGAGGGTGATCGTGTCGGCCGTCACCCCCCGAGCGGTGGCCGTCAGCTCGACAACGGCATCGTCGGCCTCTTCGCTCGGTGCGGTGCCGCTCTCCTCAGAACCGCCGCCAGCAGAGTCGCCGGCCTCCCCGGAGCCATCGGTCTGTGCGGTTTCGCTCTCCTCAGAGCCACCGTCGGTGGCGGCCGAATCGCCCGCGTCCTCTTTGTCGGCACTGTCGCGATCGGGGGCGACGGTGGTGGGCTCAGATGCCGCAGTGGGCTCGCTTGCGCCAGCCGGCTCCGAAGAAGGCCCGTCCGAATCCCCCCCACACGCCGCAGCCAGCAAGACCATCACGACTACTAGGGCCAGCCAGTTCCTTCGACGCATCACTTCCCCCTCAAGGCCTGTCGGTCCAATCAGTGGAGATGCTAGCCGTCAATCTTTGGGGCCACATTCGAGGGCGTGCCAGCGAGCAAGTGGATTCTGCCGCAGTCGTAGACTACGCAAAGGGTCTCGGCGTCGATGTCACCAACTGGGGAGGCTGATCGCATGGCCGACACCAGGGAGGCGACATGAGCATCGTCATCGATGTCGATTCACACTACGAGCCCCTCTTTCCCGACCCTCGCGACCATCCGCTGAGTGCCCTCGGGATCGATGTGCCGTCGGTCGAGGAGATCGTTGTCGAGTCGCTTGCCGGCGATCTGTGGGCCGCTACATCGGCCGACTTGCGAACGGAGCTGGAGCCCCAGATCCCGGCCCTCCGACATTTGAGGGGCATAGACACCGAGACGGAGGTCAAGATGATGGCGACGACAGAGCGCCACGCGGCCTGCGACGACGCCGACGCGAGGGTTGCGTGGATGGACTCGGTGGGGATCGACTTCGCGCTCGTCAACCCCGGCGGCGTCTACTCGGGCGCCGTTGCTCTCACCCGTCGTTTCTTTCCCGAGCGTTCGACTTTCCAGGCCGCGGTGCAGATCTGCAACGACGTGCTGGCCGACTGGACCGCCGGCCACACCCACCGCCTCGGTCCGGTGGCGCTCATCGACGCAACCGATATCGAGTGGTCGGTGCGAGAGCTCGAGCGCATGCGGGCCCTCGGGTCGCGAGCGGCGCATGTCCGAGCTGAGCCCTTCGGAGGCCGCTCTCCCGCGCACCCCGACCACGACCGGCTGTGGGAATGCATGGCGTCGCTTGGCATGGTTGCAGTCCTCCACATCGGGAGCACCCCAGCCCGCTTCGACGATGGGTGGGCCGATGCGGGGTGGCTGGCACCCGGCGGCGGCGGCATCGGTGGGTACCTGCGCCTCGCCAACGGCAGCCGGCTCGAGTCGGCCCACCGCCTGATCAGCGCCCTGGTATTCGGCGGCGTGTTCGAACGCATTCCCAATCTGACGCTCGTGCTGTCCGAGCTCTGGGCGTCGTGGGTGCCATGGACCCTCAGTCGACTAGACCAACTCGGCGACGGCAACGGAGCCCTCGGACCGTGGGGTCAATCGCTGTCGCCCGGCGAGCTCATGCGGCGCAACGTGAAGGTCACCCCCCTACCCGGCTTGGGCGACGACGGCATGCATGTTTTGGCGGACATACCCGAAGTGCTCGTCTTCTCGTCGGACTTTCCCCACGCCGAGGGCAATCCCGATCCAATCGGCATCTACGGCGACGTGCTGGAATCGCAGCCCGAGCCCCTCCGCTCGGCATTCCTCGGCGACACGATGGCGGAGGTCTTCGCCCGCACCGGTGACCCGATCGCCTGAGCACCCCCGACGAAGCCTTCGCTACTGGGGCGAGGGAGCAACGGCCGACGCCGATCATTGGCGCGTCGAGACCGCCTCGCGATGAAGTACGTTCAAGGACCATGGCGAGCATGATCCGGCGGTTTTACATCCTTCCTCTGAACCCCGGCGTGCCCGACGCCAAGGTGCAGGAGATGATCGCCGTGTTGGGCGCTGCCGATCGGTTCATACCGGGGTTGTTGGACTCCTCGGCCGGCGTTGATTTCGACTCGCGCACGGTGCTGTGGGAGAACACTTTTGTCGACGAGGCGAGCTATTCCGGGCCCTACATGGTGCACCCGTACCACATCGGGGCCATCGACAACTACGTCATGCCCGACAGCCCCGAGTGCATCACCGACAACACCTACGCCACGCGCTACACGACGCCCGACGCCACCCAGGAGGTGCGAGGCGGGATCCGCCGGGTGCTGCTGTTGAACGCGAGCACTGAGGCCGACGCGTCGGCGATCGAGGCCCTCGCCGCGCAGCCCCCGGAAATGGCGGGGTCGGTGTTCGGCGCCGACGACGTGGGGTGGGTGTCGGCCAAGGGACGGGCCTGGACCCACGTCTGGGAGCAGGCTTTCACCGACATGGCCCAGCTTGAGCGCTACCTCGACACGCCCGACGGCACGGCCTGTTCGAGCATCGAGGGCTTTGCCAGCCTGGGCATCGACGTGGGCTCGCTGAAGATTTTCGCCTGCCTGGTCGAGCTGTCACCGGTTGAGGATCAGTCCCCTTCCGCCCCGCCACCGGACACCTCTCCGGTGCTGTACACCATCACCGCCCACACCGCCGCGGCCGACGCCGACGCCTACATCGGGCTGCTGGAACGCTGCTATGACCCCTTCATGGCCGACAACGGCACCACCCTGCTGGAGCGCTGGCGCACCCTCGATCAGGGCTACCTCCAAGCCGAGGTCCACTCCACCTGGCAGATCGACTCCCTGGCCGCTTACAGCGACCTGCGGGCCAAGACCATTTCCGACCCGCACTGGAACGCCTACGTCAAAGACGCGGTGCCCCTGGTGAAAGGCGGATCCCGACGCTTCCACCGGGCCCTCTAGGCGCGAACGCCAGCCGGCTGATGTGCACCACACCTTCCGCCAACAGATGATTCCCGGTCAGCCGGGGATATCGAGGATCAGTCCCAGCACCTCGCGGATCTGGCTGAGCGCTGCCCCTCCGACGTTGCCCTTTGTACCCTCGATTCGGCTGGCTGCGACAGCGCGGATGTGTTGGCACTGAACCGCTGAGGTGCGATCCAACCCATTCTCAGGATCGGCTTCGAGCTCTACTTCCGACGCAAACCCTCGAAGTTGCGAAGTCAGCGGTGCCACTTGAACAACGCTGGGTCCAGCGTCGAGCACCCTCTGGGCTGTCACGACTACTGCCGGATGGCGAAACCCCGCTTCTCGGCCAAACGGAAGCCCAAGGTCCAACTCAACGACATCACCCGAGGTCAGCATCGAGCCAACCCATCTCGTCTTCGGTGAGTCGACCGCTTAGCTCAGCTCCGATCTCGTCTTGTCGCAGTCGTCGAACCGCCAGCGCAACCGTGTCTCCCACCGTTGTGCCGAGAGATGCCGCAAGCTTTTTCAACTCCAGGTGGGTCGCCA
>JAJECA010000006.1 GCA_022822265.1 Acidimicrobiia bacterium | reverse complement strand
GGCCAAACCCCAACGGTTCGGCTCGATGGCCACTGTGCCCAAATAGATCTGCCCCGTCATCGTGGAGCGGGTGACGAGAATCGAACTCGCGTCATCAGCTTGGGAAGCTGGGGTTCTACCACTGAACTACACCCGCAGGTGCCCGGCACATTAGCCAAATTCGGATGACTGGTGCGTGTCGATTTGAGTGCACACCGGACAGTGTGAACTGTGCCTTGTCCACCAGCGACATCGCTTGTGACTAGCCCTCGGGGTTTACTAGGCGGCCTACGAACAGGATTGCGCCGGTTGGTTGGTGGACGATGGCCCACAGGAAGGGGCGGTCGGCGACGACGGTGAGGTCGGGTTCGGGGGGCAGCGATGTGGGGAAGGCGACAGCGGTGGCGGCGGCCGCTTCAGTGCCCTTCTCGTCGACGATCACCTTGGCGCCGTGCAGCGCGGCGGACATGAAGATGCCGGGGGCGATTCCTTCGAAGCCCGCGCCGGGACAGAACCCGAGCGGGCAGAGCCACTCGAATAGATCGGCGGGCGGCAGGGTCTGCTCCCACTTGGGCATCGTGATGCTCACCGAGCCCACTTGAGCGGCGTCGCCCAACCCGATCAACGTCTCCGAGGTGAGCGACTCCTCGACCGCGGCGAGGCCGTCTACCTCGTGGGGGACGATGAGCCACATGGCCAGCTCTTGGCCCACGTAGGGCAACTCCACGGCGTCGGCGCCCTCCATCTGGACGTATTGACGTTGAATCGGCACCCGGTCGTGCATGAAGGGCACCGTCACCGTTTGGCCGCCACTGGTGGTGAACGGGCGCTCGCTGGTGAATTCGGTTAGGAACGGCGTCAACCAGTCGGCCTTCAAGTACACCGTGTTCACCAGCACCAACTCTTGATTCTGGACAACGCCAGGATCGACGATCACGGGGATGAGACCGCGGGTGCGCTCTGATACCCAGCCGTTGATGGTGTCGGCCGCTTCGGCGCCGTTGGCGGTGTCGACGGGCTGGAGGTCGGCGCCGTAGTGGGCGGTGGCGATGTTCAGGAATTCGCGCCGAGGCGAGAATTGGTGGTCGGGAAAGAGCCGGTTGGCCACCTCCAGGATGGTGGGCTCCGCCGAGGCCTTGGCCAGACTGAGACCGACGGCGTTGGCTGCTTGGTGCGTGCCCTCCTCGGGGAATCCGAAGATACTGTCGAGCGCCGCCGCGGAGGCGGGTGATGCTCCCGCCCGGCTCAGGCTGAAGGCCACCCCGATGCTGATCGGGCTGGAGACCGCATTCCCCGCCAAGTGCCGGTGGAAGCCCCATCCGGCGGCGTTGACTCCCCCAACCCAGTGGGAGGCTGGGGCATCGGGATCGGCGGGCAGCCGATCGGATACCAATTCCACCTCCGGAGTAGCCGTGGGAGCCGGGGTGGGTGCCGCCGTCGGAGCCGGGGTGGGTGCGGGGGTCGGGACCGGTGTGGGGACCGGGGTCGGCGCTGGCGTGGGTGCCGGCGTCGGGACCGGGGTCGGCGCTGGCGTAGGTACCGGCGTGGGCGAAGGCGTCGGCTCCGGTGTGGGCGCGGAAGTGGGCACGGGAATCGGCGAGTCAACCGGAGTGGGAGTTGCTGTTGGCGTCGAAACAGGAGTTGATGTCAATACCGCGGTCGCGGTTGCCTCCGATGTTGGCGGCGATTCCTCGGAACCGCACGCCGCAGCAATGCAGCAAAGCACCACCAGCAGCCAGATCGTCTTTGTCATGCCATTTGGACGTACCAATTCAACCCCCAGGTTCCCGATTCTCCTAGGGGACTAGCACAACTTTTCCGAGCTTGCCGGGGACGGCGAAGTACTCGTAGGCGGCGGCCGCCTCGGCCAGCGGGAAGGTGCGGGCAATGGGCAATTGGACTCGACCTGATTCCACGAGTGGGAGCACGTGGTGTTCAACTTGCCGGGCGACGGCGGCGCGCTGCTCCAGGGGGCGGGGACGCAGTGTGGAGGCGAACAGCCGGAGGCGTTTGACCATGAGCAGCGCCAGGTTCAGCGTGACCTCCGACCCTGCGCCAACGCCGATCACCACAATGCGCCCTTCGGTGGCCAGGGCTTTCAGGTTGGCGGGCCAGTTGGGGGTGCCCACCAGCTCGAGGATCACGTCGAACGGACCGGCATCAGTGAATTCCGCAGGGTCGATGGCGTGTGCCCCCAGTTCGGCCACCGCGCCGCGAGAGTCGGGGTTGCGCACGGTCGCGGTCACCTGAGCGCCGGCGGCTGCGGCCAGCTGAACCGCGGCCACGCCCACCCCTCCGGCCGCGCCGTGAACGCACACCCGCTCCCCCATGGCCAGGCCAGCCTGGGTGAACAGGGCGTCGTGGGCGGTGGCAAACACCTCGGGAAATCCCCCGGCGCTCTCCCAGTCCATCGACTCGGGCACCGGCATGGCCAGCGGCTCGTCCACCACGCACCTCTCAGCCTGCCCTCCCCCTTGGACAACCGCCATGACCCGGTCACCCGTCGAAAATCGTTGGCAGCCCGGACCGGCGGCCACCACCTCGCCGGCCATCTCCAGCCCTCCGGTGGTCGGCGCTCCGGGCGGCGGGGGATAGCCGCCTCGGGCCTGGGTTACATCGGCACCGTTCAACCCAGCAGCCCGAACCGCCACCAGCAGTTGCCGGTGACCTGGCTCCGGATCGGCCACCTCACTGACCACCACCTGGCCATCTTCGAAGACCACCGCTCTCATCAGCCCTGCAATGTAGTGGTCAAAACGGCCCATGGCGGGGGTGTCGTTGTGACATCCATGTCGTAGGCTTCGGACATGGCCACGCTGACTCAAGCCACGTTCACCCGCATGGACGAGTCCACCGCTGAGGACTGGGCGGCAACCGGCCCGGCCCACCACTACCTGGAGCAGGGGTTGGCCGACCGGATACTGCGGGAGCTGCGAGATCTGGCCTCCGGCCCCCAGGGCTTCGCGGTCGACCGGTTGACCCATAGCATTCAGACCGCCCATCGGGCCGAGAAGGCCGGCCGAGATGACGAGTATCTGGTTTGCGCGCTGGTTCACGACATCGGCGACCTGCTCAACCCCTACAACCACCCCGATCTGGCCGCCGCCATCCTCAAGCCGTTCGTGTCGGAGGAAAACCACTGGATGGTGCAGATGCACGGCGTCTTCCAGGGCTATTACTTCTGGCACCACGTGGGCCTGGATCGCAATAGCCGCGACGCCTACGCCGACCACCCCCACTACGACCGCTGCGCCGAGTTCTGTGCCGAATACGACATGCCCGCATTCGATCCGTCCTATCCCACCCCGCCCCTCGAGCACTACGAGCCGTTGGTGCGCAGCTTCTTCGCCCCCAAAAGGTGATGGCGACCGGCGAAGCCGTATCCGAGTGGCCTCGCTGACATGATCCTCTCCGACGTATCCATCGGCAAGGAACTGGAGGCGGGCCGCATCGAGATCGAGCCGCTGGCCGACGGCGCCATCCAGCCCTCATCGGTCGACCTGCGCATCGACCGGCACTTCCGAGTGTTCCGCAACCACACCGAGGGGCTGATCGACGTCAAGAAGAACATGGACGCCCTCACCGAGCCGGTGGAGATCGAGCCCGACGGGGTGTTCATCCTCCATCCCGGCGAGTTCGTGCTGGGTTCCACCCTGGAGCGGGTGCGGATTCCCGACGACCTGGTGGCCCGGCTGGAGGGTAAGTCGTCGCTCGGCCGCCTCGGGCTGCTGATCCACTCCACCGCCGGGTTCGTCGACGCCGGGTGGAACGGGCGCCTCACCCTGGAGCTGTCCAACGTGGCCACCCTGCCCATCACCCTCTATGCCGGCATGAAGATCGGCCAGATCTCCTTCATCCGCATGACCACCCCCGCCGAGAACCCCTACGGCTCCGCCGAGGCCGGCTCCAAGTACCAAGACCAAGGCGGCCCCATCCCTTCCCGCTACTGGAAGAACTGGTAATGGGAACCGACAGACATAGCTAGTCAGTGTCTGAAGCCGCTGCTTCGACGTCGCTGACGCCGAACTCACGATCTGGGCAATTGGCCGAGTTGGGGGGCGAGCGGTTCGATCTGGTGATCATCGGCGGGGGGATCACCGGGGCGGGGGTGGCCCGGGATGCGGCCCGACGTGGGCTGCGGGTGGCTCTGGTTGAAGCCAGCGACTTCGCCGCGGGGACGTCTTCGCGCTCTTCCAAACTGATCCACGGCGGATTGCGTTACCTGGCCATGGGGGAGGTCGGGCTGGTGCGCGAGACCGCTCGGGAGCGCCAAGCGGTACACCAGATGGCGCCGCATCTGGCCGAGCCGTGCTGGATGGTGGTGCCGGCTCGCAGCCGGGCCAGCCTGATGAAGATCCGGGCCGGAATCGGCGCCTACGAAAAGCTCGGCGCCGTGGCCGACGCCGACCGGCACCTCAGCTGGGACCGCGACGCCCTCGCTGACCACGAGCCATGCCTGCGCCAAGACGAGTACCCATGGGCGTGCGCCTACCTGGAGTACATGACCGACGACGCCCGGCTGGTGCTGGCCGTGCTGCGCGACGCCGTGGGCGCTGGTGCCCAGGTGGCGAGCAGGCTGCCGGTAGTGGACTTGATCTGGGAGGGCAACCAGATCGACGGGGTTGTGGCCGAATGCGGGCTCAGCGGCGACCGGGTGGAAATCCGCGCCAGCGCCGTGGTCAACGCCACCGGGCCGTGGGTGGAGCGACTGGCCCGCTTCGAAAGGCCCGCCGCCAACGATCGACTCCATCCCTCCAAGGGGGTGCATGTGGTGGTGCTCGCCGAGAGGCTCCCAGTGCAGAACCTGGTGATCATGAACACTTCCGACAAGCGCAGCATCTTCGTGCTGCCCCGGGGCGACGCCGTGGCCATCGGCACCACCGACACCAGCTACCACGGCGAACGGCTTCTGTGGCCCGAAATCGAGCAGATCGATGTGGAGTACCTGCTGAAACCGTTGGAGCGATACTTCGACGTTGAGCCGCTGGGGTTTGACGATGTGGTGGCGGCCTGGTCAGGCGTGCGCCCCCTGGTGGCCCAGAAGGGCAAAGAGGCCGCCGAGATCTCCCGCAAGGAGGAGGTGTGGGTGGGAACCGGGGGGATGATCACCATCGCGGGTGGCAAGCTCACCGGCTTTCGCACCATGGCAAAGACGGTGCTCGATTTCGTAGCCAAGCGGCTCGGACGGTCGCTGGGGGCGGGGCCGGGCCCCGATCCGATCCCCGGGGGCGACCTGTCATCGAACCTCGACGCCCACGCCGCAACGGTGGCGGCCACTACAGGGCTTGAGCGCCCGCTGGTCGACCGCTTGGTGCGGCTCTACGGGAACGAGACCAGCCAAGTGCTGGCCTTGGGCCACCAGCCCATCGTCCCCGGCGGTCGGGTGGTGGCTGGGGAAGTCGAATGGGCGGTACAAATCGACGGAGCGCTGGCCCTCGAGGATCTGATCTATCGCCGAACCCGGGCGGCCTGGTATACCCCAGCCGAGCGCGAGGACCTTGTTGCACCGGCGGCTTTGCTGATGGCCGATCTCCTGGGATGGGACGAGTCCCGCACCGCCGCCGAGGTCGAATCGGTTCAAGGCCGCTACGCCAGCGAGCTCCAATTCCAGGACAGTACCGGATGACGGTTCTCGACGAACTCGCTGGCCTGCTGGGCGACGAGCTTCTTCTCGACGACGACGTCCGCCGAAGCCGAGCCCGCGACAGCTGGCCCCGCTCCGAGTTAGATCAGTGGCAAGGCCGGCTGGCGCTGCCTGCGGCGGTGGCGATGCCCTCGACGGCCCAACTGGTGGCCGACACGGTACGGCTGTGCCGAGCCCACGGCACCCCGATGATTCCCCGAGGCGCCGGGTCGGGCTGTGTGGGCGGAGTGTTGGCCTCCCCCGACTCGGTGGTGATCAGCACCGAGCGCTTGAGCGGGCTGCGGTGGCTCGACTCGGTGGATGGTTTGGCGGCGTTCGGGGCGGGCACCATGGGCATCGACGCCGAGAACCGGGTACGGGAAGACGGCTTCACCATCGGGCATTGGCCTCAATCGATCGAGGTGTCCTCGGTGGGCGGGTGGGTGGCCACCCGGGCGTCGGGCCAGTACTCCACCGCCTACGGAAATATCGAGGACATCGTGTATTCGGTGGAGGCCGTGCTGCCCGACGGGTCGATCTATCGGTCGCGGCCCACTCCCCGGGCGTCGGCCGGGCCCGATCTGCGCCAGCTGCTGCTGGGCAGCGAGGGCACGCTCGGAATCATCACCGAGGTCACCTTCTCGTTGCGTCCGCTGCCCGACCCGGGGGTGCGCCAGGCGTTCCACTTCGAGGACATGAGCGCGGGGATCGACGCGGTGCGAAGCGTGATCGTGCCCGGTTGGCGACCCCCTGTGGTGCGCTTGTACGACGCTGGTGAGACGCGCCGCCACTTCCGCGACCACGTGCCCAAGGGTCGCTGCGTGGCCATATTTCTGCACGAGGGACCGCCCGGTCACGCGGAGTTGGAGGCCGCCGCGGTGGCCGAGCTGTGCCGGGCGGGGGGAGGCGAGCCAGCCAACTCAGGAGCGGTGGACCACTGGTTCGAGCACCGCAATGCCGTGCCCACCTGGACCGAGCTTTTCGAGCAAGGCCTAGTGGCCGACACCATCGAGGTGGCCACCAGTTGGCGCCACTTGGCCCGTCTCTACACCGCGGTCGTCGAGGCCATCAGCGCGGTGCCCACCGTGATCGCAGCCACGGCCCACACCTCGCACGCCTACCAATCCGGGGCCAACCTCTACTTCACCTTCGCCGCCCAGCCGTCTGATCCCGACGAGTACCAGTCGGTCTACGACGCCTGCTGGACTGCCGCCATGGTGGCGGCTGTCGAGTATGGCGCGGGAATAGCCCACCACCACGGCATCGGCCGAGTCCGCCGCCCCTGGATGGCCGACGAGCACGGCAACGCCGGCATCGACATCCTGCGAGCCGTCAAACAGGCCCTCGACCCCCAAAACCTCATGAACCCCGGCGTCCTCATCCCCGACTGACCGTTGGCCATCTAAGGGGCTCGCAGCATTGCTACGCCCATGCATCGACCGGCCTGGCCGGACTGACCGCGATGCGAGAAGAAGCGTCGGGCGTCCAGCGTGTCCATCCGACAGTCTTCAATGTTCTTGAGCCAAACACCGGCATCGAGCAGCTGCTGTTTGACCATGAACGGGATGTCCAGATGCGGCTTGTCTCCCACGTCGTAGAGAACCGCAGGCTGCTGGTGAAACTCCCCTTCGGCCTGCATGGCCTCGTTCATGGAGACTTCGAGGGAAAGCGGTTGCAAGCATGGACCGATTCCGGCCTGGATATCCCGTGGTCGACTGCCGAACTCCCTAGCCATGGTCTCGACAGCCTTTTGGGCGATGCGACCAATCGCTCCGCGCCATCCGACGTGAACGATGCCGATGGCCGGTTGAGCGGGGTCGAATAGCACCACCGGCGCACAGTCGGCCACCAAGACGGCCACCGGTACATTCGGAGTGCTGGTTACCAGCGCATCGCAGGCGGCTATCCCCAATTCCGCCGAGTCGGCCCCCCGACCCCTGTCCTGCTCACCGACGACTTTGACCCGAACCCCGTGCACCTGACGGGGCACCACCAGGTGCCGGAAATCGAAGCCGAGGCTGTCGCCCGCGACCTTGCGGTTGGCGACAACGCGCGCCACGTCGTCCCCCACCTCAAAACTCAAGTTCAGACTGGCCAACTCCCCTGTGCTCACGCCACCCTCACGGCCCGTGACCGCAGCCAGCGCCTGATCACTGTCGAAGCTAAACCGGATTGCATCCATTCGCGTTCCTCACGACGAACCAGTCAAAATCGTACGGGAAGTGGTGCTTCGACAGGAGAAGATCATGTACGAATCTCCAGTGTGGTCCTCGCCGGTTCTGCGGTCGGTGAGCGGGGTGGTCGATCGCTCCCGACACGTCCGCACATCGGTGGAGGCCATCGAGCAAGTGGCTTCTTGGATGGCCTACGAGGAGTTCGCCTTTCCATCGGGTGCGGTCGACGGGTCAATCAGTAGCCGGACCGACCCAGCGGAGATCATCGATGTCTCGTTCTTCTATGCGGTCATGAACTTCGCCTTCACCGACTTCGACTCCGGGGTGAAGTTCGCCGCCGAATATGGGGGTCGCACTTGGTCGGATAGCGAGGGCATGTTCGCCTGCGTTGCCCGGGCGTTGGACGATGGCGTGCCGCTGACCCACGGCGCCTACCTGGCCGAAATCAGTCGAGCCGACCTGGGCCGCGTATTCACTGGAAATATCGAGATCCCCATGCTCGACGAGCGGGTCGAAATCCTCAACGCCGCGGGCCAAGTTCTGGCCGAGCACTATGGCGGTGTTGCCCATCGGTTCGTGGCCGACTGTGCGCCCGCCATGTACGCCGCGGGCAACGGCCTGCTCGAGCGGCTCGTGGCCGAGTTCCCCCGGTTCAACGACGTCAGCACCCACGACGGCCATGAGGTGCAGTTGCACAAGCTGGCCCAGCTATGGCTGTGGCAACTGCACATGGCGCTGGCGGGCGAAGGCGCCTTCGCGGTCGCCGATCTAGATCGGATGACCGCCTTCGCCGACTACATCGTCCCCGTCGCCCTGCGACTGATGGGCATCATGTCCTACTCCGAAGACCTGGAAGCCGCCATCAACAGAGGCGACCTGATCGCCGCGGACAGCCCTGAGGAAGTGGAGATCCGGGCCCACACCCTCTATGCCACCGCCCTGCTCACCGACGCCATCAACCGGATCCGCCCACCGTCGGCGGCACTCGTAGTCCCCCAAGTGGACTTCCGGCTCTGGAAGGCCTACCACGCCACCTTCTGGCCCCACCACCTAACCCGCACCATCATGTACTGACCACTGGAGTCGAGGTTCTCGGGGTCTCAACAGCCCGTACACGCCCGGCGGATGTCATCAGCGCGGAGAGAGCTAGGAGCGGGTCGCTGCTGGAGGCAGTCTGGCCTGATAGGCGTTGGTGAGGCGGGGCCACCATCGATTCCAAAACGAGCCCGAGGTCTCGGCGAGGGCGCGATCAATCTCTTGGGTGTAGGACTGCATCAGCTGGGAATTGCGGAATAGCTCGCTATGGGTGCTGGCTACCGAGTGAGCGGCCAAGAAGGCCTGACGCGCCTCGGTGCCGGGCCATCGGTCGAGAAGGAGTTCGGTCGGCAAGAGCGGATCGTCACGCATGACCGCTTCGGTGGCGACGATGGCCGAAACCATGGAAGCGGCCACCTGGTCGCCGTCCGTCGTTGGGGCCTGCTCGGCTATGGACGCCAATTGCCGGCCAACCACCTCGTAGCGTCCGGCGAGGTCGGCCAACGGCCAAAGCCGCTCGACCAGATGCTCGTCGGACAGTTCCTCCCCGACTCGGATCGTTCGGGTGGCGAAAGTCGTCACGGCGTCGGACACCTCGAGGTGGTCGGCGAGCTGGAAGACGAAGTCAGTCAGATCGTAGGCGTGGGCGTAGAGCCCCGACTGGACAGGGGCAGCCCCAAACTCGACCAGCAGGTTGCGAATCGCATCGCGGGCCCCCCGACGCCTCTCTGGAATCCCAAACCCGACCAGCCGCCAGGACCTATCCCAAGGTTCAAGCCCGGCATCGACTCGATGCGCATAGGCTGACCAGCCAAGATCCACGTCGAGAGCGGCCCGCCCCGCATCGGTCACCCAATATTCCGCTGAGCGGCCCCGACCCCCGGATTGAGTCAACAGACCCTCCCTGACAACCCGGCCGAGACAGTCGCGCATTGCCTTGTCGGAATGGCCGAGCAGGGAGGCCATCGCAAACAAGGGGCCGGCTGACACCCGGCCGTCTTGGCCTATCCCCGACAGAACAAGAGCACGAGTTGGAACAGAACTCATAGGGCCACTGTGCTCCTCTCCCTGGGACTTGCCATGTTGTCGTATTTTATCAACGACCGTTGTATCTCTGCGACAATCCCGCTACATTGCTCCCTGTGAGTTCCGCTGCGCTGACGTTCGCCCCCGACCGTGCCCTGCCCAACATCGCCTATCGAGATCCTTCGTTCCTCCAGGCCGAGATGGACGGCATTTGGCATGGAGATTGGGTGTTCGTCACTACCGAGGATCATGTCGGCGCTCCAGGCGATCAGCTTCCGGTCATCATTGGCAACCAACCTGTCCTGTTGTGGCGCAATCAGGACGGCGAACTGGCGGCAATGTCGAACCTATGCGCTCATCGGGGAACCCAGCTGGTTGATCGGCCGTCAAGTGCCAAGCGAATCCAGTGTCCGTACCACGCCTGGACTTACAACGACGACGGTCGGCTGCTGTCGGTGCCGTTTGCGCCGAACGACGCCATCGACAAGGCCGCACACTGCCTGCCGAAGTACCGAGTCGAGTCTTGGCACGGTTTGGTGTTCGTGAGCCTCAACCCCGACGTGGAGCCGCTCACCGAGCGTTTCGCGGCCATCGAGCCCCACGTGGTCGCACAAGGGATCGACCAATTGGTCCACCGCTCCGATCAGCAAGACACACAGGAGTGGGGCTGCAACTGGAAGCTGGCGATTGTGAACGCAATGGAGAGCTACCACTTGTTCCAGGTCCACCCCAAAACGCTCGAGCCCTTCACGCCGACCAGGGACGCCTACTACATCGCTGGCTCGGCCAGGGCGACCGCCACCGGCGGCAAGGCGGAAGGCCAGGGGGACTACCTCCTGATCAGCCTGCCGCCCAACTTCGTGGGCGTGTTCAACTCCGGCGGCTTCTACTGGCAGACGGCCCACCCGATCGGCGCTGAACGCTGCGCCATCCGCACTGGCGGGGCTGCTGCCTCATCTTCCGGTGCTCGCACCAATGACCGATTCAGGCGCTGGACTAGCCAATTGGCCAGTACCGCGGCGGCCTACTCGCTGCCGGACTTCCTGCCCGAGGACAAAGCCATCTGCGAGAGAGGACAGCGCGGTGCCATCGGGGATTTTGAGCCCGGACGTCTCGTTCCCATTGAGCGGGTAGTGGCCGACTTCGGCCACTACCTCAATTGGCGGATCAACGGCATTGAGCCGCCCGCCGTCCACGCCGAGGAGATCCGGTGATCCCAAATCCTGCACGACCAACTCAAACCCGATCTTTGCGGTTGTGGCCGACATGGACTGCGGTGGCCGCGGTATGGGCCTTTTCGCTTTCTAACCAGATCTGGCTCTTTGCCCTGCTGTTCTTGGCCTGGGCCGCATTCGACATCGTCACCGGCGAGAGCAGCTTCGTCCAGCGCGTCACCCGCCGCGAGCAACCGGGCACCTATTGGCTGGTGGTCTCGACCTGGGTCGTGTTGTCAGTTTTGTGGCTCATCTATCCGGGATAGGTCAGGCGCTGAGCTCGGCGAGGAGGGCGGTGGCCAGGGTCTGGTAGTGGGATTCCTCGTTGTAGAGGTGGGCGGAGATTCGCAGTAGGCGCTCGGGCGGGTCGGGCCAGGCGAAGACCGGTACCAGGATGTTGTGCTTGTCGGCCAGCGTATCCATGAGCGGGTCGAAGATCTCAGACCCTGAATGGTCGGCGGGCGGGACCGGCACCGAGGCGATGGCCCCGATCATGTCCTCTGGAGCTGGCGGATCGATCTCCAGAGCGTCGAGCAAGATTTCCCGACCGGCCAGGCACAGCTCCCGAGTCGTGGCCCGGACCCCGGGCCAGCCGTCGGGGTGCATGGCGGCCACCGCGTCCAGGGCGTCGGGCACCGTGAGCCAGGCGCTGGGGTCCTGGGTTCCCGTCCAGTCGAACTGGGCATGGAAGTGGCTGCTGCTCGATGGCCAGCCACCGTTGTAGCCGTGGCTGATGACCGGGGGGTACACCCCCTCTCGGCGGTCCTCCCGAACCCAGAGCAGCGCCGCGCCCTTGGCCGCGCACATCCACTTGTGGCAGTTGGCAGTCACATAGGAGACGCCGAGAGCAGAAACGTCGAAGTCGATCATGCCGGGGCCGTGGGCGGCGTCCACCAGCACCGCCACATCGGGCTCTAAGGCGGAGGCAAGCTCGGCCACCGGCATCACCAGCCCCGTGGCCGAGGTCACCGCGTCGATCAGCAGGACGCGGGTGCGATCGGTGACCGCCCCGAGCATTGCATCGACTATCTGCTGGGAGGATTCCAGTGGGAACGGCGCTTGAGCGGTAACCACTTGGGCGCCGGTCCTCTCCGCCGAGACCACCACCGCGTTCACACAGGCGTTGTACTCGTGGTCGGTAACCAAGATCTCGTCGCCGGGAGCCAGGCTCGGCTCCAGCGACCGCATCACCGCGTTCACGCCGGTGGTGGCGTTATTCACGAAAACCAGTCCCGCCTCATCGGCTCCCACGAAGTCGGCCACCACCCGGCGGGCCGAGTCCAACTCATGCTGGTACTCGTCGCCAACGAAATACCTGGTGGGGTTGGCCTCCATGCGCCGGCGCACCCTCTCCTGCGCTTCCAGCACAGAGGCCGGCGTCGCCCCGAACGACCCGTGGTTCAGGTGCAGCACCCCGTCCTCAAGCAGCCACGGACTCACAGAGACCACCGCCGAACCCTACAACGGCACTCGCCGCGGCTATCCGGCATTTGCGTAGCCCGCACTCGCCCGTATCATGCGGCATCGACAGGAGGCGACGACATGTCTGATACGAACCTGGCCGTCGGCAGCCAGATCCATCTCGGCCACTCGATGATCACCTTCATCGAGCCGCACCGCGGTGAAGGGCTGCACGAGTACAACCGCTGGTATGAACACGACCACGCCTATGCCGCCATGCTGGCTGCGCCGGGCTGCTTCGCGTACCGGCGCTACGTGGCCCCGAGGCGGCTCAAGGATCTGCGCTATCCCGCCGACGGCGCGGTGGCCGAACCGGTAGACAACGGCTCATTCATCGCCCTCTACTGGATGGAGGAGGGGCGAGACACAGACACATTCGGCTACTCATTCTCGGTCGGCCCCGATCTGTTCGCCGCAGGCCGGATGAACCCCAACCGCGACCACGTCAGCACCGCCGGCTACGACCTCGCCGGGTCGGTCGGCCGAGGCCCGGCACCGGTCCCGCCCGAGATCGCCCTCGACCACCCCTACGAAGGCCTGGTCGTCGCCTGGATCAGAGGCGACGACACCGGCTCAGTGCTGGCGGCCGCAGCCGGATTGCGAGCGGGGCGCGACCTTGGGCTGCTGGCCGAGGACAGCCCCATCGGCCAGGTCGTCGACTTCGTCCAAGTCAACCGAGAAGGCGGCATGCCGCCCCTCACCGGCGAGTGCCCCGAGGTGATCCGCCTCTACTTCTGCGACCAAGACCCCGAACACTGCTGGGACGCCTTCGCCACCCTCGCCGAAGACGTAGCCGCCCAAGGCGCCCGCCTAGAGCTCCTCGCCCCCTTCATCCCCACCATCCCCGGCACCACCCAATACCTCGACGAACTCTGGTAGGTACTGACAGTTCTAGAGGCAGCATCCCTGGACAAAGGGTCCAGGAAAACTGTCA
>JAJECA010000033.1 GCA_022822265.1 Acidimicrobiia bacterium | reverse complement strand
CGCTCGCAGTTGGGCGGTGAACTCGTTGCGCTCACTGGAAGACAACCTCCCGTTTTCGCCGACGGGGGGTAGGAGCGGTTCGCTGACCACAATGGAAACCGGTACTCGTCGGAGAAACTTGGCCTTCGGCGGCATGGCTTCTTCGGTGCCGGCAATGCCTACTGGAAGAATTGGCACACCGGCCCTAGCAGCCAAGAACGCGCTGCCGCCGAAGATCTCACCCACTTGGTTGCCGGTTTGGCGTGTGCCTTCGGGGAATACCAGCAATGGCTCGCCCCGGCTCAGCAGATCTACGGCCGCGATCAGCGATCGGCGGTCTCCTGCCCCCCGCTGCACCGGGAACGAACCCAGCATGGCGCTGATCCAGGTACCCATCCCGCCGGGGAACATCTCCTTCTTGGCCAGCGACCGGACTATGCGGGGACACCGGGAATTCACCAAAGGACCGTCCAAATTGGACCGGTGTACCGGGGCAATGATGAATGCCCCCTCAGACTTCAGCCGTTCCGCACCCACAACCTTGGTCCGCAAATACAGGCGTCCTATCACTCGGATCACCGCCCGCAAGATCCGGTAGAGGGCCCGAGCCCGCCGAGTCTGCCAGATGGCCAACACCTGCTCTTCCAAACTCCGCTCAGCCATGGTTCTGCATGGCCTTCCAAACCCGCTCGGGGGTCAGCGGCATGTCCAAGTGTCGGACGCCGTAGGGAGCTAGAGCGTCCACCACCGCGTTCTGCACCGCGGCGGTGGCCCCGACCGTACCCGACTCGCCCACTCCCTTGGCCCCTAGGAGGTTTCGGTCGGTGGGAGTCTCGGAGCGGACCAATTCGAAGCTGGGCAGTTCCGCGGCCGAAATCACCGCGTAGTCGGCAAAGTTGGTGGTGAGGGGATTGGCGTCTGCGTCGTAGGCCACCTCCTCCATCAGGGCCTGAGCAACGCCGCCAGCGATTCCCCCATGGATCTGGCCCTCGAAGATCAGCGGGTTCAACACGGTCCCAGCGTCGTCCACCGCAACCAGCCGAACCAGTTTCGTTCCGCCGGTCTCGGCATCCACCTCCACCACGGCCACATGGGTGCCGAACGGAAAGGTCTGGCCCCCGGTCTCAAAGTCCGACTCCACAGTAAGCGGGGCGTCCAAAGCAGCAGCCACCGCGGTCCACCCCACCGACACCGCCGGAGTTCCGGCCACATGGAAACAACCCTCTTGGGGATCGTGAACCACATCCCCAACCGCGGCCTCCAACAGATCAGCCGCCGCAGGGAGCACCTGCTCCACCAGTTTGTGGGAGGCATCGACCAGCATCGACCCCACGATTTGGGCCGATCGCGACCCCCCGGTGACCTGTCCCCGCGGGGTGCAGTCGGTATCGCCGCCCACCGCAACCACCCGATCCAGATCGATGCCCAGCGTGTCGGCCACGATCATCGGCCACACGGTCTCGTGGCCTTGGCCGTGGGGGGTGGAACTGGTCACGGCCTTCACCGTGCCATCGGTATCCAGTTCCACCGAGGCGAAATCCCCCGCCCCGGTTGTGGCGGTGACCTCTACATAGGTGGACAGGCCGATTCCCATGAGCGTTTCGGAGCCGTTGGCTCGACGGGCAGCCTGATCAGCCCGCAGGTCGTCGTAGCCGGCCGTCTCCAGCGCAAGATCCAAGGCGTTCCCGTAGTCGCCAGAGTCGTAGCTCATACCCGACACCGTGGTGTGGGGAAATGCCTCTGGGCCGATGAAGTTGCGGCGGCGCACTTCGGCGGGATCCATTTCGATCTCCGCGGCAAACAAGTCCACCGCCCGTTCAATGGCCGAGGCCGCTTCGGGCCGACCGGCTCCTCGGAAGGCCCCGTTGGGCGTGGTGGAGGTGGGCACGGAAACCGCTTGGAACGCAGCGCAGGCGATGTCGTAAACGCCGGTGAACATTGCCATGGTCATGCGAGGCAAGAAACCCGCAATGAGCGGATAGGCCCCGCTGTCCTGGATCACATCGAGCTGGTAGGCAGCAATCCGCCCATCCCGGGTACCGCCGACAATCACATCCTGGATCTGGCCTCGGCCGCTGCCCAGCCCAGTCATCGACTGGGTTCGGGTCTCAGCCCAAGCGCACGGTCGGCCCAGACGGCGGGCCAGCCACCCCAAGAAAGCCTCCTCGGGATAGCAGCGGAACTTGGCTCCGAAACTGCCGCCCACATCAGGGGTAATCACCAACACCTGCTCGGGGTCGAGCCCATAGATGCCCATCAGCGCCGTCTTCACGTTGTGGCTGCCCTGGGTTGCTGTGTGGTGGACCAGCCGGTCTGCCTCCCAATAGGAAAAGCCCGTTCGGGCCTCAATGGGCGCGGCCGACATGCGCTGGTTGTGGAACCTGGCCCGCACCACCACCTCGCACGCTTCGAAATCGGGCTCTTGGCCCACCCCGCATCGGTACACCGTCTGATCGTCGATCCCTTCGAACAGCACCACGTCGCCCCGCAGCGAGGCCTCCAAGTCGACCAGCGGGGGCAGAGACTCGTAGGCCACCGCTACCAAGTCGGCGGCGTCGGCTGCCCGGCACGGATCGTCGGCTAACACGGCGGCCACCGGCTCGCCCACGTAACGGACCACCTCACTGGCCAGCATGGTGCGGACCATCTCATCGTTCATTCCCGGAAAGGGCGTGGGATAGACCACCACGTCCGGGTCGATGTCGGCGGCGGTGAACACCCCCAACACCCCGGGAGCGGCCGCGGCGGCCGCGACATCAACCGACAGCAGACGAGCATGGGGCTCGGTGGAAGTCACGTAGGCGACGTGGGCGGCATCGGCTGGGATCAGGTTGGCCACGTACGCGCCCTGGCCGGTGAGAAAACGGGGATCTTCCCTCCGCAGAACGGGGTGGCCGAGAATCGAGGGCATCAGTCCTCGTAGGTCTGGGTGCCGCCTCCGCTTACTCGAACAAGGCGACGTCGGTGAACTCGATGAGGTTTCCGTCGGGATCGCGTGCGAAGGCCGTCCGCACCGGAACGCCGAAGTCCTCGCGCTCCGATGGCTGGCTGGCAAAATCCACTCCCCGCTCGGCCAACTCGGCCATAGTGGCGTCAAATTGCTCGGCGGGAATGTAGAGGGCGAAGTGGGACATTGATCCCTCGGGATTCGGCATCTTGTCCACTTTGCTGAGGTGAAGCTGGGAGGGGCCCATCCGCAGCCACGACCCCTCGAACTCGCCGAAATCGGGTCGTGGCAGCTTTTCCAGTCCCAGCTTCCCGATGTAGAAGGCATCGGCCGCCTCCACATCGGTCACACAGATGTTTACGTGCGAATAGGCGACCAGCCCTTTGACTGCAGTGCTCATTCCCATGACTCTATTGGAACGCGGGGGCCTGCATGCCCCCGGACCGAGTGCAGCGAAATCCCAGCACCGCAGTCACCGCGCCTCCAGCGGCCAGCATGATGTAGCTGGTGCCGAGGTTGCCGATGTGGCCGACGGCCAAGGTGGCGCCGACGATGGTCACCGCGATGGCCACGCCGAAGGCGTTTCCCACTCGCATCATGGTCTGGGCCACGCTAGAGCCCGACGCCAGAAAGTCGCTGGGCAGATCGGCCACCATGACCGCGAACAGCGAACCCCACACCAAGCCCGATCCGATTCCGGCCAGCGTTACGCTGAGAACCCAGGCCGCAATGTCCTCCTCGCCGCCCAGGGTGGCCCATTGCCACACCATGCCCCCCGTCCACATGATGCTCCCGGCCACAACGAATCTGGCTGGTCCCCACCGGTCGGCCCACCGGCCCGACAAAGCGGACAACAGGCCGGTGAACACGAATACCGGGGTCAGCAGCATTCCCGCCTCGAAGATGGTCAGCTCCCACACGATGGTGAGGTAGTTCACGCCCACCAACTGGTGCCCGAAGAAGGCGATGGAGAACACCAGCATCCCGTAGTTGCCCAGTCGGAAGCTCTTGAAGCGGAACAGGCTGGGATCGATCACCGGCAGTCGGTGGTGCATCGACCGCCAGGCCAGAAGCACGAGCACCAGCGGCCCTCCGATCAGAGCCGCCAGCACCACTGGATCGGCCCAAGTCCACTCCCTGCTCTGCACCAGGGCAAACACCACCCCGCCGACGCCGGCCAACACCATGAGGGCGCCCAGCCGGTCGGGCAATTCCGGGGTCTGCGGATTGCGGTGCTCTCGGATGACCTTGCCGATGAAGGCCAGGGCGATCACCCCGAAGGGCACGTTCAGCCAAAACGCCCACCGCCAGTCGCCCACATGCACCAAAAGCGCCCCCACCGAGGGGCCCATGGCCGCGGCCACCGCCCCGTTGGCCGACCATGCGCCCACGCCGGTGCCCCGGCGCGACACCGGGAAGGCCTCGATCACGATGGCCGCCCCCATGGGCAGGCTCAGCGACGTTCCGAATCCCTGGAGAGCTCGGGCCACGATCAGCACGCCGGTGCTGGGTGCCAGGGCGGCCCCCGCCGATGCCAGCGTGAACACCGCGATGCCGGCCATCAGAGTTCGTCGCCGTCCCCACCGCTCGCCCAGAACCCCGCAGATGACCAGGGTGGCCGCTCCGACGATGGTGAAGGAGTTGATAACCCACGACAGCTCGGCCTCGCTGGCGTTGGGGAAGGACTCCTTCAGGTCGGCATAGACCACGAAGATGATCGACAGCGACATGGCCGTCTGGAAGCTGGCCAGACTCACCACCACCAGCACCAGCCAGGCCCGGCGCATCACCGCCGGATCAACGGCCTCTTGCTGCATCACCGGTTGACTGTAACCCCGCTGGACCCTCCTATCTGATGGCAGGCCCGGCCAAGGCCGTCGCTAGCCTTTGAGCGTGGTCTCGTTCTATGACACCCGGCACCGCGCGGTAATTCCGTTCGAGCCGGTGTCCCCCGGCCGGGTGTCGATGTACGTGTGCGGGCCCACCGTGTACGACGACCCTCATGTGGGGCACGCCCGCACCGCGCTCACCTTCGACATGATCCGCCGCTACCTCCAGTGGCGGGGCTTCAAGGTTGTGTTCGTTTCCAACATCACTGACATCGACGACAACATCATCAACCGGGCGCTTGAGACCGGAACCACTGAGCCCGAGCTAGCCGCCCGCTATGAACAGGTCTATATCGACCAGATGGACCGATTCGGCATCGCTCGGCCCGATCACCGTCCCCACGCCACCGAATACATAGCCGAGATGCTCGAGTTCATCAGAGATCTGGTGGATCGGGGCGCGGCCTATCCCATCGAGGGCAAGGGGGTGTATTTCTCGGTGGCGGCCCATGACCGCTATGGCGATCTCATCGGACGCACGCCCGAGGAGTTGCGAGAGGGCGCTGGCGCCCGGGTGGAGGTGGATGTCGACAAGGCCGACCCCTTGGACTTCGCTCTGTGGAAGGCGGCCAAACCGGGTGAGCCGGTGTGGGACTCACCGTGGGGGCCGGGCCGACCCGGATGGCACATCGAATGCGTGGCCATGGCGACTGATCTGTTGGGCGAGACCTTCGACATCCACGGCGGGGGCGACGATCTGGCTTTCCCCCATCACCAGAACGAGGTGGCCGAAGCCGAGGGCGCTGGGTTGGAATTCGCCCGCTATTGGATCCATGGGGCCATGCTCAACGTGAATGGCGAGAAGATGGCCAAGTCGCTGGGCAACTTCACCACCATGTCTGATCTGCTCGATGCCTACGAGCCCCAAGTGCTTCGGCTGCTGATGCTGCAAACCCACTACCGAACGGTCATGGAGCTGAGCGACGACGCCCTGGCCGGTGCTTCAGGGGCGCTTGACCGGCTCCGGGCCTGGCATCGCCGAGCCACCGCCGCCGGCTTGGATCAGGCGGCTGCGCCCGACACCGATGCGGTGGCCCGGTTCACCGCGGCAATGGACGACGACTTCGGCACTCCCGCCGGATTGGCGGTGGTGTTCGACACGGTCCGGGAGGCCAACGCCGCCTTGGATGCCGGTGACTCCGACCGGGCTACTACAGCCCACGCCGCGGTGTGCTACCTGGCTGGCGCGCTGGGCCTCACCTTGGCCGGCGACGATCAAGCTGGCGATGACGAATTGGCCGCAGAGATGGAGAAGTTGTTGGCCGAGCGGGACGAGGCCCGCAAGGCAAGGGACTTCGCCACCGCCGACCGCATCCGCGATGAGCTAACCGCCCGGGGAATCGTGTTGGAGGACACTCCCGGCGGCACGATCTGGAGACAGTCCTGAGGAAGCTCAAGGGCCAGCTCCTCGGTCAACCGGTGGTGGGGATCGAGATCCTGGATGCCCAGTCGGGCACCACGCGAAGAATCCGGGCTCGGGTTCACTTAGCTGCTGGCAAAGAACTAGCTGTGTTCGTCAAGCGACCATCCCGCTCCCTGATCGCTCGGGCCTTCGTCGCGGTGCCTCGTCTGAGCCAGGCCGAAGTCAATTTCTACTCCGAACTGCGCGACCTGGTTCCCATCGCCACTCCCCGCTGCTACCGCGCCGGCCACTTCAGATTTGGCTTCATCGTGGTCCTGGAAGACTTGGTTGACGCGGGCGCGACCCTGCGGAAATCCACCGACGCCCTGAGCGCTGATGAGGCTGCCTCGCTATTGGCGTCGTTGGCCGACTTGCACCGCCAATGGTGGGGACGCACTGGCTCTCATCCCTGGCTAGCCAAGAATCCCTGGCGAGAACTGAAGCTGGGCGCATTGCTGAGCCCCTCGCTATGCCGTCTGGGGCTCTGGCGAGTCAGCTCAGCGGTACCCGAGACGCTGCACCAGTCCATCGCCCGCTATGCCCGCAACCGGCGGGCGGCCCAGGAGGCAATGTCGGCCGGACCGACCACTTTGATCCACAACGATTGCCACCCGGGGAACCAATTCGTCACCGCTGATGGCCGCCCTGGACTCGTCGATTGGCAGCTGTGCCGTGAGGGGACTTGGGCCCGCGACGTGGCCTATCTGCTGGCCACTTCGCTCGAAACCGACACTCGTCGGACCGCCGAGAGGGACCTGCTAGCTGGCTATTTACGCCAACTCGGCTCGGTCGCTCCAGACTTCGACGAGGCCTGGCTGGCCTATCGCCGCAATGTTGTCTACGCGGTCGAGGCCATGTTGGTGACCGCCGCCGTGGGCGTGATGATGCCCAAATCCACCTCCCGAGTCCTGGTCAACCGCGCCGCCACGGCCGCGGCCGACCTAGATTCGTTCGGCGCTCTATGACCGAGTCATTCCCCCGCCAACACGCCCGCACCCGGGGTTTCACCCTGGGAGCACCCCGCAGCTTCACCGTTTCCAACGACGGTCACCGGGTGGCGTTTCTGCGCAGTTCATCGGGCGACGACCCGGTGAACCGGCTCTGGGTGCTCGACACCGTTTCGGGCGAGGAACGTGTGATGGCCGATCCGGTCGAACTCTTGGCCGACCCCGGGGAGGAGAACCTGCCGCCGGCCGAGCGGGCCCGCCGGGAGCGAGCCCGGGAGAGCGGGGGTGGGATCGTGGCCTTTGCCGGTGATCCTGGATTGACCAAGATTGCCTTCACGTTGGGTGGACAGGTTTTTCTGGCCGACGTCACCGACGGCTCGGTCGAATCGCTGCCTGCCAAGCCTGGCGCGTTCGACCCCCGCCCCTCACCCGATGGGCAATGGGTGGCTTATGTCTCCGGCTCCGCCTTGCGGGTGGTAGGCACCAAAGCCGACGGGCTCGACCGGGTGGTCATCGAGGAACCGGACGACACCGTGAGCTGGGGGTCGGCCGAGTTCATCGCCGCCGAGGAGATGGGCCGGAGCCGGGGTTTCTGGTGGGCTCCCGACAGCCAGCGCCTGTTGGTGGCTCGAGTGGACACGGCCGAGGTGCCCGTCTGGTACATCCCCTCTCCGGCTGATCCGGCAGCGACACCGGTGCCCATGGCCTACCCCGCCGCCGGCACGGTCAATGCCGACGTCTCATTGGCCGTCATCGGGTTCGACGGCAGCCGTGTAGACGTGGCCTGGGATCGAGCGGCATTCGAATATTTGGCCCGGGCTGCGTGGGCCCCTCGGACAAGACCTTTCATAGCTGTGCAGAGCCGCGACCAGCGCACGGTGGTGATCTTGGAGGTCGACCCTGACACCGGGACCACCACCGAAATTGCCCGCCAGAGCGACGAGCAGTGGGTGGAACTGGTGCCTGGCACGCCGGCTTGGATGGGCGAGCGACTGGTAACCGCAGAGGACCGAGGCTCGGCCCGGCGCCTGGTGATCGACGGCGTCGAGGCCACACCCGACAACCTGCAAGTCCGCAGCGTGGTGGCCGCCGATGAGCATCGGGTGGTGTTCACCGCGTCGGACGACCCCACCGAGGCCCATGTTTGGCAGCTCGACAGCGAAGGCGATCTGGACCGGCTCAGCGACCAGCCGGGTGTACACAGCGCGGCCGCCGGGGGCGACACCGTCGTGATCACTCGGGCAGCAGGTACAGATCGAGCGGCCGCCATCGATGTAGTCACACCGTCCAGGCGAATCTCAATTGCCTCGGTGTCTGCCAACCCATTGTTGTCTCCGTCGCCCCGGTTCTTCGTCGTCAGCAGCCGAGAATTGCACACCGCGGTGCTGTACCCATCGGACGACGACGAAACCGAGGGCCAAACGCTGCCGGTGCTGCTGGACCCCTATGGCGGCCCGCACGCTCAGCGAGTGCTCAAGGCCCGATCGCCGTTCCACGTATCGCAGTGGTTTGCCGACCAGGGGTTCGCGGTGGTCATCGCCGACGGCCGGGGCACTCCTGCCCGCGGTCCGGCCTGGGAACGGGCGGTGGCCGGCGACCTTGCCCATCCGGTGCTCGACGACCAGATTGACGCCCTTGATGCGCTGGCCGAGCAGCACCCCCGCCTCGACTTAACCCGGGTGGCCGTGCGGGGCTGGTCGTTCGGCGGCTACCTGGCCGCGTTGGCCGTGTTAGCCCGACCCGACCGGTTCCACGCCGCCATCGCCGGGGCACCAGTCACCGACTGGCGGCTCTACGACACCCACTACACCGAGCGCTATCTGGGCCACCCCGACCTCAGCCCAGAGGCCTACACCCGCACCAGCCTGCTGGAATTGGCCGGGGACCTCGCCCGCCCACTGCTGCTGATCTGCGGTTTGGCCGACGACAACGTGTTCGCCGCTCACACCCTCCAGCTGTCCCAAGCCCTGTTCGAAGCCGGCCGCCCCCACCAAGTGCTGCCTCTGCCCGGAGTCACCCACATGACCCCCCAGGAACAGGTGGCCGAGAATCTCCTCCTGCTCCAACGGGCGTTCCTCTTCGACAGCCTCGGACTCCACCCACCGGGCAATCCCAGATATCGCAGCAATGATTGATGTCTGGGTATGGGAAATCCACCTCACACCCACCACAATGACCCCATGGCGCGCATAACTGCCGACGGCGAGATCCTCTACGGGATCCAGTTGCCGATTCAGACCCTCAACGAGCGAATCTGCCAGCCGTGGGAGCCAACCGCCACCGTGGACGACCTGTTGGCCATCACCCAGGCCGCGGAGGCCGCCGGGTTCGGGTTTGTGGGGGTGTGCGACCACATCGCCATCCCCAACAACGAATACGCCGCCCACATGTCCACCACGTGGTACGACCCGATCGCCACGCTCAGCTTCCTGGGAGCAGCCACCAGCACCATCCGGCTGCTGTCGGAGGTGTACGTCCTTCCCTATCGCCATCCGCTGACCACCGCGAACTCGTTCTGCACCCTCGACCACCTCACCGGGGGGCGAGCAGTAATGGGAGTGGGTGCCGGCCATGTGGAAGCCGAATTCGAAGCCCTGGGATTGAGCTTCGCCGACCGGGGCCGCATGACCGACGAGGCCATCGACGCGGTGCGGGTGGCGGTGGAGGCCGCCGGTGGATTCTGCGAGTTCAGCGGAGAGTTCTACAACTTCAAGGACGTGGGAGTGGGCCCCGCCGCCGCACAGGACACGATTCCTGTCTGGATCGGGGGCAGCACCCGCCCGGCCCTGCGCCGCGTGGTGGAGCGGGGCGACGGATGGATCCCCCAGGGCACGCCCCGGGAGGCCATGGCCGAGCAGATCGACTTCATGCGGGCCCATGCCGACGTGGTGGGCCGCGACCTCGATGAAGTGGACCTCGGCTGGTTGGCCGGGACCATCTACGTGGGCGATCCGCCTGAGGGTCTTTTTCCGCCGGGATGGCCGTATATCGGCGGCTCTCCCGACCAGATTGCCGAGTCGCTGCGCTATGCCCACGAGCTGGGGACCTCGGTGGTGTTTCTCTTTTTCCGATCCCGCGACGCAGCCGAATACGTCGACCAAGTCGCCCGCTTCGGCGCAGACGTCCTGCCCCTGCTGGACTCCTGATCATGGGTGGCGTGCTAGCGGGAATGCGGGTGGTGGAGGGATCGGCGTTTGTGGCCTGCCCCTCAGGCGGCATGACGCTGGCGCAACACGGGGCCGACGTGATCCGCTTCGACGCCATCGGCGGCGGCATCGACTACCAACGGTGGCCGCTCACTCCGGACGGCCAGTCGCTGTATTGGCAGGGTCTCAATAAGGGGAAGCGGTCGATCCAGGTCGACCTCCGCTCCCCCGAGGGCCAAGAGCTGATCACCGCCTTGGCCACCGCACCCGGCCCTGATGCCGGCATTTTCACCACCAACTTCCCCGCCGTCGGCTGGCTGTCGTACGACAGCCTCCGCCAGCACCGCGACGATCTCATCATGGTGGCCATCACCGGCAACCACGACGGCTCCACCGCGGTGGACTACACCGTGAACTGCGCCATGGGCTACCCCTGGGTCACCGGCGACGACGGCACCATCAACCACGTGCTGCCCGCCTGGGACATCATCTGCGGCCAAACCGCGGCGGTGGGAGTGCTGGCCGCCGAGCGGCAGCGTTCCCGCACCGGTGAGGGCAGCTTGGTGAACTTGGCCCTGTCCGATGTGGCACTGGCCTCAGTGTCGATGCTGGGCCATGTGGCCCAGGCCCAGCTCCTGGGCACCCAGCGACCCCGAATCGGCAACAACATCTACGGTGCATTTGGCCGAGATTTCGAGTTGGCCGACGGGGAGCAGATCTATATCGCAGGGGTGAGCAGTCGAGAGTGGCAGGGCGTGGTGGCCGCCTGCGGCATCGCCGAGGAGGTGGCTGCGCTGGAGGCCGAAACCGGCCTGGACTTCACCCGGGTGGACGGGGACCGCTATTTGGCCCAGGATCGCCTCAATCCACTGGTGGCCAATTGGTGTGCAAATCACACCCTGGCTGAGGCGTCGGCCGCTCTCGACGCCCAAGGGGTGTGCTGGGGCCGTTACCAGTCGATGCTGGAGCTGGTGGCCGACGACCCCCGCTGCTCCACCAAGAACCCGCTGTTTGCCGAGGTGGACCACCCCGATACTGGCCAATACCTCACCCCCGGCCCCCCACTCCGCTTCTCTGAGGAGCATCTTGCCGATCCCGGACCCGCCCCCAGGCTGGGCCAGCACACCGATGAAGTGCTGGCCGACGTGCTCGGCCTGTCGGGCGGCGAGATAGCTCGGCTCCACGACAGCCAGATCGTCGCCTGACCATCTCAAGCGCGGGCAGGGGAAGCTACCTTGCACCCCATGAGCATGGACATAGGCCGCGTCGGGGTCTGGACCCGCACCGACAGCTTCTCAGCCAGCGAGGCCATCGAATTCGCCCAGCGGGTAGAGGAGTTGGGCTACGGCGCTTTGTGGATCCCCGATGCTTTCGGCCGCGACCCGTTCGCCCACGCCTCCCTGCTGCTCAACCACACCTCCACGCTGGTGCTGGCCACCGGCGTGGTGAACATCCACCTGCGGGAGGCCCAGGCCACCTCCTGCGCCCAGAAGGAATTGCACGATCAGTCGGGTGGCCGTTTCCTGCTCGGCCTAGGGGTGTCCCACCAGGCTCCAGTGGAGCGGTTGCAGCAAAAGCCCTACCCCAAGCCCATCCCGTCGATGCGGGAGTACCTCGACAAGATGGACAGCGCCATGTGGTGGGGACCCGAACTCAACGGCGAGCCGCCCATGGTGCTGGCCGCCCTCGGCCCCCTCATGTTGAAGCTGGCCGCCGAGCGCACCATGGGCGCCCACCCCTACTTCGCGCCGCCCGAGAACTCCCGGCGATCCCGGGAGATCATGGGCCCCGACGCCTGGATCTGCCCGGAGCAGAAGGTGATGCTGGAAACCGATCCAGTGAGGGCCAGGGAGCGGGCCAGGGCATCCATGGCCGGGCCGATAACCATGCCCAACTACCGCAACAACCTCATGCGCTGCGGCTTCGAGGAGAGCGCCCTCGACGACGGCGGCAGCGACGAGGTGGTCGACGCAGTGGTGGCTTGGGGCGACGAGAACGCCCTCGTCGAACGGGTGCGCCAGCACCATGACGCTGGCGCTACCCATGTGTGTATCCAACCGCTCGACCCGGTGGACAAGACCCGCCCCAGCCTAGAAACGCTCGAGACCCTCGCCCCCCTTGTGAACGGAGTGTGACCTCAATGTCCAATGTGAATGGTGGGCCCAGTGAATTCCAAGACCGGGTCGCCATAGTCACCGGCGCCGCCGACAGAATCGGCCTGGGGTTCGCCCACGCCAGCTACCTGGCGGAGCGGGGCGCCAAGATCGTGCTCAACGACCTCGGCAGCGGCACCCTGGGCCTGGTCGAACAGGGCTTCAATCCCGACATCGCCGAGGAGGCCGCGCAACGCATCCGTGACGCCGGCGGCGAGGCCATCGCCAACAACGGCGACGTTGGCGATCCAGCCACCGCTCAGGAGATGGTGGCCAGCGCGACGGATGCCTGGGGCCGAGTGGACATCCTCATCAACAACGCCGGGGTCGCCAGCTCGGCGTTCTTCCCCGACATCGACGCCGACGAGATGCACCGCCACGTGGGAGTGACCCTGCTGGGTTGCCTCAACACCGCCAAGGCGGCGTGGCCCCACATGGTGGAGCGGGGCTACGGGCGCATCATCAACACCGGCTCTCCGGCCTGCTTCGGCAACCCCATCGCCTCCTACGCGGCCACGAAGTCGGGTCTGTTCGGCTTCACCCGCACCCAGGCCATGTTCGGCCAAGCCCACAACATCACCGCCAACCTGCTGTTGCCCGCGGCCATCTCCCGATTGACCGAGGGACTGCCCGAGTCACCCTTCAAGTCGCACCTGCGGGATAACTTCGGCGCCGAGAAGGTGGCTCCGGTGGTGGCCCATCTGGTGAGCGACAAGTGCACGGTGACCGGCGAGGCCTTCACCGCCGGCGGCGGCAAGTTTGCCCGCATCGTCTACGCCGCCTCCCCCGCTCAGGAAATCGACCTGACCATGGAGTCGGTGGCCTCGGGCATGGCCCACGCCATGGACACCTCCGACTGGACCCCCCAGGGCTCCACCGCCGAAAGCATGGTCCACCTGGGCATGCCCCCGGAACTGGAGCAGATGTAAGGATTGTCGCTATGGCACTGGTGAGCGACAAGGAAATCGAGGCCTTCTGGCAAGACGGCGTGGTCGTGATCCGGGGAGTGCTCTCCGACGAGACCCTGGCCTCCATGGCCAAGCCGGTAGACCGGGCTCTGGGGTCGGAGGAAATGAACAACATGACCGAGATGGGCACCATGGTGGTACCGCCCAGCGGCGGCACCGTGCTCAACGACCCCGCGGCGGCCAAAACAGGCACCCCCCGCGGCCAGTTCCATGGCGGCACCGACCACTGGTGGAACGACCCCGACTTCGAGCACTTCGCCACCCAATCGCCCCTGCCACAGGTGGCCGCTGAGCTGATGCAAAGCCAAGAGCTGTGGTTCTACGAAGACAGCGTGCTGGTGAAGGAGCCCCACACCGAGGAGCCCACCTCCATCCACCAGGACATGGCCTATTTCCAGCTGGAGGGCGACAAGGTGTGTACCACTTGGTGCCCGCTCGACCCCATCTCCAAGGCCACCGGGGCCACCGTCTACGTGAAGGGCTCGCACCGCTGGGAGCGGAACTTCCGCCCCAACTGGTTCGTGAGCCAGCTGTCGATGCCCGACACCGACGGCGAGGAGGTCCCACACTACGACCGGGACGACTCCGAGCACCTGCTCTGCTTCGACATGGCGCCCGGAGATGTGGCCGTCCACCACGCCATGACCCTCCACGGCGCCCACGCCAACGTCACCGATCAGTGGCGCCGAGCCATCTCAGTGCGCTACTGCGGCGACGGCACCGTCTACCGCTTCAAGCGAGGCACCCCTCTAAAGCCCCACCACTCCGAAGTCAACGAAGGCGACCCCGTAAACCACCCCCGCTGCCCCCAAGTCTGGCCCCGCTAGCCCAACTCGGGGCCGAGGATGGAGACGAAGGAGACCATTTCGCCGGGGTAGCCGCCTAGGTTGTGGACGAGGCCGAGGTTGCGGGTGGTCAGGTCGATCTGGCGATCTTCGCCGGCTTTGTTGCGGAGTTGGAGCCAGCATTCGTAGTGCATGCGCAGGCCGGAGGCGCCCACGGGGTGGCCGAATGCTTTGAGGCCGCCATCGGTGTTGATGGGCATGTCGCCGTTGCGCTCGAAGGTTCCGGCCAGCACCTCTTTCCAGGCGGTGCCCCGCTCGCAGAAGCCCAGGTCTTCCATGAGGACCATCTCGGTGGGGGTGAAGCAGTCGTGGACTTCGGCCATGGCCAGCGCCGAGCGGGGATCTTCGATACCGGCCTGGCGGTAGGCGTCGGCTCCGGCCATCTCGCACTCCGGGAACGTGGTGTAGTCGTAGTCGGGGTCGATGAGCCCGCCGCCGGTGCCCGACACGAACGACAGCGCCTTGATGTACAGCGGGTCGTCGCAGTACCGGTGGGCGTCTTCCGCCCGAACAACGATGGCCGCCGCTGAGCCGTCGGCCACGCCGGAGCAGTCGAACACCGATAGCCGCCCGGCCACCGAGGCCATCTCGCAGATCTTCTCGGCTGGCATCTCCCGGCGGAACTGGGCCAGGGGGTTGAGCGCCCCGTTGCGGTGGTTCTTCTCGGCGATCTTGGCCACCACCATGCGAAGCTCATCCTCATCCACCCCGTAGCGGGCGGCATAGGCGGGCAGAACCAGGCTGAACATGGCCGCGGCGGTCAGACTCCGCTTGGTGCCGTCGTGAGGGGCCGGTGCGGCATTCAACCCCTGGTAACCGGAGTCCTTGACCTTCTCCACCCCAATGGCCATGGCCATGTCGTAGGCCCCGCTGGCCACGGCATAGGAGGCTTGGCGAAGTGCCTCGGAGCCGGTGGCGCAGAAATTTTCCACTCGGGTCACCGGCTTGCCCTCCAACTTCAGCGGCTGGCTCAGCGTCAGCCCGCTCATGCCGCTGGAGGCCGTCCCCACCCAGAAGGCATCAACGTCGTCTTTGGCCACTCCCGCGGCGTCGAACGCGGCAGAGGCAGCGTCGATCAGCAGGTCGTCGGTTCCCTTGTCCCAGTGCTCCCGGAACGGAGTGCATCCCATTCCAATGATCGCCACCTGGTCCTTGATGCCATGACTGGCCATTTGCGCCTCCTAGCCCCCCGATGAAGACCGCGCCGGGCGGGCCTTCCAGAAATAGTTGATGATGCCCTCGGCTTCGTACAGCCTCCGGAAAGTCATCTCCACCCGCTGGCCTATGCGGACCGCATCGGGATCCACGTCGGTCAGCTCCACCGGGAGGCGGCCGCCCCCGTCGAAGTCCACCACCGCGAACACCACCGGCGGGCTCACCGAGTACACCAGCCGGTCGATGGTGAAGGTCACCACGGTGGCCCCCACATCGGCCATGGGCGCGGGATCCATGGCATCGAGCTCGTCCTCGGGTCGAATCGACACCCGGGTGGGCGGCAAATGCAGCGTGCCGCTCTCGGCACCACGACTGCCCACAAACCCGTACTTCCAGTCTTGTGACCGGGCCGAGGCCGAAGACGAAGGCCGGGTTGGCTCGGGCCGGTTGGGGGGCTGGACTTGGATCATCTCCCGCCACTGCAAGAACGTGGCGTAGCTCACCTCGGCCCCGCCAGCGATCTGGTCGGCTACGGGGAGAGCCGGCGAATAGGCATCCAACTCCTCAGTGGTCCGCAGTACCAGAACCTCCACTCCATCGGCCAGCATCACCACCGCGATGGTCTGTCCCGGCTCGGCCTGCTCCAGCTCGTTGACCAGCAAAAGGCCGGGATGGGCAGTGCCCGTGTTGCCCACCGTCGCGGCCAAGTCATCAGCCACTCGAGCCACCCCGAGCTGGCCGGACACCCGCTTGACCGCTCGGCTGTGAGACCCGGTCACCACCGCCACATCCACATCGGCCGCTTCAATGCCAGCCACGCCCAGCGCCTCCTTCCACGCTTGGGCCGCCAGGGGGCCGTAGCGGGTCTCGCCGAAACGCTCCTCCCATTGGCCGGTGCTGGGCGAACCCGGCTGGCGCCAGCGGTCCACGAACTCCTCGGTGGCCGACGCCGACCCCAGCAACTCGGCTACCACCGGCCCATCGTCCTCGGTACCAATCAAGAATGCGGCGGCACCGTCGCCACCAGCGGCTTCGTCAGCGCCGGTGGGCAGTCCGCCCCTGATGTCGGCGGTCACCACCAATGTGGGCCCCTTCGCATCCAAGGCAGTCCGCAGAGCACCAACCCCCGAACGCACCGCTCCTCCGAAGTCCAGCGCTCCCACCGAGCTGTCCAACCGCAGCGCAGCATGGATGGCGGTGGCGTTGGTCTTCTCCAGATAGGCGGGGTCGGCGGTGGCGAACCACAGCGCCCGGGGCTCAGCTTCAACCGGGCGCAGGGCCAGTCGAGCAGCCTCCACTCCCATCGTGGTGGTGTCCTCGTCGTAGGAAGCCACCGATCTTGTACCCCGGCCGCCCCCTTTGCCCATCACCGCGGCGATGGCCGACCGGTCCAATCGCCGGTACGGCACATAGCCCCCGAAGCTGATGATGCCTCGCATGATTCCGAAGTGTACGCCTGACACCGCAATTCACTGGGGTCGTAGTGTGTCCCCCATGAGCTTTGAGCCCAGCGCCGAGGTGCGGCGCATCCGAGATGCCATCGACCATCCCATCATCGACTCCGACGGCCACATCATCGAGTTCCTGCCCGAAGTTCACGACATCATGGCCAGCGTCGGCGGACCTGAACTGGTGGACAAATTCAAGGTGGTCGAATACGGGGCCCGGAAGTCAATCGACTTGTCGCTGGAGCAGCGCCGGGCCGCCGGGATGATGCGCTCGGCGTGGTGGGGGCTCCCGACCCGCAACACCCTCGACCGGGCCACTGCCCTGCTGCCCAAGCTGCTGTATGAGCGCCTGGACGAGATTGGCATCGACTTAGCCGTGCTCTACCCCACCTACGGGCTGACCTGCATGGGCCTCGAAGACGAGGATCTGCGCCTCGGAGCGGCCAGGGCGTTCAACCTCTACTTTCACCAGGCCTACGAGCCCTACTCCGACCGCCTCATGCCGGTGGCCATCATTCCTATGTTCACCCCCGATGAGGCCATTGCCGAGCTGGACTTTGCGGTGGGCGAGCTGGGCATGCGCCCGGTGATGATGACCGGGCTGGTGCCCCGGCCGGTGGATCCGGAGAACACCAGCCATCGCCATGCCCGCCGCATGGACACCCTGGGCATGGACTCCCCCCACGACTACGACCCGGTGTGGCGGCGGTGTACCGAGCTGGGCGTGTCGCCCACCTTCCACTCCGCGGGCATGGGCTGGGGCAGCCGCACCTCGGAGACCAACTACGTGTACAACCACCTGGGCAACTTCGCCGCCGCCGGCGAGGCCCTGTGCCGGGCGGTGTTCATGGGCGGGGTGGCCCACCGCTTCCCCGAGCTGCGCTGGGCCTTCCTCGAAGGGGGCGTGGCCTGGGGCGTGAACCTGCTTTCGGACGTGATCGGCCACTGGGAGAAGCGCAACCGCGACGCCATCAGCCACTACGACCCCGCCGCGGTAAACATGGACGAGCTGGGCCAGCTGTTCGACGCCTATGGCACGCCGGTGGCCAACAGCCATCGAGACCGCCTTCAAGAGGCGCTGCACATGTTGAGCGAGCCCGATGAAGACCCGGCCACCATCGACGAGTTCGCCCTCAGCGGGGTGGACACCGTGGACGACATCTTGGCCATCTGGGACCGGTTCCACTTCGGCTGCGAGGCCGACGACCCCATGACCGCCATAGGTTTCAACCGGTCGGTGACCCCGAAGGGCCAGGTGGTGAAGGGTATCTTCGCCTCTGACGTGGGCCATTGGGATGTCCCCGACGTGCGCGAGGTGCTGCCCGAGGCGTACGAGCTGGTGGACGACGGCATCCTCGACGAGGCCGACTTCCGGGCCTTCACCTTTGAGCATCCGATGTCGCTGTGGGCTGGCACCAACTCTGATTTCTTCAAGGGAACTGTGATCGAAGAAGCCTTGTAGTGAGCACCTGGGAAGGTCGGATCGAGGATTTCGACCTGCTGACCGGTCGAGCTCGCTTCGGAGGAGACCTCAGCGCTGAGGGTGCGCTCTGGCTGGGCTTCGTACGATCCCCGATGGCCCGAGCAACCATTGCCGCCATCGACACATCGGAGGCCGAGGCCATCGACGGCGTGGTCGGGGTGTTCACTGCTGACGACTTGGATTTGATCATCCAAGCAGGCTTAGAGGGGGTCTCTCCGGCCAACATCAGCCGCCCACCGCTGGCTGAGGGTTCGGTGGCCTATGTCGGCGAAGCAGTCGCCGCGGTGGTCGCCGTCAGCGAGCCAGTGGTGGTCGATGCCTGCGAGTTGGTGGCCGTGGACTACCAGCCGCTGTCCCCGGTTCCCGACCAAACCAACGCCACCGCCGAAGACGCCCCACTTCTCCACCCGGATCACGGCTCGAACACCGTGCTCACCGTCCCATCGGGTGATGTGAGCGCCACTGCGGAGGCGCTGAAGCGCGCTGACGTAACCGTCACCGTCTCCCAGCACTATCCCCGAGTGGCCTGCTCCCCCATCGAGGGTGTCGCCGGTTTGGTGGTTCCCGACGGCGGCCGGGTAACCATTCACATCAATGCCCAAATGCCGTCGCTGACCCACGAGGAATTGGCTGGCACCCTTGCCACAGACGATGACCAGATCAGCCTGGTCGTTCCCCCCATCGGCGGCGGCTTCGGGGGCAAATGCGAAGGTGAGAACGGCTTGTTCGCGGTAGCCGCCCGCCTGTCCCTGCGGCTGAACCGCCCACTCCGCCTGGCCCAGTCTCGCCCCGAGAATCTGCTGTCGATGCAGGCTCGGGACCAAAACCAACGCATCACGTTGGCCGCTGATCGAGACGGAAATGTCACCGCGCTCGAGGCCGAGGTGAGCGCTGATGTGGGCGGCTACGCCGGGATGGGGGCGTTCGAGCCCCTGCAAACCCAGCGAATCGTTCCCGGCCCCTACCGAATCGACCAAGTGGCAGTGACCGCTTCGGCGGTGATGACCAACACCGTTCCAACCGGGCCGTACCGGGGACCGGGAAGAGCTGAAGCTATCGGCCTGCTGGAGCGGGCAATGGACGCCCTGGCCCGCGACCTAGATCTGGACCCCGCCGAGGTCCGCCGCCGAAATCTGCTTCAGCCCTCGGACTTCCCTCGAGAGATGCCCAGTGGGCTGGTGATGGATTTGGCCGACCACTTGGGCGCCATGGAACAAGCCCTCTCCGAGATCGGCTACCGGCAGTTGCGAGGAGAACAAGCCGCCCGCCTTGCGGCCGGGGATCAAAGGCTGCTCGGCATCGGCTTGAGTTGCTGGGCCGACTTCACCGGCCGCCATGAGCCCTGCCAACCGGCCGCGGCCCGAGTTACCGACGACGGCCGAATCGAGATCGACGCCGGCATTGCCCCGATAGGGCAGGGCATGCAGACCGTCGTCACACACCTGGCGGCTGAAGCGCTCGGCCTCGATCCGGCCCACGTCAGCGCAGTTACCCCTGATACCGGCCGCTTCCGGTCCGCACTGGGGAGCTTTGGCTCCCGATCGGCGTCACTGACCAGCAGTTCTGCTGTCCAAGTATCGGAACGCCTTCTAGAAGAGCTCAAGGAACGAGCCGCGGACTTGTTGGAGGCCGCGGTAGGCGACATCGAACTCCGCCCCGACGCCACCCTGGGCGTGTGCGGCACCCCTTCGGCTGCTATACCGCTGGCCGACCTGGCCGGAACCGAGGCCGCCGCGGCCTTCGACCAGGGCCAGCCCACCTTCCCCGGCGGCACCCATGTCGCCGCCGTCGAAGTCGATATCGAGACCGGCAACGTGGATCTGATCCGCCACGTCGCCGTCACCGACTGCGGCCGGGTCCTCAACGAGGTGCAGGCCTCAGGCCAAGTGCAGGGCGGCGCCGTACAGGGCATCGGCGTCGCCCTGTTCGAGGAGATGCGCTACGACGCCGACGCCAACCCGCTCACCACCAGCCTGGCCGATTACCTCATACCAGCGGCCAGCGATGTACCCGAGGTAGAGACACACTTCATCGAGACCCCCACCGACCGCAACCCTCTAGGTGCCAAAGGAGTAGGCGAAAGCGGCACCGTCGCCGCCCCCGCCGCCGTGCAGAACGCCGTCATCGACGCCCTCGCGCCCCTAGGAGTCACTCACATAGACATGCCCTGCACCCCAGAAAGGGTGTGGCATGCCATCAAGACCGGCGAGTAAGCGTCCCTAAACGGTCAGCCCGTAGAGCTCGGCGCAGTTGTCGCGGAGGACTCGGTCGATTTGGTGGTCGGTCATGTGGCTGGTCTGCTCGGTGAGCATTTCCTGTGACCAGGGCCAGGTGGCGTCGGAGTGGGGGTGGTCGTTGGCCCACATCACCCGGTTCATGTTCATCAGATCGAGCAGCTTGAACGCCACCCAGTCGTCCTGGAACGTGAGGTACACGTTCTCCCGGAAGTAGTCGCTGGGCTTCTTGGACAGTTCGGCGCTCTCCAGCCAGTTGCGGTGCCGGTTGTAGGCGTGGTCGGCCCGGTACATCCAGTGGGGTGCCCAGCCGGCGTCGGCCTCCACGCACACCACCTGTAGGTCGGGATGGCGCTCGAAGACGCCGCCGAAGATAAGCGTGCCGATGATGTCCTGGTTGCCCCGGATGATCCCCAGAAATGAGTTGATCTTCGGGCCCCGGAATTGGGCAGCCATGGGATGGTCGTTGCCGGAGGTGAGGATGTGGAACGACAGCGGCATGCCCATCGACACCGACGCCTCCCAGAAGGCGTCGAACTCGGGAGCGTCGTAGTCGATCCCCGAAGACGGATAGCCGGGGAGCATGACGCCCTTCAGCCCGAGAGCTTTCATGGTCTCTAAGTCGGCAATGGCCTCGTCCACCGACCGCACCGCGGTCTGGCCCAAGCCGATCAACCGCTCTGGAGCATGAGAGTTGAATTCGGCAATCCAGCGGTTGTAGGCGTCGAAACAGGCCTTCTTGTAGTCGCCGTCGGGGTGGTTGCAGATGGTCATCCCCACCGACGGGTAGATCACCTCGGCCACCACCCCATCGCGGTCCTGCTCGTCGAGGCGGGCCGCCGGGTCGTACCCGCCGGGGTGCAGATCCTCCCAGCGGGTGCCGCTAGACAAGCTGATCTCATGCCAACTCTTGCCCGCAGCGGCAATCATTCCATAAGGCATCCGATTGCGGCCGTTGTCGATGGACATAAACGCACCCATGTCATCGGCCCAATCCACTCGGGGGGCCCGATCCCTGAACTTGGGATCGATGTAGTCGATGTAGGTGTTGTCGGGCTCGGTGACGTGCGAGTCAGCCGAGATGCAAGGACGAATGGGGGCGACGGTGCTCATGATTTGAACCTTCTCAATCCGGTGTCACTGAGACAACCATCAACGGTAGTAGCTAGCGTTACCGCTATGAGCAGCCAGCGATCCGCCTCCGACATCAGGGCCGACCTCGGCCATCCCATCATCGACGCCGACGGACACGTGTTCGAGCACTACCCGGCCCTCCACCAGTACTGCCTCGACGAGGGGCTTGAGGGAGGGCTGTACCCCCAGATGTCCAACTGCTCGTTCAACGGAGAGCCCAACTGGTCGGGCCTCTCCCCTGATGAGCGCCTGGCCCGGCGCTCCTTCCGGGGGCCGTGGTGGGCGCTGCCGCTGGGCAACACCCGGGACTTCGCTACCGCGGTGTCTCCGGCGATGTTCCACGACCGCATCGAGGAGCTGGGCATGGATTTCGCGGTGTGCTACCCCAGCATCGGCCTCAACTTCCCGGCCTACCGCGACGACGAAATCCGCAACAAGCTCTGCCGGGCGCTCAACCGCTACCTGGCCGACAGCTACCAGGGCCTGCAAGACCGCCTCACCCCGGTGGCGGCCATTCCCACCCAAACCCCCGAAGAGGCCATTGAGCAGCTCGACTTCGCAGTCACCGAGTTGGGCTTCAAGGCAGTGATGATTGGCGGATTCGCTCTCCGCCAGGTGCCGGCTGGCGGCGAGATGGCCACGTGGATCGACTCTCTAGGCCTCGACTCCGCCCACGACTACGACCCGCTGTGGCAGCGGCTGGTCGATCTGCAAACCCCGGCCAGCCTCCACTCCGGATCGATGGGCTGGGACGGCCGGCGCTCAATCAGCAACTTCACCTACAACCACATGGGCAACTTCGGCACTGCCAGCGAGGCCGCCGCCAAGTCGATCTTCTTCGGTGGGGTCACCCATCGCTTCCCCGATCTGCGCCTCGGCTTTTTGGAAGGCGGGGTCACCTGGGGCGCTCAGATGGTGTGCGACCTCCTCAGCCACTGGGAAAAGCGCGGCCCCGAAGGTCTCAAGGCCTACGACCCGGCCCTCTTCGAGCCCGAGTACTTCGAATCCCTGTTGGCCGAGGCTGACGACCCCATCGATCTACCCGCTGGCTTCGGAACAGCGATGCAGAAGGGCATCAGCTCTGATCAGGTCGTCCACGACTTTGAGGCCGCGGGCATCACCTCCCCCGAAGACATCCTCGAGCAGATCGACCGCTCTTACTGGTTCGGCTGCGAGGCCGACGACCCGCTGGTGCGGCTGGCTTTCGACGGTGCCCTGCCCGAAGGGGCCACCCTCAACGCCATCTTCTCCTCCGACGTGGGCCACTGGGACGTTCCCGACATGTCCGAAGTGCTCCCCGAGGTATATGAGCAGGTGGAGCATGGCTGGCTCAACGAAGACCAGTTCCGGGCCTTCACCTTCGACAATGCCCACCGCTTCTTCTCCGAGGCCCGCCCCGACTTCTTCAAGAACACGGTTTTGGAGAGTGCCACCGTCTAGAACTAAGGGGCCATGACCGTCCCCGCACAAGCACCTCCAAAGTTCACCCTTCTGGCCCAGCTCGGGATCTACTGCGACCCCGTCGCCCAGCCCGGCTACGGCAAGCTGCGGGTGTTCGAGGAGCAGTGCCACGGGGGCCAGGTGAGGGCCTCGGTGCTGATGCTGATCGCCGACATCACCGGCGGCATGATCGGCGAGAAGGAAGATCCCGAGTGCTGGCACTTCACCACCGACTTCCAGCTCCGCACCGCAGACGTCCCCCTGCCCGGCCAGATCGACGTACACGCCGAAGTGCTGCGGGCCGGAGCCAGCACGCTCACCTGCGAGTGCCGCTTTGGCACCCCCGACGGCACCGAGGTGGGCTACGCCCAGATCGGCTTCGGACGCCATCACCAACGCCCTGGCGATCCGGCCAAACCCATCCACGACCCTCCCCGGCCCGATCTCATGGGGCTTCCCGACATAGACCGGCCCCTGGCCGAGGTGGCCGGCATCGAGGTGGTGGACGCCTCCGTCGGCCATGTGGAGGTGGAGCTCACCCCGCAGCTGCTCAACCCCGCGGGCATCATGCAGGGCGCCATGGTCACCCTGGTAGGCGAGGTGGGGGCCGAAACCCTGGCCGAACATGAATTCGGCGCCCCCCACGCCGTGGCTGACATGGACATCCGCTATCTGCTGGGCGGCAAGATCGGCCCGGTGTACAGCACCTGCCGCTGGATGGGGGATCCGTCCTCGGGCTGGGTGCTGGCTGAGATAAGGGATTTGGGCAAGGGCGATCGATTGATAGCCACCATGATGCTGCGGGTCCGCCCGGCTCGCTGAGGGGCTGCGTCCATCTGCCGGAGTAGGTTGGCGGAATGAACCGCCAGTGGATCTATGCCGTGCGGCCCGACGGACCGGTGGGCGTGGACAACTTCGAGTACCGGGAAACCAACATCCCCGAACCGGGCGACGGCCAAGCACTGGCCCGGCTTTGCTACCTCAGCTTCGAGCCCGCCATGCGCACCTGGCTGGAGGACTTCATCACCTATATGCCCCCTGCGCCGCTGGGCCAGCCCATGGTGGGGCCGGGGGTCTTCCAGATAATGGCCTCCAACACCCCGGCGCTGAACGAGGGCGATCTGGTCAGCGGCATGATGAGCTGGCAGGACTACGAGGTAGTCGACGGCAATGTCCGGGTGGTGCCACCGGGCACGCCCATCCCAGTGATGCTGGGTCCGATGGGCGGCACTGGCCTGACCGCCTACATCGGCCTGCTCGACATCGGCCGACCTCAGCCGGGCGAAACGGTCCTGACTTCGGGCGCCGCCGGGGCCACCGGTTCGGTGGCCGCCCAGATCGCCCGGATCAAGGGCTGCCGCTCGGTGGGCATCGCCGGTGGGGCTGACAAGTGCCGCTGGCTCCTCGAAGAGGCCCGATTGGACGCCGCCATCGACTACAAGAACGAGGACATAGACGCCCGCTTGAGCGAGACATGCCCCGACGGGGTGGACGTGTACTTCGACAACGTGGGCGGAGACATGCTCGAAACCGTGATGGGACACATGAACCAGGGCGGGCGCGTGGCGGTGTGCGGGGCCATCTCCACCTACAACCAGGGCATGCGCCAGCCGGGACCGTCCAACATGTTCGAGATCATCGAGAAGCGTCTCACGCTCCAGGGCTTTGTGATGTTCGACCACATGGATCGGGTGCCGGAGGCTTCGGCCGACCTCGGCAAGTGGGTGGCCGAAGGCGAGATCGCCTTCCAGACCGACATACAAGAGGGGTTCGACAACATCCCCACAACCTTCTTGCGGCTGTTCTCCGGGGCCAACCACGGCAAGCAGCTCCTAAAGGTGCGAGAGCCGGAGTAGGAATCGAGGTAGCGCGCGATGAGCCTCGTTCTCTACGAAGCCGAAGGGCGGGTGGCGGTGATCACCCTGAACCGCCCGGAAGCCCGCAATGCCATGAGCCCGGAGCTGTCCACCGCCTTGGGCGAGGCGTTCGATCAATTCGAAGCTGACGAGAGCCTGTGGGTGGCCATCCTGGCCGGCAACGGCCAGATTTTCTGTGCCGGGGCCGACCTCAAGGCGCTTTCCGAAGGCCGGGCGGCGGGCATCATCACCGCAGAGGAGGGCTTCGGCCGATTCGCGCGACGGCAGCGGGCCAAGCCGGTTATCGCCGCAGTGGACCGCCCCGCATTGGCCGGGGGGTTCGAACTGGTGCTGGGCTGTGATCTGGTGGTGGCGTCCACCGAGGCGGTTTTCGGTCTGCCCGAGGTGAAGCGATCGCTGGTGGCCTCCGAGGGGGGCGTCACCCGGCTGCCCCGCCGCATCCCCACCAACGTCGCTATGGAGCTTGCCTTGACCGGCGACACCATCGATGTTCACCGGGCCCACTCCCTGGGCTTGGTAAACGTGGTGTGCGAGCCCGGCCAGGCGTTGGCCGAAGCCCGGGCCCTGGCCGAACGTATCGTGGTAAACGCCCCACTGGCGGTGAGGGCCGCCCGCCGAGCAATCCTCGACGGGCTGGAGACCACCGAAGCCGAGGGCTTCGCTATTGCTGCGGGGCTAGGCGGAGAGATCTCTAAAACCGAGGACTTCTTGGAAGGCCCCCGGGCATTCGTGGAAAAAAGACCTCCGCAGTGGAAAGGCCGGTAAGCGGTGTCGAACCGGCCAGTCAGGCAGAGCCGATGAGTCTCCAGGCCACCGGAGAGCGGGAGCTGATGCTCACCGGAATCGGCGGTCAAGGGGTGCAGCTGGCCGCCCAGGTCATCGCCCAAGGGGCCACCGCCGAGGGCAAAGAGGTGCTGGTGTTCGGCAGCTACGGCGGCATGATGCGGGGCGGCAACACCGACAGCACGGTGGTGATCAGCGACCAGCCCATCGAGGCGCCGCCGGTTCTGTCGACCACCTGGTCGGCCGTCTTGATGCACCACCAGTACTGGGCTCCGCTTAGCGAGCGCATCCGCGACAACGGATTGGTGCTGGTCAACACGTCGGTGTTCGAGGACGAATTGGACGCCCACCGCTACCAAGTCGTAGAGGTCCCCGCCACCGATATGGCCACCGATTTAGGCAACCCGCTGCTGGCAGCCATGGTCATGTCCGGGGTGTACGGACGAAAGTCCGGGCTGGTGAGCTTGGACGGACTTGTCGAGGGCATGCGCCGCTCAGTGCCGCCCTACCGAAGCCAGCTCATCGAGGCCAATGAGGCTGCGCTGGCCGCCGGCTGGGAGATGGCGGCGTGAATTCCGTCACCGTCCGGGGCACCGTGGTCATCGATGTCGAGGCCTGCAAGGGCTGTGACCTCTGCATCGACGCCTGCCCGCCCCGCGTGCTGGAAATGACCACCCACGAAGTGAACATCAAGGGCTACCGCTACCCCCGCCTGCTGGCCGGCTGCACCGGCTGTCAGGCCTGCGCCCAGATCTGTCCCGACTTCGTGTTCCAGGTGTACAAGTACGACACTCCCCAGGAATTGCCACTTGGCGAGAGCAGCGAACGGTGAGCGACCGGGCGCTGCTGGAGGGATCGGAGGCCATTGCCCGGGCCGCGGTGGCCTCCGGCTGCCGGTTCTTCACGGGATACCCGATGACCCCGTTCACCGAGTTGCTGGAACACATGGCCGCCCTGCTGCCTGAGGTAGATGGCGTGTGCATGAACGCCGAGAGCGAGCTCGAAGCGGTGGGCATGGCCTGGGGGGCGGCCACCACCGGTCACCTGGCCGCCACCGGTTCTACCGGCCAGGGGCTGTCGCTGATGCAGGAGTCGCTGTCGGAGATCACCAACGCCCGACTGCCGCTGGTGGTGTTCAACATGGCCCGGGGCCAAGGCGACTACTTCCAGGCCACTCGCGGCGGCGGCCACGGCGACTATCGCCACATCGTGCTGGCCCCGATGGATGTGCCCGAGGCGGTGGAGCTGACCAAACTGGCGTTTGATCTGGCCGGCCGGTGGCG
>JAJECA010000043.1 GCA_022822265.1 Acidimicrobiia bacterium | reverse complement strand
CACCACAGCGGGGGCACGGTGTGCGAGCCGGTGGATGTACCGGTGGAGGTGCGCCACCTCGACATGGTGTACGCCCACCTCCGCTACAGCGACAAGCCCTTCATGGGCTCGGTAACCAGCGCTGAGCGGGCCGCCGACTCGGTGGAGCTGGCCCGCATCGCTTTCGGCGGCGACCTGGCCGACCGCACGGTGATGACCTCGCTGATCAACGCCTCCTCCCCCATGCGCTGGGACGCCACCATGCTGGGGGCGGCCACCACCTACGCCCGGGCCAACCAGGCCAGCATCATCAGCCCGTTCATCCTGGCCGGGGCGATGTCGCCGGTGACGGTGGCCGGCCTGTGCGCCCAGGCCCTGGCCGAGGCCCTGTCGGGCATGGCCTACCTGCAACTGGTGCGGCCCGGATCGCCCGTTGTCTTCGGCACGTTCGCCTCGTCGATGTCGATGGCCACCGGCGCCCCCACGTTCGGCACCCCCGAGGCCGCCCAGGCCATCTTCGTCATGGCCGCTTTGGCCCGGCGCTGCGAGGTGCCGTTCCGCTCCGGCGGACAGCTCACCGCCTCCAAAGCCGCCGACGCCCAGGCGGCCTATGAGTCGGCCCAGACGCTGCTGCCCACCGTGCAGGCCGGGGTCAACTTCGTGCTCCACGCGGCGGGGTGGCTGGAGGGGGGCCTGACGCTCGGCTACGAGAAGCTCATAATGGACGCCGACCAACTAGGCGCCATGGAGGTCCACGCCCGGGGGGTGGACCTCAGCGACAACGGCCAGGCCATGGAGGCGTTTCGCACCAACGCCCACGGCGACCACTTCTTGGGCAACGCCCACACCCTGGCCAACTTCGAAACCGCCTTCTGGCGCTCGGAAGTGGCCGACAACAACAGCTACGAGCAGTGGTCCGAAGAGGGCTCCCTCACCGCCGCCCAACGGGCCAACACCCGCTGGAAGGAACTGCTGGCCGACTACCAGCCACCCCCCATCGACGACGCCATCAACGCCGAGCTCCAAGATTTCATCGCCCGCCGCAAAGCCGAGATCGCCAGCGAGCCGGGCTGACCCGAAACCCCGCACCTGAAACTGGTTGAAAAGGTCTTCTCGTACCTTTATAGTGCTTTTCGGCTTCCCTCCATCTGTAGAACCTGAGGCGGGAAGCCATGCTGGCAAACACTGCCGTTGCCGAACGGCACCGCGTACAGTTGAGGTCGGTGAACGCCGACGATCTGCTCAACCGGCTGATGGGCCTGGGCATCGCCCGAGAAATGCCCAATCGCCCCGGCGTCAAACGGTCGGTGCGGGTCAACAAGATCGAGGTGGCCATCGCCGAAAAGCCCGGCGAGCGCAGCCTGCGGGCCCGCTGGCGAGAGCACGCCGACAAGATGGACTTCCGCTATCTGCTGGTGACCGACGACCCAGATCATCCCGACAGCGTTCGCACCCTCGGTCCCCGCACATACAACGAGCCCATCCGCTCGGTGGACTGCGCCCAACTGTCCACCGCCATCGAGGCCACGGCCCCCATGCACAACCTGGATGCCGTCCGCCACTTAGCCGGCGAGGTCATCCGGCTGGCCGGACGGGGCAAGGTTGTCCACGGGCTGCTGACCCACCACACACTGGAAGCCCGGTTCCGCGACCACCCCGACCGCTGGGAGGCCGCCTCCGAGGTCACCCAAGGACTATCGGTGATCGGCGACTGGAAAACGCTGCTGCACGGAATGGGCTACGAGATCGAGAGGCTCCCCCAGCGCGGCTACCTGGCCCGCTCAAACGGCCGGCCGGTGGCCATGGTCCACCCCTGGGCCACGCCCCAGCATTTCGTCCAGGTCGACGACATGGGTCGCCCCGCTGAGGGGCTGCTGGCCTCCGACTGCCAGGAGCACGGCGTCCGCTACGGCATCATGGCCTGCCGGAACCGATACCGACTGTTCGACTGCGACCCGTCGGCCACCACCGGCGAGTGGCTCGACCTCGACGCCGACCTGCTGGGCGAAGAGAACCGCCCCTACTTGGCCGTGTTGTCACCCGCCTATCTGGCTGACGGCGGTCTGGCCGAACTCCAGGCCGAAGCCCAGGCCTTTGGGGCCGAACTGCGGAAGCGGCTCGACCACACCATCCGCCAAGAGGCTCTGCCCGCGCTAGCCGAGGGGCTTGATCACTGGACTCGCCAGAACGACCTCGACGCCACCGAAGACCGCGAGCGTCTGGAGTTGGAGCGGGCCGCGCTGACCCTGCTGTTCCGACTGCTGTTCGTGCTTTACGCCGAGAGTTCCCGTTTCTTGCCGGTGGACAACGAGACCTACCGGCGTCGGTCCCTCACCGAGTTGGTGGCTGAAGCCCACAAGACCAAGAGCAAGCTGAGCATGCAGTCGAACGCCCTCTGGAAGAGCTTCATGATCTTGGTGGGCGCCCTGCGCGACGGCAATCCGGCCTGGGGCGTGCCCGCCTACAACGGGGCGCTATTCGCGGCAACGGACTTTGAGGGCGCCGAGTTGTTGGAGCGACTCGAGCTGGCCGATCCCCACTTCGGCCGAGTGCTGCTGGCCGTTGGGCGTGACGCGGCCACTGGGCACGGCATCGACTATTCATCGCTGGAGGTCGGTCACCTAGGCCACATTTACGAGGCTCTGCTCAGCCTTAGGCTGTCGGTGGCCGATCGCCCGCTGCGCTACGACACGGGCAGAGACCGCTACGTGCCCGACGAAGCCCAACCAGACGTCTCCAACGGATCGCTGCTGTGGCAGACCAACGAGGGAGGCCGCAAAGCGGGGGGCGTGTACTACACCCCGGCCTCACTGGTGGAGCACTTGGTGCGCCACACAGTGCGGCCCGCGTTCCAGCAGCACTTGGAGAGGGTCCGCCAGCGGACCGTGACCGACCCCAAACAGGCCGCCCGCGATCTGTTCGATTTCGCCGTGTTGGATCCCGCTTGCGGAAGCGCCCATTTTCTCGTTCAAGTCACCGAGGAATTAGCCGACCAGACCGTGGCCTTCTTAGCCACCAACCCGCTCCCCTTGGTGCGGGAAGCGGTCGACCGGCTGCGTTCCCAAACCCTGAGAGGCACTCAGGTCACCGACGTGGCCCTGCTACGTCGGCTGGTGCTCAAGCACTGCGTATTCGGCGTGGATCGCAGTCCTATGGGTGCAGAAATCGCCACCCTGTCCCTATGGCTCGCCTCGTTCGTGCCCGGCCTGTCGCTGGCCTACCTTGACCGCAACGTGGTGGTGGGCAACTCCCTGATCGGCGTGGCCAACGCTAAGGCTGTGATCCGGGAGGGCACATTCCAAGCTGACGCCTTGCAAACCGCCCTAGCTGACGCCGCAGAGGCCGACGCTCGGTCAGCCGACATCGACGACCTCACCCCCACCGAAGTGAAGGCCAGCAGAGTCGCCGACCTTGAGGCCCAGCAGGCCACCGAAGGCATGCGACGGCTTTTTGACCTGTGGGCTGCGGAGGGGTTCGGCCTCACGGGCGCCCGCAACCACGCCGAGACCCACGGCCCCGACGTGATCGCTGGTGCCAACGGCCAAAACGGGCAGACGTTGGTGGAGCTAGCCGCCGAACTCGGGCAGGCTCATGGCTTTCTGCACTGGCCGCTCCAATTTCCCCGGGTGTTCTCCCGCGATCGTCCCGGGTTCGACGTGGTGGTGGGCAATCCCCCCTGGGAGGAGGTGGTGGTTGAGGAATTGTCCCACTATGGGCTGCACCTCCCCGGTCTGCACGGCTTGGCTGCGGGTGAGCGGGATGCCGCGGTGGTTGACCTCATGGCCGAACGCCCCGAGTTAGCCGAACTGCTAGTCCAAGAACAGGAGCGGTCTCATGCCGAGCGGGAAGCGCTGGCATCGGGGGAGTACGAGTCCACCAAAGGCGATCCTGACCTCTACAAGTACTTCTGCCAGCGCTATCGGGCTCTAGTGCGGGCTGATGGGTCGATCGGTGTGGTTTTGCCCCGCGGGGCGTTTGTGAACCAGGGGTCGGAGGGGTTCCGCGAATGGCTCTTCACCCAGACCACGGCCCGTCGCATCGATTTTTTGATCAACAAGGGCTGTTGGATGTTTAGCGCCGAGCCGCGATACGGAATTTCGCTGCTCACAGCCAAGCGGCAACCCCCCGGAACAGATCATCGAGTGGCATTGGCCGCAACAGCCGACTCCGTCGAATCCTGGGCCAGCCAGTCCTCGTCTCCGGGAATCTTGCTCGCCCCTGCCCTATTCGGCATGGGCTGGATGACGCCTCGGCTCCGCTCGCAAGACGAGGCCGACTTGCTGGCGAAACTCCGGTCTGGGTCACCGTTTCCCCACGGTTCTAAGTGGCGGTGGCAGTGCTTCCCAGTCGCAGAACTCCACGAAACCAACGACAAGCGCTTGTGGCGCGATGCATCAGAAGGCTGGCCGCTGTGGAAGGGGGAGAGCTTCGACCAATACGACCCACACGGGGCCGAGGCTCGAGTGTGTCCTCCTAGCGATGAAGTCTGGAAGAAAATTCGCAAGCCCCGACCAGGGTCGTCGTCATTGCTGGCGAATTCCACCCCGGTGAAGGAACGCAAGCAAGCCGTGTTGGCTGGCTTGGAAGGTGCTCGGGTGGCGTTCCGCGACGTCTCCCGCTCTGACGACAGTCGGACAGTAAGGGCCTGCCTGGTTCCCCCCGAGGTGCTCTTGACGAACACTGCCCCCTATCTCGTGTTCCTGGATAGCGACGAGCTGGCTCATGCCGCCTGCCTAGGCATCATGAATAGCCTGCCGTTCGATTGGCAAGGCCGCCGATTCATCGAAGTACACCTCAACTTCTTCATCCTGGAGTCCCTGACCGTTCCCAATCTCGACGATCAGAACTTCACCGAGATAGCTCGCGCCGCTGCCCGCCTGTCTGCCATCGACGAGCGATACGATGACTTCGCCGCCGCCATCGGTGTCGAGTGCGGACCGCTGCCCAAGCAGGAACGCCAGCGTTTGCTGGTAGACATCGACGCTCGGGTGGCTCGGGCCTGGAATCTGACCGTTGGCGACCTCCAGATCATGTTCGACGACTTCACTGAAGGTGCCGTGCAGCCTTCCTACCGGGCCGACCTCACCGACCGCCTCCGCGAGCTGGGCTGATGCCCGGTCGCCCCTACTTGCTCGACAATCTGGGCGACGGCACTCGCCATGCCGATGGCCTTTCTTACCTGCTCGACGATCTGTCCGTCCGCCACGGGCTGTCCGTTGCCACGGGGTATGTGAATCTAGGAGGCATCCATCATGTGGCCACTGCGGTGGCCGACGAGCGGAGAGTGCGGCTTCTGCTGGGCGTGGCACCAGCCCCCGGCTTGGGGGCACAAGTGCCGGTCTCCCACTTCGAACTCGCGCTGGAGGGGCTGCGGACCGACCGCGACTTGGCCCGCTTCCCGCCGAGTCGGGCCGCGGCCAAGCTGGCCGACCTCAACGCCTGGCTCGACCGCTCTGAGGTGGAGGTGAGGCGTTACACCGACCGCTTCCTCCACGGCAAGGCCTACCTGTTCGGCAACCAAGACGATGCCCGGGCCGCGTTGGTCACCTCGGCCAACCTCACCAGCGGCGGTTTGTTCGCCAACCTGGAACTGGGCCTGGTGCAGTACGACCCCCCGGTGGCTCAGCAGGCCATAGCTTGGTTCGACCAACTCTGGGAGGAGGCCCAAAATTTCAAGGCCGATCTGCGGGGCCTGCTCTTCCCGGATATCGGGCTGCTCGACCCTCGTGATATCTACCTCCGGGCGTTGCTGGAACTTCTGGGCCTCGAAGACGACCAGCCCGAAGGGCCAGCCCCGACCGCGGTGGAGCTGACCAGCTTCCAGCGCGACGGCTTCCAGCGAGCGCTGCGGGTCATCGAGCAGCATCACGGGGTGATCTACGCCGACGGCGTGGGCACGGGCAAAACCGAGATCGGCCTCGCCCTCATCGAGGAGTACGCCCAACGTCGAGGCCTCCACGCCCTCGTGGTGGCTCCGGCCCAATTGGTGAGCTATTGGCAAGAGCGGCTGGACCAAACTCGGCTGCCTGCTCAGGTGCTTAGCTACCACCAGCTTGCCGCCGACGAGCAGTTGGTGAGGCCGGGCACCCCCAACACCCGCCGCCACCTCCATAGCGACAAGGAGGTGTACCGGCTGGTGGTGATGGACGAGGGACACGCCCTCCGCACCCCCGACACCACCTGGTACCGGGCTGCGGCGCGACTGCTCGGGGGACAGCAGAAAGACCTGGCACTGCTCACCGCCACCCCCATCAACAACGGGCTTTGGGACCTCTACCACCTGGTCATGGCCTTCGCCCACCACGACCGGGCGTTCGCCTCCCACGGCATCCCGTCGCTGCGACGGCTGTTCTTGCAGGCGGGGGCTAACGAGCGCGACCCCGAGAACCTCAACCCCGATGTGCTGTTCTCACTGGCCGACATGGTGAGCGTCCGCCGAGACCGCCGGTTCATCCAGCAGCACTACGGGGGCGAGACCTTCCCCGACGGCACGCCCGTCTCGTTTCCAACGCCGAATCTGTCCACCAAGCGCTACGACCTGGACGCGGCCCATCCACACTTGGTCCAGACCATCACCACCCATATCGAACGCCTCACCATGGCCCGCTACCAGCCCAGTTCCTACCGGCTCGATGAAGAAGCCACCGGGCAGGAAGCGGTGCTCAGCGCGCTGCTGCAATCGGCGGTGCTGAAGCGGTTCGAATCGTGCTGGCATGCCTGCCTGCTCACCCTCGACCGCATGATCGCGGCTCACGATGTTTTCCTCGATGCCTGGGACCAGGGCCGCGTGCTCAGCGGGGAAGCCCTGCGGGAAGCGGCAACCCTTGACCTCGATGAGACCGGGCTGGCCGAGTGGGTGGCCGAAACCCTGGACGACACCGATGCCGAGCCGGTGAGCAGATTCCGCTCCGAGTACCGCGAGCACGTGGCCGCCGACCGCGACCGCCTGGAAGCGGCGGCGACAGCCTTGCGCTCCCTCCGGCCTGATGGCGATCCCAAGCTCGCCCTGCTTCGACGGCTGCTCGAAGAAGTGCCATCAGAGAAAGTAATCGTCTTCTCTGCCTTCGCCGACACTGTGCGCTACCTCGACGAGCATCTACCCGATCCGGTTGACGGGCGCCACCGGGTGACCGTGGTCGGCGCCGAGACCAATCCTGACGAGCGCACTCGGCTGCTGGCCCGCTTTTGCCCCGACACGGTGGTTCGTCCTGGCTACGCACCGCCTGACGGCGAGGTCGACCTGATGTTGGGCAACGATGTGCTCTCAGAGGGTCAGAACCTCCAGCAAGCCGCAGCCGTGATCAGCTACGACATGCCCTGGAACCCGCAACGGGTGGTGCAGCGGTATGGCCGCGTGGTCCGGCTGAAAAGCCCTCACCGTGAGGTTTCGCTCGTCACCATGCTGCCGGAACAGGGCGATCTGGAAAGGCTCTTGCGACTTGAGGCCGCCATCCGCCGCAAGATCGTGGCCGCCCGCCCTTATGGGATGGAGATCGAGGTGATGGAGGGCGACATTGATGAAGAAATCCAGTCGTATGCCCGTCGTCTGGTCGGCGGCGATGTATCGCTGATCGACGAGCCTGACGCGTCCGAGGGGCCGCAGGCCTTAAGCGCAGAATTGCTGCGAGCCGAACTGCGTCGGGCCGGTTCCGAGGGCGAGTTGGACAGGGTCCGAGACTTGCCTTGGGGAGTCGGTGCCGCGTTCGTCCAAGGTCCGGGCGTCCCCTCAGCCGGGCCGGCAGGCGTGTTCTTCGCTTGCCGAACCCGCGACGGCGAAAGATACTGGCGCTATATCTCTGCCGGTGGCGACACCGCTTCAGCACCGCCCGTTATCCTGCGCCGCATCAACCCAGGACGAGCGCCCGGAGTGGCCGATCCTCCCATCGATTTGGAAGCAGCGTGGTCGGCCGCGGCGTCGTCGATCATCGAAGAGCACGACGACGCAGCCCACCATCTCGAAAGACGCTCATTGGGCACAGCCCAGCAATGGGCGCGCGAAGTGCTGGACCACCCCGACGCATCCTCTCTCCCCGCCGCCCGCGCCGCCTACGACACCCTGGAAATCGAACGAGGCAGCCAAGTCAGGCAGGCCCTTGGCAGCATCAGACGAGAACTGGCCAAAGAGACCTTAAGCCCATCCGAAGCAGCCCAGCAGATCATCGAAACAGTCGACTTTTACGGCCTCCGCGACATCGACCCATTACCCCCATCACCCCAAATCACCGAAGAAGACATCGGCGTCATCTGCTGGATGGCCGTGCTGCCCCAGCACGCTGAGAATTCTGGCTAGTCGCCAGCTTCCAGATGCACCTCAGTGAGTGCCTCGCCGAACTCAATGACAGGAAATACCACTGGGGCTAGAGCGTCGGTTGCGACGGCAACCCAGTCGGCAGGATCGAGCAGCGCGGCAGATTCTCCGTTTGCAGACTTCTTCGTCTCCTCTTGCGCTGCTGCGTGTGAGCTCAAGGCGGAGAGGCCAATGACGAGCATCGAGTTTTTGAACCGCTCATTCAGCACCTCTTGGATCTGAGGCTGGTCCCTGGCATCCGGGCGATTCCGTACTTCTACTAGGAATGGGTGGTCGTAATTCCACTGCCACAAGTTCTGAGACGGGTCTGCGTCGGGAATAAGACGGGCGCCTGTCCATTCTGTGAATCCCTCTCGCTTCCAATCGCGTTTTCGCACTTCTTGAGCGTCAGGCAAATCGAATCCGGCTGGAGGGTCTGGGGTGACCTCGGGACCGGGCTTCGTTTCCCTCTGGTCAATGGCAACCACGGTGAACTCGTTGACGAAAGGAGCAAGCAGTCCAGGACCCGAGGACTCCAGTCGAACGGATATGTGGTCTCCGGCAACTGCACTCTCGGGCATTTCAAACCGGATGCTGGCCCGACCATCGTGCAGGGACTCGCGGATCAGGGGCGTCGGCTGCTTATCCAAGGTGAGAAGGTGCTGCCCCTGGTCGAAGTACCCGTTCACCGCGTCGGTTGTGAACGCAACAGAGCAGGACTTGCCGACCTGAGCGTTCAGCCTGTCTTTGCCCCTCAGCTTGAAAAACGTCGGCGGGTCATTTCCGATGAACTCTCTGGGCTCGCTCAACGGCCCGGGCCCGACCGGTCCTTGGCCGGAGGGAAGCACACCTCCAGCCAGATATTCGGCCAGCGACTTGTTGGCAGCCAACAACTTCTGAACGATCTCAGCGGCGGCTTTGGCACGCTTGCCGCGCTCACTCTTTCGCCTAGCATCAAGTCGAGTGTGATGGAGGCTTCGGAGCCGCTGGTCGGAGCTGAGCACCTCTTCCAACTCTTTCTCAAGCCATGACCTGAGTGGTGAGTCGTCGATCATCCTGTCTCGCCCGCCGGTAAAGAGTTGTCTGATCCCCTCGTCCGACAGCTTCGAACAGTCGACCACCACCAGTAGATCGTCGGCCAAGAGTGAAAGGTCTACGCCTTTTCTCTTGAAGAACCGAGAGTGCCAGCCAGCGTGAAGCTGGCCGTTGACGGTGAAAGCCACTGCGTGTTCGGCCCTACGACGTTCTCCGCCGCGTGCTCGTCCATCTTCACCCTGCTTGAAGGCATAGATGACGACGCTGAATTGCTGGCCTGAGGGCTTGACGCTTGAAGGGCTAGCCAGCTTGGCAGTGAACGGGAAGCTGTCCTCAAGAGACTGGAGGCTGCGCCCAGCAGTGAATCGGTTGACCAAGCCCACGCAGTTGCGACTGGTGTCGCCCCTTGAATCCTGGTAGCGGCATTCATGCACTCGGAACGGCAAGGCTGGATCTGCCAACTCAACTTCCAGCCGAGCAGTGAGAGACAACGACTGTCCGGAGGGGCGTGTGTCCGTGGCGTTTCCGACCTTAATGAAGTCGTAGAGCTTGACCAGTGTGCCGTGCTCGGTTGGCGCGGTCCACGGCTGCTGCGTGCCGCCATCTGGCGCGCCCTTCGGCAGCAGCTTCACCCTGTCCGCTGTGAATCTGAGTATCTGGCCCTCCGGCGTTCCATCCCGGCCAGGCTGGGGAGCGACCAGATAAGCCCAATAGGGGTTGCGCTCGTCTTTGGCTGGCGGGAGCTTGCGGAACACGGTGAAGCCCCAAGCCGGGTCTTCGCCGAATGCCGGATCGCGCCGGGAGACAATCAGCTGCATTCCGTGATCGCCGCAGAATCGGAGAGTGCCGGTGCCGCCCATGTTGTAGCGGCCTTGGGCGAACTGGACCCTGTTCTTGTTGCTTCGGTAGATCGAGCAGAAGGTCTCGGGAAAGCTGTCCGGCGTCTGCCCCTCGCCCTGGTCAACGACCGAGACGCAAGCGGAATTCGGCCTCTTTCCGCCGGTCACCACAACAGCGATTTTCTGGGCATGGGGCGTCAGATTGTCAGTGCCCTCGCTGGACTGCTTCCACTCGCACCCGAACGCCTTGGCGGCATTAGCCGGGCTGGACGGCATCGGCACGCCGTTTCTCATTCGCGGTGCCTCTGGGTCATGTCCGGTACGACGGCACTCGGCCATGAGCCTCGCGTCAATGCTATTGGTGATTTTCTCAGCAAGCGCCGCTTCCGCAGACGCCTGCTGGTTGATGATCGTGCCGTAGTTATTGTCGATTCCCCCTAGCGGAGTCCAGCAATTCTGGTCGTCCCAAAGGCCCACGGCCTTCAGGACATCAACCGCCGCAATTTCAGACTCGGCCTTCACCAGTTCTCGACAGAGCTCGCGATTCGTCAAATTATCCACATCGTCTACCTCTCTTCGACCATTGCGGCTCTCATTTGGCTGAAACTGACTTGCCGCGATGACGAGGGTGCGTCCATCTGCTGTTCACCCACGTTGTTCGACCAGTCGGGAATTTATGTGTACCACCACTTTGGCTCACATCTCATTCACTTGTAACCGGATGCTCCCGATCATCGGCTGCATCATAGCGTTCAGTGTTTACCTGCGTTCTTGTGGACCACACTGAGCACCATTCCAAATCAGCAACAAGGCTGAGCTCCGATTTAGGGAGCGAGTCCCAGGCCCTACACGGAAATCCGAAACCATCTGTCTCGGCCCTTTGCCAGGTGCGTTGCAGCATTGACGCACGGGGAAAACGCGGGAACCATTACTAGCCATGGCCGGACAGATGAGCGGGCGGTGTATGTGCGGGGCCGTGAGCTATGTGATCGACGGGCCGGCCCGACCTGTGTGGAACTGCCATTGCGAGAGATGTCGGCGCTGGACAGGGCATTTCACCGCCGCCACCGGTTGCCAGCGCGACCAACTTCGATTGATCACCGACGACACGCTGGAGTGGTATCACCCCGAGGAATGGCCCGATGTGGCCTATGGCTTCTGCCGGCGGTGCGGCAGTTCGCTGTTCTGGCGAGTGGAAGCGGTTCCCCCTGGCGAAACACCTGAGAAGATGAGCCGCATTGCGATCTGGGCCGGAACCCTCGATCTGCCCACCGGATTGCACACCGAGCTAGCGATCTACGCAAAAGATGCCTCCGACTACCACGCCCTCGACTTCAGCATCCCGACCCGAGACACCGAATAGCAGAAATCTCGTCAAATAAGGTGTTCCGCATCGCGGAACGGTTCTGGTCGCGGGGTATCCTGCGAACATGGCGGTGCAGTCGGTCGAGCGGGCGTTCACGCTGCTGCGGGCGCTGTCGCAGGAACCGCTGGGAGTTACCGATCTGGCCGATCGGGTGAACTTGCCCAAGAGCACGGTGGCCCGGCTGCTGTCCGCTCTGGAAGCCGAGAACGCGGTAACTCAATTCGAGGCCGGGGGTGCATATCAGCTGGGCGACGGGCTG
>JAJECA010000007.1 GCA_022822265.1 Acidimicrobiia bacterium | reverse complement strand
GAACCGCTGGGAGTTACCGATCTGGCCGATCGGGTGAACTTGCCCAAGAGCACGGTGGCCCGGCTGCTGTCCGCTCTGGAAGCCGAGAACGCGGTAACTCAATTCGAGGCCGGGGGTGCATATCAGCTGGGCGACGGGCTGATCGACATCACCGGGGCGGCGTCGGGCACCCGCAACCTCATCACCGCCGCCCGTCCCCACTTGCTGGAGTTGACCGACGCGCTGCACGAGGTGGCCGGACTGTCGATCATCGACAGCGGACAGGCCTATTACCTAGACCAAACCCATTTCTCCTCCGACATCCAAATCCGTGACTGGACCGGCGAGTACTCCCCGCTTCACGCCGTGGCCTCGGGGCTGGTCATGCTGGCCCACCTCCCCGCCGACCAGCAGGAAGAACATCTTGGCCAACCGCTTGAGGCCTGCACCCAGTGGACAGTGGTCGACCCCGATGCGATCCGAGATCGCCTCGCCCAGATACGCAGCCTGGGATATGCCTGGGTTTATGAGGAGTTCGTGGAAGACCTGAACTCGGTGGCCGCTCCCGTGCTCAGCGAGGGCGGCCAGCCGCTGGCCGCCCTCCACATTCAGGGCCCCGCCTTCCGCTTCCCCGACCCCGACCTAGCCCACGACCACGGCCTCGCCGTCGCCGCCGCCGCCAATCGCCTCGCCGCCCAGCTCACTGCCTGACCAATCCGGATAGGGCCGACAGGGCGGGCCAGGTATTATGTCTTGTCTAGTCAAGTCAATATGACTAGATTGGTCATATGAGTTCGGTGTCGGTATCTGAATTGAAAGCGAACCTGTCTCGCTATCTGCGCGAGGTGCGCCGTGGCGGCGAGATCCAGGTTCTCGACAGGGGGAATCCGGTCGCCCGGCTGGTCCCACCGACAGAACCCGGCGATGAACACCGAGAACGGCTGATCAGCTTGGGGGTTCTCCGCCCGGGCCAAGGGGACTCTGCCGCGATTCTCGATGAGACCCCCCTTGTATTGGCAACCAGCCTTGGCGACGCCCTGGAGGAAGACCGAACAGATCGCCTGTGAGGTACTGGGACGCCTTTGCGCTTGTGCCGCTGATCGTTGCCGAGCCGGGCACCGAACTGGTCCGTTCTTGGCTGGAGGATGACAGCGAGATCGTGACGTGGGCCTGGACTCGAGTTGAGATCACCAGCGCGATAGAGCGCCGCACTCGCGAAGGCGAGCTGTCGCGACAACAACGACGACAGGTTCTTGCTCGCTTGAACTCGTTCGCCGACACCTGGGATGAGGTGTCGGAAATCCTTGCGGTCAGGTCAAGGGCGAGTTTGCTTCTTGCTCGGCATCCACTCCGGGCGGCTGACGCCGGCCAGCTCGGCGCGGCGCTGTTGGTGAACGAGCAACTTGGCGGCTCTTTGTTGTTCATGAGCTTGGACCACCGTCTCTCGGACGCGGCCGAATTGGAGGGATTGGACGTTCCCGCTGCTTGAGAAATCCGAGCGGCCCGCCGAGAGGAGGACAAATCACTGGGACTTGAAGAGAGAGTGCTGAAGAATGGAGCTATGAGCGGGCACGGGCCGGTCACGGTAGAGGCGGGAGCAGGGCGATCGATCCTGAGCTGGGCGTTCGACGCGGAGGCCGAGACGCTGACCCAGGCCCAGCGGACGGCCCGCAGTCCAGCGGTTTCGGGGCCGGTGGCATTGATGGCCGACGCCCACGTGGGCATGGGGGCCACCATCGGGTCGGTGATCCCCACCCAAGCTGCCATCATCCCCGCCGCGGTGGGAGTGGACCTGGGCTGTGGGATGACTGCGGTTCGCACTTCCCACACCGCATCCCAGCTTCCCGACAGCCTCAGCGGCGCGTTGGACGCGGTAGCCGCCGCGGTGCCCGCGGGGTTCAACGCCCACCCGGAGGCCACGTCGGAGGCCCGCAGCTGGCTGCGAGAACACGGCTTGCCCAACAAGGCCGCTGTCCACAACAAAGTTAAGGCCAAGATGGGCGCCCAGCTCGGAACCCTGGGCGGCGGCAACCACTTCGTCGAGATGAGCTTGGACGCCTACGACGGCGTGTGGGTGGTGCTGCATTCCGGGTCGCGGGGTGTGGGCAACGCCTTGGCCACCATGCACATCAAGGCCGCCCAGAAAACCTGCCAGAAAGCGGACCGCCAACTGGAGGACCGCGACCTGGCCTACCTGGTGGAAGGCGATGACGGGTTCGACGCGTATGTGGCCGACATGCTTTGGGCCCAGGACTACGCCCGGGCCAACCGGAAGCTGATGACGGCCGCCGTGTTAGGCGCGTTGCGAAGTGCCACCGGATTGGAATTCACGCCGGTAGACACCGTCGACTGCCACCACAACTACGCCGAGAAGGAGACCCACGGCGGAGCGGTGGTGTGGGTGACCCGCAAGGGGGCCATACGGGCCCGCAAGGGCGACCGCGGCGTCATCCCCGGCAGCATGGGCGACGACACCTTCATCGTGTCGGGACGGGGATGTGCCGAGTCGTACTGCTCAGCGTCGCACGGCGCGGGCCGGCTGATGAGCCGCACTCGGGCCAAGCGGGAAATCACCCCCGAACAGCTCACCGAGCTGATGGCCGGGCGGACCTGGCAGGCCGACCAGGCCGCCAAGCTGACCGACGAAGCCCCCGGCGCCTACCGTTCAATCGCCAGGGTGATGGATGCCCAGCAAGACCTGGTCACCATCGACCACCGCCTGACCGCCGTCCTCAACTACAAGGGCTGTTGAGCTGAACATCGCGAAGTTCGCTGCTTGCGGCAAGCCATGAGACTATTGGCCTATGAAGATTATCGCAGCGTTGCTAATCGCCTTCCTCCTCGTCATCCCCGGAGCCGCGGTCGCCAATGACGGTAAGGACGAGTTGATCGAAGCCCAAGAAAACCTGCTCGACGCGTACCGATGCCTGATCGGAATCGATCTCCAACTCGTCGAGCAGGGATGTCCCGGCGAGTTCAACAGTCCCACTTTCCTTCCCGACAACTGGACCTTCTTCGGACGCGATGACATTCGGCAGGGCAATTTCGGGCTCGCGAATCACGGCTGGTACATCCCTGCCATCCGGACCGGCTCCTCGCTCGCCATGGACTGCCAAAATGGCCTGATCGTTTCCCGGGTCCGATTCTCCGGCCAGGAACTGGCGATCAATAGCCCTACGATCCAGGTCTCCTACACTTCAGGTGACATCACCGAAACCGGCCAGTGGATCGCGAACAGAATTAACGGCACCGTCACGGCCGTTAACCCTGAACCCCTGAACGAAGACTTCCTCGACCATCTGGTCGCAAGCAACAGCCGCAACCTGGATGTCACCGCCACCGACGCAAACGGAAAGACTGTCTCAGCGCAGTTTGGGCTCGGGTTTTCCAAGTGGGCTGTCGAGTGGATGCGGCACCACTGCGATGTTGAGTTCTTGAGCTCGGGGTAGTTGGCGAAGCCAATAATTCGCCCTAGAGATCAGGCGCGGCGGCGTTTTATCTCTTCGGTGATGGCGGGGATTACCTCGTGGAGGTCGGCGATGACGGCCCAGTCGGCCTTCACCACCATGTTGGCCTCGGGATCGATGTTGATGGCCAGGATGTGCTTGCTGGCCTTGGCTCCCACCCAGTGCTGGATGGCGCCGGAAATGCCCGAGGCGATGTAGATCTCGGGGGTGATGCGGGTGCCGGTCTGGCCCACCTGATCGGAGTGAGGGCGCCAGCCGTTGTTGGTCACCGCCCGGCTGCAACCCACCCGGCCGCCCAGCATGGCGGCCAGCTCCTCTAGTGGGGCGAATGCCTCGGGCGATCCCACCCCCCGGCCACCGCCGATCACCACCGGAGCGGTCGACAGCGTGACCCCGGCTTCCAGCACCACCCGATCTTTGACAACGGTGCGAGCCAGCGACGGGTCCAGGTCGACTTCCATTGCCTGGGCGACAGGTTCAACCGCCGCCTCAGCCTGCTCGGCAGCCAGCGTGTGCAGGCCGCTGGTTAACAGGGGCCGCTCGGAAACTAGCCGGGCGTCCTCCAGTAGCGAGCCGCCCCATTGCTGGCGGGTGATAGCCCACTCCCCTGCCCCGCTGTCAAGGTCTATTTCGAGGCAGTTGGCCACCATGGGCAGATCGAGGCGGGCGGCCACCTGGGCCATGATCTCGTTGCCCCGCTCGCTGCCTCCGGCCAGCACTGCCCCCGGATTCAGTTGTCGAATCATCTCGGCTGCGGCTTCGCCCCAGGCCTCGGGGCCGAAGTCACTCAGCACGTCGTGGATAACGGTGTACACCACTTCCGCCCCGAAGGTCCCGGCCTCAGCCACCAGTTCAGCGTCGTCGGCGCCGATCAGCGCGGCATGCAGCGGCTCACCCATCTGGGCTGCCAGCTTCCGCCCGAAGGTCAGCGCCTCCCGGGCGGCCTCGTCCATGGCGCCCCGGTCGTGCTCCAACACCACGAGCAGCATCACACCACTCCCAGTTCTTCCAACACGTCCACCACGGCCGAAGCCGCCTCGGGGCTGTTCCCCAGGATCACCGTCTCGGTGACCGTCTCCCTCGGCCGGTGCAATCTCACCAGCGACTGCCCGCCGGGTTCGGCGTCGGAGGCCTGCTCGGCAATCTCCAGCTTCTTGGACGCCAACCGACCTCGCATGGTGGGGTACCGGGGCAGGTTGATGCCCTCTTTGACACCGACCGCGGCGGGCATGGGCAGCTCGTACACCTCAAATCCGCCGTCGATCTCCCTGCGGGCCCGAACCACGCCGTCGCCAGCGTCGGCATCCACTTCGATGCCCTTGATGCCGTTGACGATGGGACGACCCAGGGCGTAGGCCACCCGCACGCCCACTTGGAAGCCCCCCGAGTCGGCCGACTCATTGCCGAACACCAGCAGGTCGAAGGGGCCGTCGTCGGCCTCAAGGCGCCGGATGGCATCGGTGAGCGCAACTGCGGTGCGTTGTGGGTCCCAAGCCGAGCCGTCGGTGGCCACCAGCACGCCGTGATGGGCGCCCACCGAAGCGGCATAGCGAAGCTGCTCGGCAGCTTCAGGGGGCCCCAGCGTCAGCACGGTCACCTCGCCGCCGTGGCGCTCGGTGAGCTGCACCGCCTCCTCCACCCCACACTCCTCGTGGGGGCTGGTGGCGAAGCCCAGGTGGGAGGCGTCCACCGCCTGCCCATCGTCGGTCACGTTGATCTTGGCCCCCGGGGCCGGCACCCGCTTCACGCAGCACAAGATCCTCATGGCCAATTCGCTTCCTCAGCCCCTCAAACGGGTGTCTTCGGGGTCGAACACCGCGCCGGTGCTGGCCACCTTCACCGGGAACAGCTCGTTCATGTACATCACCTGGAGGTCGGTGCCCGGCTGGGCCAACTCCGCGGGCAGGTAGGCCATCAGCAGGTGCTTGCCCACCGACGGCCCTGGCCCGGCGGTGGTCACCCGCGACACCCGCCCGTGGGAGTCGGTGATCCGCTGGCCGTCCTGGGTGAGGATCGGCTCGTTGCCCCCTTGCATGTAGCGCTTGCGCCCCTGGCTGTCGGTCAGGTCCTCCACGGTTAGCACGCACATCGACACCTCGGGATCGCCTAGCCCCCGGGCGGCCAGATAGGGCTCTTTACCGATGAACGGGGCGGCCTTCACCTTGGGTCGGGCCAAGCCGGCTTCCAGCGGGTTGTACTCGCTCTCCAGCTCGGCCCCCATGAGCCGGTAGCCCTTCTCCAGGCGCCCGGAGGTGCCGTACACGCCGCCGCCGGTGGGGCGCAGCCCGTAGTCGGCGCCCACCGCCATGAGGGCGTCCCACAGCACCGGGCCGTCGTCCCATGCGGCGTAGATCTCCCAGCCGGTGTCGCCCACATAGGAGATGCGGAACAGCGTGGC
>JAJECA010000021.1 GCA_022822265.1 Acidimicrobiia bacterium | reverse complement strand
GATGTAGCGGCCCCAGTGGTCGAGGCCGTGCTCCATGATCACGTGGTAATAGCAGCGGCCCTTGGCCTCGGTGGGTGAGAGCAGGTCGATCTGGTGGGTGGCGGTGTGGTGGCGGATGTACTTGGGGGTGCCGCCGCCGATCTGGGACAGGGTGTCTTGGGCGCCGGTGAAGATGGTGCGGATCTCGTCGATGCCGTACTTGTCGGGCTGCGTCGGGGTCCGCATGATGGCGTTGGGGGCAAACAAATCCATCACTTGGTCGAACCGACCAGAATCGCCGTTGGCGTTGTACCGGGCCACCAGGTCCCGGATCGATTCCCGAGCGATCAATTCCCATTGCTCCATGGGTTGACCGTACATCGTCTCGTCGCCGTGGTGGCCGTTAGGGTGCGGGCGTGAATATCTCAGACAGAACTCCGGTGTTGGTGGGGGTGGGAACGGCTGCTCAGCGGCTTGAGGACCCATCTGATGCCGTGGAGGCAGTGGGATTGATGGCTCAGGCGCTGATGGCGGCGGCTGATGATGCCGGCACTGGCAGCCTTATTGGCCGGTTGGATCAGGTGAGGGTTACCAAGGGGACTTGGGGGTATTCCGATCCGGCTCGCTGGGTGGCCGATGCGGTGGGGGCGATTCAGGCCCGCAGTTTTCTGGCTGATGTGGGCATCTTGCAGACCGCGGTGATGGGTGATGCGGCGGCTTCTATTGCGTCGGGTTCCGCCGACGCGGTGGCGGTGGTGGGCGGAGAGGCCAAGTACCGGGGTTTGCGGTCTGCAATCACCGGCGTCGATGCTCCCGACACCGACCAGGGTGGGGCGGAGCCGGATGATTTCGTGACCCCTCACGGCATGATCATCAGCCGAGCGGAGATCGACACCGGGCTGGTGATGGCCACCCACCACTACGCCATGATTGAGAACGCCCGTCGGTTCGCCGACGGTCAGACCATCGACGAGCACCGCGATGTGGTGGCCGGACTGTGGGCTCGATTCGCTCAAGTGGCCGCGGCCAACCCCGACGCCTGGTTCCAAGAGGGACTGGACGCTTCGGCCATCGCCACGCCGGAGAACGGGAACCGGTGGCTGGCCTGGCCTTATACCAAGTGGCACAACTCCCAGTGGAATGTGGACCAGGCTGCCGCGCTGATCTTTTGCTCTGCGGGGACCGCTCGGGCCCTGGGCATCTCCTCGGATCGCTGGGTGTTCCCCTGGGCGACGGCCGAGTCCAACCACATGGTGCCGGTAACCGAGCGGCCCGAGCTCCATCGCAGTCCGGGCTTCGCCCATTCCGGGCGGGCTGTGGGCGACCACACAGGGGTTGCGCCGGCCGATGCCGACCACGTGGATCTGTACTCCTGCTTCCCCATTGCAGTGCGTACCCAGGCGCTGGAACTGGGCATTGATATAGACCGGGATTTGACCGTGACCGGGGGAATGACCTGGGCCGGAGGCCCGCTCAACAACTACGTGATCCAGGCCGCAGTGAAGCTGGCCCAAGTGCTGCGGGACGATCCGGGATCAACCGGGCTGCTCACCTCCATCAGCGGCATGATCACCAAGCAGGGGGCCAGCGTCTGGTCGGCCGAGCCGCCCGGGCAGCCGTTCGCCAACATCGATGTGACCGACGCGGTGGCCGCCGAGCTCCAGCCAAGGCCCTATCGCACCGGTGACAATGAGAAGGCCGAAGTGGTGTCCTACACCGTGATCTGGGGTCGGGAAGGCCCCGAGCGGGCGGTGGCCATCGGCGAGTTTCCCGACGGCGCCCGGACGCTACTCGTCTCCGCCGCCCCCGCCGTCATGGCCGCCGTCGTCGTCGAGGAATTCTGCGGCCGTACGGTCACCGTGGCTACCGACGGGTCGTTCGCTCTCACTGATTGAACCGGGGGTAGGCGGCCCGGCGTCGTCGTCGGCGTCGCTCTCGTTGCGGATCCACACGGTGCGCTGGGGGAAGGGGATTTCGATACCGGCTGCATCGAAGGCCTTCTTGATGCGAGCCCGGAGCACGCGTCCCACCGCCCATTGCTCGCTGGGGTCGGTCTTGACCACCAGGCGGATGACCACCGAGTCGTTGCCCAGTTCCTGAACGCCCCACACCGAGGGTTCCTCCAGGATGGTGAGGTCCGGGTCGTTCTCGTGCCACAGTTCGTCGGCCACTGCCTTCATGATCTCGCTGGCCTGGTCGATGTCGGTGTCGTAGCTGACCCCTATGTCCAAGATGGCCCGCGACCAAAGCTGCGAGTGATTGGCGGTGCGGTGGATCTCCCCGTTGGGCACCGTCCAAACCACGCCGCTCACGTCTCGCAAGGTTGTGGTGCGCAAGCTGACCTTCTCGATGGTGCCCGAGGTGTCGCCCACATCCACCACGTCGCCCACCCCGAACTGATCTTCAATCAGGATGAACATTCCGGCCAGAAAATCCCGCACGAGCGACTGAGCCCCGAAGCCCACCGCCAGACCGGCGATACCGGCACCGGCGATCAGGGGGGCGAGATCGATATTGAGCTCGCTCAAGCACAAGAGCGCGGCCACCGCCAAGATGAGCGCGGTAGCCAAGCTCTTCAACACGGCGGCGATGGTCTCGATCCGCTGGGCACTGCGGACCTGGCGCTCTTGGATCCGGTTGATGGCCTTAGCTGCCCGAGCACCAAAGTCCAGCTTGCCGGCGTCTTCGAGCTGCTCCTCGGTATCGGTCTCGCTCTGGCGCACTAGTCGGGAGACCGCCCGGTCGACCACCTTGTGGGCAATCTTTTTGATGATCCAGGCCACCAGCAGGATGAGGATGATCCGCAGGGGACGCTCCACTACCCAGCCGATGATCTCGGCCAGCCGCTCGTTCTCGGTGTTGTCGAAGACCAGCTCGCAGAAGAACCCCGGATCGGGGCCGCAGGCGTCGGTGACAGTTGCCGCTGGAACTACGAGAGCCATCGGGTCAGCGTACCGGCGTGCTTATCGGATGAGTCAGTCCAGGCGGTACACCCGGGCGGCGTTGTCGTGGAGGACCTTGGCCAAGAGCTCGTCGCTCAAGTCGCCGAGGGCCCACTGCGCGTAGTCCCGGGGGTACTGGGCCGGGGTGGCCGGGCCGGGGTGCTGGCAGGTGGGGTGGGGGTAGTCGGTCTCGTACAGGATGTTGTTGGGGAACCGTTTGATGGCATTGACCGCCCCAGCCTGCTCGAACCAGAAGCAACCGTAGATCTGGCGCTCGAAGTACTCGCTGGGCAGCAAGTCGTACTCAGGGTGCTCCAGATGGACGCCGCCGTTGCGCCATTGCCAGTCGAATGCCTCGAGGGCTGGGGGAATCCAACCAGCCCCGCTTTCCACCGATACCAGTTGCAGCTCGGGGAACCGGTGGCACACCCCGCCGAAGATGAGGTCGGCGATGCAGCGCATGTTGTCCAAGAAGATGAGCGACGAGACCTTGGCGAAGTTGGTCATCCACCCCATCTCGGCCTCATCGGCCATGAGTGTGCCCATATTGCCGCCGCCCACGTGGAAGCTCACCGCCAGTTCGGCCTCCTGGGCGAGCGCCCAGATGGGATCCCAGTGCTGGTGGCCCAGCGGGGGCTGGCCGTAGTCCTGGGGCTGGTTGCAGAAGTTGATGGCCCGGTGGCCGAGCCCGGCGCACCGCTCAATCTCAGCCAGCGAAAGTTCGATGTCCCAGAACGGCACCGCGGTGATGGGGATGAGCCGGTCGGGGGCGACCGAAGTCCAGTCGCAGAGGAAGTCGTTGTAGGCGGCCACGCACTGGGCTACCACCTCCCGGTCGCCGAGTCGCAGGAAGTAGCCGTTGCCGAACCCGCCGACGTTGGGATACAGGATCTGGGCCCAGATGCCCTGGCTGTCCATGAACTCCAGCCGGGCCCCGGCGTCGTACATCGAAGGGGCGATCTCGTCGTAGGTTTCGGGAATCTTCAGCGGCATCAGCCCGTCGAATCCGGCCATGGAGTAGTAGCCGGGCGAGCCCAGGCTCTCCCCATTCACCATCCAGGTGTCCCGCCCGTCCACCCGTTCAATGTGGGGCACCTTGTCGTGCAAACTGGCCGGCATCCTCGCCGTCCACACATCAGGAGGCTCGGTGAGATGCGTGTCCACATCAATAACCTTGAACCGCTCAAACAGATCCGTGCTCATGGGCATTCAGTCCTTCTAGGCATCGAGGGGGTTGTCGGGGGCGGCGTCTAGGAGGGCTCGGCCGAGTTCTAGGGCGGGGCCGGTGCCGGCGAAGACATGCTGGGTGCCGGCGTGGATGTCGCGGAAGGCCCGCTGGAGGCCGCCGGAGCGGAGAGCGTCGGTGCCGGCCAGCAGATAGGCGCGGCGCAGGATGTCGGCCCCCTCCTGGGTGACGAACACGGTGGCTTGGCGGGTGAGGATCACGTCCATCGGATCGACCATGCCGGTCTCCACTACGTTGCGTTCGGCGGTGGCGAAGGTGTCGTGGAGCCAGCCGCGGGCGGCCCGGAAGCGGGACTCCAGTTCCCCGATCTCATGGACGAAGCGGTCGTTTTGAGCCAACGGGGTGGCATCGCCCATGCGGTGTTTGGAGCGGGCCACCGAGTGCAGCTCATCGAGGCCCCGCTGCACCACTCCGATGGCGAATCCGGCGTGGCCGGCGGCGGTGAGCGGCATCACCCCCAGCTGGTAGAGAGGGCCACCCCGGTACACGGTGATGTCGAACATGTCGAAGGTGGAGGTGGCCGGTACGAACACGTCTTCGAGGGTGTAGTCGTAGCTGGCGGTGGCCTGGAGGCCCATCACATCCCAGTTGCCGGTGATCTGGGCCTTCTCCACCGGGTAGATGGCAAACAAGAAACGGGGGTCGACGCCCTCGGGCTCCTCGGTGAACATTCCGGCGCCGGCCCATTGAGCGTGATTGATGCCGCTGCCGAACGAGTAGCGGCCATTGAGGCGGAAGCCGTCCCCGTCGGGAGTGGCGGTACCGTTGGGGGCGAACTGGCCCGCCGACAAGGGCACCCCGTCGGAGAACATCCGCTCGATGTGCTCATCCGGGCACCAGGCCGCGAAATAGGCCGTGGCGGCACAACTGGCCATCAGACACCAGCCCACCGACCCATCGGCCCGGGAGATCTCCGTCCACACATCGATGCACTCGTTGACGGGAATCTCGATCCCGCCCACCGCGGCTGGCACCATCACCTTGTGCAGCTCGGCATCCACGAGGGCATTGACCGTCTCCTGGGGAATCGGCAGCCCGTCGCTCTTCGCCGCGTTCTCGTCGATCAGCGAGCGCAGCTCCCGAGCCCGGTCAAGGTATTCGCTGGCCATGCCTCAAACCCTAGAAGCCAAAACCAACACAAGGGAACCCACAGCGGCCCGGTTTTAGACCCCGGCGGGTTGGCGGGTGGGGAGGCCGAGGATCTCTACGGCTTGGGTGGCGGTGGCCACGGGGCGGCCCATGTCGGCGGCTAGGGCCGCGACTTCGGCCACTAGCTCGTGGTTGGGACGGGGGCGGTCGCCGGCGTAGTCCTCGTGGCCCACGCGGAGGTGGCCGCCCCGCTCCAGGGTCAGCTGGGGGATCGGGGTCTCGATGAGGTCGCCGCCCACCACCGCGGCGAACCAGGGCAGATCGCAGTCGACCAGCGCCAGCATTTCCAGATAGGCGTCCAGCGCCTTCTCGGTGGGGGGCAGTCCGAAACTCACGCTGTCGCCGATTGCGAAGTAACCGCCCGGGCCGCCGAAGTAGAACTTCACAAAGGAGCCGGGGGTGAGCTGGCCGTACCGCCAATAGGAGAGCACGTTGCGGAGGAAGCCGGGCTCGAAGATGGCGAAGTGCATGCCCAGGCTCAGACGGTTGCACTGCTCGATGGCCACCTCCATGTCGGCGTAAGTGTTGATGTACACGTGGCTGTTGGGATCGGGCAGGCCATTGGTCCCGGCCTTGCCCAAGATCATGGTGCCGGGGTCGATGAAACCCAGCCGCTGCAAGCCGCCCTCGGCCAGAAGCTCTAGGTGGCCGAGCTTCTCGGTCATGTCTTGGCCCCATCCCAGCGTGGGCAGCACCAGCACGTCAGGGTCGGCGGCCACCCACGGCTCGAAGGTGGCCCGGTATTCGGCGGCGGCCTCCTCCGCTGGCACCCGCATATTGGCGATGTGGCAGTGGACGATCGTCGCCCCGGCCTCGATACAGGCCAAGCCCTCCTCGATGAGCTCCTCCCGGCTGATGGGCACGTGGGGGTTGCGCTCGCGGGTGGTGGTGCCGTTGAGGGCGACTTCGATGATGACCGGCGTTGAGTCCATGGCCTGAGAGTACCGTCGGGAGTCGTGGGGCAGGCCAGCGACACCAACAGATTGCCCAGCGGCGATCGAATGGCCGGGTGGAGGTCGTGAGCCGGGAGTGGAAGGCGTTGTGGCTGGTGTCGCTGGCCTCGGCGGCCAGCTCCCTGGACGTGACGCTGATGTTCGTGGCCTACCCGGAGATCATCGACACCTTCAGCGGCACTCCGGCCACCCAGGTGTCCTGGGTGATCAGCGGATACAACATCATGGTGGCGGCCCTGCTCATCCCAGCGGGGCGACTGGCCGACCGCATCGGCCACCGGCGGGTGTTCCTTTGGGCCATCGCCATCTTCGTAACCGGTTCAGCCGCGGTGGGACTGGCGCCCAATGTGCCGGCCATGATCGCGGCCCGGTGCTACCAGGCATTCGGCGGGTCCAGCCTCATCACCTCCGGCTTGGCCCTGGTGATGTCCACCCTCGGACCCCAGCGCCGGGCCATCGCGGTGGGGGTGTGGTCGACAGTGGCCGGGGTGGTGGCCTCTCTTGCCCCCACGCTGGGGGCGCTGGCCATCGAGTTCGCCTCCTGGCGGGCCGGATTCTTCCTGGTTGCTCCGGTGGGGGTGGCGGTGCTGGCCCGCCGGAGCCTGATCCCCGAATCAGCGGCGGACGAAGACGCCGAACTGCCCGACATGGTCGGGGTGGTGGTGGCCGGGCTCAGCACGGGCGCACTGGTGCTGGGCATTGTGCAGTTCAACGAGTGGGGATCTGACGATCCCCGGGTTATCGGTGCGTTCGCGGCGGCCGTAGTGGGAATGGCGGCATTCCTGGTTCGCTGCGGTCGGCACCCCTCGCCGGTTATCGATCTCGCTTTGTTCCGAAGCCGGGTGTTCGCGTCCACCGCGGTAGTGGCGGTGCTGGTGGGGGTGGCGTTCTTCGGCATCTTCCTAGCACTGGTGCAATTCCTCAGGGGGCCATGGGAGTACAGCACCCTGGAAGCCGGACTGTTGCTCACTCCGCTCACTGCGGCGTCCAGCACGGTGGGCTACGCCACCGGCCGGATCATGGAGCGGTTCGGCCACCGAGTGGTGATGGTTCCCGCGGCCGGCTGCATTGCCTTGGGCTGTCTGTGGGTGGCGGTGTTCGCCGGTGCGGAGAGGGAGTGGGCGGCAGTGTGGTTCCCGGCTGCGCTGTTGATGGGATTCGGAGTGGGCACCGCTTTCCCCGGGGTGAACAGCGCAATCGCCTTTGGCGTGCCCCCCGGTCAGCTGGGGCTGGCCGCGGGCACCGTGCAGACCGTCATCCGCATTGGAGGTGCGGTGGGAGTGGCCGCCGGTGTGGCCATGCTGGGAGGCGACTTGGACGACTACGACCTGTTTTTCACCGTTTTGGCCATCGTTTGCGGGGCGGCCGGACTGGCGTCGTTAGGCATGGCGACCCACAAGAAGGAAAATTGAGTGGAATACCCTCAACTTCTGGCGGTTATCCATAGAGGAGATAGAAAATAAAGGCAAAACGAGGTGCATTCTGATGCTTGACCCCAACCGGTGGACGTTGAAGACCAGGGAGGCCTTCAACGATGCCACCGCCATGGCTCAGTCGAAGAGCCACCCCGAGGTGACCCCTGATCACTTGCTGTTGGCCTTGATCGGCCAGGCCGATGGGGTGGTGCTGCCGGTATTGCAGCGCACCGGGGTCGCGCTGCCCGATCTGCGGGCCCAGCTTGAGTCGGCGCTGGGGCAACTGCCCTCGGCCTACGGCACCGAGGTGCGTACTTCCCGCGACCTGGTCAAAACCGTGGAGACCGCGGATGACGCCCGCATCGAGTTGGGCGACGAGTACCTGTCTACCGAGCACCTTCTGCTGGCCATGGCCGACCGGGTGGGGGTGGGCCGCAACCGGCTGCTGGAGGCTCTGGCCGAGGTGCGAGGGTCTCACCGGGTGACGTCCACCACGCCGGAGGACTCCTACCAGGCGCTGGAGAAGTACGGCCGAGACCTCACCGTGCTGGCCCGCGACGGCAAGCTCGACCCGGTGATCGGTCGGGACGAGGAGATTCGCCGCACCATCCAGGTGCTCAGCCGCCGTACCAAGAACAATCCGGTGCTGATCGGCGAGCCCGGCGTGGGCAAGACCGCCATCGTGGAGGGTCTGGCCCTGCGTATCGCCGATGGCGACGTGCCCGAGGGGCTGAAGGACAAGCGGCTGGTGGCCCTCGACATGTCGGCCATGGTGGCCGGGGCCAAGTACCGGGGGGAGTTCGAAGAGCGGCTCAAAGCGGTTTTGAAGGAGATCACCGACGCTGAGGGCGAGGTGATCACGTTCATGGACGAGCTGCACACCATCGTGGGGGCGGGCGCGGCCGAGGGGGCCATGGACGCCGGCAACATGATCAAGCCCATGCTGGCCCGGGGCGAGCTGCGCATGATCGGCGCCACCACGCTCGACGAGTTCCGCACCCACATCGAAAAGGACGCCGCCTTAGAACGCCGCTTCCAGCAGGTTTACGTGGGCGAGCCGTCGGTGGAGGACGCCATCGCCATATTGAGGGGGCTCAAAGAGCGCTACGAAGTCCACCACGGGGTCCGCATTCAAGACGCCGCTCTGGTGTCGGCGGCCGTTCTCTCCGACCGATACGTGACCGGGCGGTTCCTGCCCGACAAGGCCATCGACCTGATGGACGAGGCCGCCTCCATGCTCCGCATTGAGATCGACTCCATGCCCACCGAGATCGACGTGGTGGACCGCCGCATCCGCCAACTAGAGATCGAGCAAGTGGCGCTGTCCAAGGAATCCGATGCCGTGTCGGCCGAGCGCCTGGAAGCCCTCGAAGAGGAGCTGGCCAATCTGCGCGAAGAGCTGGCCGGGATGCAAGCCCATTGGCAGTCGGAGAAGGAAGCCATCGGCCAGATCAGAACTCTGAAGGAAGAACACGACGCCCTCAGCACTGCCCTTGAGCGAGAAGCCGACCTCGAGCGGGCCGCCGAGATCCGTTACGGCAAGTTGCCCGATCTGGAGCGCCAGATCGCGGAGGCCGATCGACGGCTGGTGGAGCTCCAGGCCGACCGGCAGATGTTGAAAGAGGAAGTCGACCCCGAAGACGTGGCCGCAGTGGTGTCGCGCTGGACTGGCGTACCGGTCACCCGCCTGATGGAGGGGGAGACCGACAAGCTGCTGCGCCTGGAATCGGTGCTGAGCCAGCGGGTGATCGGCCAGACCGAGCCGGTGCACCTGGTGGCCTCGGCCATCCGCCGCAGCCGGGCCGGGCTGTCCGACCCGAACCGGCCCATCGGATCGTTCCTGTTCATCGGCCCCACCGGGGTGGGCAAGACCGAGCTGGCCCGCACTCTGGCCGATTTTCTGTTCGACGACGAGCGGGCCATGGTCCGCATCGACATGTCGGAGTACATGGAGAAGCACAGCGTGTCCCGCCTTATCGGCGCCCCGCCCGGGTATGTCGGCTTCGACGAGGGCGGCCAGCTCACCGAGGCGGTGAGACGGCGCCCCTATGCCGTGGTGCTGCTAGACGAAATCGAGAAAGCCCACTCAGAAGTGTTCAACGTGCTCTTGCAGCTCATGGATGACGGTCGCCTGACCGACGGACAGGGGCGAACGGTGGACTTCACCAATGCAGTGCTGATCATGACGTCCAACCTGGCCGTGGATCCCAAGGAGTACTTCCGCCCCGAGTTCGTCAACCGCATCGACGACATCGTGACGTTTGGAGAGTTGAAGCCCGAGCACTTGGCCCAGATCGTCGACCTCCAGATCGACCGTTTGGCAGAGCGCCTGTCTGACCGCCGAATTCACCTAGTGGTCGCAGACGAAGTGCGGTTCAAGCTGGCCAGTGATGGCTACGACCCGGCCTTTGGCGCCCGCCCCCTCAAGCGGGTGATCCAGCGGGACTTGGCCGACCGCTTGGCCGAAGCAGTGCTCAGCGGCACCCTTGCCGATGGTGCCACCGCGACCGCGTCTCTCGATGATTCCGGAGAGATCATCATCGTTTGAGCCTCCCCGCGGGCTCGACGTGGATTGGAAGACATCCGGGCGGGTTTATACGTTCGCGTGGTGCCTGCGCCCGGACGAATCGCCGTTGCTGTCGGCCGCGCCTGCGGGACGGCTGGGGTGTGCTTGCTGGCTTTGGTGCTCGGCATAGCCGGAGCCAGCGCGCAGAGCGCCTCGGGCACGGGGTTCACCCACGAAGATGTGGCGATACGCGACAACCTGATCGCCGCTCAGGAGACGCTGCTCAATGTCTACCGATGCCGATTTGGAATCGATGTCCAGGAAGTGTCCGGCGGATGCACCAACGGCCTTCCCTCTCAGGGATTCTCCCAGCCGGCTGAGTTCGAGGGCACCCCCACCCTCCGCGATATTCGGGTGCGCGACCAGCTGATCCAGCTCCAAGAGTCGTTGCTCAACACCTACCGTTGCCGGTTCGAGTTCGAGATAGATACCCACATAACCCCCGAAGGGTGTCCCGGCCAAGCAGGCTCAGAGCCATTTCTGACACTCGACCTCGACCCAATGGTGCGACCTGAGGACTTCGCTGGGGATCCGCCGCCCGGGCTGATCACGCCGACCGGCGTGTCGGTCGCGGTCATGGGCCTCATCGAAAACGCATTCGTGGTCATGACACCGTGCGGCAACATCTCGACAGTCCGCACTGGTCTTCCCCTTCAGGGAGTTCAAGTCGTATTGGATCCCGGCCATGGGGGCTCATATGACGTTGGGGCGATTGGTCCCAATGGCCTGGCCGAGCCCGAGCTGAACCTGACCCTCGCCCATGCGGTGCTGAGCGAGCTCTCCAGCCGGGGAATTTCGGCGGCCACCACCCGAACGGGGCAATACGGATCGCCGCTGCTAGTCCGGGCTGCCTTTGCTGATGCGCTGGGTGCTGAGGCCCTGATCTCCATCCACCACAACGCACCCACCTTCCCAACCGGTAGCCAGCCGGGCACCGAGGTGTACGTGCAATCGGCGTCGCCCCGCCAGGCCCGCGCCGAATCCGCTCGTCTCGGCGGACTGCTCCATCAGGAGATCACCGAGGCGCTGTCAGGCTTTGACAGCGTCGCGTGGAGCCGTCTCCCCGATGCCGGGGTGATGAGGGTGTTGCTATCCAGCGGTGGCGACGCATATGGGCTGATTCGACGGCCCAAGACCCCCTCTGTCCTCGTCGAGTACGGCTACCTCTCCAACCCCTCCGAGGCCGCTCTCTTTGCCACCGACGAGTACATCCGCGTAGCGGCCAAGGCCACCGCCAATGCCATTGAGGCCTATCTGAACACCGACCGCTCAGGCACGCCGGCCGCTCAGCGATCGCGGGTGTTCAATCCGGCCCGAGCGCCCACTTCTTGCAACGAAGTGGCGCTCGAATAGAGCAGGCTGGCTTCTTATTCGTCGTCTTCAAACTCCAGCCCGAGCTCGGCGGCCACTGTGCGCAGTGTGGTGTATGCCTGGGCGCTGGCCGGCCAGCCGGCGTAGTGGGCAACCTGGACCACCCATTCCAGCAACTCGTCGGGAGTGAGGTCGCCTGATTCCAAGGCCGGTTTCATATGGAAGGGCAAGATGGAGGCGTTGCCGCTGGCGATGATGCAGGTCAGCGTGGTCAGCCGTCGCTCTTTTCTGCCCAGGCGAGGGCGGGACCACATGTCGGTGAAAACCCGCTTGGTGAACATGATGTACGGGTCATCGCTGTCGGGGGGATCGAACAGCATGATGTTCTTCCAAGCGACACGATCGGCTTCTTTGTTGTTCATCTGCGCAGCGTAGGCTGTAGCGGTGCAGATCGTCTTTATCCGCCACGGGCAGCCCCAGCGGGAGTGGAACACCGACAAGGTGGCCGATCCCGGGCTCAGCGAACTGGGCGTGTGGCAGTCGGAGCGATTGGCCGACTGGCTGGAACACGAGCCCATCGATCACATCATCTCCAGCACCAAGCGCCGGGCCATCGAGACCATCGAGCCGCTGGCTGCCCGATTGGGCATGGAAATCGAACTCGAAGAGGACTTCACCGAGATCGACCGCAACTCCAAGGTGTACCTCCCCACTGAGTTGCTGGCCACCGAGGGCGGTGAGTACTTCGAGGCCATTCGGGCCCAGGATTACGCCGCCATCGGCTGGGACACCCCCGAGGAGTTCCACAAGCGGGTGATGGCCGCCTTCGAGCGGCTATGCGAAGCCCAGCCCGGCCAACACATTGTGGTGGCGTGCCACGGCGGGGTGGTCAACCGGGTGGTGTCCGAGGTGGTAATGGCATCGGAGAGGATCCACATGCAGGTGGCCTACTCCGGCATCTGCCGGGTGTGGGTCGAAGACGACCGGCGGGTGCTGATGAGCATGAACGAAACCGGCCACTGCTGTGCCACCCGCACCGAGGTCACCGGCTTCATGCGCGACGGGCTGGTTGCCGGGCCTCAGTACTGATCCCCCGCGAACTCGCCTCCTGTCTTGCTCCGGCTGAGTCCTGATTCGAGGGTTGTTGCGTCGGCTTGCCAGCATCCCATGAGATGCGACGGCTTGTAGCCCATCTCGGTATTGATGGCCAGCATTGCGGCGTTGCTTTGGGCGTTTCCAGTGCGCAACGTGGCTACATCCGAGGCTTCAGTTCGCAAGCGCTTCCACATGGTGGCCTTTAACCCGCGCCCGATTCCTCGGCCCCGGTGGTCGGGCAGCACAACGGTGTTCCACTGCCACGAGAAGGCGGGCCGGTGGCGGTTGACCAACACCTCGGTGGCGCCCGCGGCCGAGCCGTCGGCACAGATAGCCAGAATGCCCAGATAGTCGAAGCCGCAGGTGTCGCGAGCGTCGAAATCGGCTTGCAGCATGGCCGCGTCGAAGACGGTGTCGGCGATTTCGAGGTCGTCAGTGGGAGCGTCGTTCATGGCGTTGGCGGTGGCAACAAGTGCCTCGATGTGCTCGTCGGGACAGCGACCAGACCAGTACACGAGATTGATGTCGCTGGGCATGGCGTCGGTCCATCGCCCCATCAGGTTGGGGTCCACTGAGGCCATGTCGAGGTCGGACTCCTGGTCGGTGGATCGCAGTTCGGCGCCCAGCCCGGTCCAGAAGGCGTCAGAGTCTGGCGTGTAGTCGCCCCAGGCGATGACCGAGGTTCGGCCGTCGGACTGTGCTTGCCGCAGCAATTCGCTCAACAGAACCGATGACGCGTCACTGATCACGGGAGATAGCTCCACGAACGCCAATGCTGAGTTGGCAGGGTCAAAGGTTAGTTCTACGTGGCCAATGGCTATGGCCTGTCTATCGGCGAACGCCACAATCCGCTCATGGCGGGCGTTGTCGCTGGCATTGTCGTCGAAGGTGGCCCGCAGTTCGCCAGCCGGAGTGACCGGAAGCTGGGGATCACGCGCCGCGTCCAGCCGCTGCTGGAGTCTGAGCGCAGCCTCAAACTGGATCGGGTCGAGCTCACGAGCGTTGACGAGCCGCATCAGTGGAGTGTACGGGCGGGGACTAGGGTTATCGGCGTGCCTCGATTGCCGAGGTCGGCGAGAACGCTGCCACTCGTGCTCCTTTTGTCGATGCTGGGAGCGCTCTTGGCCGCGTGCGGTGACGCAGACGAGTCCGAACCGAGCACCGGCGCTGCTACCGCTGCTCCGGTTTCTTCGCCAACAGAGCCAGTTCCAACCGCCACTCCGCTCCCGACCCCTCAAGCCACGATGACCGCCACCGCGGTTGCGGCGCCGAGCACGGCAACGCCGGTGGCCACCGCCCCGCCTGAGGAGCCAGCCAGCGAGCCGACTCCGGTGGCCGATGACAGCGAAGAGGGCAATGTCGAAGATGAGGTGGAGGAGGTTGGGGGCGAAGAAGCGGACGTGCTGCCGCCGGTACCGACCCCTGCGGCTAGCACGGTGCGGGAGTTGTTGGCGCTGGGGCGGCCGTTGGTGATCGCCCACGCCGGGGGCGACCGCTCGTGGCCTCACTCCACCATGTACGCCTTCTCCCAGGCGGCCCATGCCGGGGTGGACGTGCTGGAGATGGACTTGCAGATGACCGCCGACCGAGTGCTGGTGGTGCACCACGACGACACCGTCGACCGCACCACCAACGCCACCGGGCGGGTGCGAGACATGACCTATGAGGAGCTTCAGGCGCTGGACAACGCCTACTGGTGGTCGGAGGAATGGCCCAGCCACGATCTCGCCCCTGAGGCCTACTCCTATCGGGGCATCCGCACCGGCGACGTTGCCCCGCCCCCGGGCTACGGCCCCGACGACTTCCGGGTGGAGACGTTCCGAGCGGTGGCGCAGGCGTTCCCTGAGCACGTACTCGACGTGGAGATCAAAACCCCCGCGGGCGACGACGGCGAGGACGACATCGAATTCATCCTCGAGATGGCGGCGGTGCTGGCTGCCGACATTGAGGAGTTGGGCCGCACCGACTCGGTTGTGGTGGTGTCGTTCAGAGACGAGGCGCTGGTTGGGTTCCGAGAGCTAGCTCCTGATGTCGTTACGAGTCCGGGCCAGGACTCTCTGCCGGCGTGGGCGTTTGCGTCGGTCCCGCTGCACCCCAACGATCTCATCTTGCAGGTGCCGCCCACCTTCAGCGGCCTCGATGTGCTGACTCCCGATCTGCTGGGCAAAGCCGCCGACGAAGGCTTGGCCGTATGGGTGTGGCCCAATGAGGATTGGCAAGAGGACCCCGACTACTACGCCGAGCTAATCGACTTGCCGGTACAGGGTGTAATCGCCGGCCGTCCCGCCGAAGCCGTCGAGCGTTTCCGGGCCGACGGCGACATCCCCTGATCTGTTCGGGCTGGATCAGCCCAGATCTAGCTCAGCCCAGCTTTCGGCCAAGTCGTCGAACCAGCTCTGGGCTCGGTCCATGCGCCAGCAGAACAACGACATCACAACGTTGATGGTGGTGGCGCCCGCCTCGGCCCAATCGGCGGCTGCGCCCATACTGGCCTTTATGGAGGGGCGGCTATCATCGCCGGGCACCGCGTCGATGTCGCCCTGGACACCGAAGCCGTCGACGGTCCGGCCAGCGGCGGTGAAAGCGTCGCGGAGCGTGCTCACTCCATCGGCCACTTCTTCGAGGTTGCCGTAGGGGGGCGGTATCCAGCCGTCGGCGTGTTCCACGAGACGGGCCAGATTGTTGCGGTGAAGTGCCCCGGCCACCCAGATTGGTATCCCGCCCGGCTGGGCCGGCTTGGGCTCGCACCAGATGTCGTCGAAGTTGACGGTGGCCGAATGGAACGATGCTGGAGAGTCCCGCCACAGCGCTTTGCAGGCCGCGATGGTGTCGGTGAGCCGCCGGCCCCGCTCGCCCCAGGGGATGCCGGCAGCATCGTATTCCTCGCGCTGCCATCCCGTCCCCATGCCCACCTCCAAGCGGCCCTGCGAAAGCACGTCCATGGTGGCCAGCGTCTTGGCCAGCACCGCAGCGGGCCGAAGGGGAGCGATCAGGATCTTGGTGCTGAACCGGACCCGCTCTGTGACCGCGGCCATGTGGCCGATCGAGGCCAGCGGTTCGAGCCAAGCAGTATCAGGGGGAAAGGGGAAGGGGCCGTAGGGGTACTTGTCGGTGTGGGTGCCCATGACCACGTGATCGGTGAGCATGATGCGGTCGACGCCAGCTTGCTCGGCCATCTTGGCGAGGTCGGCGATCTGGTGGAAGTTGTTGTCTCGGAAGATGGGACCGAACGACGGCAGTGTGACGGACAGGGATGTCATAGCCATATTGTTGTCGGATGCTCACCGGCGGGACGTTTTGGGGGATGGTGGAGCGGCGGGCGGAGTTGACGCCGGATGCTCTGATGATCATTGATGATCGGGGTGAGGAGCTGTCGTTTCGGGAGTATCGGGATGCGGCGTTGCGGGCGGCAGCGGGATTGGTTGACTTGGGGGTGGGGCCGGGGGTGTCGGTTTCTTGGCAGTTGCCTACTTGGCCCAACACGCTGGTGTTGCAGGCGGCGCTGGCTCGGCTGGGGGCGGTGCAGAACCCGATCATTCCGGTTTATCGGGAGCGGGAGGTGGGCTTCTGTATTCGTCAGACGGGGGCCCAGCTGTTCTTGGTGCCGTCGGTGTGGCGGGGGTTCGATTATCAGGCCATGGCGGAGGGGATTGCCGCCGAGGTCGACGGGCTCGACGTGGTGGTGTGCGACGGTGAGCTGCCTGAGGGGGATGTGTCGGGATTGGGCGACATCCCTATCCCCGATGACCCCGAGGAGATCCGGTGGGTGTACTACACCTCGGGGACCACATCGAATCCCAAGGGCGCCCGCCACTGCGACTCCTCGGTCATGGCATCGGGCATCGCCATGGTGGAGCGCCAGCACGTCACCGCGGAGGATCAGTTCGGCCTTGCCTTCCCCTTTGCCCATATCGGCGGGGTGTCCAACCTTTCGGTGTCGCTGAGCTCGGGCTGCACGCTGGTGATCGCCGAGGCGTTCGATCCCACTGAGACCACTGCCTTGTTCGCCCGCCACGGCGTCACTCTGGTGGGTGGCGGACCGGCGTTCTTCATGGCATTTCTGGCTGAACAGCGCAAACAGCCCGGTGAGCCGATCCTGCCTCAGCTTCGGCTCTGCTCCGGAGGTGGCGCGCCCATGCCTGCGTCCCAGCACTACGAGGTGATGGCTGAGATGGGCGGACGGGGATGCGGTCACGCCTGGGGGATGACCGAGGCGCCGATCATCGCCCAGAACACGCCCGACGATCCCGATGAGAAGCTGGCTGAGACTGAGGGCCGACCGCTGGCCGGAGCGGAGATCAAGGTGGTGGGCTTCGACGGCGAACCGGCTGATGTCGGAGTGGAGGGAGAGCTGTGGATCCGGGGACCCATGGTGTGCCGGGGCTACATGGACGAGGCGCTGACCGCTGCTTCGTTCGAAGGGGATTGGTTCCACACCGGCGACGTGGGCTTTCTGGATGCTGGGGGGTATGTGACCCTCACCGGCCGGGTGAAAGACATCATCATCCGCAAGGGAGAGAACATCTCGGCCACCGAGATCGAAGACTTGCTGTTCGCCCACCCGAAGGTGCTCGACGCCGGAGTGATCGGGCTGCCCGACGAGGAGCGGGGAGAACGTGTTTGTGCGGTGGTGGAATTGGATTCCGGTGCTGACGGGCTCACGCTGGCCGAGGTGGGGGACTACTTCCGGTCGTCGGGCATCATGCCCCAGAAGATCCCGGAGCAGATTGAGATCGTGGACTCGCTACCCCGTAATGCCACCGGCAAAGTGCTGAAGCACGAGCTCCGGGCCCAATTCAGCGACTAGAGCAGCTGTCCCACCCCGTGGATGGCTAGTCCGGCGAGGGCGCCTATGAGGGTGCCGTTGATGCGGATAAATTGCAGGTCGCGGCCGACGCGGCGCTCGATGCGGGTGCTGGTGTCGTCGGCATCCCAGCGGGCCACGGTGCTGCCGATCACGTTGGCCACCTCTGCTTGGGCATGGCGAGCCAGCAGGCTCACTGCGGCAACCAGCCAGCCGTCGACTCGGTTCTGGAGGTTGGAGTCACTTTGCAGTGACTCACCGGCCCGGGCCAGAACTGCCTCCACCCGGGTTGCCAACCGCTGGTTGGTCTGGAGGCGCTGCGCGTAGCTTCTCAGCCCGGCGTCGATGCGCAGGCGCAGCTCGTGGTTGGGATCGTCGGCCATGTCGGCCAGCACTCCCCTCACCCCCGGTGGAGGCGGGTGAAGATGTGGTGGTCGAGCACTTTGGGGGTGTAAACGGGGGCTTCTTCCACGATGCGGTCTCTGAGCACCTCGTGGTTGTCCACCAAGAAGCGATCGGCCCGCTCGACGGCGGCATCAACCATCGAGCGATGGTGCCCGCCTTCCACCATCGACTCCAGCAGCCGACCCAGGGCGGGCCCCGACACCAGCCCGGCATCCCCCTCGGCGGCCAGCCATCGCCCCAGAGCCTCGGCGGGAGCCCGATCGGCCACCCAATGAGCCAGGTCGTCGGGGTCGAAGAAGTTGTCCTGCACGAACTCGCCCAGGCTGGCGCCGATGGCGTCTTTGCGCCGGGGGATGATGGCGGTGTGGGGGATGGGAATCCCCAGCGGGTGCTTGAACAGGGCGGTCACCGCGAACCAGTCGGCCAGACCGCCGATCATGGCTGCCTCGGCAGCCGCCTCCACGTAGCCGGCCCAGCCGTCGCCGTCGGTGAGCAGCTGCATCACCACAAACAAGGCGGCGGCGGCCAGCAGCAGGCCGGTGGCCCGCTGCTTGGCCCGGCGCAGTGATACCGGGTCGCTCAGGCGACCGTTTGGGGCATCCATGACCCGCGGATCTGCTCGGCCCACGGGTAGCGCAGCGGCTCGATGAGCTGGAACGGCCCATCCATGCCGACGTCGGTGGTGGCGGGCCGGGAGGGGGTGGCGGCCCGCAGCGCGGCAACCACCTCGGCGGGGTCGCCCTCGATCATGTGCAGGTCGATGGCGGTGTCGGGGGCAAACCGGGAGGTGAACGACACCACCGCGTGCACGCCCTCGACGGCCACCGCCGCGGGGGCGTAGATGGCCTGGTGCCAATGCTGATCGCCCAATCCGCGGCGCAGCACCACATGGATGTCGGTGTGGGAGATGTGGGGAATGTCGCCGGGGTCGGCTTTCAGCGCCGGGTCGGCCACCGCCCAGTCGAGGGCCAGGGCGTCGCCTAGCCGCACGATCTTCTTCTCGTCGGGGAACATCCGGTCGGCCTCCACCAGCACCTCTCGGTAGTCGGTCATGGTGGCCATCACCCCGTCGACGTCGCCGCACAGCCAGTAGATGGTGAGAAAGGCGCTGCGTCCGCCCGAGAAAGCCTCATCGCAGCCCTCTGGCCGCAGCTCCTGGTGGCTGGGAGGGGCCACGTAGCGGCGGCCGTGCATCACATCGGTCAGGGCGATGTTGGGGGGCAGATGCTCTAGGTCGTACCAGCGGTTCCAGCCCTCGATGGCGTCGGCGTCGCAATCGAGGCCGGCGAAGATGATTCCGGTTGTCTTCATGGATTCATGGTATGACGCTGGGGTGGAGTTCGTTTCACTGGATGGCGGGTCGTTTCTCATGGGCACCGAGGAGGTGTGGTTCGAGGGCGACGGCGAGGGGCCGGTGCGCGAGGTGGTGCTGAGGCCGTACCAGATCTCAGCCACTGCGGTGACCAATGACGAGTTCGCCGCTTTCGTGGAGGCCACCGGGCATGTGACCGTCGCCGAGCAGGAGGGGTGGTCGTTCGTGTTCGGCGGACTGCTGCCTGACGACTTCCCGCCCACCCGGGGGGTGGTGGGTGCCGAGTGGTGGCGGCAGGTGGAGGGGGCGTGCTGGTCTCAGCCGGAGGGGCCCCAATCAACGGTGGAGGATCGCGGCAACCACCCGGTGGTGCATGTGTCGTGGTTCGACGCCGCGGCCTGCGCGGCCTGGTACGGAGCCCGATTGCCCACCGAGGCCGAGTGGGAGCACGCCGCCCGAGGAGGGTTGGTTCAGGCCAAGTTGCCGTGGGGCGACGAGATGAGCCCCGACGGGCAGGCTCGGCTGAACATCTGGGAGGGGGAGTTTCCCAGCCACAACACCGCCGAGGACGGCTATGTGGGCACCGCGCCGGTGGACGAATACGAGCCCAACGGCTTCGGCCTCTACAACTTCTCGGGAAACGTGTGGGAGTGGTGCGCCGACTGGTTCGACAACCGATTCCCGCCCGAGCGCCCCCTGGTCGACCCGGCAGGCCCACCCCAGGGCCGGGCCCGGTCCATCCGGGGTGGGTCGTACCTGTGCCACGACTCCTATTGCAACCGCTACCGGGTGGCCGCCCGCCACGCCAACGAACCCAATTCCACCACCGGGCACATGGGATTCCGGCTGGCCGCCGATGCCGGCACGCAGCCCAGTCCTGGAGCCGGCCCCAAAGTGCGCTGAGCCACAGCCGCTCGGTATCGTCGCCGCCATGAAGTTGGACTTGCTGTACGAAGTGGACGCGCCCAAGCCGTGGGGAAAGCCCCATCCCTGGGGCCAGCGGGAGCGGGAGCAGAAGGCCTACAAAGACGCCGTCGAGCAGATCAAGCTGGCCGACACCTTCGGGTTCAACACCATCTGGGCGGTGGAGCACCACTTCCGGGAGGGGCGCTCGCACTGCCCGGCCTCTGAGGTGCTGCTCGGCGCCTTGTCGATGGTCACCGAGAACATCAAGATGGGCTTCGGCGTGACCCTGACCCCATTCGGGTTTATCCCGCCCCAGCGCATCGCCGAGAAGGTGGCCACCGTCGACATCTTGTCCAACGGTAGGGCGGTATGGGGCACCGGCCGATCCACCCCGATGGAGCAGATCGCCTTCGGCGTCGACCGGGAGCGCTCCCGCGACGACTGGAAAGAGGCCATCGAGATCGTGTGCGGCATGTGGCGCGAGGAGTACTTCGAGTACGACTCGCCCCAGTTCAAGTTCCCCAAGCGCATGGTCACCCCCAAGCCGATGCAGTACCCCCATCCCCCGGCATGGATGGCGTGCGCCTCGGAGAACTCCGCCGCAGTGGCCGGCAAGGCCGGCATGGGCATGCTGTCGTTCTCCATCATGCAGCCGCTGGAGGCCATGGCCCGCCACATCCGCAACTACCGCGCCGCGGCCGAGAACCCCGAGCCCATCACCGACGTGACCACCAACGCCACCGCGGCCTACACCCTGGTGCACTGCGCCGACACCCCCCAGCAGGTGCTGGACAACGAGGTGTGGAAGTCGGTGGAGTGGTGGTACTCCAACCTGGCCCAGTTCACCCTCGACTGGGAGCTGCCCGAGCTGTCACAGGAAGAGCGAGATGCCACCTTCCCGCTGCTCAAGCCGCTCATGGAGGAGGGGATCGACGACCTCATCCACCACTTCGACGAGGCCGACATGATCGTGGTGGGCGATGTGGACACCTGCTACGAGAAGATGAAGCACTACGCCGACATCGGTGTTGACCAGCTCATCTGCTACGTGCAGTTCGGCTACCACTCCCACGAATCGATCATGCGCACCATCGAGCTTCTGGGCAAAGAGATCATCCCCGAACTCGAGAACTACACCCCCTCGCCCAAAGAATCCTGATTCTGTCGGCATGCCAATTGTTCACAGTTGAATGGCGCACAAGTGAAAGATGAAGGACATCTTCTTCCGAAAGTGCTAGTTCCCAAAATTCTCTAGCCTTAAGATGGAACTCTTATGCAACTCAGACTCGAGTATCAGTCTACGGATAGCTAGTATCCAAAAGCTTGGAAACCAACCAAGAGTGCGACTCTGATTCTATATCCATGGAACTGTTTCAATCTTGTTGGTTACCCGATTGAAATAGGTGCCTGTATAGTTGAATTCTCTTAGCAGCAGCAACTCCAGGTACCAAATAGCAGCCAGATGAGCTTGATCCATCAGGTCGAAGGTCAACTTTGACCCCGTATCAGGGTGTACAATCTTATTCCTTACCCATGCGACGACCTCAGGAAGTTGTCCGAGGTTTTTTGAATCCCTAATCTCATGGCCCTTAGAACTGAGAGCTATAAGGGGACTAGGAATGTCTGGTTCAATGTTCGCGGAACTCAAGAGCTCTCGTATTTTGGTGCTCGCTTGTGATTTCTTTAGATCTTTTGCCTTGATTGATTGTGCAATGAGTCCATATTTTACCCAATATAGTGTTTCTAGAGTAGAAAATGCTGCGACGAGTCCACTGTCAATGAATTTGCCATTGGCAGACGCATATCTCCCGATGAGTTGGGGCAATATTGCTCTCCAGATTGGATCGTTCCATTTCTTCTTGAAATGGTTGTACAGTGAATCCAAATGTTGTCGTCCCTCAACATCATACCGACTGAACCAAGACTGGCGGTATGCAGCAGAGTCAATAGGACTGCAGGCTCTTGCATACACTACTTCTTCTCCTGCTGATGTAATGCCTGTCGGTAATACGATTCCGACATGAGAAGAAGACATGAACGACAGAAACCAATACAATGCTTCTACAACTTCTAGAGCATCACTAGATGAAAATGTGTCAGCTTGGTCTTTTGTAATTCTGCACACATGGGACAATGCGTACGAATCCTTTATTCGAGTTTCCCCCCAAATGTCAGAAGAGTCAGCTCTTGAGTCTATGTCAACACTCCACCTGTTGTCGGAGTCCAAATGTATTCGGTTAGCAGTTGTATGACGAGTGTTGTTTTCGATATCGATTCGGCTTGTCACAGTGTTTCCGATGTCAAATGGAAAGTTAATCAAGTAAAATTGCATCTCAAGAAGCGGATCTTCGTTGCCGAGGATGGTCTCTTGGTGCAACAACGCTGTAAATTCCAATTTCGTGTGATTTAGGTCTGCAGACGACTCGAAATGTTTACCGGTCACTCTCATCGGAATAGATGCTGCATGTCCTGCAATATCCAATTGTAGACTGCCATTAGAATGGTAAATGTCGAGGAGTGATCCATCACCGAGGGTTGTGAAATGAACGTTGTATCTCGGCATCGATTGAACTGTACAGACTATCTTTCCCTTACCTTCACACCTTAGACTTGTGGACCCACCATCTGTCGCAGATGACATGGTGCTACTAGGAGCCGTTACTGTCATAGGGCCGTCATAAAGCAAGACAGGCTCACCAATTTCAGTGAATGAATAGATGGGTTGGATTGCTGGAGGGTGGTCTGTCAGCTCCGGTGTCTCTGGCATGTAGAAATAGTAATTCGTAGATGCGACACAATCACAAGGTTCATGAGGGTGTCGTTGTGGGGAGTAGAGTCCGAGGACGGGAATGGTGGTAACGGCACCTTTGCAGGAGTGAGTATGTTGGATCTTGAGCGACTTGTGAAGGGTGCTCAGGTGCGGTTGCCTGGAGATGACGATGTCGTGACGCTGGTGCAGGTCACGCAGGGGCCATTTTGGGAGATCGTCTACCGGGACGCTGGTGGCGTCTTGGATGAGATAACGCTGCCTGAGGCTGAGCTGGCGGGGATCAGTTTGGTCTCGTCGGCGGGGCCGGTCCGTTTCGGTGGTGATGCGCGTCGGTTCCGGCTGGGAGTGGAGGCGCTGCGTATTCAGAACATGTTCCGCCACGACATGGCTGGGCTGGCAGTGTCGAACATTTCGCCGCTACCCCACCAACTCGACGCCGTGTACGGGTCGTTGCTACCAGAGCCGGTACTGCGGTTCTTGCTGGCGGATGATCCGGGGGCAGGCAAGACGATTATGGCCGGGCTGTACATAAAGGAGCTGATGCTGCGCCATGCCGCTGATCGGGTGTTGATTGTCACGCCGGCCAACCTGCGCCCGCAGTGGCAGCGCGAGCTGGCCGAGCGGTTCGACATCCATTGCACGCAGTTCGATTCTGCGACGCTGAATGCCCATCCGACGCAGAATCCGTGGGATCAGCACAATTTGGTGATCGTTTCACGGGATCTCCTCCGGCGTGAAGAGGTGATAGAAGGATTCGCCGGTGCGGAGCGAGAATGGGATTTGGCCATTATCGACGAGGCCCACGGATTCACCATCGACGTGGACGGCAAGGGCCTCATCAAGAGGCGCAGCGAGCGCTACAAGGCGGCAGAGGTTGTGGCCCGCAAGTCCCACCGACTGATTCTTCTGACAGCTACCCCGCACTCGGGTCGCAGCGAGTCGATGTGGGGTCTTCTCCGCCTGCTCGATCCCGATGCCTATGGCGACCGATGCCCGCCGGGTGATGTGTCTCTGAATCCCCGCCAGTACCGCAAGGTTCCCAAGGAAGAAATGGTGGATATGAGGGGCAATGATCTGTTCAAGCCTCGCTATCCCCACACGGTGGGCTATCAGCTCTCCGGTGCGGAATTGGAACTGTACGAAGCAGTCACCAGCTTTGTTTCCACTGAGTTGGCCCGCATACGTGGCGAGAATGGCCCGCGGGTGGCCGGCTTTGCGCTCACGACTATGCAGCGCCGGTTGGCCTCGTCACTACGGGCAATCAAGCGCACCTTGGAGCGCCGTGTCCACCGCTTGGAGCAGGCATTGGAAGACCCCGCGGCTTATCTTCGAGGTCGCAAGGACTTTCTCGCTGACGCCTACGGCCAGCATCCAGACGAGTTGGGCGACCTCGACGAGGATGTCTTGTGGAGAATGGAGGAAGAAGCACTCGACGAGTGGCTGCCCAGCACTATTGCTGAGTTGGAAGGGGAACTGGTCGCGTTGCGCCCGCTGCTTGTTCAAGCAGAAGAAGCTGAAGCCGCAGGTACCGAGGTAAAGCTCAATGAGCTGCTCGCCCTTGTACAAAGGGAAGATCTGAGCAACGACCCGTCGGTCAAGCTGCTGATCTTCACCGAGCACCGGGACACTCTCGACTATCTGAAGGAGAAGCTGTCACCAGACTTCGAGGTGGCTGTAATCCACGGCGGCATGAGTTTGCGAGAGCGGATTGCTGCGGAGAGAGACTTTCGGGAGCGAGCCCAGATCATGGTCGCCACTGAGGCGGCAGGTGAAGGCATCAACCTCCAGTTCTGCCACCTGATGGTGAACTACGACATTCCATGGAACCCCAATCGTCTGGAGCAGCGCATGGGGCGTATCCACCGGATCGGCCAAACCCGCGACGTACACATCTACAACATGGTCGCCATCAACACGCTGGAAGGCCATGTGCTAGGCACCCTGCTTCAGAAGTTGGAGAACATGGCTCGGGACCTGGGTGACAGGGTTTTCGACGTAATCGGGGAGACCTTTGCTGGCTACCGTCTGGCTGACCTCATCGAGCGGGTATTGGCCAGGGAGGTCACCCCAAATGACGCGGCTGAGGAAATCGGTGGGGAGCAAGTCGCTCCCGAGATCGAGGCGAAATTCCGCGAGCTCACCAATGAAGCGCTGGCTGCTCACTATCTCGACTGGCAATCACAGGCTGAGGCTGCTGCGCGGGCAGCTGAGAGGCGTCTACCTCCTGGTTACATTGAGAAGTTCTTCACCGACGCGGTGGACTTCCTTGGGGGCAAGATCGAGGACCGGCTAGATCCCGGCACGCTTCGAGTAGCTCGTACTCCCGATGAGCTGGTTGCCAGTTCACGGGCAGCAGGCGCTACACGAGAGGTGTATCCGAGCTACGAGCGCATCACCTTCGACAAGGCGGTTCGACTGCGTTCGCATCACCGTGAGGGGGATCACGCGGTTCCAGAGGCGGAGTTGTGCGGGCCCGGCCATCCCCTTTTCGATGCGACGCTCGACAATGTGATCGTTCGCACCCGCCCGGACGTGGAAGCGGGTGCAACGTTTACCGCTCCTGACATTGACGTTCCCACGGTTCTGTTCTTTGTTACCGGAGACAGCGTGGACGGATCTGGCGAGATCGTCCATCGAGCGTTCGCGACCATCGCTGAGCCGATCGGAGGAGTCCTCGAGTCCAGCCGTGCGCTGCTGTATGACTTGTTTGCCCATAACACCGAAGCTGTTGGACTGACTCCTTCCGACACCCAAGTTGTATTGAACTGGGCGCGGCAGCACGAGTTCGAGCGTCACTACGAGCAGGCTGCCAGTGAGCGGACTCGGATTGTCCGCATCACCGAGGACTACGTCAGCAAGGCATTTGCCGAGATTATTGCTCGCCAGCAATCAGCGTTGCTCGACCTTGACACGGAAGTGGAGCGTGGGGTTCTTGGAGCTGAGGGTCGTCTTCGGCAGGCCGAGTTGGCCGTCGCTGAAACCAAGGCCAAACGAGAAGAGCGCCTGGCCAGAGCTCGGCGCTCTCGGAATGTGAGGCGCGGTCCAGTGCGAGTAATCGCGACTGCTCTGGTGGCTCCCCAACAGGATGAGGGCGACGGCGATGGAGAGGGTGGCCAACGTTCCAGCCGCGAGATTGAGCAGATTGCGGTGGCAGTAGCCACCATGTACGAGATCGATGTCCGCGCTGCCGACATCGTGAAATCGGTGGAAGCGGACAATGTCGGCTTTGACCTGCTTTCCTTGAAAGGCCTTGAGCGGCGTTGCATTGAGGTGAAGGGCCGAGCCGGAGTCGGTCCAGTGGAACTGACGTGGTCGGAATTCGCGAAGGCCCTCGAACTGGGTGACGACTATTGGTTGTACATGGTGCTGGACTGTGCTGCCCAAGATCCCCGGCTTTATCGCGTGCAGGATCCAGCCACGGTATTGGCCAGATCGTGGTCATCGAACTTGGACGTGCGCTATCGAGTTGCTCCGCAACCGGTGATTGACGCGGCCGAGACACAGCTATGACTAGGCGGAAGCTGATCGAGGCAGCGCTGCCCTTGGCGGCGATCAATCACGCATCGGACACCGACAAGCGCACTCATGACGGTCACATATCTACTCTGCACACTTGGTGGGCCCGCCGGCCACTCCCGATGACCCGGGCGATGGCCGCAGCTGCATTGATTGACGAGGCTGATGATGCTGACAAGGTGTTGTCCAAGATCGCTGACGCGATGCCCCCCAAGAGGCTTCTCCACAACGATGCTGTGGGATGGCTCAAGAGACGAATCCAACGAGATCACGAACAGCGTCCAAAGGTGCTCGATTGCTTTGCCGGCGGGGGCGCCATTCCACTGGAGGCGATGCGGCTGGGCTGTGACACCACAGCGATGGACCTGAACCCGGTTGCCCACCTGGTCGAGCTGGCGGGCTTGGACTACCCCCAGCGTTTCGGGGGCACCGACATGGACGGACGCAACACCTTGGTTGTCGATGTTGAGCGGTGGGCTGCGTGGGTGGCGGATGAGACCGCAAAGGCAGTGGCCCACCTGTATCCAGCCGTCGATAGCCGCCCGCCGGTGCCGTACTACTTCTGGGTGAGGACCATGCCCAGCCCCGACCCGAGCCGGGAAACCGAGATTCCGATTCTCAGTTCTCGGCTCTTGGCCGAAGGTCGCCGAAACGCCTGGGTCAACACACCGGTGACGGCAAATGGGGTGCATATCGAAGTCCACCAGGGCGAGCTTCCCGATGACCCGACCCTCAAAGACGGCTTCGAGTCGGCCGGGAGCGTGACCTGTCCCATCTCGGGGGTTACCGCGCCCCAACGAGATGTCAAGGCCCACGGTGTAGCCCAAGGCTTCGGCTATCGGCTGTACGCCGTCTGTGACATAGACGGCCAGGAGCGCACCTACCGTGCGCCGAATCCGGCTGAGTTGAAAGCTCCCACGCAGGCTGCTGCAGATTTAGCCGCACTGGTCGATGCCGAATTTGACGACGGCACATCCCGTCTGCCCGATGAGCTAGTAGACGAGATCGGCTACAGAAACTTGCAGTTCCTTCCCTACGGCTATTCCACTTGGCGGTCACTGTTCACCGACCGGCAACTGGTGCTGTATGCCACGCTGAGCGCGAATATACGGGCAGCCCACAAGATGATGCTGGCAAATGGCATGGAGGCGGACCGAGCTCGAGCGGTGTCCACCTACCTTGCCTTCGCCCTCGACAAGGTGGCCGACCGAAATTCGGCATTTTCCAGCTGGCAGCCTGGCGGCGAGAAAATTCGGGCAACGTTTCCAGGCCAAACGGTCCAGATGCGGTGGGACTTCTGCGAGAACTATCCGTTCCGCACCGGCTCGGGATCGTGGGACGACGCAGTGGCCGCGGTGTGCAAGGTGATTGACCATTGCTCACAGACCGGCGATAGCCCAGCGCGGGTGCTGCGAGGCGACGCTCGCGACATGCCTTTTGCTGACGGCGAGTTCGACGCTGTGCTGATCGATCCGCCCTATTACTTCTCGGTGATGTACTCCGATTTGTCGGATTTCTTTTATGTGTGGCTCAAGCGGTCGGTCGGACACTTGTACCCAGAGCATTTCGCCACTCCGTGGACCCCAAAGGCCCAAGAAGTGGTGCAAAACCGCTGCCGGCCCACCATGGATGGCTACATCTCCGAAGAAGAGTTCGATCGGCGGCTAGCCGATGCGTTGTCGGAGGTGGCCCGAGTAGTGAAACCCGATGGTGTGGTCGCGCTGGTGTTCGCCCACACCGCGGTCAAAGCGTGGGAGAAACTGCTGCGGGCACTTCGAGTCGCGGGGTTGAGCGTCACCACCTCTTGGCCAATTCGCTCGGAGATGGCCGGGCGGACAGTGGCCCATGTGAAGGCCACCCTGGCCAGCTCGGTGGTGCTGGTGTGCCGGCCCAACACTGAGGCCGGGGATGCGTTCTATGACGAGGTGGAGGCTGAGCTGAGCCGGGTGGTCAGCCAGCGGCTGGATGAGTTCGAGGATTTGGGCTTGCGAGGCGCGGACTATTTTGTGTCGGCCATCGGCCCGGCGTTCGAGGTGTTTGCTAGTCATCGTTCGGTTGTCCGCTTGGATGGGTCAGAGGTATCGATCAGCGACTTGATGGAGTTGGCCCGCAAAGCGGTCGCCCGGCATGCTATGGGTCGTCTGCTCGCCGCCGATACGCTCGGTGTGCTTGACGACCGATCTTTGCTCTACGTCACCTGGCGCTGGGCCTACCTGACCGTGCCGGTTCCCGCTGACGAGGCCATCAAACTCTCGCGGGCATTTTCTGTAAGTCTCGATGATGTGACCTTGTCTGGCGGGATGGTCGAGCGCAAGGGCAAGAACTTCTCGCTGCTCGGTCCGCACCAGCGCCCTGACATACGTCTGCGGCCTGATAGCCCTCTAATTGACGTCCTACACGTGGCGGCCCAGTTGTGGGAAGCGGGTCGGGCCAACGAAGTGATCGATGTTTTGGCTGCTTCAGGTCTTGCGGGCACTCCTGGGTTTTGGGATGTGGCCCGCGCCCTGGCAGAAGTGCTCCCGGAAGGAGACCGGGAGCGCACGATGTACCAAGCACTGGCCACGTCGCAACAGCGTCTGGCCGACGCAGCGGCGAAGCAACCGGCGACCAGCTATGAAGAACTCCAGTTTTCTTTCTGATAGGCAACTCCCATGACCGACTTGTCTCCGTGGATCGAGATCGCGCAGCCCCACCCTGACATCAGCGATGGATCGTTTGATGAGTCTCTATTCGCAGCTGATCTCGGATTGGTGGCCACCGGGATGGGTCCCGACGACTATGTGGATGCCGAGTTGTTTGCAGCCAAGACGTTCCTCACAGACAACTTGCGGGCTGTATTGGTGGAGGTGGGCAACCGGCTCGGCGGCGATGCTGGGTCGGCAGCCGTATTCCGAATGCAGACTGAGTTTGGCGGGGGCAAGACCCATACCCTGTTGGCTGCGTATCACCTGTTCCGCACCCCGGAGCACGTGGCCAGCACTCAGCTCGGACGGGATCTCGCTGCCACTCTGAAGACCCGTCGCCTCCCGAATGCTCGTGTGGCCGTGCTGGACGGCTCTGCGCTGACAGTTGATCCTGAGACAATGCCTGATGGCACTGTTGTACGGTCATTTCTTGGACACTTGGCTTGGCGGCTCGGTGGGGCCGCGGCCTTTGAAACAGTCCGAGCGAAGGACGAAGGGCTGCGGGGCACCTCCACGGTAGAGATGGTGAAACTGCTCACTGAGGCAGCCCCGTGCCTGATTTTGCTGGATGAGACCTTGGAGTATCTCAACAAGGCGCTGGAGGTGGGCTCGGTCGACGGCAACCTAGCGGCCACCACACTGACAGTGATCAAAGAGCTGTGTACTGCGGCCTCCAACGTACCCGGTGCCGCGGTGGTCGCCACGCTTACGTCCTCTCGTTTAGAGGATTATGCGACCGTTGCTGGCCAGGAGATGTCCGAGCGCCTCTCCAAGGTGGTGGGCCGCACTGAGAACATCGTGACCCCGGTGGAGGGCGACGACATCTTCCCCATTCTCCACACCCGTCTGTTTGAGAGCATCGGAAGCCTGGAAGAACGCCAAGCGGTAGCCGACGCCTACGGGGCTTGCTATGAACAGATGGGCGATGTGCTGCCCTATTCCTATCGAGACCCCTCCTACCGACAGCGCATCTACCACGCTTATCCGTTTCATCCCGAGCTCATCGACTTACTCACCAACCGCTGGGGTTCATTGTCAGGGTTTCAGCGAACCCGAGGGGCACTGCGCACGCTGGCTCATACCGTGAAAGCACTTTCTCAGGTGAACCACCAAGGTGTCTTGATTGCCCCCGGCGACGTGCCTCTATCCGACGATGGCGTACGAGCCGAGGTCATTCGATTTGCCGGTGAGTCATACAAGTCGGCGCTCAACGCCGACATCATCCGCCCCGACTCCAGAGCTGTTGAAGAAGACGCACGTCGGGGAGGAGAGATCAAGAAGCATCGGGTCGCGGTCGGTCTAGCCACCACGGCGTTTCTGAACAGCTTCGGCTCTGACCGAGTGCTTGGGGCATCGCCACCGCAAATGCTGGTCGGGGTGGCTCAGCCATTGCCTGGCCTATCCCGAGGAGTGCTTGACGATGTGCGCGATGCCTTGTCCGGGTCGCTGTGGTACATGCGCTATGAAGGTGGCCGCTATCGATTCACCACCGAGCCGAATCTCAATAAAGTGATCGTGGAGCGGGAGGGTGCCGTAGGCGATGAAGAGATCACGGCATTATTGCGGGAGACAGCAAACGAGGTTGCTGGGCCAGTAGCACCATTTCGGGTGGTTCCCCATGTAGTCGAGCCCGGCGACGTCGTTGATGAGCCCCGTCTCACCATCGGCGTGATAGCTCCCAACCGAGCGATCGGCAGCCGGCCGGGACACATTGCTACTGAGGCAACCGAGGTGGCCGAGGCCGTGCTCAACACGGGGCGGGGCTCGTCCCGGTCGAACAAGAACGCCTTGGTGTTGGTGGCTGCTGATGCCGGTGGTGTGACCAAGGCCCGCCAAGTTGCCCGCACTGTGGTGGCCATGCGAGAAATCACGAAGGACGTGGTTCGGTTGAAGCGGTTCAACCAGGATCAGCGGGACCAGCTTGCCACTCGGTTACTGGCTGTTGAAGAACGTTTGCCTCAAGAGGTGGTGATGGCCTACCGGCACCTCATCCTCCTCGGGTCGGACGGCAACGGCGGCACCAGAGTCAGCACCGTGGACCTCGGCCCAGCACGGGTGGGCGACGCTATCTGCCAGCGGGTGACTGAGCATCTCAAGGCCACCGACAGGCTGATCGACACCACGCTCGCACCCGCGGCTTTGCTCACTGACCGCTTCGGAGTGATCGGAGCGGACGAACCTGCCGTCGAGCTAGACCGCCTGCTGGACTACTTCTACCGACTGCCTCGGCTGCCAAAGATTGCAGAACCTGATGTGCTGCGTCGGTGCTTGGCTCAAGGAGTGCAAGAGAGCCTATTCGGCCTTGCCTCGGGAGCTGGATGGGATGCGCCCGATGCAGTGCTGCGATTCGCAGAGGCAATGGATCCAGCAGAAATCGAGTTCCAACCCGGCACGTGGTTAGTTCGAGCCTCATCCATCAAGCCCCTGATTGATGCACGACGAAAGAGCGAAGAACCAGAAACAGACGAAACAGCCACTGACACCGAGACTGATAGTCAGCCCGACCCTGTCTCGCATCCAGAGGATCAGGTCTCTGACACGAAGGATGATCCCACCAGGGTGACCCTGACGGCTCGCGGGATTCCAGCTGACAAGATCCGCGAAATTGTCAAGGTTGCAATCATGCCACTCGCTGCTACCGGGGCTGATGTGGACATCTCTGTCGAGGTCGTCGCCTCGCACCCCGACGGCATCCCTCGCTCCACACTCGATCTGACTGTTGCAGAGGGCTTGCGCCAACTCGGCTTCGACCACGACCTCGACGGGTAGATTGGGTCGCTATGAGCGATATGCGCCAAGGCTTTTTGATGATGCCGTTCGACTCCGAGCTTGATTGGCTCCATGACGAACTCAAGGAAGTTGCTTCTCGAGTGAACGTTGAGCTGACTCGTGCTGACGATATTTCTCAACCGGGAGTGATCATTCAGCAGATTCTTGACTCAGTTGATGAAGCGGACGTGATAGTGGCCGTATGTACCGGAAAAAATCCAAATGTATTCTTTGAATTGGGTTATGCCTGGTTGAAGCATGATCCTGTACTAGTCGCCGAGTCTGATAATGATCTTCCCTTCGATGTGAGCGCTTATCGGACAGTGATGTATGGGGGCAACAATGCACAATCGTGGCAAGGTACATTTGGGTCAAGTCTTTCTGCAGCGGTGCGACTCCAAACAAAGCAACAGAATCAAAGCAATGCTGGATTATCCGCAACAATTGTAGAAGGGTCCGGAGGGGAATCTAAGCTGGTAATTGAAAATACTGGGGCGATTGCGATGTATGATGTTAGTGTTCACCTTCCAGATGATGTCAAAAGAGGTTTTCACCTGATTGGTGCTAATGTGCCAATAGATGAAATAACTCCAGGCGCTGCTGCTTCGTTGTTGGCGACTGCCACTTTTGGTCTAAGTAAATCTAATTTTGTTGTAACGGTAAATGCCTTAGATGGGAATGGAATGGAATACTCATTCCGTAAGACAGTAAGCATTCATGGCTAGCTCACTTGGCGTAGCCCGCCGTTGCGCGGGAGACTGCGCTTCTACTTGATGCGACTTAGCTGGCCAGTGTGTGTATAGCTGTGCCGCAGGCTCAGGGGCGTACTTCGATGAATCCGGCTGCGGCGAAGTCGCCGTCGAATGCCAGGGCCTCCGTTATCCGCTCCCGTCGCATGATCTCGAAGCTGACGGCGTCCACATAGGAGTAGGCACGCTCATCGTGTCGGCGCAGCCAATCCCAAGCCCGCTTGTCGATGTGTCCATCTATCGGGGCTTGGGAAACGCGGCCTGATTGGTTGATGGTGTCCAGGAATTGAACAGCCGTGTGGTGATCGGCTCTGTACCTCAGCAACGTCCACGTCTCACCGAGCACCAGGTTGGAGGTGCGAACAGGCTCGTTGTCCCTAGTCCACAGCGCGGTGGCATCCGGGTGACGTCGGTCGCGGGGAAGCAGCAAACCAACCCAGAATGAAGTGTCTGCGAACCTCACTGGAGATAGATGGCGGCGTCGATGTCGTCGATGGGGTCGATGTCAACCGACCCAATCAAGGCATCGACTGGGTCAGGACTCTCGGTGAGTGCATGCTCTAGGGACAGGCGAACGGCCATCCTGACCAGTTCGGAGCGGGTCCGTCCAGATCGCGCTGCCTCCGCAGTGAGGGCGTGGTCCAGGTCGTCATCCATGTATAGCTGTATACGCCTCATAAGGTGAATATACACCACATTTGTTGGAGTCAGGCTGGGCGAAGGCAATTCGTTCCCCCACGAGTGCTTAGGAAGAGGCGGGGTTTACGCTTGGTGGATGGAACAAGACGGTCTCAGCCGGGCTGAGCTGATCGAGCGGTCGGGCCTGGCCGCCGACCAGGTCGACTTGGCCATCGACGCTGGGCTGTTGATTCCCGATCGAAACGGCCGGTTCGGCGAGGACGCGGTCACCATGCTCCAGGCTGGGGCAGCCCTGGTGGCCGTCGGGGTTAGCGTGCCGGACCTGGCCCGGCTGGCGGTGCTCCACGCCCGCAACGTGGAGGCGGTGGTAGACGAGGCGATCGACCTCTTCTTGGGCGCTCTCGGCCCTGAGGGCTTGGAGAGTGCCAGCGCGGAGGATCTGGCCCCGCTGGTGGAGGCGCTGGTGCCCCAAGTGGTGGCCTTGGTGGGCGATCACTTCCGCCGCACCCTGTTGAGCAGAGCATCGGCCCGGTTGGCGGAGAACGGGCAGTGACGCCGCTGGGCGATTTCGGGTCGTGGCCCGGTGACGACCGAGTGTTCTGGCGGGCGCCCGGTGGCGGGGCGATGGCCGGTTTGGGGGCGGCTCGGGTGGCCGAGCTGGATGGGCCCTGGCGCTTCGATGCCGCGGCGGCAGCCGCCGCTGAGCTGCTCAACGAGGGGGAAGTGGCGTTCGCGGGCTTCGGCTTTGCCGATCAGCCGGGGTCGGGGGTGTGGGACGGCTATCCCAGCGGTCGGCTGGTGGTTCCCGAGCGGGTTGTGCGGGGAATGGCTCCTGAGGTTGGTGACATCGTCGAAGACGGAGCGGTGCGGGTAGAGGACGGAACCCGGGCCTCGTATCGCGACGCGGTCAAGCAGGCCGCCGATTCCATCAACGCCGGGGAGTTGGCCAAGGTGGTGGTGGCCCGAGAGGTGGAGGCGGTGGGCAGCATCGACCCCGCCGTGGTGCTGTCCCGGCTGTCGGACCGCTTTGAGTCGTGCGCGGTTTTCGGTTTTGGCCGGAAGGCGTCGTGCTTTGTCGGGGCCAGTCCCGAGGTGCTGGTGGAGCTGGACGGCGATGTGGTCACCACCTATGCCGTAGCCGGCACCGCGGCCCGGGGCTCGACGCAAGCCGAGGACGTTGCCAACGTCGAACGGCTGGCGTCCGACCCCAAGGAACAGGCCGAGCACCGCTACGTGGTGGACTATTTGCGCACCCGGCTGGCCCTGGCCGGGGTGGAGCTGAATCCAACCGGAGATCTCGAGGTCCGGACCCTGCCCGGCATCCACCACCTGAGTACGAAGGTCACCGGGCACATCACCCCTGAGCCCGGCTTGGCCCTGCGACTGGCGGGCGCCCTGCACCCCACCCCCGCGGTGGGGGGAACGCCGAGCAGGTTCGCCCAGCAGTGGATCGCCGAGCACGAAGGGTTCCACCGGGGGTGGTACGCCGGTCCCGTGGGATGGATCGACGACCGGGGATGCGGATCGTTCTACGTGGCCCTGCGCTCGGCGCTGATCAACCCCAATGGGCTTCGGCTGTTCGCCGGGGCGGGCATCGTGGCCGGGTCCGACCCCGAGCAGGAGCTGATCGAGACCGACGTGAAGCTGGCCGCCGTGTTGGACGTGGTCACATGAGCGACTTGGCTTATCGGGCCACCGGGCGGTTCTGGGCCGAGTTGGCTGCCTGCGGGGTGACCGACGTGGTGGTCTCCCCCGGATCGCGGTCCGCCCCGCTGGCGGTGGGCGCCCGCAATCAGGAGCGGCTACGGGTCACCGTGCATCTCGACGAGCGGGTGGCTGGGTTCTGTGCCCTGGGCATGGCCAAGGCATCAGGCCGCCCTGTCGCGCTGGTATGCACCTCGGGCACTGCCGCGGCCAACTATCTCCCGGCGGTGGTGGAGGCCCACCACAGCGGGGTGCCGCTAGTGGTGTGTACCGCCGACCGGCCCGCCGAACTGCGAGACGCCGGAGCGGGCCAGACCATCGACCAGGTGAAGCTGTACGGGGACCACGTCCGCTGGTACGCCGAGAGCCCGTGCGACTTTGACGATCCCGAATATTTCGCCCGGTTGGCGGTGAGGGCGGCCACCATGGCCGGAGCTGGACCCGACCCCGGACCGGTTCATCTGAATTGGCCCTTTCGCAAGCCGCTGGAGCCCCAAGGCCCGATTGCCCGACTTGCCGCCACAGTGGGCCAGCCGATCGCCCCTGTGCGGCCTTTGGTTGACGACGATGTCGACGCGGTGTGCCGCTTGGCTGGTCGTCGCGGGCTGATCGTGGCTGGCGCAATGGACCTGGACGATGCGGGTGCCGCGGCCATCGTCGGCTTTGCCGAGGCGGCCGGATGGCCGGTGGTAGCCGATGCCGGATCTCAGCTCCGAGGCCGAGGGCCGATGGTGTTGGATGGCGCCGAGTGGGTGCTAGGCCGCGCTGATCTGGCCCCCGACGTGCTGGTTCGCATCGGAGGGCCGCCCAGCAACCGGGCGGTCATCGAATTTGTGGCCTCATGTGGCGCAACCGACCGTCTGCTGGTGGATCCCCGCCGCCGCTGGGAGGATCCGTCATTCGGATGGACAGCTGCGCTGGCCTCTGATCCGGTGGCCTTGCTGGGCTCGGCCGCGGCTCAAATGTCCTCGGCGAATGATGCCTGGTCTGTGGCATGGACTGAGGCGGCCGACGACGCCTGGGATCGGGTGGAGTCGGCCCTGGGCCACGATGGCCTGCTGGAGCCGCTGCTTGCCGCCACCCTGCTGCGGGCACTGCCGCCGGAAGTTCCCCTGTATGCGTCAAGCAGCATGCCGGTTCGAGACGTCACTTCGTTTTGGCCACGCGACGCGCTGCCCCGCCGGGTGTTGGTCAATCGGGGGGCCAACGGCATCGACGGGGTGGTGTCGTCGGCTCTTGGGGCTTCCCTCGTGCTGGACCAGCCGGTGGCTGCGTTGGTGGGCGATGTTGCGCTGCTGCACGACATTGGCGGATTGTTGGCCGCATCCCTGTCGGACGCCGATCTCACCGTGGTGGTGCCCAACAACGACGGCGGCGGCATCTTCTCGCTGCTGCCGGTGGCTGAGGGCGGCTCCGACGTCCACTTTGGCGAACTGTTCCACACGCCCCATGGAGTCGGTCTCGGCAAACTGGCCGCGGGTTTGGGCGTCAACTACCACCGGACCGGACAGGCTGATGATCTGGTCGAGTCCGTGACCAAGGCCTCGGGGGTGACGTTGATCGAAGTACCCATCGACCACGGAACAGCCATCAAGCAGCGCAAACAGCTTGCCGATCTGGCCGAATGAGCCAGACTCCCACCGTGGTTCTGCACGGCTTCACCGGCTCGGCCACGGCTATGGCCCCGCTCACCAGCCGCTTGCCCGAACCGGTATTGGCGCTGGACCTGCCCGGCCACGGTTCAGGGCCGATCTCTGACGACCCAGCCGACTACACCATGGCGGCCACCGTGGCCGGCGTGGTCTCGGCCACTGCTCACCTGGATAGGTTTTCCCTGGTGGGCTATTCGATGGGCGGTCGGGTCGCGCTTTCTTTGGCGCTGGCCCTTCCCGAACGGGTGGCCACGCTGGCTCTCATCGGCGCCCGAGCCGGGATCGACGATTCCGCCGAGCGGGCTGAGCGCATCGCCGCAGACGAGGCCTTGGCCGACCGGATCGAGTCGGAGGGCATCGAATGGTTTGCCGACTACTGGGCCGCCCGCCCGCTATTCGCCACCCAGCGAACCCGTCTATCGGCCGACCAACAGGCTGAGCTGAGGACCCAGCGGCTGGCCTGCGACCCCCGGGGCTTGGCCCACAGTCTGCGGGGCATGGGGGCCGGAGCGGTCGAGCCCATCGGTTGTCGCTTGTCAGAGCTGTCCATGCCCTGCACCTTCATCGCCGGTTCAGACGACACCAAGTTCGCGGCCATCGCCCAGCAAATGGCCTCGGCCATGCCCCAAGCAACCGTCTGCTTTATTCCCGGTGCCGGCCATGCCACTCACCTGGAAGCCCCCGACGCCACCGCAGCCGCGGTAATCCAATGCGTGTCGACCTGAGTGATGTTGCGCTCAGTCTGCGCCGTCCGGTGATGACTGGCCGAGGATCCATCACTCAAAGAGATGGGTTGCTGGTACGGGTCACAGATGGAGATTTCACCGGATGGGGAGAGGCCATGCCCCTGCCCGGTTGGCCCGAAGCTGATCTGTCGGCTGCTCGGCGGGCGCTAGAAGCGTGGGCCGCCGTCCCCGATCCCAATCGGCTGCCCACCGAGAGGTTCGCCCATGCTGCCATCGAGTTGGCCCTGCTAGATATCGAGGCCCGGCAAAGTGGCCGAACCCAGGCTGAGGTGCTCACAGAGGGCGGGCCAATGGCTGATGCAGTGGAGCTCAACGCCCTGGTATCTGGTGCCGATGACGCTGTCGCGGCAGTGGCCGACGGCTACGCCACGGTGAAGTTGAAGGTGGGCGCGACCGATATCGAGATCGACGTGGCTGCGGTAGCTGCCGTGCGAGACGCCATCGGGGACAGTTGTCGCCTTCGACTCGACGCCAACGGAGCATGGACCGTGGATCAAGCGGTGTCTGCGCTGTCTCGGTTGGAGCAATTCGAAATCGAGTACGTCGAGGAACCGGTAGCGGGAATCGAAGCCCTGACTCTGGTTGCCGAGCAGTCCCCGGTCCCTGTAGCGGTTGACGACAGCTTGGCCTCTGTTGAGGCCCAGGTTCCCGAGTCAATCTCTGTCGTGGTGGTCAAGCCCATGGCCCTAGGTGGTCCCCGAACGGCCTATGACGCTGCCAGCCGCTGGCTAAACGAAGACCGCCAAGTCATCATTACCAACTACCTCGACTCCGCCATCGGCCAGCACGCTGCCCTTAGTGTCGCTGCTGCCCTCCCAAACCCCTCACAAGTCCACGGCGCCATCACGCCCGCCCTTTTCGACCGCGATGTCGCTGATCTACCGACGATTGCTGACGGTTGCTGCCCCCTCCCACCTCACAGCCCCGCAGTCGCCAGGGAGGACCATTAGGGCTCCCAGACCACGGTGTCGGTGTTGGCGTCGATGATGATGCGGTCGTTGAGAGGTTGGTCGAGGGTGATGGAGGCGGTCTGCTGGAGGCCGGCGCGCTCACACTCGTCGGTGGTGACCAGGGCGTAGATGGTGATCTTGATCTGGGTGATGCCGTATTCGACCTCTGAATCGCTGAACTCCTCGCACTCGGTGCCCCAGTAGCGGACGGTGAGGATGCGGTCGTCGTCGGCCACCTCCACGTTGTTGATGATGCGGATCTCTCGGGGCGGCCCTTGGGGGAGTTCCTTGGTCTTGGTGGTGCAGCTGGCAGCGAGCAGCACCACCGCCAGCAATAGAGCGAGCCGACGGAAGCTCACGACTCTTCGGCCCGGGTCGCCACCATCTCCACGCTCAGATCATGCCACCCGGCACGTTGGGGCAATACCGTCAAGCCGTGGGACTTCGGCGGTCGCAGCTTGTGGTGGTGTGGCTGATCGGGGCCGCGGTGATCCTCCCCAACGCCTCCATTGCTCCGGCCATCCCCGAAATCGCCGACGCGTTCGGGATCTCCGACCAGACCTCGGTGTTCATCTTGATGACCGCCCACGCCCCCGGCTTGTTCATGGCCTCGGTGATCGGGGTGGCCGCCGACCGCTATGGACGGCGCCGCATCATCGTGCCCTGCTTGCTGTTGTTCGGGCTGGCCGGATTGGTGATCATGGCGTCGACCAACTTGGCCATGCTGTTGACGTTCCGGTTTGTCCAGGGGCTGGGCTCATCGGGATTCCTGAGCCTGGCGCTGGTCATCATCGGCGACAACTACGAGGGAGTGGAGCGCACCCGGATCATCGGCCAGAACGCGCTGGCCATGAACTTGAGCGTGGCGGCGCTGCCTGCCGCCGGTGGCCTGCTCACCGAGCTGTTCGGCTGGCGGGGACCGTTCGCCATGCACGCCGCCACCATCGTGCTAGCTCTGTTCGCAGCCACCCTGCTGCCTCCTGACGAGCGGCGCACCCCTGAGCCGCTGCGCCACCAACTCCGCCAGGCTCGCCCCCATCTGATGCGGCCCGAAGTGGGGGTGTTACTGCTGGTGGCCCCGTTCACATTCCTCATCTTTTTCGCTGTCGGGATCACCACCATGCCCATCCACCTCGACAATGAGTTCGGCGCCTCGGCTGGGATTCGGGGCCTGATCCAGTCGCTGCCCGCGGTGTCGGCCGGATTGGTGGCGCTCAGCATGGGCCGCATCGCCGGCCGCTACTCCACTTCGGCCATCGTGCGGGCGGGCTACGTCGGCTTCGTCATCTGCCTGACGGGGATGGCGGCGTCGCCCTCGCTGGCGGTGATCATCGCACCGGTGCTCGTGCTCGGTGCCGCCGATCAGATGGTGGTGGTCCCCCTGCAAAGCCGAGCCGCCTCGCTGGCCCCCAATGAGCACCGGGCCATCATGGTGGCCGCCTGGGGCACCGCCATCCGCATCGGCCAAGTCGGCGGCCCCGCCGCCGTAGCCGGCCTCCTGGCCATAGGCGACACCCGCCTAGTCCTATGGACCGGTGCCGCCCTCTCTGCCGCCCTCCTCATCCTCGTGACCACAGTCAGCAAACTCATAGACCGCGACCCCTGGTTCAGGACCGCGTCAGGATGACGAGCAATGGTGGCATTGTCCGAGAAAGGCGTAACCCCGGCCGTTTGCCGAAGCAGGGACGGTTCCGGGGTCTAGACCGACAACTGTATCGGGCGCTGAAGTGCTGAGCAACGACTTTTCCGGGTTTTGCGGCCTGGGTGATTGTCAGGCCGGTCTGGTGGCCAGGACATCTGGGATGCGGGAAAGACCAGTCATCCAGGCGTGGGTGTCGGAGCACATCCACTGCACGAGTTCCATGATCAACTCTGCGTCATCTGCCAGTTCCCGGCGGTGTATTGCCTCGTGATGAGCGACACGGTTTCTCAGGAAGTGAAGTCGATCCATTCGAGACTCCACCTCGGTCCGTACTCGAGCCGCGTTGCCCCCTGAAGGATGGTTCGGGAATTGTGCAGCAAGAGCAGGTACCCACAATGTTGTGTGGTAGCGCGGCGAACAAAGAAATCTCCAGAACCCAAATCCGAGTTGAGTCATCACGTTGTCGTGAATTGTTGGTTGCTCCTCGTTTCTTGCTGCCCGCCGTTTTGCTTTCGCGATCACCTTGAGAGTGTGTCTGTTGCTTCGACCAGCGAACAGCGCAGCCTGGTCATACCAAGGAGATGGCAAACCGGCTGATGCGGTGAGTCCGATCAGGGCCTCGTCGAATCGGTTGCGGAGTACGACTTCTAGCCGACCGAGGTCTTCGAGGAAGGCGGCGGCGATTTGGGCGTTCCAGGCATAGAGGTCGAGCGCTCGGCTTGGGTCGTAGTCGCAGTCATCCAAATACGACCGCAGGCGGTCATGGCTCAAGCGATTCAAGATCACTGTGGGATCGAACGTTGACGGGTTGGGCATCGGCCGGTACCCTCACTTCTGAAAACCCCGGAACCGTCCCTGCTTCGGCACACGGCCGGGGTTACGTCTTTGTGGGGGGAAGTGAGGGCGGCGGGATGCCGCGATAGCTGCTTTTCGGCAGCTTGAGACAGGCTAGCGGCCGGCGGCGGGGCGGAAGGCGGCTACTACTTCGGCTAGGTAGTCGTGGGCCTCGGCGGCGTCGGAGGGGATGGGGAGGTGGGCTCGGAAGTCGGTGACTCCGGCTTCTACCAGGGCTGGCACGCTGTCCATGGTGCCGGCGAGGTCTACGCCGTCGTCGGTGCGCACGATTGGCAGGGTGCCGACCACGCCAAGGTCCGACGGGTCGCGGTCGAATCCGGCTACCGCTTCGCGCATCTGGCCGATGTGGGATTCCATGTCGCCGGCCATGGCGTCGCCCCAGGGGATCCATCCCGAGCCGAATCGGGCCAGGCGGCGCATGGCCCGAGGGTTGACTGTGCCGCTCACCCAGATGGGCACACCGCCGGGCTGCACTGGCTGGGGCTGCATGTAGATGCGGGAGAACTCGAGCTGGTCGTCGCTGAAGTCGGCCGGACAGGAACTCCACAAGGTCTGGCACACCGAGAGGGTGTGGTCGAGTTGGCGGCCCCGGTCGGCAAAGTCGAGTCCGGCGGCCTCATACTCCTCGGCCTGCCATCCCACGCCCACGCCGAGGTCCACCCGGCCGCCGGTGAGCACGTCGAGGGTGGCCAGCGACTTGGCCAGGATCACCGGGCGACGCAGCGCGGCCAGCAAGATGTTGTTGCCCAGCCGGAGGTTGCTGGTGATGGCCCCCAGCGTCGTCAGCACGGTGGTGGGCTCCAGCCAGTGGCCGTCGGGGCCGGTGGGCTGGCGGCCCCCCGCCATGCCCCCCAGCTCGGCTTGGCCGTAGGCCTCCAGATTCTCGCCGAACACCACGTGATCGCTCACCACCACTTTGTCCACCCCGGCGTCGTCGGCCGCTTTGGCCAGATCCAGTACGGGCTGCCAGCCCCCCGGGCCTGGGTCGGCGGCGGCGAACGTGCGGAGATTGATGGAGATCAGCGGTGTCATGGAGCCTTGCTTAGCCGATCAGACATGCCAATGACTCAGAGACCAGTCGAAAACCGCAGTCGGCCGTCCCGCCAGCGGGGCGCCTCGGGGAAAAGGAACCCGGAAGCGACCATCACTGGCGGGACACTGCCTATGTGGCTTTTATGTCAGGAAGCTGAAGCGGAGACCTTTCCGCTGTAGGCCGCGTGGCTCAGTGCGATAATCCAGAGTGCCAGCACGATGGCGGTGATGGTCTGGACTACGCTCCAGAAGTCGTTCGACTCCAATGACCCGGCCATGAGCAGGAGCACTGCGGTCGCCAGCATCACCAGCGAGGCGACGCCCTGCACCATTCGGTGAATGCCTGAGGGAAGCAAGCGTGTGCCGCCGAGGCCCGCAACTCCGATTGATGCGTAGAGAATGGGCCAGGCAATCAAGACAATCCCGAGCTTCGCCGATTGCATCGCCACAGCCAGCTCATCGGGATTACTGCCGATACCGTCGTCCAGCACTATGACCGCCATGTGGTCGAACCCCTCGATAACGCCAACGACGAATAGGGAGATCATGCCGAGCAGCGTCCCGCCGCGAACCATGTCTCCCATCAAGCCTTGGTCAGTGACAAAGTTCCTCACACTGTTGAGACCAGTGAGAACGAACATCAACCCGAAGGCGTACAAAACCGCTGATGTATGGGTGAGAACCTCGTTGTCAGCCATCGCATGCACTATGCCGTCGACGTTGTTCCAGTCCACGCTGTCAATGAGAACCCCCGGCTTAAGCGCCCTGCCGACGGCAGATACCACCCCTCCGAACAAGATGTACGCGCCACCGCGCTGAATTGCACTCATCGAAGACAACATGTCATACCCCCGGTCTCTCCTGCCCGGCTCAATGAGCCGGTTCCCGCTTCATATTGCCTGGTCTGAAACTACATCTGATTCCTTTAGGGGGCAAGGATGCTCTTTGTGGAAATCTTCGCTGGAGCCTGGCCTTTTCCTAGGGCAAATGCAACGGCCAAACTCGTGGTGTGACGCCCACCCTGGCAGAGTTCGCCGCCGAGGCTCGGGCTTTTTTGGACGCCAATGCCGAGCGGGCTGTGCGGGACGAGTTCACCTGGGGAATCGGCTCCGACGAGATCACCGTTTATGCCGAGAAGAGTCCGGCTGATGAAGAAGCAGCGGTCAGGGCGGGCCAACAGTGGCGGGCCAAGATGTGGGAGGCGGGGTTCGGGTGGATAGCCGGGCCGCCCGAGTACGGCGGACGAGGCCTCGGTCCGGAGTACGAGCGGGCCTATCTCGACTTGGAGGCTGGCTATCGGGTGCCGTCGCAGACCATGTTCGGCAGTTCCCTGGGAGTGGTGGCCCCCACGATCTTGGCCCACGGCTCCGACTGGCTGAAAGAGCGCTACCTGGCCCGGCTGTTCCGAGGGGAGATCTTGGCCTGCCAGCTGCTGAGCGAGCCGGGGGCCGGGTCGGATCTGGCCTCCCTCAGCACCCGGGCAACCGCCGATGGCGACCAATGGGTGATCAACGGCCAGAAGGTATGGAGCTCCCGGGCCCATTTCTCCGACATCGGACTGCTGTTGGCCCGCACCGACACCGACTCCCCCAAGCACAAGGGCATCACCGCCTTCATCTGTCCGATGAACACCCCAGGGACCGACGTGCGCCCACTGCGGCAGATGACGGGTGGGGCGGAGTTCAACGAGGTCTTCTTCGACGACGCCCGCATCGACGACCGCCTCCGGGTGGGCGACATCAACGCCGGCTGGTCAGTGTTTCGCACCTCGCTGCAATCGGAGCGGGCCTCGATCGGCTCGAGGGGGGCGGGCTACGGAGGCAGCGGGCTGGTGGGGCTGGCTGCCCCCGAGAAGGTCGTGCAGCTGGCCCAGCACTTCGGACTGGCCGACGACCCGGTGGTGCGCCAAGACCTGGCCCGCCTGTACATCGGCTACCGGCTGGTTGAGTGGAACACCAACCGCCAGCCCTCACTGTCTCCGGCGGCGGCCAAGTACGCTACCGCCCGGCACGTGAACTGGGCCGCGTCGATGATCGCCCGCTTACTGGGCCCCCGCATCTGTGCCGACACCGGAGAGTGGGGCACCTACGCCTGGAAGCAATTGCTGCTTGGTGCCTGCGCCATGCGCATCGGTGGCGGCACTGATGAGGTCATGAAGAATGCTGTAGGAGAAGGGGTGTTGGGACTGCCGAGAGAGCCGCGCTAGGCCTCTTGGAGTTCGAGGGTTTTGCGGTCAATCTTGGACATGGGGGTTAGGGGGAAGGTGTCGGTGATGCGGAGGTGTTCGGGGAGCTTGTGGGTAGCGATGTGCTGTTGGCCGAAGGCCCGTAATTCTTCGAGCGTGGGTGGGTCATTGGCGTCAGTTGGGATGACCACGGCCACTCCGACAGCACCCATCAGCTCGTCGGGCCGGGGCACCACGCACACCCCTGAAACCTTGGGGTGCCAGGCCAGCACTTTCTCGGCCTCGACTGGGAACACCACGTAGCCGCCTCGGTGGAAGCCCTCTCCCCGGCGGCCCACAAGTCGCAAGCAGCCCGTGTCGTCCATCCAGCCCTGGTCTCCGGTGTAGAGCCAGCCGCTCTTTAGCGCGGCAGCAGTGGCTTCCGGATTGCGCCAAAACCCGGCCATCACGGTGGGAGATCGAAAGCACACCTCTCCCACCGTCCCGGGGGCCACGGCCAATTCGCTGTCGGGGTCGCGCACCTCGACCTTGATGCCGGGCCGGGGCCGCCCCACGGTGTAGAGCATCTCCTCCATGGGGGCGTCGACCCAGGTGAAGGTTCCGATGCCACCGGCCTCAGTACAGGCGTAACGCTGAGTCCAATCAGCCCCGAACCGCTGCCGGGCCTCCTCGATCACATTGGGAGGCGAGGGCGCCCCACCGGTGACCACGAGCCTCACCGAGGAGAAGTCGTACTGGTCGAATTCGGGGTGGCGCAACATGAGGGCGATCTGCGGCGCCACCCCGCCCACCGCGGGCATCCGGTAGCGGGACACGGCGTCCAATACGACGGTGGCGCTCCATTTGTCGATCACATGCAGCGTGGTGCCCACCGCGAACTGAGCCGGCACCTTGCCCATCACCCCGATGTGGGCCATCTGGGTGTTGGACGTGATGGGGCCGCCCTCCCCCCAGCCGTTTCCCGTGTCCACCACCGCGATGTCAGCCAAGATCTGATCGGTGAACGTCGCCCCTTTGGGCACCCCGGTAGTACCCGACGTGAACACCACAGCCACCGGCCGATCGCCGTCAGGGGCCAGCCGTGGTGGGGCCTCGTCATGCACCCGCAGATCAGCGCACACCGATCCCGGCCCATCGGCCAGAGCAACTTCGATCACGTCGATGTCGAGGGCCATGCCGTCGGCCATAGCTGCGGTGCCGATGGCCCGATCGGCCTGGGCCACCTCGTTCACCAACACGGTGCGCTCTGGGGCAGGAAGACGGCTGCTAACGCCGGCAGTGATCGCCCCCAACTTGGCCAGCGCCCCATACAGCACGATGTAGTCCACCGACGACGGCACCAGCAGGGCCACCACCTGGCCGTGGCTCACCCCCCGGCGGGCCAACCCGACGGCCACCTCATCGGTCAGGCGGTCGAACTGGGCGAAGCTGATGCGCCAACCCTCCTCCGCCACCAGGGCCGGACGGTCGTAAAACCGCTTTCCCGATGCCCTGATGGTCTCGGCCCACATCTCCCGAGTGTGCCATTTCGGGATAACTGAGTACCCGCAGTGTGAGAGGAATACGGTTGGCCAGTCCGAATATCAAGGAGCGTGGAGATGGGCGAATTCGTGAGGATTGAAACCGGTGCGGCAGAAGGCGTAGCCACCATGAGGCTGGACCGTCCCAAGGTCAATGCGCTGAATACCCAGGTGGTGGCCGAGCTGCACCAGGCTGCCGACGAGCTGGCCGGACGTACCGATATCCGAGCGGTGGTGATCTGGGGTGGGTCCAAGGTGTTCGCCGCCGGCGCCGACATCAACGAGTTCTCGGGAATGGACGCCGCCCGGGGCCGGGACCTGAGCCAGAGGATCAACGACGCGCTGCGGGCGCTGGAGCAGCTTCCTCAGATCACCATCTGCGCGGTCAACGGCTACGCCCTCGGCGGAGGATGCGAGCTGGCCATGGCCGCCGAATTCCGCCTGGTGGGTGAGAGCGCGGTGCTGGGCCAGCCGGAGATCCTGCTGGGCCTCATCCCCGGTGGGGGCGGCACCCAGCGCCTCAGCCGCCTGGTAGGAATCACCAAGGCCAAGGAGCTGATCTACAGCGGCCGAAGCGTGCGAGCCGACGAAGCGGTGGCCATCGGCTTGGCCAGCTCCATGCATCCTGACGAAGAGGTGTACGACGAGGCCGTCAAGCTGGCCGCCCGCTACGCCGCAGGCCCCGCGGCGATCACCCTGGCCAAAAGAGCCATCCTCGACGGCTACTTCCTGCCCCTCGATGAAGCCCTGGAGATAGAGGTGGAAGCCTTCGCCGCCTGCTTCGACACCGAAGACGCCCACACCGGCGTAGCCAGCTTCCTAGAAAACGGCCCCGGCAAAGCCAAGTTCACCGGTTCGTAGAGGCAATCAGACAACCGGGGGGTTTTCGGGGATGGCTAGGGCTTTTTCTTCGGGGGGTGTGGGACCGAATTTGCGCCAGAGCCAGCCGAGGGCGGCGCCGACCACGATCATGAGCACGCCGATGAGAGCCATGTCCATCAGGCGGCCGCTCAGGTCATCCAGCAGGGCCTCGTGGATCGACTGGGCGGCCCTCACGGTGTCGGAATTGTCGATCAGCACGGCCAGCAGCGCCCGGGAGCCGTAAATCCCCACTCCCAGAATGCCGGCCATGGCCACGATGCCGGTGCCGATGCTCCACACCACCCGGGTGCGGGACGGCGATATCAGCAGCGCCCCGATGCCGCACAGCAAGATCAGGGTGATGGTGGAGGAGCGGCGGTCTTGGAGCTGGCCGAGGAACTCCCAGAACCGGTCTCCCGGCTCGGCGCGCTCAAGCACGGTCACCACGCCGGCGTCGAACGGCGGGGTCACGGTGCCCAAAAAGGCCAGCTCCTCGTTGTCCACGAGCCGGTCCAGCATCTGATTGAAGATGGGCTCCAGATCCACCTGCACGCTTCGGACGGGCGGATTGGCCACCAAGGTGCCGCCCTCCACGGCGAGCACGTCGTTGTGGGCCGCCCTAACCGCCCGCTCCAGGAGCCGGTCATTGTCCCCGTCGGTGAGCAGCTCGCCCACGATCGGCGGGATCTCCTGCTGGATGGTCTGCTGGGCGCCGGCCGAGCCGGCCGGGGTGACCGGCAAATCGGCCATCTCCACGGTGGTGGAGACGAAAGATGCTGCCACCACCTTGTGGACGTCCTCGTCGTCGAAGATCCCGGCCAGCTCTTCGGTGAATCGGTCTTCGTCGAAAACCACCAGCTCGGCGTAGGTGGTGAGCGCGGAGAACCCTGAGCCGAACACCACAATCAGCAGGAGCAACACGGCCACCGCCTCGCGCACCGTTCGAGAGGTGACGCTGCGCCAAGAGCGCACCAGCTGCTGGAAGTAGTCCTCCACCGTGTTCAGTCTGCCTGATTCTGAATCCCGCCGAACGGCGGCGGGTGTCCCAGCGCCCTATCCGAAGAGCGGGCCCACCGAGGAGACCTGGTATTTCTGAAGATCCATACCGGTAACCCCGAGCTCTCCAATGGCGGCGCCGAAAGCGGCCATGTGAGGAGCGGTGAAGTGGGGGCCCAAGGCCTCTTCGCTCTCCCAGCATTCAAAGATGCGGATCTTCCCCGGGGCTTCCACCGAGAAGCAGTATTCGATGTTGCCGTCCTCGTTTCGGCACGCCGCCGCCGCTTCGTTGGCGGCTTCCATGAAAGCGTCGGTGTTCTCGGGGGGAAGGGAGCCAGTGCCGGCTATGACAATCATGGGATCTCCTCAATTAGGTACTGAGCGGTCACAGCGTACCCACCGAGGGGCAGGCTGATGAGGTCGGGCAACTTGCCCGAGCGACTATCCGAACAGCGGGCCGACCGAGGAGATTTCGTATTTCTTCCCGTCCATCCCGGCCATACCGAGCTCGCTGACCGCGGCCTGGAACGCCCCGAAGGGGGGTGCATTGAATTGCGCCATCATGGCTTCATCGGTCTCCCAGATTTCCAAGAACCGAAAAACGCCTGGTCCCTGCATCGAGATGCAGTAGTCGACGTTGCCGTCCAGGGCTCGGGATGCAGCCGAGACCTCTGCGGCCGCGGCCATGAAGGCCTCGGTGTTCTCAACGGGGACAGAAACGGAGCCGGCGACGACGATCATTCAATCTCCTCAAGGTGGGGCGAGCGGCCACAGAGTAGTCATTGGGGAGGCTGGTGGACGGATCGCCCGCCGACAAAGGTGGGCCGATCAATCGTCACCTAGAGTGACGATTGGATGCTTCCGTTCGACCCCATAAGCGAAGCCCGGCGCAACTGGGAGGCCAACCACTGGCGGTCCGTCGACGCCATGTCGGCGGCCACCTCGATAACCCGCGCCCACCAGTTGGTGATCGGACGGATCAACGAGGCCCTGGCCCCGTTCGAGCTGACCTTCTCCCGGTTTGAGGCGCTGGCCCTGCTCCACTTCTCTCGTCGCGGGTCGCTCCCGCTGGGCAAGATGGGAAATCGGCTGATGGTCCATCCCACCAGCGTCACCAACGCCATCGACCGCTTGGAGCGAGACGGGTTGGTTCGCCGAGTGCCTCACGCCGAGGACCGCCGCACTGTGTTGGCCGAGATCACCGACGAGGGACGCCGCTTGGTGGCCAAAGCGGCCGATACCTTGGCCGACATCGAGTTCGGCCTGGCCGGACTTTCGGCCGAAACGCTGGGGGCACTGGACGACGCCATTCGCACTCTGCGCCGAGATGCGGGAGATTTCGCCGAGTAGCGCCGCTATGGCCGCCTTGGACATTCGCCCGCTGACCTCCGACATCGGGGCCGAGATCCACGGGGTGGATCTGCGCGAAGAGCTTGACGACGACACGGTGGCCGCCATCCGCCAGACCCTGCTCGACTATCTGGTGGTGTTCTTCCGGGACCAGCCCATCACCCCTGATCAGCACTTGGCCTTCGCCCAGCGGTTCGGCCCCATCAACGTGGCCCCGTTCGGCCCCAAGCTGGAAACCCACCCGGCCATAACGGTGCTCGACCAGATCGCCCCGGTGGGCGGTTTGGCCGCCCGCTGGCACAGCGACAACACCTACATGCCCAACCCTCCGCTTGGATCTGTCCTTAGGGCGGTGGAGCTGCCCGAGGTGGGCGGCGACACCTGCTTCGCCAACATGTACAAGGCCTACGAGGCGCTGTCCGAGCCGATGCGGGCGCTGATCGACAGCCTGGAGGCGGGCCACGACCTCACCTACACCCTCACCCGGGCCATCGACGAGGGCTTCGCCAAAGAGCACTTGGAGCCGATGCAAGCTGAATACCCGGAGCTGATTCGCCCGGTGGTGCGGGTTCATCCCGAGACCGGGCGGCGGGCCCTGTTCGTGAACAGCAACTTCACCACCCGCCTCGTGGGAGTGACCGAAGCCGAGAGCGACGTGCTTCTGCCGTTCCTGTTGAATCACGTGCGCTCGCCCGAGTTCCAGTGCCGCTTCCGCTGGGCCACCGATTCCATAGCCTTCTGGGACAACCGGGCCGTCCAGCACTTCGCCGTGCCCGATTACATAGAGCGCCGCCTCATGCACCGGGTCACGGTTGAGGAGTGGGACTAGCCGCTAGATGGTGAACGCGCCGTCGATGTCGAGCTTTTGGCCGCTTATGTAATTGGCCGCGTCGGAGGCCAAAAAGCAGGCGGCCTCGGCGATGTCGGCCGCCTTGCCGAATCGGCCGAGGGGGATGTTGGCGCGGGCCACCTCCAGAGCCCGGTCGTCCAGATCGCCTTCGGCCATCAGGCGAGCGGCCATGCCGTCCTCCAGCATTCCCGGCCCCACGCAGTTGGCTCGCACTCCGAATCGACCCTCCTCCACGGCCACCGCCCGCATCAACGACTCCACCGCGCCTTTGGGGATCGACGACAGGGCGTCGCGTTTGGGGAACACGGTGGTGGCCGCGGTGGTGACGTAAACGATGTTGCCGCCGGCTGCCCGCAGATGGGGGAGGACGGCCACCGTCAGGTTGAACGCCCCCACCACGTCGGCGTCGATCTGGCGGGCGAACAGGTCGGGGTCGGTCTGCGACAAATACATCTGAGGGACGTGGGGGCCAGCCGCGCTCACCACGGTGTGCAAACCGTCGAGCAGATCGGCAGCCTCATCGGCAAATGCCCTGAGTTCATCGGGGTCTTCCAGCGCAGGTTTCCCGATGTGGGCGTCCACTCCGGCTTCCCTTACCGAAGCAGCCACTGCCTCGGCCGCCTCGGTATTCGCTCGATAGGTGAACGCCACCGAAGTCCCTCTCTGGGCGAGCATCTCGCAGATGGCCGCTCCGATGCCGCCGCTGCCCCCGGTTACCAGTGCCCCGCCGGAGCGGCCAGAGAAGTCACCCATGGCTAGCAACCCTAGGGCCGGGAGTGCGGTGGTCGGCTAGTTCCAGGTCACGTCCAACGGGAGGTGCTCGTGACGGCGGACGAAGACGCTCTTCTCCCACCGGGGCGGGTCGTCGTCGGCCAATGAGAACCAAGAGCTCTCTTGCAGCAGCCGCTCCAGAGAGCACAGGGTCTCAAGGCGGGCCAGCGGTGCGCCCACGCAGTGGTGGATTCCCCGGCCGAAGGCCAGATGGCTGCGGGGGATGCGACGGTCCAACACAACCTCGTTTGGCCGTTCGTGCTCCGCGGGATCGCGATTGGCCGACGACCACAGCAAGAACGCGGTGGTACCGGCTTTGAGGGTGACGCCCCCCAGCTCGCAATCGCGTTTGACCTGGCGGTAGTGGCCTCGGAACGGAGACTCCAGTCGTACGGCTTCCTCGATGAAGTTCTCCAAGAGGCTGTGGTCGGCCCGAATCTGCTCTTGGAGTTCAGGATCGTCAGCCAGGATTCGCACCGCATTTCCGATCAGCGACGCGGTGGACTCACCGCCGGCGCCGAGTAACACCGTGAGGGTGCCGATGGCATGGGTCACGTCCAGGTCGCCGTTGGCCACCGCCTTGGCGCACACCCCCACCAGGTCGTCGCCTGGGTCTTCGCCGGCCTCTATCAGCTTCTCGAATAGGAAGCCGCCGGCCCCGATCGTCTCCTCGGTGACGGCCGCAATGGACTCCCGAGTGATGAAGCCGGCCAGAAGCAGGCCACCGTGGAGCGCCCACTTCATCACATTGGGCCAGTCTTCATCGGGCAGCCCGATTAGCCGTCCTATGACCCGCGCCGGCACGGGATGGGCCACGGTGTAGGCCCATTCCACCCGATTCCCTTGGGAACGGGCTGCCACAAACTGCTCGTCGATGAATGCCTCGATCTCGGGCCGCATGGCCTCCATGCGCTTGGCCACCAGTTCGGGAAACACCACGCTGCGATGAACGGTGTGCTCAGGCGGGTCGGCGGTGGCCAGGGTGGTCGTGCCCTCGCCGAATTGCTCGGTGCGGAACAGCGCGGGTTTGCCGTCGTCATCGGTGATCAACAGAACGTCGAGGTGATTGGAGAAATCGTCGATCCGGCGGAGGGCATCCACGATCAGGTCATGAGTGGCCACAAAGGCTAAGTCGAGCCCCGGCACCAGCCATACCGGATGCTCTTGGCGGAGCCTTTCGTAGAACGGATAGGGATCGGCCCACACATCTGGGTCGATGATCGTCTGAGCTTCCAACGAAACAGCGGAAGACGCAGCAGCGCTCATGGCAAATACTGACACAACCTCAGCAAAGGCGGCGGCTCGCCTCGGCTGATCGGCTGGCCTTTTGGGAAAGTAGGGCCATGACCGACTTCTTCTACGAGCAGGACGCAGACCTCGCCGCCCTAGACGGCCAGCAGGTGGCCGTGGTGGGCTACGGCAACCAGGGGAGGCCGTGGGCGCTCAACTTGCGGGACTCGGGCCTAACGGTGTCGGTGCATGTGAGGGCCGACGAGACCCGGGAGCAGGCCATCGACGACGGATTCGACGCCGGTGACATCGCCGATGCCTCGTCGGCCGATGTCATCTGCGTGCTGATTCCCGACGACTCCATCCCCGGTCTGGGCCTCTCCCCTCGGCCAGAGGCGCTCACCATCGTGGCCAGCGGCTACACCCTGGCCTTCGACCGGTTCACTCCCGACGGCGACATCGCCATGGTCGCTCCTCGGATGCTGGGCCCCGAAGTGCGGCGCTGCTACGAGGAGGGAGTGGGCTTCATCACCGCGGTGGGCGTCCAACGCGACCTCACCGGCACCGCTGAGGCCCGCATGCTGGCGGTGGCCAAGGCCATCGGCGGACTCCGCCAAGGGGCCATTGCCATGACTCCCTATCAAGAGGCGGTGCTGGATTTGGCGGTGGAGCAGCTGCTATCGCCGGTGCTGACCCATGTGAACACCAATTTCGTGTTGGTGATGCTGGAACTGGGCATCCCGCTGGAGGCCATCACCACCGAGCTGTTCTATTCCGGTGAAGTGGAGCGCAACTACCGATTGCTGCGGGAGATCGGCTTCGTGGCCCAGCTCGACCACCACTCTCCGGCCAGCCAGTACGGACAGCTTTCCCGGCGGGGCCGGTTCGACCACGTGGACGTGGCCACCACCATGCGGGAGCTGGTGGAGGACATCACCTCGGGCCGGTTCGCCGACGAGTGGGACGCCGAGGCGGGTGCGGGCGCTCCCCGTCTAGCCGAGCTGCGCGATGAGCATGCCGGAGAGCTGATCAAGGCCGTGGAGGCTGATCTGCGGTCCAAGCTGGGGCCCACCGCCAGTCCTGCGACCGGGGGGTGAGCCCCGAACCCCAGCAAACCGGCCGCCGTCAGCGGTTTCAGGATTGGCCCAACTACCGCTGGGCGGTGCTCGGCCTCACCATGGCCGGCATCGCCTCCACCAGCTTTCCCATCACGGTGCTGTCGGCATCGCTGCCGATAATCGCCGACGACCTCCAGACATCGGAGAGCGCGGTGAGCTGGGTGCAGACCGCCCCGTTGATCGCCATGGCAGTTGGCACCCCCATAGCCGGCAAGCTCGGCGATCTGTACGGCCACCGGCGGCTGTACCTGTGGGGGTACGCCCTGGCCACCGTGTTCATGTTGTTGACCGCCATGGCGTGGAACGTGGGCGTGCTAGTGGCCATGCGCACCCTCGGCTCGCTCATAGGGGCGGCCACCCTCCCCGCGTCGATGGCCATCATCATGACGGTGTTCGCCCGCCGGGAGCGGGCGCTGGCTCTGGGCTACTGGTCGGCGGTCACCGCGATGTCGCCGGCCATCGGGGTGGCATTCGGCGGGTTTATGGTGGACGCCTTCGGCTGGCGGACCATCTTCTTCATCCAAGCGGTGCCGTCGCTGATCGCGCTGTTGGCGGCCATTCCGCTGCTGCCCGACACCGCCCGCAAGCCCGAGGTGCGCTTCGATGTGGGCGGGGCGATCAGCTTGGGTCTGGCGGTGACCGGCCTGCTCATGGCCATCAACCGGGGCCCGGAATGGGGCTGGGGCCACCCGCTCGTCGTGGCTGGATTGGCGGTCAGCCCCGTGGCCCTGGCGGTGTTCGCCGTCGTGGAGCGCCAGACCGCCGATCCGCTCTTCCCACTGGAGTTCCTGGCCCGGCGCGGGTTCGTGATCCCCAACCTGGTCACGTTCTTAGGCCACATGGCGTACATGGGCACGTTTGTGGTGGCCCCATTCATGTTGGAGCGCTCGTTCGGGATCACCGAGGTGAGCCGGATATCGGCGGCGCTCATCGCCCGGCCCGTGGGGTTCAGCTTGGGGGCGTGGTACGCCGGTCGGGTGGAATCGCGCCTGGGTGGCAGGACGATCATGATCGGCGGCGCGCTGACGATGTCAGCAGCATTGGCCGCAACCGGGGCATTCGCCTTGGCCGGCTCGCTGGTCGGGGTGATCGTGCTGTTGTTTGTGGCCGGTGTTGGTCAAGGGGCCATCCGGACCCCTGCGGTAGCAGGGGTGGCCAACTCTGTGGACGATGCCGACCTGGGTGTGGCCACCGGGTCATTGCAGATGATCGGCCACATCGGGGCGGCCACCGGCATCACCGTCATGATCACAGTGCTCGGACCAAGCGATTCTTCGGAGCGATTCTTCGCCATCTTCTTGTTGGCGGCGGTCATCGCCTCGGCATCGGCCTTCTCGGCCCGGTGGTCGCCCGCGTTGGGGGCTGCTAGGTCAGCGGGGGGAAGTCGCCGGGGGTGAAAGGCTGCTAAGTCAGCGGGGGAAGGTCGCCGAAGTCGATGGTAAAGGGCATATCGGGTTCGGGCTCGTCGTCTTCCTGCTGGATCTCTACGCGGGTTTTCTCCGGCTCCAAGATCTCACCCAATGCCACCATGGCCGCGCCAATCGCGGAGCCGCCCGCCGAGCCGGTGACCTTGCGGACTATCCCATCGGGTGCCTGGTAGTCCCGGGGATCAGTCCACTGGAACTCCAGATCCTCGGACTCGGACGGCTCGGGCATCTCTCCAGTTTACCGTTCTAGGCCGTTGCTGCCTCGGGGAGGGCCCCGCTGAGGATCTCATAGGCCACCCGCTCAGCTTTGAAACGGGCCCGACCGCCGGTGAGTGACCGGAGTTCGATGGCGTAGCGCACCAACTCGGCTTCGGGGACGATGGCGTGGATCACCTGCTCGCCCCACGGCCCGGCATCGGTGCCCTGCACCTGACCCCGGCGAGACGACAGGTCGCCCATCACGTCGCCCTGGTATTCGGGGGCCACGGTGATCTCCACCCGGGCCATGGGCTCAAGCACAACGGGGTTGGCCTGGGCGAAAGCGGCGTTGAACGCCAGCTTTCCGGCCATGTTGAAGCTGAACTCCGATGAGTCCACCGAATGATGCTTGCCGTCGTACACCGTGGCCTTGACGTCCACGATGGGGAATCCCAGCTCACCGCCATCGGTCATGGCGTCGCGAATGCCGGCCTCCACCGCGGGAATGTACGACCGGGGAATAGCACCCCCGCTGATGGCGTCGACGAACTCGAAGCCGCTTCCCCGGGGAAGGGGCTCGATGCGAACATAGGCCACCCCGAACTGGCCGTGCCCGCCGGACTGCTTCTTGTGCTTACCCTCGGCGTCTCCGTTGCCGGTGACGGTCTGGCGATAGGGGACCCGCAAATCCTCGGTCTCCACCTCGATGCCCATGCGATCAAGGCGGGCGATGGCCAGCCGCAGATGGGCTTCTCCGAGGCCCCGCAGCAGGGTCTGGCGGGTCTCCTCGCTCCGCTCCAGGTGCAGGGACGGGTCTTCGTCGGTGAGCCGCCTCAATCCGGTGCCCAGCTTGTCCTCTGCGGCCCTGGTCTTGGGCAACAGTCCGTAGGCCAGCACCGGCTCAGGCCAGGGTTCGAGCTGGACTACAGCCCGTCCGGCGTTGGTCAAGGTGTCACCGGTGCGGGTCTGCTGGAGCTTGGTGACCCCTCCGATATCCCCTGCGGCGATGACGTCGATGTCTTCCTGCTTGCCGCCCACCAGTTTGACCAGGCCCCGAAGGCGTTCGCCGTTGCCGGTCGCGGAGTTGGTGAGGTTGTCGTCTCGGCGAATGGTGCCCGAAAGCACTCGGAACAGCGAGATCTGACCCACGTAGTCGTCGCTGATGGTCTTGAACACGCAGGCGAGCTGGTCGCCAGCGGGATCGCACGCCGGTTCGGAGTCGATGTCGCTCATGGTGACGGTCATGGCTCGGGAGGTGGGGGGAGGGCCGATCTCCACCAAGAAGTTGGCCAGGCGGTCGACGGCGATGGGACCGGTGGCCGAACCGCACACCACGGGGAACACCGACCCGTCGGCCACACCCCGCCCGAGCACTGTTTCGAGCTCGGACGGGCTGGGGACGTTGCCGTCCAGGTATTGCTCCAGCATGTCGTCGTCGGCCACCACGATGCCCTCCACCAGCTGCTCTCGAACCTCGGCTTCCTGGTCCTCCATTTCCGCGGGGATCTGGGATTCCTCCGCGGAGCCGCTGTCGTAGATGTAGGCCTTGTCGGTGAGGAGGTCGGCAATCCCGTGAAAATCCGGGCCGGCGCCGATGGGCAGCTCCAGGGGGGCTACCCCGGCGCCGAACGCGTCTTGCAGCTCGGTGAGCACGTTTTCGAAGCTGGCGTGCTCCCGGTCGAGCTTGTTCACGAACACGATGCGGGGAAGGCCGGCATCGGCCGCCTGGTGCCAGATGGACGTGGCCCGGTGGTCCACCCCGCTGGACGCATCGATCACAAAGACCAGAAGGTCGGCCACCTGGAGGGCGGCGTGGAGCTCTCCGGCGTAGTCAGGCGCCCCGGGGGTGTCGAGCAGGTTGATCTTGTGGCCGTGCCACTCGAAGCTGGCTAGGGCCAGCGACTGGCTGTGGGTGGCGTTCTTCTCCTCAGGGCTGAAATCGCATACCGTGGATCCCTCTTCCACCCGGCCGGTGCGTTCGATGACGCCGGCCCGGTACAGCAGCGCCTCGGCCAGAGTGGTCTTTCCCGATCCCTGCGACCCCACCAGCGCGACGTTGCGAATCTTCTCCGGTGCGACTGCCATCAACTTCCCCCTCCGGGTTCTGGGTTCATTCCGCGGTAGCCGCTGAGCCTACTTGCCTCCCCGCCGCCAAGTCCCATGGAGTGCGTCGGTTGCCGCGAGTCAGCCTTCGGCGGTGGCCAGAAGCTGTCGCATTCTCTGGTGTGGGAGGTGTTGTTCGCAGATGTCGATGCCCAGGTGACGCACTGCGTCGGCCACGGCGTTGGTCAGCGCCGCGGGGGCGCCGATGAGGCCGCCCTCGCCCACCCCCCGCCAGTCGGCGTCGTGCAGGGGCTCGACTTCTAGGTGCTCCACCTCGATCACTGGCATCTCGGCCGCTGAGGGAACCAGATAGTCGGCCAACGAGGCAGTTAGCAGATTGCCGTCTTGGTCGTAGTGATGGCGCTCGAACAGCACGGCTGCGATTCCCTGGGCTACCCCGCCGTCGAGGTGCTCGGCGGTGAACACCTCGACCACCCCAGGAGTGCTCCGGGCTGCTGAGGTGTCGACGCCCAGGATGTCGGCGTGGCCAAGCTGGCTGCGGACGAAGGCGATGTGCAGCAAGTTGGGATGGCGGATGTTGCCCACGAAGCGGCCCTCGCCCCGCAGCAGGCGAGGGCCTTCGACGCGATCGACGCTCTGGCCGGTCAGGCGGGCGGTCATCCGGCTTCTTCTTCATCCTCCGCGGGTTCGGGGGGCCGGGGGACTTCGATGAGGCTGCTGCGGTACCAAACGCCCTCGTCTAGGTCGGCGGGCAGGTAGGCGATGTCGGGGACGTATGAGTCGCCGTCGAAGTCGCGGAAGCCCAATTCGACCCGTCCGTCGGACAGGCGGCGGGCGCGGATCTGGCCGATCGACGTGTTGCCCAACTCCACGTCCAAGGTGAAGTACCACATGCCAACCCGCGTGCCAGCGGGCAGGTAGCGCCGCTCGGGCAGAATCTGGAAGCCGCTGGACAGCTCCACGCCATGCTCGATGCGACCGTCTTCGCCGAGTCGGGCCATCACACGCAGACCAATCGGCGGATCAGGCTCGGGCTCTTCCTCGGGCTCGGGAAGCACCTCCGGCTCGATCAGATCGAGGAGTTGATCGCTCCCGCCGAGGCCGAGGCGCTCGAGGAACCGGGAATTGGCCGCGTCCACGTTCTCCACCGCGCAGAGCACGTTGTCGATGGCCACGATGTAGGCGAAGAGGGCGGCTCTCATCTCGGCGTCAAGCTGCTCCAAGGCCTCGGCATCTTCGACTTCGGCCAGCGCCAGCGCATCGCTCAGTGGGTCTTCGCCGGTGTAGCAGCTCGGCTGAGTGGACAGCATGGCCTGGATTTGAGGATCATCCCAGCCCAGTTCGGCGGCCTGGGCCGCATCGACGATCTTGCTTGCTGCCACCACCGGGGCGATGACGTTTTTGACATAGGCCAACTGGGCCTGGACGGCTGTCGCCTCTTCGAAAGTCAGCGCTTCTCCGTTGTCCGCCCTTTCCAGCAGAGAGCGCCATGATTCAGCCAGAAACGCGTAGGTCCCCGATGCCCCCTCGCTTAGGGAGAGCACCAGTTTCTCAACGGCTATCGGGCTGATCGCCTCGCCGGCGGCCAGTGTCTCAGGCAGATTCGTGTCTCGGACCAGAGCCGCAAACCGCGGCGCGGCCGTCTTGAGGAGCCCGCTCGATGAGGGGCCGTCCACGGTGACCGAAGCCGGGTTATCCGATTCCGGCAGTCCAGCGATCGCCGGCCGGTCGAAGATGCCATCGAGCAGTTGGGTGCGGACCCCGGCGGTGTATTGGGCTCTCTCCTTAGTCTCGGCGTCGATTTCGGCTTCGGGGTCGTCTACGGAGGTCACCGTGGTGACCACCGTTCCTTCTTCATCCTCGTCTTCCAGGTCTTCGTCGAGCTTCGCCGAGACCGAATAGACCGCGCCGTCCACTTCCACCAGCACGGGTTCGTAGGTCGGATGGCTTAGCACCATCAGGTCGTGCCAGAGGCCGTGGAATCCGAGCTCGTCGTCATTGGCGTCGCGGGCGATGACCGCGGTGAACACCCAGGTGGGGCCGGTTCTCCAGAATGTCACCGAGTGCGGGGCTACTTGTTGCGTCGTCTTGCTCGTGGCGCTCGCCGTTGCCTCGTTGGTGTGGTAGGAGGCGCCGGCGGGCCAGAGATTCGAGAACACAGGGCCGATTCGGTCGAACACCCGGGGACCGATTGCATACAAGATGGCGTGGCTGGCCTGGTCGGGGAATTCGTCACCACCCGCGTTGCCGATGCGGTAGTTGATGGGGAGCGGATCGCCGGCCACCACCTCGGTGGGGATGTCGACCTCCTCGATCTTCAGCAAGGGGCTGCGCTGGCTGGCCTCTTCTTCCACGATGGTGAGGGTGAGGGTGAAATCGACCCGGGGACCCTGGAGGTCTCTGGTTCGGAAGGTGGTCGCCTCAATCCCGTAGACATCAGCCGGGAAGTACTGCTCGATTCGGGAGTTGCGGGTACCTCCGGCGTCGTCGTTATGGGCGACTTGGCCGGGTACCACCGACCGCAGGGCCACGATGGGAGCCACAATGAGCACCGGATCGCCGATCTCCGATGTCAGGTCCACGCGCACCCGGGCGCCCTCGGGCAGGGTGAAAACGAAGTAGTTGGAGGGGTGTCCGGTCAGGAAAATCGACTGGCAGGACTCGGGTGTCCAAAAGCCCGTCACCTCGATTTCTTGATCGGGCGTCAACTCTCCCAGAACCTGTGGGTCGCAGGTGGCCACTTGGGTCACCTCCACCGTGAAGTCAGCCGCTCCCCTGACCCGGCCCGGGGTGGTGGTGGCCTCGATCAAATAGACGCCCGCCTGGAGTTCGCGTTCGATGCGGGCGTCGAGGGCGCCCACTCCGCCGTCATCATTCTCGGTTATCCGGTTGCCGTCCTCGTCCAGCAGATAGAGGTAGGAGTCGCCTTCAGAGGAGTTCAAGTCGACCCTGATTCGCCCAGTGTCGGAAATCTCGAACTGATAGGTGTGGGCGTCGCTGTCGAGGCGGAAGCGCGAATCGCAGTCCTCGGTGGTCCAGCGGCCGCTCGCTTCCAGTGAGCTGCCCGGAGCACTGTCCAGCGCCCCCAAGTCGACAACCTCGCAGCTCGGCTCCTCTTGGGTGGTCGCCTCTTCTTCGCTGATCAGCACTGGCTCCTGGGCCGAGGCCGCTCCAGCCCCGCCGAAGGCCAGCACTCCGGCCAATAAGGCGACAACCACCCCAGCGGTTGCCACCGACCGCCTTGTACTCCTTGCTCGTTTCACCCCGTACTCCCCATCAGCTAGTACCAATTGACAACAGTCTTCGATTGAGACGCGATGGCAAGACTATGCAGTCTCAAGGCAGCCGAACGACCTCAACAGATTGTTGATGCGGTTTGGATCTTCGTCCAATCCGATTCGGCAACCGGAGGGGATTGCCTGCGACAGCCCCTACACTTCGGGTATGGCCTTGTTCGGGATGAAGAAGTCGATGATGGTGGACCCTGTTGATGCACTGCCGGGGCGGGAAGAAGAGATGCCAGTGCCGGAGACCCACTATGTGAACGGCAATCCGCTGAAGCCGCCGTTCCCCAATGGCATGGAGCAGATCATGGTGGGAATGGGCTGCTTCTGGGGGGCGGAGCGGGTGTTCTGGCAGGCGCCGGGGGTGTTCACCACCGCGGTGGGCTACGGCGCGGGATTCACTCCCAACCCGTCTTATCAGGAGGTTTGCAGCGGCCTTACCGGGCACAACGAGTTGGTCTTGGCCGTGTTCGATTCCCAGGTAACCAGCTACGAGCAGATGCTGGCGCTGTTCTGGGAGAACCACGATCCCACCCAGGGAATGCGACAGGGCAACGACGTGGGCACCCAATACCGGTCGGGCATCTACTACTTCGACGACGACCAGAAGGTGGCCGCCGAGGCGTCCCGGGAAATGTTCGGCGCCCGGTTGGCCGATGCCGGCTATGGCGAGATCACTACCGAGATCATCGCCGCCCCGCCCTTCTACTACGCCGAGGACTACCACCAGCAGTACCTGGCCAAAGTCCCCAACGGCTACTGCGGCCTAGGCGGCACCGGCGTCTCCTGCCCCGTGGGCCTGACCACCGACTGAATTTCGGCCGGCTCAGGCCGGGGTGAAGATGCCGCGGTTTGTGGCTTGATCGGTGTGCACCTCGCCGATCCTGCCCACGGCCTCAGAGGCCAATAGCTCGCGGAGCAGGTCGGGGTCTTCGGGGAGGTTGGCCAAGAAGCGATGGCCTTCGCTGCCGTTTCCGTTGAGGCGTCCGCAGACGTAGCCCATGGCCGGTTGGCCGTCGCGGTCGTGCATGACGGTGTAGGCCTCGATGCGGCCCTGACCGGTGGCCGAATCGTCGGGATTGGCCGGGGCGGTATCCATGGCGGCTGACGGGGGTGGGCCGTCGGTCCGGTCCCAGCTGCCCTGCTTGGGCCGTGCCGAGAGCACCGCGGCGGCATGCTTTGTCAGAAAGTAGCCGTTGCCGGTGACCATGCCGATGGAGCGGTCGTCTTCTCGTAGCTGCTCGACCATGGCGGCTATCGAGTTCATGTTGTAGGCCGATCCCGGCCCGCCGGCGTAGGGCAGGCCTCCGGTGACGGTGAACGGACGGGGGTCCAGCTCGTCGATGCCCAGCATGGCGCAGGCCATGCGCACCGCCACGGGGAAGCAGGAATAGAAATCGAACAGGGCGATGTCGTCCACGCCCACTCCGGCCTGGTCGAGCGCGCCCACCGACGAGTCCTTCATCGACGGGCATTCCGCGAAGTTGGGGCGGGTGCTGGCAAACCAGGCTTCCTCGGAGGCGTTGTGGCCGCCCCACCAGTACACCCAGCGATCCTCGGGGATTCCCAGCTCCCGAGCCTTGGCCACCGAGGTCATCACGTACGCCCCGGCCTGGTCGGTGTTCAAGACCGAGTTCAGATACTTGGTGTAGGGAAAGCCGATCATCCGGTTCTCTGCCGTGGGGGTTGCCAACTCCTCCGCACTGCGCTCGGTGGGGAACCAGGCGTAGGGGTTGGCCGCCGCCACCGCGGTGAACTCGGTCATCATCTGGCCCAGCCGCTGGGCGTGCTCGGCCAGGGACAATCCCTGGGCGGCCCGCAGTGCGTTCTCGAACAGGGGGTAGGCCTGGATAGGGCGGGTGAGGTGATGGCGTTCTTCCAGCTCCGACACCATGGGCTTGGCGACGGGGGCGAACCGCTCGTCGGCACCAGTTGGATCACCGCCGGTGGGCCAGTCCAACTCCACCCCAGCAGCCTTGGCTCGCTCGAACGTCTTCCAGATCTGACCGCCGGTCATCACGGCCACCTCGGTGCGACCGGCCATGATCTCCGCGGCCAGGTGATTGGCGGCCAGCACGCCCATCTCGCCGCCGCCCCCGGTGTTCTGGATCCGGGCCCGGCGGTAGATGCCCAGCCGCTCGGCAGCAAGGGCGGCGCCGTTAGCCGGAGTCCAGTAGGCCAGAGGGATCTGGAAATAGGTGTCCACATGGGCGAACAGGGAATTGCCCACGCCGGAGTCATAGGCGGCCCGGGTAGCAACATCGGCCACCATGGTCAACGGGTCGGGCGAGGCCGTCGGGTCGGCTTCTCGTCCCACGTACTGGGCCACGCCCACCAGCACCGGTGCCCGATCACTGCTCATCGCGGCGATGCTAAACAGATTCCTCCGCGATCGGCTGATCGGAGCAAAGCTGCGTAGGCTCTGGAGGGTGAAATTCGGAGTCTTCTATGAGCACCAGTTGCCGCGACCATGGCAGGAGGGCGACGAGCAGCGGCTGCTGCACGAAGCCCTCGAGCAGGTGGAGCTGGCCGATCAGCTTGGTTACGACTACGCCTGGGAAGTGGAGCACCACTTCTTAGAGGAGTACTCGCACTCGTCGGCGCCCGAGGTGTTCTTGGCCGCGGCCAGCCAGCGCACCGAGCGGATCAGGCTGGGCCATGGCATCGTGCAGATGCCCCCCAAGTACAACCACCCGGCCCGGGTGGCCGAGCGCATCGCCACCTTGGATCTCATCTCCAACGGCCGGGTGGACTTCGGCACCGGCGAGTCGTCGGCCGCGGTGGAGTTGGGCGGATTCAACATTGAGCACGCCGACAAGCGCCCGGCGTGGGCGGAGGCCACCGAGCAGTGCTGCAACATGATGGTCATGGAGCCCTATCCGGGGTTTGAGGGCGAATATTTCTCCATGCCGTGCCGCAACGTGGTGCCCAAACCGGCGCAGAAGCCCCATCCGCCGCTGTGGGTGGCGTGCTCAAACCGGGAGACCATCAAGCTGGCCGCCCGGCTGGGCATGGGCGCGCTGACGTTTGCCTTCGTGGACCCCGATGAGGCCGCCATCTGGGTCGACGACTACTACCGGATTCTGTCCGAGGAGTGCGTGCCCATCGGCCACACCGTCAACGCCAACATCGCCATGGTGGTGGGTTTGTCGATGCACCACGACCGAGACGAAGCCGAGCGCCGGGGCCTCGAGGGCTTCCACTTCTTCGGCCACGGCCTGTTGCACTACTACGTGATCGGCCGGCACCAGCCGGGCCTGACCAACGTGTGGGACAACTTCCAGGAATCCAGGGAGTCATTCGAGGGTCTGGGGGAGACGCTGGGCATCGGCACACCCGAGCAGGTGACCCGCCAGCTCCAGGGCTATGCCGACGTCGGGGTGGACCAGGTGATGTTCATCCAGCAGTCGGGCCGCAACCGCCACGACCACATCTGCCAGTCGCTGGAGATGTTCGCCAAAGAGGTAATGCCCGCCCTAAAAGAGGGCGAAGACGAGCGGGAAGCGGCCAAAGCCGAGCGCCTCGCCCCCCACATCGAAGCCGCCCTGGCCCGCCGCACCCCCATGGCCCCCCTCGCCGAAGACGAGATCCCCGTGGTCGAGTCGCTGGGCACCTCTTGACGCTGGTTCAGCCCGCCGGAGTCAGGTAGGCGGCGAAGACCCAGCCGGTGACGGTGGTGGAGCGGACCTGCACCCAGGTGCCGCTGGTGGGGGATTCCACCACCTGGCCGGTGAGGGTGACGGTGGACCCCAGGTTGGCAGTGCCCAGCACCTGATGGTCGGTGCTGGGGCCGGCACGGACGTTGAGCGCCGAGGGCACGTCGAACACGGTCCATTGGGTGTCGGGGGGATAACGGGGGTCGATCTCCAATTCGACCTCCACGACAGGCTCGGGCAGAGGCGCCTCGGTGACGGTGGGGGTGGGCTCGGGGGTGGACTCGGGATCGGTGTCTTCCGACTCGATGGTCACCCAGTCGAGACCCCAGGTGGACACGATGCCGGCCAAAGAGAGGCCGACAAAGGCCAACCCGGCCGCCACCACGCAGAAGACAATGGCCCGAAAGCCCATCTGGCTACCGGGCCTGCCAGTTTGGGGGACGGCCCTCGGCCCAGGCCGTCGTGCCCTCGGCGGCGTCCTCGGTCGATCCCGCCACTATCCGCATGGTCTCCCCGAAGCGCACCGCCTCCACCCACGACATGGTGCGGGTGCGGCTGGCCACCTCCTTGGTGGCCCGCGCCGCCAGCGGCGCCGCGGCCACCAGCCGCTCGGCCAAGGCCCGGGCCTCGTCCATCAGCTCGTCGTGGGGCACCACCCGCCACGCCAGGCCCATCTCCCGGGCTCGCTCGGCGTCCACTCGCTCGCCGGTCAGCAACAGCTCCATGGCATCGGCCCAATCCACCTTGCGGGGCAGTTGAATGGCCCCCACGATGGTGGGCACGCCCAGGCGCACCTCGGGGAAGCCGAACGTGGCCTGGTCGCTGGTGATGAGGAAGTCGCAGGCCAGCGCACCGGTGAGCCCGTAGCCCAGGCAGTGGCCGTTCACCGCGGCGATGGTCGGCTTGAACAGCTCCAGGCCCGACTCGAAGGAGTTGATGGTGGGCTTCTCCCAGAACGTACCCTCGAACACCCCCACCGATCCCTCGCCGTCGCGCATGTCGGCCCCGGCGCAGAAGGCCCGCCCCGCTCCGGTGATGATGGCCACCCAGGCATCGTCGTCGCCCCGGAACCGGTTCCAGGCGGCATTCAGGTCTTGGCGCAGTTCGCCGTTGATGGCGTTGAGCGAGTCGGGGCGGTTGAGGGTGATGGTGGCCACATGACCAGAGAGCTCATAGAGCACGGTGCGCGATGCGCCGTCCCCGGCCTGATTGCTTGGCTCTGGCTGGCTCATTTCGGGCATGGCTGACTCCTGTAACTCAGTCAAAAACCAGGATGGATCGTCCGGCGATCTGCCCGTTTTCCAGAGCGTCCACCGCCTCGTTGATCTCGTCGAGGGCGAATCGCTGGGTGACCAGACTGTCGAGGTCTAGGTCGCCCCGGCGGTACCAGTCCATGTAGATGGGGAAGTCCCGCTCGGGGTGGCTGGTGCCGCCGATGCTTCCGGTCAGGTGCTTCTCGTGCATCAAGAGATCGCCGATGTCAATGGTGGGTACAGCCACGGGTATCCCGACCAGCACTGCCACCGCCCGCTCGTCGGCAGCCCAGCGCTTTTTCCGCAGCGACGGCGCCACTTGGGCGATGGTTGCCTCCGCGCCAATGCAGTCGAAGGCGAAGTCCACCCCTGAGCAGGGCGCGCCCATCAAGTCGAGGCCGTCTCGGGGGGTGAGCTCGTGGATGCGGGCCACCGGGTCGCACTCCGAGGCGTTGACCCCGATGGTGGCCCCGTGGCGCTTGGCGAAGTCCAGCTTCTCCACGGAGAGGTCCACCGCGATCACGGGGTCGGCCCCCAATGCCTTGGCCGCGGCCAGAGCCGAGAGGCCCACGCCGCCCACGCCGAACACCGCCACCGACGATCCGGCGGTTACCCCGGCAGTGTTCATCACCGCGCCGGCGCCGGTCATCACCGCGCAGCCGATGATGGAGGTCACATCGGTAGGGGCGTCATCGGGCATGGGCACGATGAACATCTCATCGGCGATGGTGTGGTCGGCCCAGGTGAACACCCCCAGGCTGGTGGCCAGTGCGCCGTCGTCCTGGGTGACCTGGGCCATGGCTGGCCGGCGGTCGGGGGGCTGGGTGCTGCGGGGCAGCCAGGTCACGAACACCCGGTCTCCGGGGGCAACGTGGCCCACCTCGCTGCCCACCGCCATCACCTCGCCGGTGGACTCGTGGCCCAGCACAACGTCGCTGGCCCGGGGGGTGTGGATCTCGTGGAGTTGGCTGTGGCACACCCCGCTGGCGAATTGCCGCACCAACACTTCGGTGGGCCCGGGATCGGGCAACTCCACCGATTCGATGCGCAGGGGCTGGCCCATTTCCTGGGGAACGACGGCGACTCGGGCTGGGGTTGGCATAGCGCCAGACTAACGAGAGGCCGCCTAGGACAGCGGGTCGCCTGTAGCCGATCAGGGGTACTTGATTGATAGTTGGCGGAGGGAGCGGGGGGCGGGGTTGTGGGGCATCTCCCGGCGGTGGACAGTGCCGACGGTGTCGAAGATCACCACGTCGCCTTGGTGCCAGCGGTGGGTGTAGGTGTGCTCGGGCACGATGGCGTGGTCCATGGCCGCCTGGGTGAGGGCGAAGGCCTCCTCGGAATCGTCGATGCCGTCGAAGCCGCAGGAGAACGACGAGACGTACAGCGCCACCCGTCCGGTGTCGGGGTGGGGCATCTCTACTGGGTGCTCGACCACTTGGCCAGATCCGGGATAGGTGATGTCGGGGTTGGCCTGCATCCGACGGGAGGCGGCCGCGGCGGGGTCTTCGTCGTGGTGGTTCTGGCGCAGCCGGGTGTTGTTCTCCGACGTGATGGTGTACCGACCGGTCCGCCCTGCCAGCTTCTCGCTCAAGTGGTCGGGCAGGGTCTCATAGGCGGTGTACATGTCGCAGAACGAAGTGTCGGCCCCGCCGTCGGCCGGCACCCGTTGGGCATTGAGCAGCGACTCCCGGGCAATGGTGTCCAAGAAGGCGTAGTCGGTGTGCCACGGCAATGGGCCGCTTCCCGCCGTGCCGATCTCGTGCCCGTCGTCGTTGAGCTCGTTGGACACGGCCAGCACCTCAGGTGCCTCGGTGGGGATGTTGTAGAGCTCGTCGGCAGGAAACGGCTCGCCCAATTGATGGGCCAGGGCGGCCAGCTCCTCGGCATCGCACTCCCGCTGGCCCCGCAGCACCACCACCAGCCGGTCGGCCAAGGCCCGGCGCAGCTCCGCCAAGTCGTCGTCGGACAGCGGCGCCCCGGGATTCCAGCCCGAGGCCAGCGAACCCAGTGGCGCGTCGAGGGGCTCGGTGCGGATCATGTCTCTATCCCTACCATGTCAACGCCGCAGGCTCGCCGTGCTAGTACAGGGAGAGCAAAGATCGAGGAGGTTCGACGATGGAAGGCCAGAAGATTCTGATCACCGGGACCGCGGGGCAGATCGCTCTGCCCATGACTCGACATTTCGCTCAGAACAACGAGGTGTGGGGTTTGGCCCGATTCAGCCAGCCCGGATCGAAGGAGCAGGTGGAGGAGGCCGGGGCCATTCCGCACAAGGCCGACCTGGCCTCCGGCGATCTGAACGGATTGCCCGACGACTTCGACTACGTGATCCACATGGCTGCGTTCATGGCGGCTACGCCCGATTACGACTTCGCCCTCACCCAGAACGCCGAGGCCACCGGCCTGCTGATGGCCCACTGCCGCAACGCCAAGGGCTTTCTGCACGCCTCCACCGCCGCCGCCTACAAGAACAACCCCGACCATACCTACGTCTACGCCGAGGGCGATCCGCTGGGCGACAGCGAGCAGCCCTATTCGGAGACCTACGGCGTGACCAAGATGGCCGCCGAGGCGGTGGCCCGCACCATGTGCCGGCTCTACGACCTGCCCACCGTGATCGGCCGCATCAACGTGGCCTACGGCCAAAACGGGGGGCTGCCCGCCATCTTGTTGGCCATGATGACCAACAACATGCCGGTGCCCCTCAAAGACTCGGAGCCCAACATGTTCTCCCCGGTCCACGAGAAAGACATGTGCGCCCACGCCGAGGCGTTCTTGGAGGGGGCCACCGTGCCGGCCACCATCGTCAACTGGGGCGGCGACGAGAACGTCAGCATCGAGGACATGTGCCGCCGGATGGGAGCCCAGGTCGGGGTGGAGCCCAACTTCGAGTACTACCCGGTGGGCACCCACAGCCGGGCCTTCGACAGCGCCAAGCGCATCTCCATGACCGGGCCGTGTTCGGTGTCGTGGCAAAGCGGGATCGACGACATGGTGGCGGCCTGGGACCCAGAGCAGGGCAGTCGGATGATCGCCCGGCTCATGGGCGAGGGTTAGTCCGGCACTACGAGCATTAGGGGGAGCAATGCCCAATCACCCCACCCTCGACGGGGTCAACTTCATGGACGGGTTCTGGTTCCAGCACGAGCCGCACGATGCGTGGACCTGGATGCGGGAGCACGCCCCGGTGTACTACGACGCCAACAGCGATGTGTGGGGCATCTCTCGATACCACGACATCTTGGCCATAGAGAAGGATCCCAAGACTTTCTCGTCCTTCCGCAGCCCCCGTCCCCACGGAAACTCGCTGCCCATGATGATCTCCATGGACGACCCCGAGCACAAGCAGCGCCGCAAGCTGGTGAACCGGGGCTTCACCCCCAAGCGGGTGCGGGACCGCACGCCCGACGTCATCGCCATCTGCGACGAGATCCTCGACAGGGTGTGCGAGCGGGGCGAGTGCGATTTCATTTGGGACATCGCCGCTCCGTTGCCGCTGATCCTGATCGGCGACATGCTGGGCTTTCCCCGGGAGAGCTACGACGACCTGCTGGAATGGTCCGACGACATGATGCGGGCCACCACCGAGACCGACCAGGAGGCGCTCGAGAAGGGGATCATGGCCGGCGTGGCCTTTCGGGAGTTCCTGATGGGGGTGATCGCCGACCGTCGGGCCCGCCCGCCCCAGCCGGATCTGGTGAGCGTGCTGTGCCATGCCGAGGTGGACGGTGACAGCCTCGACGACGAGTCGCTGTATCAGGAGGGGCTGCTGATCTTGATCGGGGGCGACGAGACGTCCCGCCACGTGATCAGCGGGGGGATGCTGGCCCTGATGGAGAACCCCGAGCAGAAGGCGCTCTTCAACCAGCGGGCCGCCGACGACGCCTGGATGGAGCGGGCGGTGGAAGAGCTGCTGCGCTGGGTGACCCCCATCAAGAACATGTCCCGCAGCGCCACCCGGGATGTGGAGATGCACGGTGAGACCATCGGCGAGGGGGACCAGATCATCCTGTTCTATCCCTCGGCCAACCGGGACGACCGGGTGTTCGACGACCCCTTCAAGTTCGACCTGGAGCGCGAGCCCAACCAGCACCTGGCTTTCGGATGGGGGACGCACTTCTGCCTGGGGGCGTCGTTGGCCCGCTTGGAGCTCAAGATCATGTTCCAGCGGCTGGCCGAGCGGATGCCCGACATCCAGCTGGCCAGCGACGACCCGCTGCCGTGGCGGGCGTCCAACTTCATCGTCGGCCCGGAGGCCATGCCGGTGACTTTCACACCCAGCGCCCCGGTGGGAGCTTGACCCTGCCCGTCTCCCGATTGCGGCGGATCATCGCCGTCCTGCTGGCGGGCGGTCTGCTGATGCTGGTCGCCGCGGCTGGCTGTAGCGATTCGGTTCCGGCGGAGTCAGCCGACGTCCCGCTGTCGGCCGAGTCGTTCACCCTCGGCAAGAACGTGTACCTCACCCGTTGCGTCGGGTGTCACGGCGTCGACGGCAGCGGCATAGTCGGACCCGACATCCGCCCCGGCAAGGTTCTGGAGAAGTACGCCTCAGCCGAGGCCATGGAGGAGGTGGTGAGCGACGGGCTCGGCGAGATGCCCGAGTTCGCCTCCAAGCTCAGGGAAGAGGAAATAGCCGGCGTAGTGGCCTACGTCCGAGGCGGTTTGGGCTGACCTACCCCGGCCAGGCATCCACCACGTCGGCGGTGGTGGTGACGGTGGCGACGATGCCGAGGGTGTGCTCGAACACGGCGTCGACGTAGTCGGGCGGGGTGCCGGCCACCGCGTCGCGGGGGATCACCACCACGTACCCGGCGTTGACCGCGTCGAAGGTCAGGTTGATGATGGCCACGTTCACCGACACCCCCACGGCCACGATGGTGCGGATGCCCTCGTTGCGCAGCAGCGAGTCGAGCTCGGTGCCTTCAAACGGCGACAGGCCGTGGTGGCGGGGTAGCACCACGTCGGCCTCGGCCACCCCGATCTCGGGCACCACCTCCACCGCCGGGGTGCCCACATGCAACTGCACCGGCATCTTGGGCATGGCCCGGAACAAGCGGGCGTTGCTATTGCCGCCCCACCCGTCAACCCGGTGCTGGGCCGTGCAGTGGATCACCCGCACTCCAGCGCCCCGGGCGGCGGCCGCCAGCGCCGCCACATTCGGGATCAACCCCTCCTTGGCCGCCTCAGCCAGCGCCGGCAGCGCCGACAGCTCCCCGATCACCCCGTTCTGGCACTCCTGAAGCACCAGGGCCGTCGTCGCCGGATCGACTACCTCACGCAGTTCCATAGATGTTCACTCTCCCATGCCGAGTTCTGTCGGACTGCCTCCCATAATGGGCACCCTATGGCTGGATCGATTCTGGGGACCGAAGTTATCCGCCGCGAGGACGGGACTCTGCTCACCGGCGAGGGGCACTACACGGGGGACTTGCGGCCCGACGGGCTGTTGACCACCTGTTTCGTGCGTTCGCCGGTGGCCCACGCAGTGATCGGCGAGATCGACCTGGGGACAGCCGCCGACCACCCGGGCGTGGCCGCGGTGTACACCGCCAACACC
>JAJECA010000053.1 GCA_022822265.1 Acidimicrobiia bacterium | reverse complement strand
CCCACGTCGCTCACTGCGGTGCCGAGGCCGTCGTCGCTCATGTAGTAGTCCACATAGGCGACCAGTGCCGGGTTGGCTTCGGCCTTGGCCTTGTTCACGTAGATGTACAGGGAGCGAGACACCGGGTACTCGCCCGAGGCGATGGTGTCGGCGTTGGCGCTCACGCAGCCGTCACCGCCGTCCACATCGAGCAGCTTCACGCCCGAGGCGTGGGCCGCGAATGCGAAGCCGACCCAGCCGAAGCTGGTGTCGCTCGACTGGATGCCCTGGATGATCACGTTGTCATCGGCGTTGGCGTTGTAGTCGGGACGAGTGGTGGCGTCTTGGCCCCGCTCATCGGCGATGTCCTCCAGCACGATCTCAATGAAGCTGTCGAACGTACCCGACTCCTCGCCCGGACCGTAGATGTCCAGATCGACGTCCGGCAGATCAGAGGTCTCCAGGCCCAGCGACCCGGCGTCCGACCAAGAGCCGAAACCGGTGGACTCGGGGCCGACCAAGCCGTAGATGTCGTTGAAGCTCACGCACTCCACCGAGTTGCCCTCGCCGGTCATCACCGCGATGCCGTCGATGCCCACCCGCAACTCGATCCAGTCGATGCCGTTTGCCGCGCAGGCCTCGGCCTCGGAGTCCTTGATTTGGCGAGAGGCGTCGGAGATGTCGGTCTCGCCCTCGCAGAACAGCTTGAATCCGTCACCGGTACCGGGACCGTCCACCGTCACCTGCACATCGGGCTGAACGTTCTCGAACAGCTCGGCCACCCGCACCGAGATCGGCTCCACCGTCGAAGAACCCGAAATCGTCACCGAACCAGAAACGCTTCCCGCAGGGGCCTCATCGGCAGGCGCCTGTTGGGCGCCATCATCGGCGGTGCTCCCGGCATCGCCGGTGTCGCCGGCATCAGCCTGGCCCGCGGTGTCTGGGGTGGCGTCCCCATCGTCGTCATCGTTGCCGCACGCGGCCGCGACGAGCGCGAACGTAGTTATAAGCCCGAGAATGAGCACGAGCAGTTTCCGTAGCCTCACATGTCCTCCTTGAATGCACGCTGAACACACCGATCAGCGCAAAGGGTCAGCCGCCAAATTAGGAGGGACGGGTTTCAGCCCTGCCGCGACCGCCTGAACGGCAGGTGAACGGAGAAGAAAGCTTTGGAGCGGCCCAAGTCAGGCCAGAACGCTGTCGCCCACCAGGGCCAAGAACGCGCTCACCATCTTGAGGTCGCGCTCGTTGGTGAAATAGTTCAACGACTCCACCAACGGCACCCAGGCAATGGCGTCCACTTCGGGATTGGGGTTGAAGTCACCGGCAATGGCGTCCATTTCCCAATAGTGAACCTGGCGGGTTCGGCCTTTGCGGTCGATGTAGGTCACCATGCCCAGTTCGCGGCCCAGCTCGCAGACGTAGCCGGACTCCTCGTGCACCTCCCGCAGCGCGCACTCGGCCAGGGTCTCCCCCGGATCGAGTTTGCCCGCGGGCAGCGACCAGTCGAGGTGCTTGGGCCGGTGGACCATCAGAACTTCCAATTCACCCTCACTGTGGCGGGTGACTAGTCCGCCGCCTCCGAGGATGACCGCTACCGTTCCGAAACGCACGAAATAAAACGGTAGGGCCTGAACGCGCCGAAATCGCGGATACCCACAGTTTCAGTAAGAATCTTTATTACGCAATCGCGGCCGCGGCCAGCCTCTCAAAAGCAGTGTGGGCCTCGAAACCCGACCCTTTGGGCACTCGCTGCCAAGTCCCGTCGGCCGCCAGTTCCCAGGCCAGAGCGTCGTCTTCGAGGTTGTACTCCAGCACCTGGTCGAGCCGGCGGCGAAGCTCCGGGTTGACCACCGCCACCAGAGCTTCGATTCGGCGGATGAGGTTACGGGGCATGAGATCGGCGGAGCCGATGTAGTAGGCCGGAGCGCCGATGTCCTCGCCGTTGCCGAAGTAGTAGATGCGACTGTGCTCCAAGTACCGCCCGATAAGGGAGCGGACCCGGATGGTGTCGGACATGCCAGGCACCCCGGGGCGAAGACAGCAAATGGCCCGCACGATCAGATCGATCTCCACTCCGGCCTGGGAGGCCTCATAGAGGGCTTCCACCATCTCGGCATCGGCCAGGCTGTTCATCTTCATGATGATCCGGCCTTCGGGGCCGCGGGCGGCCTCATTGCGGATCAGCTCCGTCAACGTGGGGCGCAGGGCTTGAGGCGCTGGTATCAGACGGCGGAATTGGATATCGCGGCCGTAGCCGGTCAAAGAGTTGAACAACTGGGTCAGATCGACCCCGACCTCGGGATCGGCGGTGAACAGCCCCAGATCGGTGTACACCCGGGCGGTGATGGAGTTGTAGTTGCCGGTGCCGATGTGGCAGTAGCGGCGCACACCGTCGGCCTCTTCCCGCACTACCAGGCAGGTCTTGGCGTGGACCTTGAGGCCCACCAGCCCATAGGCCACGTGAACGCCGGCTTGCTCCAGTCGGCGGGCCCACTCGATGTTGGCCTCCTCGTCGAAGCGGGCCTTGAGCTCTACAACCACCGCCACCTGCTTGCCGCCCTCTGCGGCTCGAATGAGCGATCGCACAATCGGGCTGTCGCCCGAGGTGCGGTACAGCGTGAGCTTGATGGCCAGCACCTTGGGGTCGTTGGCCGCCTGCCAGATGAACTCCTGCACGGTGGCGGTGAAGGAGTCGTACGGGTGATGGACCAGGATGTCGCCCTCGCGGATTCGGGCGAACAGATCGATCGGCTGGTCACCCGGCGCCGCCGACGGAAGGGGATTGACCGGTTTCCACGACGGGTTCTTGAGATCGGGGCGGTCCACCGCGAACAGGTCCCACAGGCTGGACAGCTCCAACAGGGTGTCCACCTCGTAGACGTCGTCGCGCTCGATGTCGAGCTCTTCGATGAGCAGATTGCGGATCTCCGACGACACCAGGTGCTCCACCTCCAGGCGGACCACGCTGCGGAACCGGCGGCGGCGCAGTTCCACCTCTACCGCGGCCAGCAGGTCTTGGGCCTCGCCCTCGTCCACGGCCAGGTCGGCGTTGCGGGTTACCCGGAAGGCCACCGTCTCGGTTATCTCCATGCCTGGGAAGAGCGTCGGGAGGTGAGCGGCCACCACTTGCTCCACCGGGACGAACCGATGCTCGTCGGGGAGCTGGATGAAGCGGCCGAAGGTGGCCGGCACCTTGAGACGGGCAAACCGCTGGTGGCCGTCGGCGGGATCGATCATCAGCACGCCCAGGCTCAGCGACAGATTGGAGATGTAGGGGAACGGGTGGCCGAGGTCTACCGCCAAGGGGGTCAGCACCGGGTAGATGCGGTCGTCGAACTCGCCGGAGAGGAACTTCCGGTCCTCGTCGCCCAGGTCGTCCCAGTTCAGAATCTCGATGCCAGCGTCGGCCATCTCCACGGTCAGGCCGCTCAGGCAGCGGGCCGCCCGGTCCATCTGGTCGTCCACCTCGATGCGGATCTCGTGGAGCTGCTGGGCCGCGGTGCGCCCGTCGGGAGTGGTGCCGGTGAACTGACCGGCCAGCTGGTCTTTGAGTCCGGCTACCCGAACCTGGAAGAACTCATCGAGGTTGGAGCACCAAATGGCGCAGAACTTGACCCGTTCCAACAGGGGAACCGAGGGGTCTTCGGCCTGGGCCAAAACGCGGCTGTTGAATTCCAGCCAGGAGAGCTCGCGGTTGATGAATCGCCCAGACTCAGCTTCAGTGTCTATGGGTTCGTTAACCATGTCGCATTCTCTCGGGCCTACCCCTCGTCCGCTTCGCTCTCCTCTTCCTCTTCGTCGTATCCCAAGTCCCATTCGATGAGCAGGTTCTCCCGCTCGGCGTCCCGGTTGATCCGCTCCCGGTTGCGGCGGAACTGCGGATCATGGGGGGGAAGCAGCAGCAGGCGAGCCTCGGCCCGGGCTCTGAACTGCTCAATGTGGCCGGCATCGCCGAAGTCGGACATGAAGTCCCAGTGGGGTGCTACTGGACCCATGTAAACCACCTTGACATTCCCTGCTGGCGGCTCGGGCAGGGCATCGATGGTGTCAGTCATTTGTTGCTCCTGTGGGAATTGGGGCCGTACCAGTCTAGCCGCCGCCCGGCGACATCCCGAATGCGCATTTCCGAGCAGCCCAGGGGCGACTCCCCCAGGGTCGAATCCATCGCTATGATGGCTGACCGGACGGCCGATAGCTCTTGATATTCCTCTCCGGAGGGAACTTTTGGCTGCGGTGGGGCGTCATACATGCGGGGGCATGTAATCAATGGAGGTCCCATGAGCGAGAGCTGGATGGCTTACGGCAAGTGCATCGATGAGTCGCCCGACATCTTCTTCCCCAGCGATGGTCTGGGAGTAGAGAAGGCCAAGAGAATCTGCCAGGAGTGCCTGGTGCAAGAGGCTTGTCTGGCCTATGCCCTCTGCAACCGAATCAAGCACGGAGTGTGGGGCGGCCGCTCTGAGCGCCAGCGTCGCCGGATGCTGCGCCAAGCCGCCGCCTGAGGGCGACGTTCAATATGCGGGCCTAGGTCGCTACACCATCACCGAGCGTGATGCGGCCAGCACTTGGGGGGCCATGGTCTGGGGACCGGCCGCGGCCAGCGGAGCGCTGAAAACCTCGGGGAACCAGATGGGGGTGGCGCCCGAGCCGGTGATGATGCCCAGGACCTCGGCGAAGTCGACCGCGCCGTCGCCGGGCAGCAGCCGGGCAGTCATGGTTTCGGTGGCGATGTCCATGTCGTCGGGGAGCTCGGCAGCGGCATCGCACAGCTGAACCACCCGCAGCTTCTCGGCGGGAATCTGGCGCAGCAGATCGGGGTTGGGGCCACCGGGCTGGCGGTACCAGTGCCATGTGTCCACCATGATTCCGCTGTTGTCGCAGTCGGCCCGCTGCAAGATCTCCCAGGCGGTGGCCAGGTCGGGGATCCCGGTCCAGGGGAGGAACTCCACGCTCACCTGCAAGCCGGCGTCCGACGCGGCGTGGCACAGCGCTCGGAAGCGGGCCACCACGTCGTCCATCGGGGGCAGCGAGGGCTCCATGGTGACGGCCACCAGTTCCCGGCTGCCCACCGCACTGGCGTATTCGCCCAGATAGGCAATCTCCCCGGCGGCCGCGTCCCGGTCGGGATTCAGCCAGCCGAAGGCCGCCTCGGCCACCGGATGGGAAAGTCCCAGCTCTTGAAGCCGGTCGACCAGCCACGCGGTATCCACGCCGGCCGTGCCCAAGACGAAGGGCCACACGCTGATCCCGGTGTAGCCCGCAGCAGAGGTGGCCTCGAGAGAGGAGTCAAGCTCGTCGAACGACAACTCGAAGGGGTTGACGCTCAGGGTGCCCAGAGACATCACGAGCTCTTCGGACGAAGAAGCAGTGTTCATGGAAGGAGGAGTCTAAGAGTCCTTGGGCTGCTCGCCGGTATCGCCGGAGGACTGGTCTCCGGGCTTGTCGTCGCCCTTGTTGCCATCGGTAACGCCCTGCTTGAACTCTTTCTGGGCTTGACCCAGCGAGCGGGCCAGTTTGGGGAGCTTGGCCCCACCGAACAAAACCAGCAGGATGATCAAGACGATGATCAACTCCGTTGCCCCAAGATTCATGGGATCAGGCTACCCCCTTGCGATCCTGCCCGCGTCACAGGGCGGGCGGTTTCGATTTGCTTGAGACAGCTCAGGTGCCAGAGGTGTCGGCCACCGCTTTCAGCGGCTCCCGCACTCGGGTGAGTCCCCGGGCCCGGCGCACCCGGCGCCGCTCCCGCTCGCTCATGCCGCCCCAGATGCCGAACTTCTCGCCGTTCACGATGGCGTATTCCAAGCACTCCTCGCGCACCACGCAGGCCCGGCATACCTCCTTGGCCTCACGGGTGGACGCCCCCCGCTCTGGGAAGAACAGGTCGGGGTCCACCCCCAGGCAGTTGGCCAGCGCTTGCCACGCCCGGCCATCCTCGCCTGTCTGCGACGGCTTCGCTGTCGTCTCTACCAGTCTCATTGAGCCCTCCTAGACATGCAATCTGTCGCCCCCTGCCCGCCGCCTCCCGTCTTCGGCCTGATCAGGCCGGGGATGAGAAACAACGTGCTTGTAATTTCAACAACGTAACCTTGACATGGAACCGCGCCAAACGCAAGAAGAAATTTCTCAATCAGAAAAAATATTCACGGGGCCGCCCTAGTGGACGGACCACTAGAGGGGACGGCCGCCCAGGAGCTTGCGCTTGTGCTCCACAAAATCCACCAGCACGTAGTCGCCCAGCGTCTCCGGCGTGGTGAAGAAGGCCCGGCCGCCGTTCATCTTGGAGATCTGCTCGATGAAGTTGGTGAGATACGAGGTGGCATCCAGCATGAAGGTGTTGATGCGGATGTTCTCCCGGGTGGCCCGCATCACCTGCTCCAGGGTCTTCTCCACCGTCGCCCGGGCCGGCGGGTAGGAGAAGAAGGGCCGGCCATCGTCGTCCACATGGGCGGTGGGCTCCCCGTCGGTCACCATGATGATCTGCTTGGTGCCGCTGTGTCGGGCCAGCATCTGGCGGGCCAGCATGAACCCGTGCTGCATGTTGGTTCCGTACACGAAGTCCCATGACACCTCGGGCAACTGCTCGGGCTTGACCTCCCGGGCCACCTCGCTGAAGCCAACAATTCCCAGGAAGTCGCGGGGGTACTGCGAGCTGATCAGCGAGTGAAGGGCCATGGCCACCTTCTTGGCCGGCAGGAAGTTGTCCCTCATCGGCATAGACAGCGACAGGTCGAGCATCAACACCGTGGACGACCGCACGATGTTCTCGGTGCGCTCCACCTCAAAGTCCTCGTGCGACAGCTCCACAGGGGTGCCGCCCCCGGTGCGCTGGATGGCGTTGCGGATGGTCCGCTCGATGTCCAGGTTGAAGGGGTCGCCAAACTCGTAGGGCTTGGTGTGGTACTCCCGCTCGTGGCCCCCGCCGAACATCTCCATGGTGTGCTGGCCCACCCGGTCTTGCTGGAGCTTCTTGAAGAGGTCCGACAGGGCGTTCTGGCCGATCTGGCGGATTGCCCGGGGGGTGAGCTCCAAGCGGCCCTCGCGGTTCTCGATCAATCCGGCCTCTTCCAGCATCTTGGCCAGATCGGCCATCTGCTCGAGGCTCTGGGCCGCCTCGTCGCCCAGCAGCTCCCGAGCCCGGTCGATGTCCACTTCGGCCAGCGCGCCGGGGTTGTTGGCCCCCCGCAGCAGGTTGTCGAGCTGGTCCAAGTCGCCCAGCTCCTGCATCATCTGGGCGGCTGAGGCGAAATCGAGCGGATCGGCCCCGCTGAAGTCGTACGACTGGTCCCAGCCGGCATCGGGGAACATGGCCTGGAGGTTCTGGGAAAGCTGGTCCACCTGCCAGCGCAGGTCCATGTCCTGCAAGAGCTGTTCGGCCAATCCCTGGAGCTGCGCCCGCTGCTCGGGCGTCATCGACGCCATCATGGCCGACATAGCCGCCATGCGCCGGGCCATCACCTCCAGCAGCTCGCTAAGCGTGCGGGGGTTCTCGGGGAAGAAGTCGCCGAAGCGCTCCATGAAGCTGTCGAAGTCGGACTGGAGGCGCTCGTCCAGCATCCGGTTGCGCTCGGCCGGATCTGAAACGTCAGATGGAAGCTGCTCGTCGGCCATCTGGCGCTTCTCCAGCAGGCTGTTCAGCTCGGCCATCATGTCCTTGGCCCGGGCCAGATCCTCGGGGGAGAGGTTGTTCATGCCGTCGGTCATCTGGTTGACGTAGTTCTGCATGAGCTGTTGGCGGAGCTGCTCCACCAGCTCGTCAAACCGCTGCTGTGCTTCCGACGAGGTGAACTGATAGTTCTCCAGATCCTTGATCTGGCCGGCCAAATCGGGGGGCAGCATGTCGAGCTGGAACCGGCGCTGTTCCACGGTCTCGTTGGTGATGGCCGCCCGGCGCTCGTCGCCCGATTCGGCCGCCGAGGCGGCCAAGTCGTCCAAGGCGTCGCGCTCCATGTCGACCACATCGCGCAGCTCCTGGGCAATGTCGTCGTAAACGCCGCCGAGGTCGTGCTGCTCCAGGCGCTCCTGGCGTTTCTGACGGAGTTGCTCCATCATCTCCCGCAGGCCCTGCACCTGCTGGCCATCCACTTCGAAGCCCTGCTGGAGGAGCCGCCGCAGCGCGGCATTCACGTCCCCGTGGTAGAGGAGATCGTCGTTCATCTGGGCGAACAGGTCGGAGGTGGAGAAATCGAACCCGGTCTGGGAGCCGTCCCAACGGGAGTAGGCCACCCGGTGGGATGAACGACGGCGGGACCTTCGCCATCTCCGAAGCATCCCGCCAACCTACACCGTCAATATCCTGAACAGGGTGGCTGATACCCGAAGCGATAGCGCCGAAGAGTTTGCCTGGGGGTGGACCGCGGACTCGGTGTCGTTGGAGGGCGTCGGCCCAGCGGCGGACTGGTCGGTGTGGGAGAGGGAGGGGCGGGCGCCCCGGTCGGGAGAGGGGTGCGGCTTCGGCATCGACTTCCGGGCCGACCTGGAACTGCTGGCCGAGTGGGGCTTCACGGCGTGTCGGCTTCCGGTTGAGTGGGCCCGGGTCGAGCCCGAGCCCGGCAAGCTGGACAGCGACGCCATCGACCGGTACCTGGACATCCTCGCCGCCGCCCGTGCAGCGGGGCTCCATACCTGGCTGGTGCTGCAAAACACCACCTTGCCGGGTTGGTTCGCCGACGACGAGGGGGGTTGGAGCACCCGGCAGGGGCGGACGCTGTGGTGGGCCCGCTGGGTGGATCGGTGCGGCGAGTGGTTCTCCGACCGGGTGACCGGATGGGTGCCGGTGGAGGATCCGGTGGGCTGGTCGGTGCGAAGCCGCATCTCAGCCCAGCGTCCTCCCGGACGGCGCAGTGTCGACGCTGGAGTGGAGGCAGCCCAGCACGCGCTGGAGGCCATGTTCGAGGCTTGTCGCCTGCTTCGCAGCGGGAGCCAGCCGGTGATGGGGGTATTCGGCCTCCACACCGTTTTCGCCGCCGATCAACGGGCCGACACCCTTGCTTGGCAGGGGTGGTGGGACCGGCTGCTGTGGCAGAGCTGGATCTCAGCGCTGACCGACGGGGAGATCACCGTGCCCGATCGTCCGATAGTGGCCCGCGAGGAGTTCCGGGAATCACTCGACGTTGTTGGAATGTGCTTCGACGCCCCGGCATCGGTAGACCAACACGGCCACCTCGGCCCGTATCCCGCCACCGCTCGGTGCGACCACTCCGGCTTGGCTCCCGAGCCCGAGGAGTTGGGCCGGGCCCTGGCCCGCCTGGCCGACATGCTGGGCGACGTACCGCTGGCGGTGGCCGGCACCGGCGTGTCCACCACCGACGAAACCTGGCGCGACCAACTGCTCAGCCGGACGCTGGATCAGGTGGAAGCCGCGAGGTCAGACGGCATCAACGTGGTGGGCTTCTTCGCCGACACCGCCGTGGACGGCTACCACTGGCACCTGGGGCGCTCAACCGCCCGCGGCCTATTCGACCGCGACCGAAACCCCAAACCCGCCGCCCTCACCCTCCGCGACCGCATCCGGGGAGTCGAAGCCGGCTAGGTCCTGCCTCGGTAGACGGCGGCGCCGGCTAGGGCCTCTTTGTTTAGGCGCTTGGAGAGGTGGAGGCCCTCCAGCACGAACTCGATGCCGCTGGCCACCAGGGCGGGGTTCTCCAGATCGCCGGGCTCGTATCCCAGTGCGGCCAGCGCGCTGGCAAACGCGGGCACATCGTCAACCAGCGCGGCGTAGTCGACCGACGAAATGTCGTCTCCCGCGTTGACCACTCGGCCCTCTTCGAAGGCCTCCACCACCTCGTGTTGCACCTCGTGGTCCACCGCGTCCTTGAAGGCCAGTCGGACCGCCTCCTTGCGTAGGTTGCCCACGATCTCGCCGTCGCGGCCGTCGTCTATGGTCTCGATCTCGATCTTGCCCGCGGTGGACGGCGTCAGCGCCTCCAGGTCGCTTACCCGGGGCACGGCTGAGGCCTCACCGGAGCGGAGCGCCCGGCGGATGGCCGCGGCGGCCAGCGTCTCGTAGTTGGACACGGTCAGGCGCACCGATACCCCCGAGCGCTGGTTGATGTGGGGACTCTGGCGGGCCAGCTGGCTGAGATACACCAGCACCTCGCCCATGAAGTCGGGCATCACCACCGGCATGTCGGCCTCGGGCATCGTGGCCTCCTGCTCGGTGATGTCCATCTCGATGTCCACGTCGGTCGGATAGTGGGTGCGGATTTGGGCGCCGAAGCGGTCCTTCAGCGGGGTGATGATGCGCCCCCGGTTGGTGTAGTCCTCGGGATTGGCCGACGCGAACAGCAAGATGTCGAGAGGCAGGCGGATCTTGTGGCCCCGGATCTGCACGTCGCGCTCCTCCAGCACGTTGAGCAATCCCACCTGGATGCGCTCGGCCAGGTCGGGGAGCTCGTTGATGGCGAACACCCCCCGGTTGGTGCGGGGCACTAGGCCGTAGTGGATGGTGAGCTCGTCGGACAGATAGCGGCCCTCGGCCACCTTGATGGGGTCCACCTCGCCGATCAGGTCGGCTATGGAGGTGTCGGGGGTGGCCAGCTTCTCCCCGTAGCGCTCGCTGCGGTGCACCCAGGCCAACGGGGTGTTGTCCCCCTCGGCGGCAATCAGATCCTTGGCGTGCTTGGACACCGGGTTGTAGGGATCGTCGTTGATCTCGGAGCCGGCCACGATGGGAAGCCACTCGTCGAGCAGGTCGAGCACCAGGCGGATCATCCGGGTCTTGGCCTGACCCCGCTCGCCCAAAAAGATCACGTCGTGGCCGGCCAAAAGCGCGGTCTCCATCTGGGGGATGACGGTGTCCTCGTAGCCCCAGATTCCGGGAAACAGGTCCTCGCCTGCTCGTATGCGGCTGATGGCGTTGCGGCGGATCTCGTGTTTGACCGATACCGACTGCCAGCCGGATTCCTTTAGCTCGCCGAGGGTGGAGGGTTGAGACATAGGTGAGAAACCTAGCCCATAGATTAAGCAGGTGGACCTAGGTGGGAAATGGGTGGCTGCCCTTGGGGGCGGGGCGGTCTCGGGGTTTCCAGATTTGGCGTTTGACGACTCCCACTGGATTCCGGTGGAAGTGCCGGGGCACTGGGAACGGGTTGAGGAGCTGGCGGAGGCCAACTCGGTGCGGTATCGGCATAGGTTCAACCAGCAGCCTCCGGCGGCGGGCGAGCGGCGGTGGCTGGTGTTCGACGGGCTGCTGTATCAAGCCGACGTCTGGCTGAACGGGAGCTACTTGGGCGATGTGGAGGGCTACTTCATGGCCCACCAGTTCGACGTGACCGGGGCCATGGCCGGCGGTCGGGAGCACCTCTTGGCCTTGGAGCTGTCGTGCCCGTCCCGGTCGGCTGACATCTCCGGTGGCCACATGCTGGGATCGCTGGGGCAGTCGCCGGAGCTGCTCCCGCCGGGCAACTCAGGGGGGCTGTGGGCACCGGTCAGGGTTGAGAGCACCGGCGAGGTCCGCATCTTGGAATTGCGGGTGGGCACCGAGAGCGCCACCGATCGTTGGGCCGTGGTGGCCCTGCAAGCCGACTTGGACGCCTCCCGGGCGGGTCTGGTGCGCCTGCACACCGCCATCGGCGATGGCGACAGCGGTGAAGTGGAGCACACCGGCGACCATGTGCTGGCCGCCGGGCTCAACCATGTGGAGTGGCGGGTGGAGGTGCCCGAACCCCGCCGGTGGTGGCCCCATCGGCTCGGCGACCAGCCTCTATACGACATCACCGTTGAGGTGGGCACCACCCAGGGAGGATTGAGCGACAGGAGGCGAGTTCGCACTGGCCTGCGGGTAGTGCAGATGGACAACTGGCAGTTCTCCATCAACGGCGTGCCGATGTTCCTCAAGGGCGCCAGCTTCGGGCCGGCAACCCCGTGGTGGGCAGAAGTGGACGCCGCCGGTCTGCGCCGCGATGTAGATCTGGCCAAAGAGGCGGGACTCGACCTGATCCGGGCGTACGGCCATGTGGCGCCCCCTGCCCTATACGACGCAGCCGACGAGGCCGGCATGATGATCTGGCAAGACCTTCCCCTGGTTGGGCCGTTCCCCCGGGGCAACCGGAGCGCGGCCACTGACTGTGCTCGAGCCGCGGTCGGCGCGGTGGGCGCCCACCCCAGCGTGATCCTGTGGTGCGGACATGTCGACCCCCTGGGCGACAGCACCAACGGGACCAGCGAGAACCCATCCAGCGTGGCCCGCAGGCTGGCCGCCCATCAGCGGCCGAGTTGGAACCTGTCGGTGCTCGACCGGAGCATCAAGCGGGAGATCGAGCGCCGAGACCCCACCCGGCCGGTGGTGGCCTACTCCGGTGTGCTCCCCCACCTGCCTCGCCTCGACGGAACCGACACCCATCTTTGGCTGGGTTGGAAGCGGGGCCACGAGCGCGACCTAGAGCAGTTCGCCGCCCGCTGGCCTCGGGCGGTTCGGTTCGTCTCGCAGTTCGGCGCCCAGTCGCCGCCCAGGGAAATGCCGCTGCTCAACCCGCAGACATGGCCCGACCTGGACTGGGCCCGGCTGGCCCGCGAACACGGCCTTGACGCCGCGGCCTTGAACCGCCACATCCCGCCCCGCGACCACACAACCCTGGAGGGGTGGCAAGAAGCGTCCTGGGCCTACCAGGCCATGCTGGTGCGACGGCACATCGAGACCCTGAGGCGACTCAAGTACCGGCCGGCCGGCGGGTTCTGCCTGCACTTCTTCGCCGACTCCCACCCCGCGGTTTCCACCGCGCTGGTCGACTGGCAGCGTTGGCCCAAGCCGGCCTACGAGGCGGTGGCCAAGGCCTGTCAGCCGGTCATCGTGGTTGCCGATCGACTGCCTGCCGAGCTGACCCCCGGCGATGAGCTGTCGATCGGGGTTCACGTGGTGAGCGACCGCCGCGAGCCGGTCACCGGGCTGCACGCCGAGGCCACCTTGGAATGGCCCGATGGTCGCCAAACTTGGATCTGGGAAGGAGCAGTTGGCCGGGACGAATGCGTGCTGGTGGGAACTCTGCATTGGCGGGTCCCCGACGCCTCCGGCCCCGCCGCGCTTCGGTTGAGCCTCACCGGCCCAATCGAAGCCACCAATCGCTATGACGCGGTCATTTTCAGCTAGCAGTGGGGACGACCGCGGCGAAGCCCGGTACAGCTAGCCGGAGGGAGCGGGGCGCCGGTACCGTCGGCGGGAGCGCGAGTGCTTCTGGGCTGTGGGTGGCCTGGAGCGGAGGCAACCGATGGTCCAATCCATGACGAGAGTGAGCACGCCGCCGCCGGTGCGGTCGGAGCCCAAGGTGAAGCTCCCGTGGCCGCTCAGCATCTACCAAACCGCGGTGGGCAAGAAGTGGGTCATGGGCCTCACCGGGGCGGCCTTGCTGGGCTTCATCGTGGTCCACATGATCGGCAACCTCCACCTCTACGAAGGACCGCTGGAGATCCACGAGTACGCCGAGACCCTGCGGGATCTGGGCACCAAACTCCTCCCCCGAACCTGGCTGCTGTGGATCATGCGCATCGGGCTGATCATCGCCTTCGCCCTGCACATCCACTCGGCCTACTCCCTGAGCCGGATGAGCCTGGCCGCCGACCAGCGCTACCCCGGGGGCCGGAACTACATCGCGGCCAACTTCGCGTCGCGCACCATGCGATGGACCGGTCCCATCATCGGGCTGTACCTCTTCTACCACCTGGCCGATCTCACCTGGGGCTGGTTCAACCCCGATTTCGTGCGGGGCGACCCCTACCACAACGTGTCGGAGAGCCTGAGCAGCATCCCGGTGGCGATCCTGTACATCGTGGCCAATACCGCGCTGGCCGTCCACATCTTCCACGGCACTTGGAGCATGTTCCAGAGCCTGGGGGTGAACAGCCCCCGCTACAACCACCTGCGCCGCTATCTGGCCGCCGGGCTGGCCGGGATCGTCCTGGTGGGCAACTTGAGCTTCCCGATCTTCGTGCAGGCCGGGGTGATCGACGACAACGGCCGCTCCGTAGTCGAAGAGCTCCAACAACACGGAGCCGCCGAAGGGGAGGAGCACTGATGCTCGGCTCGCTCGACGCTCGCATCCCAGCCGGATCGCTGGACAGCAAGTGGACCGACCACAAGTTCTCCATGCGGCTGGTGAACCCCAACAATAAGCGCCGCTTCGACGTAATCGTGGTGGGCTCGGGGCTGGCCGGGGCCGCGGCGGCTGCCTCGCTGGGCGAGCTGGGCTACCGAGTCAAGGTGCTCACCTACCACGACTCCCCCCGCCGGGCCCACAGCATTGCCGCCCAAGGGGGCATCAACGCGGCCAAGAACTACCAGAACGACGGCGACAGCGTGTACCGGCTGTTCTACGACACCATCAAAGGGGGCGACTACCGGGCTCGGGAGGCCAACGTGTACCGCCTGGCCGAGGTGTCGGTGGACATCATCGACCAGGCCACTGCCCAGGGCGTGCCCTTCGCCCGGGAGTACGGGGGGCTGCTGGACAACCGCTCTTTCGGCGGCGCCCAGGTGTCCCGAACGTTCTACGCCCGGGGCCAAACCGGCCAGCAGCTGCTGCTGGGGGCGTACTCGGCGCTGATGCGCCAGGTGGCCACGGGCACGGTGGAGCTGCACACCCGCTCGGAGATGCTGGAGTTGGTGATGCACGACGGCCGCGCGGTGGGAGTGGTGACCCGCGACCTCATCACCGGCGAGATCGTGCCCCACTCGGCCCACGCCGTGGTACTGGCCACCGGGGGCTACGGCAACGTGTACTTCCTGTCGACCAACGCCAAGATGTGCAACGTCACCGCGGCTTGGCGGGCCCACCGCAAGGGGGCGCTGTTCGCCAACCCCTGCTACACCCAGATCCACCCCACCTGCATCCCGGCTAGCGACGACTTCCAATCGAAGCTGACCCTGATGTCGGAGTCACTGCGCAACGACGGCCGCATCTGGGTGCCGGTGGCCCACGAGGACGGCCGGGCGCCCCATGAGATCCCCGACGCCGACCGCGACTACTTCTTGGAGCGCAAGTACCCGGCCTTCGGCAATCTGGTGCCCCGCGACGTGGCCTCCCGCAACGCCAAGACCGTGGTGGACGAGGGGCGAGGGGTGGGGCCGCTGCGCAACGGCGTCTACCTGGACTTCTCCGGCGCCATGGCCCGCGACGGAGAGGCGGTGATCCGGGCCAAGTACGGCAACCTGTTCGACATGTACGAGCGCATCACCGGCGAGGATCCCTACACCGTGCCCATGCGCATCTACCCAGCCACCCACTACACCATGGGCGGGCTGTGGGTGGACTACGAGCTGATGAGCAACGTGCCCGGCCTGTTCGTGATGGGCGAGGCCAACTTCAGCGACCACGGCGCCAACCGGCTGGGGGCCTCGGCGCTGATGCAGGGGCTGGCCGACGGCTACTTCATCCTGCCCTACACCATCGGCAACTACCTGTCGGACTATTTGGGCGACCCGGCGCTGGACACCTCTGAGCCGGTGTTTGCCGACGCCGAGCAGGCAGTGGCAAACGAGATGAACCGCTGGCTGTCGATCGGGGGCACCCGCTCGGTGGACCACTACCACCGGGAGCTGGGCAAGCTGGTGTGGGACTACATCGGCATGGCCCGCAACAAGACCGGTCTGGAGAAGGCCCTGTCGGAGATCCCCGCCCTGCGGGAGGAGTACCACCGCAACGTGCGGGTGCTGGGCTCGGCCGACACGCTCAACCAGTCGCTGGAGAAGGCCGGCCGGGTGGCCGACCTGTTCGAGCTGGCCGAGCTCATGGCCCGAGACGCCCTCACCCGGGAGGAGTCCTGCGGAGGCCACTTCCGGGAAGAGCATCAGACCACCGACGGCGAGGCCATGCGGGACGATGAGAACTTCACGCACGTCGCCGCTTGGGAGTGGAACGGCGAGGGCACCCCCCAAACCCGCCACCGGGAGGAACTGGAGTTCGAGAACGTGGAGCTGACGCAGAGGAGCTACAAGTGAGCGCCGAGATCAACCTCACGCTCAAGGTGTGGCGCCAGGCCGGTCCCAACGCCGATGGCCGCTTTGTGACCTACGAGGCCAGCGGCATCAGCACCGATGCATCGTTTCTGGAGATGCTCGACATCGTCAACGAACGGCTCATCGAGGCGGGCGAGGAGCCCATCGTGTTCGAGTCCGACTGCCGAGAGGGCATCTGCGGCACATGCGGCCTCATGATCAACGGCCAGGCCCACGGCCCCCAGAAGGGCACGGCCACCTGCCAGCTCCACATGCGCAGCTTCAGCGACGGCGACCACATCGTGATCGAGCCGTGGCGGGCCACATCATTCCCCGTACTGCGGGACTTGGCGGTGGACCGCCGGGCCATGGACGCAATCATCGGTGCCGGCGGCTACATCTCGGTGAACACCGGCGCCGCCCCCGACGCCAATCTCACCCCGGTGCCCAAGGAGACGGCCGACACCGCCTTTGACGCCGCGGCCTGCATCGGCTGCGGGGCCTGTGTGGCCGCCTGCCCCAACAGCGCGGCCCAGCTGTTCACCGCGGCCAAGGTGCAGCACCTGAACCTGTTGCCCCAGGGCCAGGCCCAGCGGTGGGCCCGAACCGAGGCCATGGTGGAGACCATGGAGGCGTTTTTCGGCTCGTGCACCAACCACGGCGAGTGCGAAGAAGCCTGCCCCAAGGAGATCCCCATCGACTTCATCGCCTGGACCAACCGCGACTACATCAAGGCCAAGGTGAAAAACCGCAAACTGGCTGGTTAGCAATTCAATCAACTCCCGGTTCTCCGTGGAGATGTTGGTTACCGGAGCAGAGCACCCCGGCTAGCGGGCGATGGCCCGATATTCGCCGCCTACCTCGTTAACCGCCGAACGAGTATTGGGCCCGTCGTCTCCTGCCCAAACACAAAGAGGCCCCTCAAGGTGCTCGGCAGCAGCCACCGCCTCAGCACCGAGGGTCGAGAGCCGAAATGCACCTGCCAGTTCAGCCATCCGAAAAGCCAGCGTGCGAACCGGTACCACCTCGATGTGATCCGGCAATGTGACGAGTTGACGCCCCAACGCCCGGCGTGCGCTGGCTGGCCACGAGCCGGTCAGCGCTCCCCCGGCAGCCGAAACCACACTTCGGCACAGCCGCACGAGGTACAGATTCGTCGTCGCCGGTTCGTGATCGCTGAGCAGCTGCGAGAGACCTTCGCTTACCTCACCGGCCAGCAGATCTCGAAGAAGATGGTCGTCGAGGACTGCTCGGGTCATGTGGTGGCGAGATCGGAGTCATCGGCCAGAGTCTTGACGAATGCCGCGTGATCCTCACGGCTTAGGAGATCCCCGAGCAGCCGGCGCCCCTCACCTCGAGGCACCGTCAATACACCGAACCCAAGATCAAGCACATCCACCGGGCCGCCATCTTTGAGCTCCCAGCGGCGGCGGACTTCCGCCGGCAACGACATCTGTCCTGATGACGACACAAGAAACTCCATCACTGCAACCACGATCGAGAGTTTACTTGGTAAGAAACCTTCCTTCACCAAATGCACGCCAATGCACACTTCCTTCTCCACGAGCCACCCCAACATTGCCCACAACGCAATACAAATATATTTCCGTATGTTTTATATTATTCCACTCACACCTGCTTCAGTATCAACGCCACGGTGAGAAACCGCAAACTGGTCGGCTAGCGATAGCGTCACAGTATGACCACCATCACCGCCGATCTCGAGGTCGAGAGCGGCCAGGACTTCGCTGTGGAACTCCGCTCGGGCTCGCACCTGTGGACGGCCGACGAGCCCGAAGACCTGGGCGGGGGCGACACCGGCCCCAATCCTTACGAGATCCTCCTGTCGTCAGTGGCGGCCTGCACCTGCATCACCCTTTCGATGTACTGCCAGCGCAAAGGATGGAGACTCCACTCGATTTCCGCCCGCTTCGAGCACGACCGGGTTCACGCCCGCGATTGCGACGATTGCGAGGCTGACGCCTCGGGTTTCATCGACCGGGTGCGCAGCCAGATCTTCATCGAGGGCGACTTCGACGACGACCAGCGGGCCCGTTTGGAGGACATAGCCCGCCGCTGCCCCGTGCGCCGCACCCTCGAAGGGGGCATGTCCTTCACCACCGAAGCAGTCTTCGCGGGCTAGCGCCCGGCCTGGTAGATGTCAGCGATCGACAAGGCCAACGAATCCGTCCGCCATGTGGCGCGGGGTTTGCTCATGGGGGCGGCGGATGTGGTGCCCGGCGTGTCGGGGGGCACGGTGGCGCTGCTGCTGGGGATCTATACCCGGTTGATCGACACCGTGCGGGCCGCTGCGGGAGTGCTGGGGGCGTTGCTGCGGGGCAGATGGAGGGACGCATGGCATCGGCTGCGCAGCTTTGAGTGGAGCTTCGCATTGCCGCTGGTAGTGGGCATCGTGGTAGCCGTCGTGGCCCTGGCGTCGGTGATCGACGAGCTGTTGACCGACGAGCCCGAGGTCATGGCCGGACTGTTCTTCGGGCTGGTGGCGGCTTCGGTGGTGGTGGCCTGGAAGATGGTGGAGAAACCCAGTGCAGGGCTTGCCCTGGCCGCGTTGGCCGTGGGGGGGCTGTTTTTCTGGTTGCTGGGACTCCAGTCGGGGCCGGTGGACGACCAGACCGAGATCGCGCTGTTCGGTGCGGGCATCGTGGCGGTGTGCGCCATGCTGCTGCCCGGCATCTCCGGGGCGTTCATCCTGCTGATGCTGGGGGTGTACCCGGCAGCCATCGCCGCGGTGGACGACCGAGTCTGGGCTGATCTGGCCGCGCTGGCCGCCGGGGCAGTGCTCGGCCTGGCTCTGTTCTCCAACCTCATCGGCCGAGTGCTCCACCGCTGGCACGACCCCACCCTGGCGGTGATGGTCGGCCTGCTGCTGGGCTCGCTGCGAGTGCTGTGGCCGTGGCCCGCCGGCGTTGGAGTGATCAGCCGCCACGCCGAAGAAACCATCGACGGCACCGGCCTAGCCTGGGCCCCTGCCGCCGACCTCTGGCTCCCCGCCCTCCTCGCGGTAGCCGCCGCCTCTCTCGTCCTCGTCCTTTCCGCTATGGCCGCGAGGCAAGGTGGTTCTTCTCGGTCCATGCGGGGCCTTCGGGAGTAGAGACCAGATTTCTCTCCAAGCGCGTGCGCTGGGCGGTTTCAGGGTGGTCGACGGGGAGGGGGGCGAAGGCGATCACGGGGGCTTCGGTGGGGCCGTTGGTCCACTCTTGGTCCCACCAGGCTGGTTGGCCTTGCCAGTGGAAGCGACGGCCGCGGCCGTCGAGCTCAATCGCCTCGTCTCCCACCAGCACTTGGCCGTGGACAATGTCCAATGTGTCGGGCGACGACTCCCACTCCAACTCCAAACCGTAGGGCACTCGGTCACCCCAGCCCTTTCCAAACACATCCTCGGGGTCGTCCAAGGCCACGGCAAACGCCTCCAGGTCTACGGTGAAGTGCTCATTGGGGATCTGTTCGATGAACTCGGTCCACAGCCCGGGTGCTCGAAGCTCCAGGGTGGATGGGCGGGGCAGCGGGGCATCGGTCTCCACCAACACAACAGGGCGGCGGTCGGGACCAACCAGCGCCGACCAGAACCAGCTCCGTCCCAGGTTGGGCCATAGCGTGAGCTGCGCGTAACCGCCCAGCGAGCCGTCGGGCGCGGCGAAATCGCCGTACCACGACTCGGCCCACAGTCGATGCGTCGGTGCAGAAGTCATATACCTACCTCAGTACGGTAGGACTTGGTGCTGGAGTACTTGAGCGAAGAGTGGATCGAGGAGGCAGACGCCGCACTGCGGGCGTCGGGGCTGTGCGCGCCAGACGGCGATCGATTCGCTGTCCAACAGCAAGTGGGTGAGGTGATATTCCACATGGTGTTCGACGGCGAGGGCGCTCGCGTCATCTCTGGGCCAGCCCCCGATCCTGAGGTGGTTTTCGTCCAAGCACGCGAGACGGCGGTGGCCATCGCCACCGGAGAGCTGTCGGCTGAGGAAGCAGTGTTGAATGGGGAAGTCACGTTTGAAGGCAACCCCATGGCTCTGTTGTCTCACCGCCGGTTACTGGCCAGAGCCGAAGACGTCTTCGCAGAGGTGCGGGACCGCACAATCTGGTAGAGCCGACTGAGCGTTCAGCTGCCAGGCTCAGGCAAGTCGGCCATGTCAGCCAACGCCCTGGCCGCCGCTTGAACCAGGGGAAAGGCCAGACAGGCCCCAGTACCCTCTCCCAGACGGAGATCCAGGTCCAGCAAAGGGCTCAGGCCGAGATGATCGAGCACGATGGAGGCGGACGGCTCGCTGGAGCGATGGCCGGCGATGGCGTGGGCTGCGGTGCCAGGAGCTAGGGCATCGGCCGCACACAGAGCGGCCCCGGCGATCACCCCGTCCACAATGAAGGGAACTCGGTTCTCAGCGGCGGCAATGAACAGCCCGGCGAGGGCCGCAATCTCTAGCCCCCCGACTGCGGCCAGCGCATCGATGGGTTCGGCACAGCCGGCGGCTCGCTCGATGGCAGTGGCCACCAACCCGCGCTTGTGGTCGAGGCCCCCGGCGGGAACCCCCGCACCGACTCCGGTGACCTCTTGGGCTGACCGGCCGGCGAACGCACCGATCAACGCGGCCGCCGATGTGGTGTTGCCGATGCCCAAGTCGCCACCAATGAGGCAGTCGGCGCCGGCCTCTAGCTGCTCGGACGCGATTCGGATGCCTACCGCCAGTGCCGCTTCGGCTTCGTCGAGAGTCATGGCCGGCCCGCTGGCGATGCTGGCCGTGCCGTCAGCCACCCTCTCGTCTCTTACCCCGGGGAGCGGGTCGAGCGGGGTCTGCACTCCTACATCGACGACAATCACCCGAGCGCCCACCGCCTCGGCGAACACTGAGATGGCGGCCCCGCCGTCGCTTACTGTGGCCACCATGGCCGCGGTGATCTCCGACGGCCACGCACTGGCCCCGTCGGCCACCACGCCGTGATCGCCGGCAAACACAACCACCACAGGCTTGCCGGGCACAGGCGGCGGACAGACACCGGCCACCCCGGCCAAGTGAACTCCCAGGTCTTGTAGTCGCCCGAGCGCTCCAGGCGGCATGGCCCGAGTGGCCCACCGGGCCCGGGCCTGTTCCATGGCCTGGTCGTCCAGCGGAGGCGCTGTGGGGAACGAAAGCGAACTCATGCTGATCGCGTTCCGCAGCAGGTCACGGATCGGCCACCAGGGCGAGCAGGGCGACAGTTTCTGCCACCATGATCACCGCACCGAGCACATCGCCGGTGAATCCGCCCAGCCGACGCCACGCCAACGCCACCACGCCGCCGGATGCCACAACCATGACACCGGCCGCTACCGCACCCGACACCCCTTCGATCAGCACCAGAGCAACCACTGCGGGTGCCAGCCACAACACCAGCCAGAGCCTTGCCCCTTCCAGGAACGGCGCGGCTAGCCCGCCAGGCCGGGTGTAGGGGACGATGGCCGGGACCACGGCGACCAGGGTGCGGCTGAAGGCCCAAATCGGAATCAACGCCAGTGATTCGATGCTGTCGACCGACAGCGCCGCCCACCGGGCCGCGACCACAACAACCACCGCGGCAATGGCGAACGCGCCCACGTCGGGGCGACCCATCACCGCCAGCCGCCGATCCCTTTCCATGTGAGGGAGGAGCCCGTCGGCGCTGTCTGCCAGACCGTCCAGGTGTAAACCCCCGGTGAGCACCAAATCGACAGCCACCACCAGAATCCCCGCCACCAAGAGCGGCCACAGCTCACCCGCCCCCCAGTGGACGGCCGCCAGCACCCCACCGAGCCCGGCACCAACTGCCGGGAACCACCACAACGCTCGAGCTTGGGGGGCTTGGCCTTGGCCGGCGACAGTCAGAAATGCCACCGCACCCATCACTGCAGGCCGTCTCATCTTCGCCCTACTTCCCATCGGCGGGTGGCAGCTCGAGCACCCGCCCCGCCACCACCAGCAGTACCTGGTCGGCCACCGCAGCGACCTGCTGGTTCAGCACCCCCATAACATCGACGAACCGTCGGCCCACTTCACTGGGAGGATGAACCGCCAGCCCGACCTCCTCGGAAACGATGACTGTGGGCGCCGCCCGGTCGGACAGAGCGGCCAGCAAATCGCTGGCATCCACTTCCATTTCCGGATGCAGCGCGACCCACGTGCCCAAGGAGTCGACTATCACCGGATCGCCGGTTTCCCTAAGCAGCCGGGGAAGATCATCAGGCTCCTCGCACTCGGCGGTACTCCAATCCGGGGGGCGCCGGACCTGATGGGCCGCAACCCGGGCCGCGAGGTCCGCATCATCCGGATCCACCGCGGCAGTGGCCACGTAGGTGACCTTCGACCCCAGCGTCCCGGCAATCGCCTCAGCCACCCCCGACTTGCCCGAGCGGGTCCCGCCCAGCACTAGCACAATCATGAGCGACTACCCGTATTCCCCAAGGCCCAAGGCGCACTAGTCAATAGTCGAGGCCTTTTTTGGCCAGAATCTGGCTGTCGAAGGCGTGCTTGACTTTGACCATCTCGGTCACCGTGTCGGCTACGTCGATAACCTCGTCGGCCATATCCCGGCCGGTGAGAATCACGCTCACCTGCTCCGGTCGAGAATCCAATGCCGCGGCCACTTCGGCGGCCTCGATCCAATCCCACGTCATGGCGTAGCTGATCTCGTCCAACACCACCAGGCGGTACTCGCCTCCGGCGATGAGCTGGGCCGAGAACTCCCAGGCAGCGACGGCCTTGGCCTGGGTTTCGTCAAGATCGTCGGAGTCCCAGGTGAACCCGTCGCCTGCCGAGAACCATTGCACCCCGAGCTCCCGGCACACCTTCTCCTCGCCGGTGTTCCAATCACCGCTCTTGAGGAATTGCACTACCGCCACCGGCCAGCTCTGGGAAATCGCTCGCAAGATGGTGCCGAACGCCGCGGTGGACTTGCCCTTGCCGTCGCCGGTGTTCACCAGCACCAGCGATGAAGCCCGTCGCATCTCAGACAGGTCGTAGGGACGTTCTTCTTGGGGAGTTGTGTCGGTGCTCATGGAGCCTCCTTGGGGGGTTTGGCCCGGCGGCGAGGCTCGGGCAGTACCACTAACTCGCCGTCGATTGGTTGAACAGTAAGCGGCGTGCCGTACACCGCCGACAACAGATCTGGCTTCAGCACCGCCGCGGGGCGGCCCTCGGCAACGATACGTCCGTGGTCGATAAGGATGAGACGGTCGGCGAATCGGGCCGCGGCGCTGAGGTCGTGCATGGCGGCCAATACGCTCAGCCCCTCGGTGCGGCGCAGATCGTCCACCAATTCCAGCACCGACACCTGATGGCCCACGTCGAGGGCACTGGTGGGCTCGTCCAACAGCAGCACCGGGCATTGCTGGGCCAACGCCCGGGCCACCACCACCTGCTGGGCCTCCCCGCCCGACAGGGTGGACACAAAGCGGTCGGCGAAGGCCGTGAGCTCTAGGCGATGCAGCACCGAAGACGCAATCTCGCGGTCGGCTCGCGACTCGCGGGCCAGCCAGCCCAAGTGCGCCGTGCGCCCCAACAGCACGTACTCAGCCACCGTCATGCCCTTGGGCATAATCGGAGCCTGCGGTACTAGGGCTATGTCGGCTGCTCCCGGCGCTTGTCCATCACCAAGGGCAATCGTCCCGGAGTAGTCGGCCAATCCCACGATCGACCGCAGCAATGTGGACTTGCCAGCCCCGTTGGGGCCGATGATGCCCAGCCATTGCCCGGCATCCAGCTCCAAGTCGACGCCGCAGACCACCTCTTGATCGCGGAAGCTCACCCGCACATCACGACACGAGAGTGCGGGCACCGACCGCACCGCATTCTCCGCACTCTGGGCCGAAGCCGTTAGGACAGAGCTCATGTCGTGCTCCACCGGTCTCGCCACAGCACTACGGCGAAGAACGGCGCTCCCACAAACGCGGTGATGACGCCCACCGGCAACTCCGATGGGGCCAATAGGGTGCGGGCGCCGATGTCCACGAAGGCCAAAAATGTCGCCCCCACCAGCGCAGACAGCGGCACGATCACCCGATAGCTGTGGCTGATGAGAAGGCGGACGATGTGAGGCACCACCAAACCCACGAAGGCGATCAACCCGCTCACCGACACCGCGGCCGCAGTCAGCAGTGAGGCAGCCACGATCACTACTAGGCGGGAGCGAGCCGGATCCAGTCCCAGTGAGCGGGCTTCGTCGTCGCCCACCCGCAACACATCGAGATGCCTCCGGTGAATGAACAGCACCACCCCGCATACAACTACGTAGGGCAGCAGGAGCCCGACCTGCTTCCAGCCGGTGGTGTTTAGCTGGCCGAACAGCCACGACAACACCTCTCGGGCCCTGGTCTCATCCAACTGCTGGATGGCATATGTCTGCGCTGCAGAGAACAGGGCGGCCATGGCCACTCCACCTAAAAGCAGAGTGGCTGGCGACGCGCCTCCGCCCCGAGCTATGGCCATCGACGCCAGCACCGCCACCAGCGCCCCCGCAAAGGCAGCGGCTGGCACGGTGTCGAACGGTCCCCAGCTCAGGTCGAGGCCGAACCCCAGAGCCAGCACCGCGCCGAAACCCGCACCGGCCGATACGCCCAGCAGGTAGGGGTCGGCCAGCGGATTGCGAAACACCCCCTGATAGGAGGCTCCGGCCACCCCCAACGACCCCCCTACCAGCATCCCGAGCACCAGTCGGGGAAGCCGGATCTCAAACAGGATGTTCTTTTGGGTGGTCGACAGCGACGAGTCCACACCGATCAGCGGAACCCAATCGAACAAGGCGCCGAGCACTCCTTTAACCGGCAGCCCAGCAGCTCCGCTGGTGGCGCTGACCAGTCCCACCGCCACGAGAACCAAGACCCCGACGACGGCAGCCCCAATCGACATCCCAAACGCCCGCCGTACCGCCGAGTGGGCGGCATCGCCATCCGCCAAGGCGGTAGTCGGGAGGGACGCGTCAGCCATGATCGTGCCTAGGAAACCGGTGCTGCCACCGATTGCAGAGCCTCAGCTACCGCTTCGATGAACTGGGGCAGCCGCGGTCCCCATCGGGAGGCGATATCAGAGTTGACCACCACGATGTTGCCGTTGCGCACTGCGACCACTTCGCCCCAACCGGGTCGGGCGGCCACATCTTCGGCGGTGTAGCCCACCAGATCGGTGATGACGATCAGCTCAGGATCAGCTTCAACGATGTACTCCTCGGTGAGCTGGGGATACCCGTACCCGTCGGTGTCGGCCTCATCAGCGATGTTGATTGACCCCATGGCGGCGTAGACCGCCCCGATAAAGCTGTTGGAGCTGACCGAGAAGTACGTGTTGTCCAGTTCGTGGTACACCCGCACCGGAACGTCAGGGGCCGAACTCAGCGCCGCGTCGATTTCAGCTCGCATGTCGGCCACCAGCGCAGCAGCCTCGTCAACTCGTCCAACGGCGATTCCCAATTCGGCGATGGAGGCATAGCCGCCCTCAAAATCCACCGGTGCCGAATTCAAGTGCACCTCGACGCCAACCGCATCCAGGCCAGCCATCAGGTCGTTGGCGTCGTTGGCAATCACCACCATGTCTGGCTCGTACGACAGCACGGCCTCCACGTTGGGATCCCATCCCGACAAGTCGGTAACCGGGGCCTCCGGCGGGTAGTACGAGAACTGGTCCACCGCCACTACCCGCTCGCCCGCGCCGATGGCGAACAAGATCTCGGTGGCAGTCGGCGACAGCGACACGATCCGCTGAGGCCGCTCGGGAGGGGCTTCGGTCGGCGCCGGCTCAGGGGCCGCCTCCTCGGTTGGCGGCGGCGCGGCCTGCGTCGGGGTTGGTGCCGGCGGGGCTTCGGTCGGCGCTGGTTCAGGGGCCGCCTCCTCGGTTGGCGGCGGCGCGGCCTGCGTCGAGGTCGCCTCGGGCGCGATTTCCTCGGCCACCTGGGCCGCTGGGGCGTCGTCATCGTTGCCGCAGGCAGCCACCACCAGGGCGAGGGCGAGCAGCATCGCAGTCAGAAGTCGGAACTTACGTCGGGGCATTCAGCACCTCCTGTAGATCGAGGAACGGAAGCTCGATCGGCAGGAGCCCTGCCCTCGAACCAACCCAACCCTCGGGGCTTATGGCTCGTTTCAGCGCAAAGCTCGACCGGACTTACTGGCTCAGGGCCAGTTCACCGTTGCGGGACAGTGCCGGAATCTAACCGGACTTCGCCTCCACGCCGCCCCGCAGCATAGCCGCTCAGACGGCGGCCGCTCAGATCAAGCCCAGTTCGGCCACCGTGTCGCGCTCTTCGACCAACTCGGCCACTGTGGCATCCAGGCGGGACTGGGAGAAGTCGTTCAGGTCCACGCCGTCCACGATCGACCACTCTCCGTCGGCTGTGGTGCAGGGGAACGAGGATATGAGGCCCTCGGGCACGCCGTAGGAGCCATCGGAGGGGACGGCCATGCTCACCCAGTCGCCCGGGGAGGTGCCGTGGACCCAGTCGTGGACGTGGTCGATGGCGGCGTTGGCGGCTGAGGCCGCACTGGACAAGCCCCGGGCCTCGATGATGGCCGCGCCCCGCTGCTGCACCGCGGGAATGAACTCGTCGGCGATCCACCCCTGATCGCCCACCGCATCGGCGGCCGACTGGCCGCCCACTCGGCAATTGAACAGGTCGGGGTACTGGGTGGCGGAGTGGTTGCCCCAAATGGTCATCCGGCTCACGTCGCCCACGGTCACTCCGAGCTTGGCCGAGAGCTGAGCGACCGCCCGGTTGTGGTCGAGGCGGGTCATGGCGGTGAACCGCTCGGCACCGATCCCCTCCGCGTTGTTCATGGCGATGAGGCAGTTGGTGTTGGCCGGATTGCCCACCACCAGCACTCGCACATCGGATGCCGCACCGGCGGCCAGCGCCTTGCCCTGGGTGGTGAAGATAGCGCCGTTGGCCTCTAGCAGATCACGGCGCTCCATTCCCTTGCTCCGGGGCCGCGACCCCACCAAGAGGGCGTAGTCAACCCCATCAAACGCCTCGTTGGGATCGTCGGTACACACCTTGTCGGCCAGCAGGGGGAAGGCGCAGTCGTCCAGCTCCATGGCCACACCGCCTAGGGCGTCCATGGCCGGGGGTATCTCCAGCATTTGGAGCACCACGGGCACATCCGGACCGAGCATCTGTCCGCTGGCGATGCGGAACAGCAGGCTGTAGCCGATCTGGCCGGCCGCGCCGGTTACCGCCACTCGTTTGGGATCGCTCACCGACAGGTCTCCTTTGGTCTGAGTGCGGAGCTGAGGAGTGTGGTTGTGTTCGGGCGGCTAGAGCCGGTCAACGATGGCCGACGCGAACTCCGAGCACTTCACCTCGGTGGCCCCGTCCATGAGGCGGGCGAAGTCGTAGGTCACGATCTTCTCGCCGATGGTGGCCTCCACCGCGTTGATGATGTCGTCGGCGGCGTCGTCCCAGCCCAGGTGCTCGAACATCAACACGCCCGACAAAAGCACCGACGACGGGTTCACCTTGTCTTGGCCGGCGTACTTGGGGGCGGTGCCGTGAGTGGCCTCGAACACGCCGTGGCCGGTCACGTAGTTGATGTTGGCCCCCGGGGCGATGCCGATGCCTCCCACCTGGGCGGCGAGGGCGTCAGACAGGTAGTCGCCGTTGAGATTCATGGTGGCGATCACGTCGAACTCGGCCGGGCGGGTGAGCACCTGCTGGAGGGCGATGTCGGCGATGGCGTCTTGCACCAGGATCTTGTCGCCGGCGTCGCCGCCACAGTCGTCCCAGCCCACGGCCACGTCCGAGAACTCCTCCCGCACCAGCTCGTAGCCCCAGCCGCGGAACGCCCCCTCGGTGAACTTCATGATGTTGCCCTTGTGTACCCAGTGGACCCGCTTGCGGTTCCGCCGCACGGCGTAGTTCAGCGCCGCCCGCTGAAGGCGCTGAGAACCGGTCTTCGAAACCGGCTTCACGCCGATGCCGGCGTCTTCGGCGATGTTCCAGCCCAGGGCGTCGTGGAGCAGGTCGCGCAACTTGGCCGCCTCGGGGGTGAAGGCCTCCACCTCGAGACCGGCGTATATGTCCTCGGTGTTCTCCCGGAAGATCACCATGTCCACCAGATGGGGACTCTTCACCGGCGAGGGCACGTTGGTGAACCAGCGCACCGGGCGCAGGCACACGTACAGGTCCATGATTTGGCGGATCGACACGTTGAGGCTGCGGAAACCGCCCCCCACCGGGGTGGTCAGAGGGCCCTTGATGCCAATGAGGTATTCGGTGAACTTCTCAATGGTGTCTTGGGGGAGCCAGTCGCCGGTCTCGTTGAAGGCCTTCTCCCCGGCCAGCACCTCGATCCACTCGATCTTGCGGCCATGCTTGCCTGCCGCGGCATCCAGAACGTGCTTGGCCGCCGGCCAGATGTCCACCCCGGTTCCGTCGCCCTCGATGAACGGGATGATTGGATTGTCAGAAACGTCGAGCTTCCCGCCAGCTCCGATTGTGATCTTGTCGCCCATATGAGGCGAGCATACCGACGGGCCTTTGCCCCCAACGAAGCCAAG
>JAJECA010000050.1 GCA_022822265.1 Acidimicrobiia bacterium | reverse complement strand
CGAACAGGAACGCGACGGCGATATCGGCGCGGCCGAGGCCCAGCGGGAGCGGCGCATCAGGGTGGCCGAGGCAAACGCCACCGCCACCGAGGGCGAGAACGAATCGCAGGTGGTGATCGCCAACTCCGACAGCACACGCCGTCAGCAGGAGGCCGAAGCCGAGCGGGCCGCGGTCACCGCTGAGCGGGTTACTCAGGCTCGAGCAGCCGAAGAGTCATTCGCCGCCGAAGGCCAGGCCGAACAAGCCCGAGCCTCAAGGGACAAGGCCTCCCAGGAAGCCGACATCGTGGTGCCCGCCGAGGTGGAGCGCGAGCGAGTGCGCACCCTGGCCGAGGCCGAGGCCGACCGGATCAGGCTGGTGAAGGGGGGCGAGGCCGACGGCCAGCGCCTGCTCATGGAAGCCGAGGCCCTGGGCTTGCTGGCCCTGCTCACCCGCCGGGCCGAAGGTCTTGGGGCGCTGGTGACCAACGCCGGGGGCAATCCCCAGCTGGCCGCCCTGCTGCTGATTGCCGAGCAGATGCCCAACCTGGTGGCCGAGCAAGTCAAGGCCATCTCCAATCTCCAGATCGACCAGATCACCGTGTGGGACTCTGGCGGCAGCGACGGCAAGAGTGGCAACAGCACCGCCAACTTCCTGTCGGGCCTGGCCAGCTCCTTGCCCCCCATCCACGACTTGGCCGCCCAGGTCGGCATCAAGCTCCCCGCCTACCTCGGCGAGCTCGACGATGAGACCGCCCTAGAGCGCCTCCGCGAGATTGCCGAGCAACTGGATTCGGGGGATTCTTCGGACGAGTAGTCCAAAGCGCCGCTGGCGCCCACGGCAGGATTCGAACCTGCGACCCCTTGCTCCGGAGGCAAGTGCTCTATCCCCTGAGCTACGTGGGCAGTAACTGGGTGAGTATACCCAGCGGGGCATCGGTACCATGTGCCAGTTCATGGCCGACATTCGCACCTCCCTTTCTGATGCCTTGCGCGGCGCGCTCGTGGCCGCGGGTGTTGGCCTGCCTGGCGACTTCTCGGTGGGGTTGGAGCGACCGGCGCGACGCGAACACGGGGACTGGTCTTCGAACGCGGCGTTGGCTATCGCCAAGGGGGCGGGGCGCAATCCTCGGGAGCTTGCGGCAGAGCTGAGCGCCTGGCTGGAGGAGAACCGGCCTGAACACGTGGCCGAGGTGAGTGTGGCCGGGCCGGGGTTCGTAAACTTCAAGCTGGCGCCGAGCTGGTTGCACAGCGTGGTAGTTGACGCCGTGGCGGCCGGTGTTGATGACTACGGCCGTCAGGGCCTGGGTGAAGGCCGCACGGTGATCGTGGAGTTTGTAAGCGCCAACCCCACCGGGCCGGTACACGCCGGCCACGGGCGGGGAGCGGCTTATGGCGACGCGGTGGCCCGGTTGCTGGAGTGGTGCGGTTACGACGTGCAGCGGGAGTTCTACATCAACGACCGGGGCACGCAGATGGAGCTGTACGGCGCTTCTCTCGCCGCCATTCGGGCAGGTGAGCCGGTGCCCGAAGACGGCTACAACGGCCAGTACATCGCCGATTGGGCCGCGGAGATGCCCGCGGATGCCGATGCCCGCCAGTGGGGGAGGGAACGGGCGTTGGCCGACCAGCGCGATGTTCTGGGCTCGATGGGAGTGGAGTTCAACACCTGGTTCAGCGAGCAGGCGCTGGTGGACTCCGGGGCCATAGACGACACCTTGGCCGCCCTCGATGCCGCGGGGGCCTCCTATGGGGCTGACGGAGCCTTGTGGCTGCGATCCAGTGACCACGGTGACGACAAGGATCGGGTGTTGATCAAGTCTGACGGGGAATACACCTATCTACTGCCCGACATCGCCTATCACCGCGACAAGCTCGACCGGGCCGGCCAGGAGGGTTTGCTGATCAATGTATGGGGGGCCGATCACCACGGGTATGTGGCCCGAATGAAGGCGGCTATGGCCGCGCTGGGGTGCGACCCCGCCAGCCTGGAGGTGGTGGTGACCCAGCTGGTGCGCCTGGAGCGCGATGGCGAGGAGGTTCGGCTGTCCAAGCGCACCGGCGACCTCATCGAACTGCGAGACGTGATCGACGAAGTTGGGGCCGACGCCACCCGGTTTACCTACCTGCTCCAATCCATGGACACCGCCCCCACATTCGATCTAACCAAGGCCGCGGCCCAGGTGATGGAAAACCCGGTGTTCTACGTGCAGATGGCCCACGCCCGGGTGTGCTCCATCGCGGCCCGAGCCCAGGCCGATGGGGTGGAGCGCCAGAGCATCCACGAGGTGGACTTAGGCCTGCTGGTCCACGAGCGGGAGCTGGAGATAATGCGCCAGCTCTCCACGCTGGGCGAGGTGATCACCGCCGCCGCCGAAGAGCGCGCTCCGCATCGCATGACCGCTTGGCTGCGGGACTTCGCCGCCGCGGTCCACAGCTTCTACCACGACTGCTATGTGGTGGGTACCGACATCGCTCCCGAGCTCACCCAGGCCCGCCTGGTGCTGATCGACGCCGCCCGGGTGGGCTTGGCCGTCGGTCTCGGCACCCTCGGCGTGAGCGCGCCCGAGTCGATGTAGGGGACTGGTTGTGTCGTCCTTGCCCCAATACCTACTGCCTGACAATGCCTCGGTGGGGTCCGACGGACGGCTGTCCATCGCCGGTTGCGATGTCCTGGCCCTGGCTCGGGAGCACGGCACCCCTCTGTTCGTTTACGACGAGGAACACATGCGGGATCGGTGCCGCCAAGCCCGGGCCGCATTCGATGGGTCGGTGGCCTACGCCTCCAAGGCGTTCTTGTGTTTGGCCATGGCCCGGCTGGTCCACGAGGAGGGGCTCGACTTAGACGTAGCTACCGGTGGGGAACTGCATGTGGCCCTGGCTGCCGGCGTGCCCGGTGACCGTCTGGTGATGCACGGCAACAACAAGTCTGCTGCCGAGCTTGCTGCCGCGGTAGATGCCGGGGTGGGCCGCATCGTGGTGGACTCGTTCGACGAGCTCGACCGCTTGGACGCCCTCCACGCCGCCACCGGCGCCCGCCCCCGGGTGCTTCTGCGGATTACCCCGGGAGTGGAAGCCCACACCCACGAGTACGTCACCACCGGAGTGGACGACACCAAGTTTGGCTTCACTGCCTCGACCGGGACTGCGGATGCTGCCATTCGCCGAGCCGGGGAGTCCGACTCTGTGGAGTTGGTGGGTCTGCACGCCCATATCGGCAGCCAGGTGTTCGAGCTGCGCTCCTTCCAGCAGGCCGTCGAGGTGATTGCGGGATTCGCCCAGCCCTATGGCCTGCCCGAGCTCTCGTTGGGCGGCGGCTTGGGCGTGGCCTACGTGGAGGGGGAGTCGGCCCCCACCATCGCCGAATGGGCCGCGGCCATTAACGAGGCCTGCGCGTCAGCCGGCTTCACCGCACCGGTGAGCGTGGAGCCGGGCCGGGCCTTGGTGGCCGCTGCCGCAGTCACCCTGTACGAGGTGGGCACCATCAAGGAGCTGCCCGGTATTCGCACCTATGTCTCGGTCGACGGCGGCATGAGCGACAACCCTCGCCCCGTGCTCTATGGCAGCGGATATGAGACGTTCCTGCCTCGAGCCACCAATGGCGACCGCGACAAGACCGTCCGCGTAGTGGGCAAGCACTGCGAGTCGGGTGACCTCTTGGTGCGAGACGGCCAGGTGCCCAGCGACATCGCGGTGGGCGACATTTTGGCCACCCCGGTGACCGGTGCCTACGGCCATTCCATGGGCTCCAACTACAACAAGGTCCTCCGCCCCGCTGTGGTTTTCGCCCGCGACGGCGACGCCCGACTAGTCGTCCGTCGCGAGACCCACGAGGACCTCCTCCGCAACGACGTCTAGTCAGTCGCCCCAGTCTTCGCTACGGCAACCTGGATTATGGAGGGTTGGCCGTTCTGGATTAGGTAGCCGCGGCCGGGGATTGTCGGGAGGGTGGGGCGGGTGGGGAGTTGGATGGTGAACAGGTCGCCGTCAAGTGGGGTGGGTTGGAGAAGGACTCCGGTGCGGGAGAAGCGGATCTCTGCGGTCCAGTGGCCGTAGGCAGTGCGAAGACGGTCGGCGCGGCCAGCGGCCACGATGTGCAGGCCGGAGGGGCTGTCGGCGGCCAGTGCTTTCAGAGCGCCATCGGGGTCGGGGACCGTTTCGGCATCGTCGATGAGCACCAACGTGGGATGGTCGGTCTCGCTCATCGCGGCCAGCAGCTCGTGTTGGCCGACGGCTACCAGGCCGATGCCGGGACGATTGGCTAGCTGAGACCCCTCGGGGGCGAGAACGACCACTCGCGCTCCGCCCGCAACCGCCGCCTCGGCCAGCAAGGCAAGCGACGCGGACCGTCCCGACCGGGCTGGGCCCAGGATGAGCGCGTGCTCGCCGGGATAGAGGGTGAGACCGATCGGGGCCAGGGTGTCGTCGCTCAGCCCCAGCGGGAGGTACCACGGGGAACCGTCCAGGCGGGGCTGGTCCAAGCGGGCGGGATCGACCATTGAGGGCAGGCTCTCCACCGGTGGTGGGCCGCCGGACTGGGGGCAAGTGGCGGCGACTGCTGATGCCGCGGCGGCCAGTCCGTCGTCGGGCACTGCGACTTGGAGCTCGATTCCCGACGGGACGGCGAATCCCCGACCGGGCGGCAAGGTTGCGGGGTCGTCTACGGCCACGCCCCACTGGCGGTATAGCGCGGGGTCGCCCAAGCGGAAGACGAAGGTCTGGGGGGTGGCGGCCTGGATGGCGCGGCTCACCTTGGACAGTTGGTCGGCGGCTGCGGCCACAAAAAGGCCGACAGCCGGGCCCTCGGTCCACACCCGCTCTAAGGAGGCCAGCAAAGCGTGGTCGGCCACGTTGTCCAGGCTCTTGGCCAGGCCTCCCCAGTTGTCGACTAATGCCAGCACGAGGGGAGGGTTGGAGTCAGAGGGGCCCCGGCTTTGACCCAGCCGCCGGTCGACCTCGTCTTCCAGTCGTCGGATCAACCGCCGGATTCGATCGCGCTCATCAGGGCCCACCACCGCGCCGCAGTGGGGAAGGGCCATAAGGGGAGCTAGCTGCCCAGAGCCGGAATCGATGGCGTAGAGGTGGCAATCGGCTGGCGCATGGCGGCTGGCCAAGGAGATGCCCAGCGTTGCCAGAGCGGTGGTGGTGCCGCTGCCTGGATTGCCCGCGAAGATGACGTTGCCCTGATCGGGATCCCACGCCAGGGGGTACTGGGTCTGCTGGTTGGGGTCGTCGGCCAGGGCGAACACATTGCTTGGGCCAGCCTCGACGGCCAGGGAGTTGAGCGAGACCGTTGTCGGCAGGGGATCGGGCCAGGGCTTTCGAGGCGGGGGGCCGCCCCCGCCGTCCCAGGCGGCGGCCGCGGCGGCGGCCAAACGGGTCAGGTCATCGGGGGCCTCATCGCCGGAAGCAGCCTCGGCTTGAGAGATCGGGATGCCGTCAGGAGCGGGGATGACACGGACACCCCGCTCGGCGGCGGTCACGCCGGTAACCAGGGCGCATTGGAACTCCACCAGCTCGCTCGGGCCGAAGCGGGCGAACGCCCGTCCGGGCCGGTGCCGTCCAATGGCCGCGGCAACGGGGCTGTCGAGCACGTCGGTCGAGTCGGCGGGATCCAGCACCCGCAGTGCTATTCGCAGTGCGGTGTTGGTGCGGATGTTGGCGCTCACCGCACCTGCGGGGCGCTGGGTGGCCAGCACCAGGTGCATGCCCAGGCTTCGGCCCCGCTGGGCCACATTCACCAGGGCGTCCATGAAGCCGGGGAGCTCGGCAGCCAGGGCGGCGAACTCGTCGATGACCACCACCAGGCGGGCCAGCGGCGACCAGGGTTCATCGCGCCCGGTTCGGGCCATCGACCAGTAGTGGGCCAGGTCGGTGGCCCCCCGGTCTCGCAGCGATTGTTCGCGGTGGCGGAGTTCGGCCTCCAGACACCGCAGCGCCCGCTCGGCCAGCCGGTCGTCGAGATCGGTCACCAACCCCACCACGTGGGGAAGGGAGGCACAGGCGTCGAATGCGCTGCCGCCCTTGTAGTCCACCAGCACGAAATTGACCTGCTCGGGGGAGTAAGTGGCCGCTAGAGAGGCCACCAGGGTGCGCAGCAATTCGCTTTTTCCCGACCCGGTCGTGCCGCCCACCAGGGCATGGGGACCGTCGGCGGCCAGGTCGGCCATCAGAGTTCCGTGACTGTCGGCTCCGATGGGAGCAACCAGGCTGTCGGCCGGGCGATCCTCCCGCCAGCGGTCGGCGATGGCCTTCGACAGTGCCGACGAGCCGGCCGATGGGTCCGGGCCGTCGGAAGCGGGCAAACCGAGGAGGTCGAACAAGGACGAGTGGTCGGGAATGCCGGAATCAGCGCCGGTCTGCTCGGGGTCTTCATAGCGGGCCAGGCCGCGGGCGGTTTCCCGGGCCAGGCTCAGGCTCATCCCGGTAGCCAGCACCGAGCGGAAGGTCTCGCCCGATTGAGATAGATCGACGGTCCCGGAGTGATCGCGGGCTTCGATGACCGCGGTGGCGGTGGCGGGCAGTTGGTCCACGCTGGCGGCCAGCACAATGGCCGAGACCGGCCCTGACGAGCCCTGGAGCAGGGGCCGCAGGGGCGGTGCTCTACCCGTGGCCAGATTCTCCCCGTCGGCCACCACCAGCAGTTGTGGCCAGTGGACATCCCCCCGACGATCCCAGGCCTCGGCCAACTCCCCGGCGATCTCCGCCGCGTCCGAGCGGCGGTCGGCCATCAGACGCGGCCGTCCGATGGCGAAGTGGGTGGTGTGGGGGAGCCAGGCGGTCCACGTCCAAGCCGGCGCAGAGACTTCATCGGCGGCCACCAACACCGCCATATCGGCCGGGCCGTGATGGGCGACCGCCTGGATGAGCAAATTGCGGGCCATGGCGGTGGTGGCGCTGCGGGGGCCCACCAAGCCGAGCAGCTTTCCCGGACCCAGATCCACGGCGATGGGGGAGTCTGGGATCGGACCGAGCTGATCGAGCACTTCTGTCGCCTCAGTTGCGGGCTGAGGACCGTCGACGGCCAGATCGGGATCAAAGGGCACAGGGCCGTGGGCGGCAACCAGCGACAAAAAGTCGTCGTCGGCGGGTCTTCGCTCCCAGAGACGAACGCTGGGTTGGCGGATTCGTCTAATCGCCTCAGCGAGATGGGGGTGCAGGTCGCGCCGGCGGCAGGTCTCCACTCCGTGGGCGGCTCCGGCCGCTGCTTGGAATTCAGCTAGCGATGCCTGCGACCGATTTCGGGACCGACGGCGGTCGGTTCGGTCGCGGCGGCGATTGTCAATCCAGTTGGCGCCCATCATCAGGGGACTTAGCAGGGCGAATAGCGCCATGTAGGGGCTGTAGAGCACAGCCATCAACAGGCCGATCAGCAGCGGACCGGTCAGCGCAGCCCACCCGAATGAAATCGATCGGGGCGACCGCCTCGGCTCGCTGGCGGGAGTTGGGAGTGGCCCGGGCTGGGGAGGAGGCTGTGGTCGGGGAGGACGATTGAAGGCGATCCCTCCCGAGGCGGTACGACCGACGATGGCGGCCAAGGGGGCCGGGCGATCGTCGGGGGCATTGGAGACTTGGATCAGCGCACCACCCACCCTCAGCGGCACGGAATTCTCCATTGCGGTGGGCTCGTTGTCGCCCACAACGGCGAAGAACCGTCCGTCCCGCCCCTCCAAATGGGCATGGCGGGGTCGCAGCCCTATGTGGGACAAGGTGACGTCGGCATCGGGGGAGCGACCCAGGCTCAATCCCTCCGCGGTCAGCGGACGGCGGACGCCGGCGCACAGCCCACCCACCACCTCCAGGGCCCACCCTGTTTGGTCGGGAGATGGGCCGGGGCGCACCCCCACTCGGACGCCATCGGCCACCCCGGCCTCGTCGAGCCGACGGTCGGAGTCCGCCCACTGGTCTTCAACCCACAATCCAGTTGCCGGAGGGCCCACACCCAGGATCTCGGCCAGCTCTCCGACGTGGGCCACCATCCCGCCGTCGATGCTCACCTCCCGGACACCGTCGGGTCCGTCGTACAGCAGGCGCACAGCCTGATGAAGCGGTACGGCCCGGATGCGGGCTCAGGCCAGGACGAAGGCTGTGGACACCATCAGACTGAGTCGAGAGCCGCGATGGTGTTCTGGCGCTCGAGGCCTATCGCGGTGGCCAATTCAGTTAGCGCCTCCTGGAGTTGGCCCAGAGAGGGAGACCACTGCTCGTGCCACGTTCCCCGGAACCGCTCAGAGCGGCTGCCCGTCCACGTGGTTCCCTCCAATGTGGCGGTCAGGCGGGTGCGGAGGTCTTCCACCTGGCCGGCAAAAGCGGTGAATTGCTGCTGAAGATGGTCCATCTCCTCGGTGTTCATGGTGAGCACTGACATGGCGGGGCCTTTCGGTCGGCTGATCCCTCGGGCAGATCAGGCGGGGCCCTCTTATTAGCCTCATGAAAAGGAAATATCAAGAAATATATTGAAAAGACTTATTCGGTCTGGTGTTCGTCGAAGGCGGCCTTCACCCACGACAGGTCATCGGAGGCGACCCGGCTCCGGGTCAGGCCCGCGTCGATGCCGTACACCCGGGCCGCGTTCAGTCCGAGGATTTTCTCTTTGATGCGGCCGGTGAGTTCTGGATAACCGTGGCGTTGACGCAGATCCTCGGGTATCTGAAAGGCCCGAAAGGCGTCGATCAGGGGTTGCGGCGACCCGTACCAAATGGAATCGCTGCCCCATATCACGTTGTCCTCACCGACCGCATTGAGCAGTTTGCCGATCACGTGAGCAGCTTCCCGAGGCCGGCGCGACAGCACATACCAAGTGCTCCCCAGCTCGGCGTAGACATTGCCGCCCGGTCCGATCCCGGCGTCGGCCAGGCTCTTGATCAGGCGGTCGGTGCCGACTGGAGCCTGGTGGTCGTAAGGGCCTTCTTCTTCATCGCCCACCGGCGTCTCATACCCGGAGTGGTAGACGAGGAAATCGATGTCGGGGAAGCTGGCCGCAGCCGGGCCGATGTCGGCTGGCGACCCGGCCGGGGCCAGGGCGCTGATTCCCTTGTGGGCACAGACGATGCCCACCCCCAGCTCGCGGCTCCTCTCCAAGAACGGCAGCCCGCACTCTTCGTCGTCGAGTCGCCATCCCGGCTGATCCCCCCACCCTGCAATGGTGTAGACCTTCCATCCCGCGGGGTTGTTGTGCTCCTTCAATGCGTCCAGCCGATCCAGCTCCTCTGGTGCGTTGGGGTGGACGATCGAGTGGTTGATCAGCCGGCCGGTGCCCGCCAAGCGATCGATCAGCTCGCGGGTGGCGGCGATTTCGGGGTTGGTGAGAATGGTGTGGCCATCGTCTCCTGGAGTGCAGGTGAGCACGGCGGCCGCGGTCTCGCTCTCCAGAAAGATATGACGCAGGTAGCTGCCGAGATCCAGATGAAGTGCCGGGTTGAGCCCCTGCCAGCGATCGGGGGCCACATCGCGAATGAACCCCATGATCCCCTCGACGCCGGGGGCTTCGGCCCGATGGCGGGCGATGTAGTGCGTTTGGACATCGATCACCAGCTCGTTGCCGCCGAACGACGCGTCAGCGGCTTCCGGGTCGGTTTCGGCCTGCGGGTCGACCGCGTAGTAGCCCCCGCCCCAGGCCTCATCTATGGCCCTCAACGCGGTTGCCGTCCCCCGCCGGCTGGCAGCGTACTGGTGCTGGCGGAAAAACGAGTCGCCCTCGGCCTCCGCCCGCTCCACGGCTCGCCCCACCGCCCACAGATCCCGCCTCGACCACGCCAAGGGCCGGTACTCGTCGCTGCTGCGATGCTGAAGCAGTACCGGGATTGGCAGGTGTCTGGCAGACAAGATGGCTATTGAAAGTAGCTTGCTTGCAGCTCGAGTTCACGGGCTTCTTCCCGCAGCGCGGCCTCAGCAGCCTGCTCGACTCGGGCCGCGTCGGCGTACAGTTCGTCGGCCCGGGCCTGGAGCCGGCGGGCCACTTGTTCGATCTCGTAACGCAGCCGAAGCAGATGGGTGTGCTGGTGCCGGAGCCGGAGGCGGCTGGCGTCGGCGGCAGCCGACAGCCACACCGCGGGTTCATGATGGGCTATTGGCCTGTCGAGCACTTGGCCTAGACCGAACCAGATCTGGTCGACGTCAGCTCGAACTCTTTCGCACGACGCGGCTTGGCGACGCAGGTCAGCGGCGATGGCAAACAGCTCGTGGGACGACATCTCGCACTTAAAATATATCGTTTATACAGAAAAGCAATGAAAACTCTTGAGGGGCAGAAATCTTGCCAGTTGGGCCAGGCTGAGCCGGTACGGTGGAGATGGTGAGCGATTCTTCCAAAAAGAGGATCGGCGTGGGCGTGCTGGGCTGTGGAAACGTCGGGTCGGCATTGATCGGGCTCCTGGAGGAACAGCGCTCGTCGATCGCCGAGCGCACCGGCATGGAGCTGGACGTGGTGCGAGTGGCAGTGCGAAGCGCGTCGCGCGACCGTGATGTGGTCTTGGCTGATGGAGTGCTGACCACCGACGCCGCGTCAGTGGTTAATGATCCCGCAGTGGACGTCGTCGTGGAGTTGATCGGAGGCATCGAGCCAGCCCGAGAGCTGCTGGCCGCCGCGCTCAAGCTGGGCAAGCCGGTGGTCACCGGCAACAAGGAACTGCTGGCCAACTATGGCGCAGAGCTGTACGCCGCGGCCGACGCCGCGGGAGTGGACCTGCTTTTCGAGGCCGCTGTCGGTGGAGGGATTCCATTGATTCGCCCGCTCCGGGAGTCTTTGGCCGCGGAGCCGGTCCGCCGGGTGATGGGCATCGTCAACGGAACCACCAACTACATCTTGAGCCAGATGACCGAGCACGGCACCAGCTACCACGACGCCCTGGCCGACGCGCAGTCATTGGGCTTTGCCGAGCGGGATCCCACAGCCGATGTGGAGGGGTTCGACGCCGCGGCCAAGGCATCCATCATTGCCACGGTGGCCTTCGGAGCCCGAGTGCTGGCCGGCAGCGTGTACCGGGAGGGCATCTCCGGCATCAGCTCTGCCGACATCGCCCACGCCAAGCGGTTGGGGTATGTGGTCAAGCTGCTGGCGATCGCCGAGCAGGTTGGCCAGGTCGAGGGCAAGCCCGAGCTGGCCGTGCGGGTTCATCCGGCCATGGTGCCGGCCGATCATCCGCTGGCCTCAGTTCGGGATTCGTTCAACGCGGTCTTCGTGGAGGGCGACGCCGTGGGAGAGCTGATGCTGTACGGCCGGGGCGCCGGTGGGCGGCCGACGGCCAGTGCCGTGCTGGGCGACCTCATCGACGCGGCCGGCAATCGGTGCCGGGGCACTTGGACCCCGATCGGCGATTTGGGCGAGGCGGTCGTGTGCTCCATCGACGACTTGGAGTCGGAGTACTACATCATCATGGAGGTGCTCGACCGGCCGGGCGTGCTGGCCGCGGTCGCCGGGGTGTTCGGGCGCCACGGGGTGAGCATCCGCTCCATGGAGCAGGAGGGCTTGGGCGATCAGGCCCGACTGGTGTTCATCACCCATGAGGCGACCGAGCGCGATGTGCAGGCCACACTGGGCGACCTTCGGGAGCTGGAGGCGGTGCGGGGCGTGCCCGCCCTGCTGCGGGTCGTCAGCCAGTGAGCGTCAAATACATCAGCACTAGGGGACGAGCTCCCGCATTGGACTTCGGCGACGTCTTGTTGGCCGGACTGGCCGCCGATGGGGGGCTGTACATGCCCGACCGGTGGCCCGAGCTGTCGCCCCAAGCGCTGGGCGGAAGCCCCGGCCGGGGGGACTATGCCGATCTGGCCGCCGAGGTCATGTGGCCGTTCGTAGACGGGGCCTATCCCCGCAATCGATTCGACGAGCTGGTGCGGAACGCCTACGCCGGGTTCGACCATCCGGAAGTGGTGCCGATGGTGGAGTTGGGCGACGGACTGTGGCTCATGGAGCTGTTCCACGGCCCGACGCTGGCCTTCAAGGACATCGCCCTTCAGCTGGTGGGGCGGCTGTTCGACGAGGAGCTGGACCGGCGGGGCGAGCGGGTGACCATCGTGGGGGCCACCTCAGGCGATACCGGATCGGCGGCCATCGAGGCGGTACGAGACCGGGAGAACATCGAGATCGTGTTCTTGCACCCCCACGGTCGGATCTCGGAAGTGCAGCGGCGGCAAATGACCACCGTGGACAGCGCCAACGTCCACTGCGTGGCCGTTGAGGGGACGTTCGACGACTGCCAAGATCTGGTGAAGGCCATGTTCTCCGATGCCGCCTTTCGAGCCGAGCACCGGCTGTCGGCGGCCAACTCCATCAACTGGGCCCGGGTCATGGCCCAGACCGTGTACTACGTGGCCGCCGTTACCCGGTACGGCTTGGAGCAGGTGTCGTTCTCGGTGCCCACCGGCAACTTCGGAAACGTGCTGGCCGGACACGTAGCCCGCCAAATGGGCCTGCCCGTGGACCGGTTTGTGGTGGCCAGCAACCGCAACGACATCCTGACCCAGTTCTTCACCACCGGGTCTATGGCCATCTCCGAAGTACACCCGACGTTGTCGCCGAGCATGGACATCCAGGTGTCGTCCAACCTCGAGCGGCTGCTATTCGAGCTCCAAGACCGAGATGGAATCCGCACCGCTGAGATGCTGGAAGACTTCCGGGCCACCGGTGAAATGCGCATCGACGCCCGCATCTCCTCTGAGTTGAACCGGAGCTGGTCGGGAGTCCGAGTGGACGAAGAAGAGACCACCTCCACGATCGCCGCGCTCTACCGGTCCACCGGCATGATCATCGACCCCCATACCGCGGTGGGGCTGGCCGCGGCTCAACGCTCCAAGCACGACTCAGACGGGGCCATGGTTGTGCTGGCCACCGCTCACCCGGCCAAGTTCGGCGACGCGGTGGAGGCGGCCATCGGTAGCCGGCCGCCATTGCCGCCGGCCCTTGCCGAGCTGGCCGATCGGCCCGAGCGATGCCAGCGCCTGCCCAACGACTTGGCCACGGTGAAGGCCCACGTTGCCCGATGCTCGGGCCAGGGCTCCGGATAGCGGACAGACCAAGGTGATCTGGCAGAATCGGGCATCGTGAAGTACGTGGTGTGTTTAGCCGGCCTGCGGCGCCGTCGGTCAGAACAAGAGAGTCGTTTTTCGTGAAGTACGTGGTGTGCATACCCGACGGGTGCTCTGATTTGCCGGTGCCCGAGCTCGACGGGGCCACTCCATTGGAGGCGGCTCGCACCCCAGTACTCGACGCCCTGGCCGCCCGGGGTCAGGTGGGGCTGGCCCAGGTCATCCCCCCGGGTATGCCGCCGGGCAGCGATGTGGGGAACATGTCCATATTCGGGTATGACCCCGCTCGCTATCACACGGGACGCTCGCCCATTGAGGCCGCCGCGATGGGGCTCACTCTTTCTCCCGATCAGGTGGCCTACCGCTGCAATCTGGTCAGGGTCACCGACGACGGCATCATGGCCGACTTCTCCGGCGGCCACCCCGACTCAGACCGGGCCGCCGAGGTCATCGCGGCGCTGGACGCGGAGCTGGGGGGCGAGGTCAGCTTCCATGCTGGCGTTCAGTACCGCCACACGATGATCGCTCCGGCCGAGTGGGCCGACGCCGAGTGCACACCGCCCCATGAGCTCTCCGACCAGCCGGTGGTCGGCCCCCAGGGTCCGGCTGGTCCCAAGCTGGCCGCGTTGGAGGAGGCCTCCCGGTCGGTGGTGCCCCGATTCGGATTGAAGGCAAACCGAATTTGGTTATGGGGACAGGGCTTCCAGCCGGAGATGCCCTCTTTTCGCGAGATGCACGGGGTGGAGGCCGGGATGGTCAGCGCGGTCGACCTGGTGCGGGGGATCGGGGCGCTCACCGGTATGACGGTGGCCGATGTGCCCGGGGCCACAGCCTGGTACGACACAAACTACGAGGGCAAGCGGGATGCGGCTCTGGCCGGATTGGCCGACGGCGCCGACCTGTTCGTGATTCACGTGGAAGCCAGCGACGAGGCCGGCCACGAGGGCAACGTGGTGGAGAAGGTCAAGTGCCTGGAGAACTGGGATCAGAGGATCCTGGCCGGGTTGGTAGACGGTCTCGACCAGATGGGCCCATGGCGGCTCCTGCTGCTGCCCGACCACGCCACCCCGCTGACGACGCGGACCCACATCGACGACCCGGTTCCCTACCTCTTGGTGGACTCGGAGCAAGACGGCCCCGGCGGTGTCTACACCGAGCAGGGAGCAGCCACTGCCGAGGTGGTCCCCGGCCACCACCTCATGGCGGAACTTCTGCGCTGACCGCCAATAAGGCCCGTAATGTTGCCAGTAGGGGCTGATTGCGGTAATCTTCCCGACGTTGGGACTGCGGTTTCGCTAGTAGTCCTACGGGAAGCCTTCTGACCACTCGGTCGATTTCGACATTCCTCTTTGTCAGCGTCCCGGTGGTTAATGGCTGCTTAATTCATGTCGTCTGCACTCGCGGATGGCGTGCCGAACAACACGAAGTGTTCCCACAAAGCTGTGGCACTTCAAGGGAGAAACTAGTGCCCTCCAGTTGTGGCAAAAAAAGGGAGAAATGTGAGCGTAGAGACCACTGAGTTGTCTCGGTCGAAACTTCAGCGCAAAGACCGGGCGCAGCTTCAGATAATTGCCAGGGCAATGGGCGGCCGTCCAGAGCCCAAGGCCCGCAAAGCAGACATCGTGGACATGATCCTCGAACTGGCCGGCATCGGTGCCGACGGCGACGGCCAGACCGCAACCGATCCAGCCGGAAATGGGGCCGCTCCCGCCAAGGCGGAGTCCACCGAGGAGTCCAAGGATCAGCAGAAAGAAGAGGCCGCTGGTGAGGCCGAGTCGGCCGACGCTCAGCAGGACGACGACTTGGAGGCCGAAGCCGAGCAGGACGACGCTCCCGAGGCGCGCCAAGACGCGCCCGCCGACGAAGCCGCCGAAGATGAGAAGGCCGAAAGCAGCCGCACCGACCAAGAACCCGAGGATCGCGGGGGCGAGGATCGCCCCCGGCAGAACCGGGACCGCCAGGATCGTTCCCGCCAGGCTAGTGATCGTCGAGACGGTGATCGTCGAGACGGGGACCGCCAGGATCGTTCTCGCCAGGCCAGTGATCGTCGAGACAGTGATCGTCGAGACGGGGACCGCCAGGACCGCGATCGCCAGGACCGCTCCCGCCATCAGGACGACCAGCCCGAGATCGGCAACCGTCGCCGTCGGCGCCGGGGCCGCAACGACCGAGACCGGCCCGAGGAGCCCTGGGAGGGCGATCCCATCGCCATCTCCGGACACCTCGACCTGAGAGACGACGGCTACGGCTTCTTGCGGATCAAGGGGTTTCAGCCGAGCAAGGAAGACGCCTACGTATCGGTCAAGCAGGTCCGCCAGTTCGGTCTGCGAAAGGGCGATTTCCTCACCGGAGGCTGCCGTCCCGCCACCCGCAATGAGAAGAACCCGGCCCTCTTGCACATCGACAGCGTCAACGGGCAGCCGCCCGAGTCGGTCAAGCAGCGACCCAAGTTCGAGGATCTGACCCCGCTGTTCCCCGATGAGCAGCTCCGGCTGGAGCGCGACGACGATCCCGCCAACATGACCTGCCGCATCATCGACCTCCTGTCGCCCATCGGCAAGGGCCAGCGCGGCCTTATCGTGTCACCCCCCAAGGCGGGCAAGACCACGATCATGAAGGAGATCGCTCGGTCCATCGAGCTTAACAACCCCGAGGTGCATCTCCTGGTGCTGCTGGTGGACGAGCGCCCTGAAGAGGTCACCGACATGCGGCGCTGGCTGCTGCGCGGTGAGGTGGCTGCATCCACCTTCGACCGTCCGGCCGAAGAGCACACCCACGTGGCGGAGATGACCATCGAGCGGGCCAAGCGCATGGTGGAGCGGGGCGAGGACGTCGTGATCGTCCTCGACGGCATAACCCGCCTGTCGAGGGCCTACAACCTGGCCGCCCCGGCCACCGGGCGCATCATGTCCGGCGGAATCGACACCGGCGCTCTGTATCCCCCCAAGAAGTTCTTCGGGGCGGCCCGCAACGTGGAGGAGGGTGGCTCCCTCACCATTCTGGCCACCGCGTTGGTGGAGACCGGTTCCCGGATGGACGAGGTCATCTTCGAGGAGTTCAAGGGCACCGGCAATATGGAGCTGCGCCTGGACCGGCACATAGCCGAGCGGCGCATCTATCCGGCCATCAACGTGGACGCCTCCTCCACCCGCCACGAGGAGTTGCTCTTCGAGCGCCGTCAGCTCCAGCAGGTGTGGAAGCTGCGCCGGGTGCTCAACGGCCTCTCCAGCGACGGCAACGGTGGCGGCGCGGCCGGTTTGGAGCTGTTGATGGATCGCCTGCGGACATTCCCCAACAACGCCGCATTCCTGGAGGAAGTAGCGAAGGGCCCCGCCGGGGTGTGAGGCTAGGAGCAACATGAAGCCCGAAATCCATCCCGATTACCGCCTGGTGGTGTTCCAAGACACCTCCGCGGGAACGTCCTTTCTCACTCGGTCCACTATTGAGACCACCGAGTCGGTGGTGTGGGAGGACGGCAACGAGTATCCCCTCGCCAAGGTGGGGATCTCCAGCGCCAGCCACCCGTTCTTCACCGGCCAGATGACCATTGTGGACACCGCCGGCCGGGTCGAGCGCTTCGAGCGCCGCTACGGCCATCGCAAGCGGTCGTCCAAGGAGAGCTGACTCGGCGCTAACCCGCTTTCTGTTCCCGTCGACAACTCGGTCCCCGGGTAGTTTGGAAGCATGGAGGAGAACGCCGCCTACGAGGAGATAGAGGCGGAGTTCGTCGCGCTCGAAGAGCGGTTAGCCGACCCGGATCTGCTGGCTGATCGGGACGCATATGCCTCCACAGCTCGGCGCTACAAGGAACTGGAGGCCAAGGCTCTTCGAATCCGTGAACTGCGGGGCCATCGCGAGGACATAGAGACGGCCACCGAGATGCTGGCCGACGCCGACGCGGCCGACCAGAGCCTGCTGGAAGCCGAGATCGATGCTGCCTCCGCTGCTGTTGAGGGGTTGGAGGCCGAGCTGGTTGAGCTGATGGTGCCCCGAGATCCAAACGATGGCAAGAACGTGATCGTGGAGATCAAAGGCGCCGAGGGAGGCGAGGAGGCCAATCTGTTTGCCCGCGACCTTTTCGACATGTACTCGGCGTACGCCGGCCAGCAGCGTTGGAAGCTGGAGATGATGAACGCTCAGGGCTCCGACATGGGGGGTTACACCGACGTGGTGTTCATGCTGCGGGGCGATGACGTGTGGCGCAAGATGAAGTATGAAGGCGGTCCCCACCGGGTTCAGCGGGTGCCGGTCACCGAGTCGCAGGGCCGAGTGCACACATCGTCGGCCACTGTGTCGGTGCTGCCAGAAGCCGAGGAGGTGGAGGTGCACATCGAGGAGAAGGACCTACAGGTCGACGTCTACCGTTCGTCGGGTCCGGGCGGCCAGTCGGTGAACACCACCGACTCGGCGGTCCGCATCACCCACAAGCCCACCGGATTGGTGGTGTCGATGCAGGACGAGAAGAGCCAGCTCCAGAACCGCAACAAGGCGATGGCCGTTCTCAGGGCCCGGCTGCTGCAAGCCGAGCAGCAGCGACGCCAAGACGAGCTGTCCGAACAGCGCCGGGGACAGGTAGGCGGCGGGGGCCGGTCGGAGAAGATCCGGACCTACAACTTCAAGGAGAATCGGGTCTCCGACCACCGCATCGGACTGACCCTTTACAAGCTCGACCGGATCCTGGCCGGTGACTTGGACGAGGTGGTGGACGCCTTGGCCGAGGCCGAGCGCCATGACCACACCGTCGGATCGTGAGCGTGGCCGCCCAGAAGGTCACCTGGGGCGATGTGGCGAAGGACGCCGGTCGCCAATTGGGAGCCGCAGGGGTGGCCGACGCCGAGGCGCAGGCTCGCCGACTGGTGGAGCAGGCGTCGGGGTATGAGGGCGGGGAGTACTACGTCGGCTTGACCCGAGGGCCGGCCCGGCGGCAAATGGCCTATCTCGACTCAATGCTGGCCCGTCGTTTGGCCGGAGAGCCGCTCCAGTATGTGCTGGGACGCTGGGGCTTTCGGGGCTTGGACCTGATGGTGAGCCCCGCGGTGCTCATCCCCCGTCCCGAGACCGAGATATTGGCCGGGTTGGCGGTTGCCGAGTTGGCCCGCCGCGACCCGCCCGGTGGCCTGGTGGTGGACATGGGCACCGGCAGTGGGGCGGTGGGACTGGCGGTGGCCGCCGAGTGCGCCGCCGCCCGGGTGGTGCTGACCGACGCTTCAGCCGAGGCTCTGGCCGTGGCCAGGGCAAACCTGGCCGGGCTGGGGCGGGCCGCGGTACGGGTGTCGGCCTGTCAGGGGTCATGGTATGAGGCCCTGCCCGAGTCGATGGCGGGGACGGTAGACGTGGTGGCCAGCAATCCTCCGTATGTGCGCGACGACGAGGCGCTGCCCTCCGATGTGGCTGACTGGGAGCCGGTGATGGCCTTGCGAGGCGGCGCCGACGGTCTGGACGGTGCCCGCCGGATCTTGGCCGATGCCGGCCGCTGGCTTAGCCCTGAGGGATCGGTGCTGCTGGAGCTGGCGCCCGATCAGATGGAGGCCGCCGCGTCCATTGCCCAGGCCGGCGGGCTGGCTGTGGAGGCGGTGCACCCTGACCTGGCCGGTCGCGACCGGGTGCTGCACTGCCGGAGGTCTTAGGCATGGCGCCGGGCGACGCGGCCAGCCTGGTGGAGATGGCCGCGGCTGAGCTGCGGGCCGGCCGAGCAGTGATCATCCCCACCGACACGGTGTACGGACTGGCCGCCCTGCCCGAAAATGTCGAACTGCTGTTCGAGCTCAAACAGCGCCCCGCCGACAAAGCAGTGGCCATCCTGCTGGCCCACCCCGCCGATGCCGAGGAGTTCTTCGATCCCCTGCCCGCCACTCGGCGGCTCATGGAGGAGTGCTGGCCGGGAGCGCTCACCATCGTCCAAGACGGCCGCGGCGTGCGCTGTCCCGACCATCCGCTGGTGCAGTCTCTGGCCGCCGTAGTGGGGCCGATCGCCACCACCAGCGCCAATTTGAGCGGTCAGCCGACCCCCTACACCGCCGAACAGGCGGCCTCCGCCTTTCCCGACGTTCACCTGGTCATCGACGGCGGTCGCCTTCAGGCCCCCGCGTCCACTGTTGTCGAGGTTAGCCAGGGCGGGCTCACCATCCTCCGCCAGGGGACCGTGAACGTGGAGGGGATTGCCGAATGAACCGGCCCGAGAATCCCGCCTCCCGGGGCCGCAAGACCAATCTGGCCCTGCTCTTTACGTTGACTTTGACCTTGATAACCGGAGGGGCGTCGTTTCTGCTGGGGAGTTCCTCCACGGCGTGGCTCGTGACCTTGCATGGCGTGCTCGGGTTCGTCGTTCTGGTACTGGCCCGCCCCAAGTCACCGGTCGTGCAACGCGGCCTCAATCGCCGTCGGCCCAACCGTTTTGCCTCCATCGCGTTGGCTGGCGTTGTCACCGGTGCGTTCGTCACCGGGGTGATCCACACCCTCAACGTCTGGGAGCCGTTCGGGGTTTGGTCGCCCATCGGCCTGCACGTGATCTTCGCCCTTGCGGCGGTGCCGCTGGTGGCATTGCACGTGGTTACCCGTCCCCAGCGAATCCGCCCGATAGACCTCTCTCGGCGCACGTGGCTTCAGGCCCTGGGAGTGGCGGGAATCGCGTTGGGATTTCGCACGGTGTTCGACCGTTGGGCTGCGGCCGACCGGCGCTTCACCGGCTCACACGAGGTGGGGTCCGGAGAGCCCCGGCAGATGCCGGTGGTGCAGTGGTTCAACGACTCGCCCCCGAGGATCGACCCCGACGACTGGGTTCTTCGCCTCCGGGGATCGGTTGAGCGAGATGTGGACTATGAGGAGCTTGCGGCCCACACCACTACCAAGGAGGCAACGCTGGACTGCACCAACGGGTGGTTCAGTACGCAGAGTTGGACCGGCGTCATGCTGTCCGAGCTTCTCGGTCCGGGTGCCACTGGCCGCAGCCTGGAGGTGCGCTCGGCCACCGGCTACACCCGCCGCTTCCCCCTCGGCGACGTGCACAAGATGATGTTGGCCCATCAACTGGGTGGGAAGCCGCTGTCGCGTGGCCACGGCGCCCCGGCTCGCCTGGTGGCTCCCGGGCGGCGGGGACTCTGGTGGGTGAAGTGGGTGACCGAGATAAGAACCAGCGACCGCCCCTGGTGGTTGCAGTCGCCCATCTCGTTTACCTAGAGGTACAAGATCGCAGTAAAGAGTCATCAAACTGGCCGCGGGCTGGGTAGATTGGCCTCTATGGCGCGTATCGCCGCCGGGGCCGACCACGCCGGAGTGCAATTGAAGGATGTGCTGGTGGCCCATTTGCGGGAGTTGGGCCACGACGTCGTCGACTGTGGCACCCACGGCCCCGATAGGGTGGACTATCCCGATTTCGGGGAGGCGGTGGCCCGCAAGGTAGCTGCGGGCGAGGCAGAGCTGGGTCTGTGCGTTTGCGGCACCGGCATCGGTATCGCCATGGCGGCCAACAAAGTCCCCGGAGTGCGGGCGGCCACGGTGCACGACGTGACCTCGGCTCGGCTTACCCGGGAGCACAACGACGCCAACGTGATCTGCCTGGGCGAGCGGCTCATCGGCCCGGAGGCGGCCAGGGAAGCCCTGGAGACCTTCTTGGAGGCGACTTTCGAAGAGGGCCGCCACGTCCCCCGAGTGGCCAAGATCGACGCCCTATTGACCAATGAAGAGGTAGCCCCGTGATCTGGCCGGATAGCAGTAACGACCCGGTGTTCGACATGGTCCGCCGGGAGGTGGAGCGCCAGAACACCACCGTGCAGCTCATCGCTTCGGAGAACTTCGCCTCGCCCGCGGTGCTCAGCGCCACCGGTTCGGTGCTCACCAACAAATACAGCGAGGGGTACCCCGGTCGCCGCTACTACGGCGGCAACATGGTGATCGACGAAGTGGAGTCCATCGCCCGGGAGCGCGCCACCGCCCTTTTCGGTGCCGACCATGCCAATGTGCAGCCCCATTCAGGAGCCAACGCCAACGTGGCGGCCTATCTAGCGGTGTTGGAGGCGGGCGACACCGTGCTGGGCATGAGCTTGGACCACGGAGGCCACCTCACCCACGGCTCACCGGTGAACATCAGCGGGCGCACATACCGATTCGTGGCCTACGGCGTGACCCCCAGCGATGAGCGCATCGACTACGACCAGATACGGGATCTGGCCCTCGAGCACCAGCCCAAGCTCATCGTGGCCGGCGCCACCGCGTATCCCCGCATAATCGACCCGGCGCCGTTCCGCGCCATCGCCGACGAGGTGGGTGCCCTGTACATGTTCGACGCGGCCCACATTGCCGGGCTGATCGCCGGGGGCATGCACCCCAATCCCGTGCCCCACTCTGACATCGTCACCTTCACCACCCACAAAACCCTGCGAGGCCCCCGGGGCGGGGCGATCCTGTGTACCCAAGATCTGGCCCCGGCCATCGACAAGGCTCTGTTCCCCGGTCTTCAAGGCGGCCCGTTGGAGCATGTGATCGCGGCCAAGGCGGTGGCCTTCGGGGAGGCTGCCACCCCCGAGTTCGCCGACTATGCCGCCCGGATCGTGGAGAACAGCGGTGTGCTGGCCAAGGGCCTGGCTGAGGAGGGGTTCCGCATGGTGTCGGGCGGCAGCGACAACCACCTGCTGCTGGTGGATCTGCGGACCTTTGACGAGGACCTGACCGGCAAGGTGGCTCAAGAAGTGCTTGACCGGGCGGGCATCACCCTGAACAAGAACACCGTGCCCGACGACCCCCGCTCTCCCTTCGTGACCAGCGGGGTGCGGATCGGCACCCCGGCCACCACCACCCAGGGAATGGGCCCCGATGAGATGGGCCTCATCGCGGGCATGATCGGCCGAACCCTGCGCCAGCGCGACGACGAGGGCACCGTCGTCGAGGTTCGATCAGAGGTGGCCGATCTCTGCGGACGGTTCACCCCCTATTCCCTGGCCGGATAGGCGCGGAAGAGGGCGTCTCATAACGCCATGGCCCCCAGCATTGACAGCTACCTCATCGTTTTCGCGGTAGCCGTGGGAGTCACCCTGGTGGCCACGCCGGTGTTGCGGCGGTTGAGCGAGCGCTGGGGCTTGATGGTGGAGCCCGATGCCCGTCGGGTCCACGAGCGCTCAACGGCAGTGCTGGGCGGCGTGGCCATGTTCATCGGGTTTCTGTCGGCCATGGGAGTGGCCTGGCTGCTGGGCGACTTCGACGTGGTCTTCGCCACCGCGTCGGAGCCGGTGGGAATAGTGATAGCCGCGCTGGTGATGATTGTTTTCGGCACCTACGACGACGTGAGGGAGATGTCGGCGCCGGCCAAAGTGGCCTCCATGGTGCTGGCGGGCAGCATCCTTTCGTTTGCCGGCGTGACCGTGCTGAATCTGCGGCTGCCGGTGTTGGATGCGCTGATCCTCTCCCAAGACCTAGCCTTTGTGATCACGGTGCTGTGGTTGGTGGCCATTGCCAACGCCATCAACCTGATCGACGGGCTCGACGGCCTGGCTGCGGGCATCGTGGCCATCGCCGGGCTCACATTCTTCGTGTACTCCATCAAGCTCACCGATGAAGAGGTCCTTCTGCCCAACAACATCGGGCCGCTGATAGCGATTGTCGCCGCCGGAGTGGCTGTGGGCTTTCTGCCTCAGAACTTCCACCGGGCCCGCATCTTCATGGGCGACGGCGGAGCGCTTTTCTTGGGCACCCTGCTGGCCGCTTCCACGGTTTCGGTGGGGGGACGCAGCAGCGAGCCGTTCGCGGGCCAGACCTACTTTCTGTTCGCCCCCATGCTCATTCCCTTGATCATTCTGGCCGTGCCAGTGGTGGACGTGCTGTGGGCCGTGCTGCGGAGGACCCGGGCCCGCACCAGCATCACCACTCCCGATAAGGAGCATCTGCACCATCGGCTGATGAACCTGGGCCACGGCCATCGCCGCAGCGTATTGATTCTCTGGCTGTTCACCGCCTTGATGTCCACCCTGGTGCTGTATCCCACCTACACCGGGGAGGGGGAGGTGATCATGGTCCCCGCCGCCGCGGTGCTGGTGCTGGTGCTGTACACCGTTTTCCACCCCATCTTGCGCCGTCGCACCACTTGATCCTGCTCTCTGGTAGCCGGTCTGATGATTTGGCCCTTTAGCGCGGTACGCGAAACCATTTCGGCGAGGCCAATCCGCTTGCCATAGGGGCCCAATTCGTGCCAACTGCAATGACGCAGAATCGCCAGCTTCACGACCGCCAGAGCGCGGGAGACGCCCTTTCCATCGCCTTCGAGTTGGTGGCCACTCCGGCGGTATTCGCTTTCTTCGGCTGGCTCATCGACGGAGCGCTGGACACCAAGCCGGTGTTCACCCTCGTTCTGTGCCTGTTGACCGCCGTCTACGCCGGTTGGAAGGCGTTTCGGACCTACAGCGACCGCATGGAGGCCTACGACCGAAACCTGCCCAGTCGGCGAGTCGATTCTGAATCGGAGGCTGTGTCTTCGGAGGCTGGCGATGGCTGAGCAAGCTGGCCAGCCGCCCGCAATGGGCGAAGAGGCACCCGAGCGGGCCATGGCCGCCGATATCGTCCGTCGGGGCATGATCGGCGGCCCGGTGTTGGTGGGAGTGTGTGCTGGAGTGTGGGGGTTCGATGGCCTGTGGTCCAGCGGGTACGCGCTCGGGCTGATTCTGATCAACTTCTGGCTGGCCGCCTCGCTCATCACCTGGTCGTTGCGAATTTCGCCCACCATGTTGATGGCCGGGGTCATGGGCGGGTACTTCATCCGCCTGGGCATTCTCACCGGGGCCTATTTCTTGGTGAGAAATACCGGCTGGTTTGAGGCGCTGCCGTTTGTCATCACTCTGGTCGCGGCCCATATTGTTCTGCTGGTTTGGGAGACCCGGTACGTCTCCATGTCCCTCGCTTACCCCGGCTTGAAGCCACAAGGAGCCACTCAGTGAACGTGTTTGCCCTGGACTTTCCTCCGGTCTCGCAGCTGTTCAATTGGCCGGACTTCTTGTTCACCGATACGCCGGTGGCCCTCAACAAGACCGGGCTGATCTACATCGCCGCGCTGCTGCTGACTGCTGGGCTGTTCTGGGCGGCGGGCCGGCGCCGATCGCTGGTGCCCACCGGAGCGCAGACCGTGGCCGAGGCGGGGATCGACTTCGTTGAGAACAGCATCATCATGCAGACCATCGGCCCCGACGGCCGCCGGTACCTGCCCTTCTTGACCACGCTTTTCTTCTTTGTCTTCTTCAGCAACATCTTCGAGGTTGTCCCGTTTATCCAGTTCCCGGCCAACTCCCGCATGGCCATCCCCTTGGCCCTGGCGCTTGTTGTATGGGCCATCTACCACGTGGTGGGCATCCGGGCCCAGGGCTTCTACCACTACTTCAAGGGAGCGCTGTTCCCACCGGGAGTGCCCAAGGCGCTCTACATTTTGGTGGCGCCCATCGAGCTGCTCCAGATCCTGTTGATTCGCCCGCTTTCGCTGGCCATCCGGCTCTGGGCCAACATGGTGGCCGGCCACTTGCTGCTGGTGACCTTCGCGGTGCTGTCGGCTGCCCTGTGGGGAACCCTCTACGTGCCTGCGGTGCTGCCGTTTGCCGCTCTGATCCTGCTTACCGCGTTCGAGATCTTCGTCTCGGCCCTCCAGGCCTTCATCTTCACCATTCTCACCGCCGTGTACATCGGCGGATCACTACACCCCGAGCACTAGGAGACATTTACCTTGCTAGCACTCATATCCACCATCCTGGCCCAGCTGACCGGTGACGGTGAGGCGGGCCTGAGCGCCATCGGCGCGGGCCTTGGCTACGGCCTCGCCGCCATCGGACCCGGCGTCGGCATCGGCATCGTGGTGGGGAACGCCATCACCGCCATGGCCCGTCAGCCGGAGTCAGCCGGCGTTGCTCGGACCACGATGTTCTTGGGCATCGCCTTCACCGAGGCGCTGGCCCTCATCGGTTTCGTCGTCTTCATCCTCCTTCTGCCATGAGCAAGCGGCTTTGGGCCGCGGCTGCTGTGGTGGTGGCCGCGGTCGCGCTCAGCGCGTCGGCGGCGAGTGCCGCAGAGACGGTTGGATCCTGCATTCTTGATGAGATTGCTGCGGCCGAGTTCGAAGGGATCGAGGGGGATGGCTTCACCGCGGCCAAGAACCTGAAGACGGCCTACGAGGCGAAAGTAGAAGGCGCTGAGGAGCTCAAGAAAGACTTCGAGAAGGATCTCGAAGGCTGCCTTGAGGCGCCCAACCCGATCATCCCGGAGGTCACCGAGATCATCTGGGGCGGCGCGGCGTTCATAGTCCTCTTGGCCCTGATGAAGTGGAAGCTGTTCCCGGTGGTGAAGAACCTCATGGAGCAGCGCACCCAGCGGATTCAAGACGCCATCGACGACGCCGACCGTCAGCGGGCCGAGGCCGCCGAGGTCAAGGCCAACTACGAAGCGGAGCTAGCCGACGCCAAGGCCGAAGCTGCCCGCATCGTGGACGAGGCCCGAGAGCAGGCTGGAGCAGTTCGAGCCGACCTTCAGGCTCGAGCCGAAGCCGATATCGCCGAGATGCGGGAGCGGGCCGCGGCCGACGTGGAAGCGTCCAAGCGCCAGGCCATCGCCGACCTTCAGTCGGAGGTGTCCGACATCGCCCTCGGCGCTGCCGAGGCGGTGCTGGGCCGCAGCCTGGAAGACCCCGAGATGCAGCGCCAGCTGGTTGACGACTACATCGCCAGTGTGGGCGCGGGCCAGGACTGAGCCAATGGCTGAGCGATCTGTCAGCTACGCCGACGCCGTGGCCGCGGTGGCCCGGGCCGAGGGCAACCTCGACCTCGTGGCCGACGAGCTTTTCCGCGTCGCCCGGGCGCTGGAGGGTTCCGACGAGCTGCGGATGACGCTGTCCGACCGGCAGATCCCCGCCGCTCGCCGCCAGCAGATCGTGGAAGACCTGCTGGGCGGCCACGCCTCCGACACCACCACCGCAATGGTGTCCATGATCGTGGCCGCGGGGCGGTCGTCCGACCTGGCCGGCATCGCTCAGGAGGCGGTGGAGATCAACGCCCGCGACCGGGGCCGCTCGGTGGCCGAGGTGCGCAGTGCGGTGGCGCTAACCGACGACCAAGCCGAACGGCTGGCCGCTGCGCTGAGCGCGGCCACCGGCCATCAGGTGGACGTCAAGGTGGTTGTCGATCCCAGCATCATGGGCGGCGTGGTGGCCACCATCGGCGACGAGGTGATCGACGGATCAGTCCGCCACCGCCTGAGCCAGCTGCGGGACACCTTCTAATCCCGTGCACACGAGTTTGATGAACGTTTCTTACCGAGGAGAGCAATGGCAGAGCTGACCATCGACACCGGTTCCATCGCCGAGGCCATCCGCCGCAACCTGGAGGGGTTCCAACCCGAGGTCGAATTGGCCCAGGTGGGGCGGATCACCGAAGTAGGCGACGGCATCGCCCGCATCTCCGGGCTGCCCGGCGCGGCGGTGAACGAGATGCTTGAGTTTGAGAACGGGACCATCGGCTTGGCCCTGAACCTGGACGAGGATTCCATCGGCGCGGTGGTGCTCGGCGAGGTGGACGAGATCGAAGAGGGCCAGGCGGTCCGCTCCACTGGCGACATCCTGTCGGTTCCGGTGGGCGATGCCCTCTTGGGCCGGGTGGTGAACGCCTTGGGCGAGCCGGTGGACGGCAAGGGACCCATCGTCGGCGCCGACACCCGCCGCATGGAGGTTCAGGCCCCCGGCATCACCGGCCGCAAGCCGGTGCATGAGCCCATTCAGACCGGCATCAAGGCCATCGACTCGCTCATTCCCATCGGGCGGGGTCAGCGGGAGCTGATCATCGGCGACCGCAAGACGGGCAAGACCACTGTGGCCATGGACACCATCTTGAACCAGAAGGGTCAAGGGGTGAAGTGCGTGTACGTGGCCATCGGCCAGAAGGCCTCTACTGTGGCCCAGGCGGTGGCCACCCTGGCTGAGCGGGGCGCCATGGAGTACACGGTGGTGGTGGTGGCCCCCGCCTCCGACCCGGCCCCGTTCAAGTATCTGGCCCCCTACGCTGGCTGCGCCATGGGCCAGCACTGGATGGACAACGGCGGACACGCGCTGGCGGTGTACGACGACTTGTCGAAGCAGGCCGAGGCCTACCGCCAGATGGCGCTGCTGCTGCGCCGACCGCCGGGACGCGAGGCCTACCCCGGCGACGTGTTCTACCTGCACAGCCGACTGCTGGAGCGGGCGGCCAAGCTGAGCGACGAGCGGGGAGCGGGGTCGTTGACCGCGCTGCCCATCATCGAGACCAAGGCCGGCGACGTGTCGGCCTATATCCCCACCAACGTGATCTCCATCACGGACGGGCAGATCTTCTTGCAGGACGACCTGTTCAAGTCGGGGGTGCGGCCCGCGGTGGATGTGGGCATCTCGGTGTCCCGGGTGGGCTCCGCTGCCCAGATCAAGGCCATGAAGACCGCGGTGGGCACGCTCAAGGCCGACCTCCAGCAGTTCCGCGAGCTCGAGGCCTTCGCCGCTTTCGGCTCCGATCTGGACGCCGTGTCGCAGGCCCAGCTCGACCGGGGCTACCGCCTCACCGAGCTGCTCAAGCAGGGCATCCAGACGCCCATGCCGGTGGAAGAGCAAGTGGTGTCACTGTACGCCGGCACCCGGGGCTATCTGGACAACATCCCCGTGGAAGACGTGGCCCGCTTCGAGTCTGAGCTGCTGGAGTGGGTCCGGGCCCGCAATGCCGACCTGATGTCGGCAGTGGTGGACACCGGGGCGGTGGACGAAGAGGCCCTTGAGGCCGCGGTGTCGGCCTTCGCCGCCCAGTTCGAGTCTTCGGCCGAGCCCGAGGGCGACGAGCCCGACGCCGAAGCCCAGGCCGAGGCAGCCTCGGGAGTGGTGGACGCCGACCACACGCTTCCCGAGACCGACATCCAGCGGCCCGAGGAAGACTGAATCCATGCCCGGTGGTCAAGAACGGGCGCTTCGCCGGCGGATCTCGTCGGTGCAGTCCACCAAGAAGATCACCCGGGCCATGGAGCTCATCGCCGCCACCCGGGTGGTGAAGGCCCAACAGCGGGCCCACGCCGCCCGGCCCTACTCGACAAAGCTCACCAGCGTCATCGAAGACGTGGCCGCCGGCGGGGCCGAGGCCTCGCATCCCCTGCTGGAGCGGCGCGACCCGGTGCGCCGGGTGGGATTCGTGGTCATCACCTCTGACCGCGGCTTGGCCGGGCCGTACAACAGCTCGGTGATCAAGGCCGCCGAGCGGGAGCTGATGGACGCCCAGACCAAGGGGCGGGACTACTCGCTCATGCTCATCGGCAAGAAGGGCCAGGACTACTTCCGGTTCCGCAACTACCGGATCGACGAGGCCTTCACCGGCATGAGCGACACCCCCACCTACGACGACGCCCGCCAGGTGGCCGAGATCGTGGCCGACCGGTTCGAGTCGGGCCATATCGACGAGGTGATCTTGGCCTACATGGAGTTCTTCACCATCGGCACCCAGCGGGTGGCGGTGCGGCGCTTTCTACCGCTGGAGAGCATCGATGTGATAGCCGCCGCCGGAACGGGGGAGCTGCGGGCTGCCTTCGAGTTCGAGCCCTCCCCCGAGGGAGTGCTGGAGTCGCTTTTGCCCCGCTATGTGGAATCGCGGCTGTTCTCTGCCCTGCTGGACGCGGCCGCCTCCGAGCACGCCAACCGCCAGCGGGCCATGAAGGCGGCCACCGACAACGCCGAGGAGCTGATCACCAAGCTCACCCGGGCCATGAACCGGGCCCGCCAAGACGCCATCACCACCGAGATCATGGAGATCGTCGGCGGTGCCGAAGCCCTTAAGGAAGAGGATGATGCAGGCGATATCGCTGATCTCCTCGCCACCGCCAACCAGTAGGAGAAGAAGTTCACATGTCGGAGAACCTCAAAGACGGCCGGGTAGTCGGAATCGCCGGCCCGGTCATCGACGCCGAGTTCCCCCCGGACGCCCTCCCGGAGATCAACACCGCCCTCGAGTTCGACGTGAACGTCGACGGGGAGACGGTGACCGTGAAGGCCGAGGTGGCCCAGCAGATCGGCGAGGGCCGGGTGCGGGCCATCGCCCTGAAGCCCACCGACGGCCTCACCCGAGGCACGGTGGTGCGCAACACCGGCCAGGGCATGACGGTGCCGGTGGGCGATGTGACCCTGGGCCACGTGTGGAACGTGGTGGGGGATTGCCTCGACACCGACCGCGACACCCTGGACGTGGGCGAGGAGTGGGAGATCCACCGGCCAGCCCCCTCGTTCGACTCCCTTGAGCCGTCCACCCGCATGTTTGAGACCGGCATCAAGGTCATCGACCTGCTCACCCCCTACAAAGAGGGCGGCAAGATCGGCCTGTTCGGCGGCGCCGGTGTGGGCAAGACCGTGCTCATCACCGAGATGATCAACCGGGTGGCCACCCAGCACGGCGGTGTGTCGGTCTTTGCCGGAGTGGGCGAGCGCACCCGTGAGGGCACCGACCTCTTCCTTGAGATGGAAGAGTCGGGCGTTTTGGACAAGGCCGCCCTGGTGTTCGGCCAGATGGACGAGCCTCCCGGCGTGCGGCTGCGAGTGGGTCTGGCCGGAGTGACCATGGCCGAGTACTTCCGCGACGTGCAGAACCAAGACGTGCTGCTGTTCATCGACAACATCTTCCGCTTCGTGCAGGCCGGCTCCGAGGTGTCCACTCTGTTGGGGCGGATGCCGTCGGCGGTGGGCTACCAGCCCACGCTGGCCGACGAGATGGGCGAGCTCCAAGAGCGCATCACCTCCACCCGAGGCCGCTCCATCACCTCGCTTCAGGCGGTGTACGTGCCGGCCGACGACTACACCGACCCGGCGCCGTTCACCTCGTTCACCCACTTCGACGGCACCACCGAGCTGAGCCGCGACATCGCTGCGCTGGGCATCTACCCAGCGGTGGACCCGCTGGCCTCCACCTCGACCATCCTCACCCCCGAGGTGGTGGGGGACCGCCATTACGGCGTGGCCCGCCGGGTGCAGGAGATCCTCCAGCGCTACAAGGAGCTTCAGGACATCATCGCCATCTTGGGCCTCGACGAGTTGTCGGAGGAGGACAAGGTGATCGTGTCGCGAGCCCGCAAGGTGCAGCGGTTCTTGTCCCAGCCCATGTTCGTGGCCGAGGTGTTCACCGGTTTGCCCGGTGTGTTCACCTCGGTCAACGAGACGGTGGACTCCTTTGAGGCGCTGGTCAACGGCGACCTGGACGACCTGCCGGAGCAGGCCTTCTTCATGGTCGGCGGTGCCGAGGACGCCCACCGCAAAGCGGCCGAACTCGAAGCCCAGGCAGCCTGAACGTGGCCCTCACCGTCGAGCTCGTCTCCCCCGAGGAGATCGTCTACACCGGCGAAGCCGAGATGGTGGTGGCCCGCACCACCGACGGAGAGATCGCGTTCCAGCCCGGCCACGTGCCCTTCTTGGGCGTCCTGGTGCCCAGTGACGTGCGGGTGTACACCACCGACGGCGCCAAGACCACCATCGCCGTCGAGCGCGGCTTCGTAGAAGTCTCCCACGACAGCGTCGCCCTACTAAGCGACTCCGCCACCGTCAGCTGACCACTCGCTAGCTTGGCGGGGGGAGTGATACAGGTTTGGGTGGGATGAGGATGCTCGGAATCAAGTTGGGAAGGTCGCGGGAGGCCCGGTGGGAGCGGGCGTTGGTTACTGGGGCTTCGACGGGGATCGGGCGGGCGATGGCGGTGGAATTGGCCGCTGCGGGGGTTGACTTGGTGGTGGTGGCCCGCAGCGGCGACCGGTTGGAAGAACTGGCGGCCGAGTTGCGGGCCAGCGGGGGGCAATTGGACGTGGAGGTGCTGGAGGCCGACTTGTGCGACCCAGAGGGGCTGGCCGCGGTTGAGAAGCGGGTGATGGCCGAGGAGGCACCCATAGACTTGCTGGTGAACAACGCCGGCCTGGGTTATGAGGGGCTGTTTCACGCTCAAGATCTCGCTGAGGTGTCAGAGACCATTGATCTGAATGTGGTGGCACTGGTGCGGCTGACCCACGCCGCTCTAGGGCCGATGACCGCCCGGGACCGGGGTCAGGTGATCCTGGTGTCGTCCATGGCCTCGCTTCAGGGCATGCCGATGACTGCGGTGTACTCGGCCACCAAGGCGTTCATCACCAGCATTGGCGAAGGCCTGTACGAAGAGCACAAGGGCACTGGGGTGACGGTCACCACCGTGTTGCCCGGGTTGACCCACACCGAGTTTCACCAGCGGGGACACTGGGATTTGGACCGGTGGCCGTCGATTGGATGGCAAGACGCCGATGCCGTGGCCTCAGCGGCGTTGGCCGCGGCGGCGAATTCCCGCCCCGAGGTGATCAGCAGCTGGCAGAACCGGGTGCTTGCCGTCTTGTCCAGCAAAGCGCCTCGGCATTTGCGACGGGCGACCATCGGTTGGTTCTCCCGCCGCAGCTAGGTTGTCCTCCCATGCTTGGAAGGAATCCTGGAATGAACCCCAAACGGTGGCTCGGCTTCGTGCTTGTGCTCGTTTTCGCCTTCACGTTCGCCTGTTCAGACGGTGATCCTGCCCCCACCGCGTCGACACCCGAGGCGACCGTCGCGCCAGACACAGACTCCGATGAGCCAGATGACGCCGGGGAAACTGCCGAGCCGACGGCTGCACCGCCCGAGCCGACCCCCGTTCCTACTGCCGAGCCGACGGCTGCACCGCCCGAGCCGACCCCCGAGCCCGAGCCGACCGATGACAGCGAGGCAATCGACCCTGCGGATCAGTCGGCTCTGGAGCAGCTCCGACGTCGCATGGCAGCGGCTGCTGCGTTCGGGGGACTTGTTCCGTCCATGGTCATTGTGGAGGAATTGCGCCGGAACGCCGAGGGATTTTCCTATGAGATCGGCAACCACGGCGGCACGCTCACGGTGGCGACGATCTCCGAGCCCCTCACGTTCAACCTCGCGCTGGCCAGGGACGCCGGATCGTCGGGCGTGCTGGGGTACCTGTTCGAGGGCCTCACCGAAACGTCGTGGTTGAACGATGAGATTGAGCCGCTGCTGGCGCAGTCGTGGGAGCGCTCCGACGACGGACTGCGCTGGGTGTTCCATCTGCGCGACGACGTGCAGTGGCACGACGGCACCCCGTTCACCGCCCACGACGTGGAGTTCACGTTCAACCGGGTCATCTACAACGACGACTTCCAAGCGGCAAGCCGGGCTTCTTTCGAGTTCCGATTCCTGAATTCTGAGACCGGCCAGTGGGAGCAATCACAGATGACGGTGACGGCCCTGGATGACCACACCTTGGAATTCGTCCTCCCGCAGCCATTCGCGCCGTTCCTGCGCTCAATGGGCACCGCCATCTACCCCAAGCACATCGTCGAGGGTCCTATCGAGGCGGGCACCTTCACGGAGTTTTGGGGCATCGACACCGACCCCACCGAGATAATCGGCACCGGCCCGTTCACCATCGGGGAGTACACACCCGGCGAGCGCTTCGTCTTCGAGCGAAACCCCAACTACTGGCTGGTTGACGATGCCGGAGGGCGCCTGCCGTATCTCGACCGGGTGGTGCAGTTGATCGTGGAGGACTTCGAGGCCGAGTTAGCGTTGTTCCGCGCCGGCACCACTGATTTGCACGGCGTGCTGGGCGAGGAATTCGCCGTGCTCGATCCAGTGGCCGAAGCGGAGAACTTCACACTGCATCGCCGCGGCCCCGGGTTCGGCACCAATTTCCTGGCGTTCAATCAGAACCCCGGGTCGAACGAGGCGGGCGAGCCGTATGTCGACCCGGTTCAGCTTCGCTGGTTCCAGAACACGGCGTTTCGACAGGCCGTTGCCCACGCCATGGACAAATCAGCCATGATCGACGGAGTCCAGCACGGTCTGGGCTATCCGCAGTGGTCGTCGGTGAGTCCGGCGGCTGGCGACTTCCACAATCCCGAGGTGCGCCAATACCCCTACGACGTGGACCGGGCCAACGAAATTCTCGACGAGATGGGCTGGGTTGACACCGACGGCGACGGCATCCGCGAAGACGATGAGGGCAACCCCATCTCGTTCACGATGGTTACCAACGAGGGGAACAGCGTTCGCTCCGATATCACCGGCATCATTCACGAGGGGATGACGGCGGTCGGCCTCGACGTTGATTTCCGCATCGTGGACTTCGGCGACATGGTGGCCCAGCTCACGGCCACCTACGACTGGCAGGCCATGGTGGTGGGGCTGACCGGCAGTCCCGACCCCTTCGGCGGCATGACCGTGTGGCACAGCGGCGAAGGCCTGCACCTTTGGCATCCGAATCAGCCAGAGCCCGCCACGGAATGGGAGGCGGAGATAGATGAGCTGTACATCGCCGGCAGCAAAGAGCTCGACCACGAGCAGCGGGTGCAGCACTACTGGGATGCGCAGGCGATCGTCGCCGAGAACGTGCCTCTCATCTACACCACGCAGTCAGAGCGATTGGGAGCGGTTCGCAACGTGTTTGGCAACACCACCCCGACGCTTTACGGCTACTGGGATCTGCGCTACCTGTACCGCACTGATCAGTAACCGACTAACCCTGCCGTCTCCAGGGGCAGTCGGCTAGCCGAATTCGATGGCTGAGAAGCTGTTCAGCTTGTCCAGCTGGTGGTCGGCGGTGACCAGCCGGACCGTGCCCGACTTCGACCGCATGACCAGTGACTGAGTGCTGGCGTGGTTCTTGTAGTAGTGGACGCCCTTTAGCAGGTCGCCGTCGGTAATCCCGGTGGCGGCGAAAAAGCAGTTGTCGCCTTGAACCAGGTCGTCAGCGGTGAGCACCTTGGTCACATCTCGGCCCAGTTTCTCCGCCTCCTTGCGCTCCCTGTCGTTGCGGGGCCAGAGCCGCCCGAGTTGTTCGCCGCCCATGCATTTGAGGGCGGCCGCAGAGATGACTCCCTCGGGGGTTCCCCCGATGCCGAACAGTATGTCGGCGCCCGAGTCGGGCCAGGCGGTGGAGATGGCCCCGGCCACATCGCCGTCGGGGATGAGCCGGATGCGGGCGCCGGCCTCGCGCACCTCGGCGATCAGTTCCGAGTGGCGGTCGCGATCGAGGATCACTGCGGTCACATCTCGCACCGGCTCGCTCTTGGCCTCGGCTACCAGCTCGAGATTACGAGTGGGGGAGTTGTCCAGTGAGATGCCATAGCCCACGCACTCGGGGCCGAAGGCGATCTTCTCCATGTACACGCAGGGTCCGGGGTTGAACATGGTCCCCCGGTCGGACACCGCGATCACCGACAAGGCGTTGCCCCGGCCCAGCGATGTGAGCGTGGTGCCGTCGATGGGGTCGACCGCGATGTCGCATTCGGGAGGCGTCCCATCGCCGATCAGCTCTCCGTTGAAGAGCATGGGGGCTTCGTCCTTCTCGCCCTCGCCGATCACCACGATTCCGTCCATCGGCACGGTCCGCAGCAGCACTCGCATGGCCTCGACTGCGGCGCCGTCGGCCCCTTCTTTGTCGCCTCGGCCCATCCATCGGGAGGCGGCCAGTGCGGCGACTTCGGTCACTCTGACCAGCTCCATCGCCAAGTTGCGGTCGGGTGTCTCGGGCGATTCGTTCACGTTGCCCAACCGTAGTGCTGCGATGCGACCGCTGCCCCGTTATCTGAGACCATGTTCGGCATGGTTTGGTGCTTTCAGTGCGGCGCCCCCTTCGACGATGACGTGTTGGAGTGCGCGGAGTGCGGCGTGGCTACATTTCCCTCGCCACCGCAGCCCGCCGAAGAGGTGGGCGGCCCCGAAGATGAGCAGCTGGCCTACGAGTTCCACGAATGGACCTACGACGCCCGCAACGGCTTGGAGGCCGAGCTGCGGGCCCTCGGGCTGGAGCACGCCTGGCTAGGCCCGACGCTGATCGTGTGCGAGGCCGATGAGGAAGCCATTGACCAGGCGGTAGAGGGGGTGCTGCGGGCCCGGCTTCCCAAACTCGACAAGACAAAGCCCGCGGTGGTGTACGAGCTTGGAGACTACGACGACGCCCACAAGGCCGACATTCTGAGCGAGATGTTGACCGAGGGCATCGCCCACGAGGTGGACTACGCCGGCAACCTGGAGGTGGGCGAGGCCGACGAGGAGGCGGTAGACGCGTTGTTCGACCGACTGGCCAGCGCAGTGGCCCAGCGCCAATTCGGTCCCGGACTACAGGGAGTGGAGCCCTATGAGGTGCTGGAAGCGCTGTTCTTCTCGGCCGACCGGCTTCGCCGCAACACCTCTGACAGCAAGGCGATAGAGGAATTCGCATTGGCCCACGAACAGGTGGTGCAGCTCAGCCTGCCGTGGGGGTACGACGCCGATTTCTGGCGGTCGATGCTGGAAGCTGCCGATGTGCTGCGAAAGGCTCTGGTGGCCGGACCCGATCTCACCGAGGGCGACACGGCCGCAGAGCAAGCCGCGGAAGCCTTGCGGGAACTGCTGCGCCGGTACATGTAATGGCTCGATCGGCGGTGGACGGCTTGGTGCTGACCCACGGCGCGGGCGGTGATCGCGACCAGCACACATTGGTGGCCATAGCCGACAGCCTGGACCCGCTTCCGGTGGAGCGCATCAATTTCCCCTACCGGAATCAGGGGCGCCGTCCCCCCGACCGGGCCCCCAAGCTGCTGGCCTTCCTCGACGAGGAGATTCCGGCCATCGCCACTCGTTTGGGTACCGAATCTGGGCGCCTGGTGCTGGGCGGCCGGTCGATGGGCGGGAGGATGTGCTCTATGGCGGTGGCCGATGGAATGCCGGCCGCGGGGTTGGTGCTGTTGAGCTATCCGCTGCATCCCCCGAAAAAGCCCGAGAACCTGCGGACCCAGCATTTCGGCGCGGTCGACGTGCCGTGCCTGTTCATCTCCGGCGACCGCGACCCTTTCGGCACTCCCGAGGAGTTCGACGCCCATCTGCCGGCCATCAAAGGCCCGGTCACCACCGTGTGGCTCGAAGGCGAGGGCCACGATCCGAAGAAGGCCGATGCTGAGATTGTTGCTGTTGTGGCTAGCTGGTTGGAGACGCTGTAGCGATTGCTCCCACCGGGCGGCGGGTCCTGTCGCCTACGGCGCCACCCACCGCCCTACTGGTCCTCTGGATTGAGCTCCTCCAGGGACCGTCTGGTGGTTTCGGGGTAGTACAGGAGCACGAGGATGGCGACGAGGATTGGGCCGGCTATTAGGACTGAGAACGCGGTGCCGTAGCCCCAGGTTTCGATCATGTAGCCCCCGGCTGCCAAGCCGACCATGCTTCCCGATACCCCGGCCACACCGAGCAGGCCATTGGACTCCGCCCGGCGCATGGTGCCGAACATCTCGGCTCGGTAGACCCCCAGCGACGGCACGGTTGAGGAAGTCAAGAGCGCGCCCACCGCGATCAAGACCCACATCGGCCAGCCGGCCTGGGTGAAGTGCCACAAGATGAACAGGGCCCCGCCGCTCACGCCCACTGATGCGATCACCCGCCGACCCCGCAGATCGGCCAATTTTCCGGCAATGAGCATGCCAGGGCCTGCTGTCCAAGTCGTGAGCAGGGTGAACACCGCGATCTTTGTGGCGCTGAAGTCTCGCTGCTCGTTGAGGAACTCGTTTTGCAATTGAGACGCCGGGGAAGAGAAGACCAGAACAGCGAAGGAGGTAACCGCCAATAAGGTCAGGCGGAACCGGTACTGATTCGGCCGGCGGGTTCGCGGCTGTCGCCGGGCCGTTTCGAAGCGCTGGGATTCGGGAAGCCGTCGGGCCACGAAAGCCAGCAAGGGCAGTCCGGCCAGCGCGGCCACAAAGGAGAAGCGCCATCCCGACGCGCTGAGGTCGGCAAAGGGCACCGACCCCACCGCCAGGCCTGAGCCCAGGCCGGCAGCCAGCGCAAGCATGGAAGCCACAAAAGCCCTAGAGCCGGCCGGAACCTCCTCGAGGGCGAACACGAAGATCAATAGGGCCAGCGCGTGGGACAGGCCGCGCGACACAGCTTGGACAGTGGCCAAAGTGGCCAGATTGGGGACCAGAGAGGTGGCGGCCGCCGCCAAGATCGAACCGGCCGCGGCGTAGAGAAGCGTGCGCCGACGCCCCTTGCGGTCTCCGAGGGCGGCAACCGCCAGCGTGATCAGAATGCTGAGGCGGACCAGCGAAAGGGCGAGTCCCTGGGCCGACTCGCCCACCTCGAACTCGTCGGCCGCGAACGTGATCGTCTGCCCCAGCAGCGTGCCCAGGAACCCGGCGACCACGGCCAATGTGGCCAGAAGGCCTACCACCCGGGCCTGTCGGGCAGTGAACCGATCGGGGGGATGCCACCAAGGCCAATCGCGCCCTCGGCGCAGAGCCCGTCCGTAGGGGATGGTGAACAGCACCCACCACACCGGAATGGCCAGTCGATAATCGAACTTCTCGGTTATCTCCACCTGATCGCCGTCGAGCGGCTCAGCGGTGACCGTGCGCCGATAGTGCTCGACCGGTCCCTCAATCGCGGTGAAGACGGCTCCGCCTTCGGCGCGCTCCAAAACAATGTCGGTACGGGGGGACAGAAGGCCGTCGGGGCCGTTCAGAACGCCGTCAGCGGCGTCGGCGCTCAGGACGCGACGGGAGATCACTTGGGGCATGGACTGGTGGGCAGTCTACTTTTGTGCCCCCTGCGGCCCGCGACCTCACAATGACTATGACTGCGCCCGGCAGGGCACCATACTTGTCCCGTGGAGCGCAGTCGCCGAGACGACATCGATACGCAAGACCGAATCGAAGTGCGCGCCAACGGGCCCCTGGAGGGCACGGTGGCTATCGGCGGGGCCAAGAACTCCGTGCTGAAGCTCATGGCCGCCTGCCTGCTCACCGAGGGCACCTTCGTGATCCGCAACGTGCCCGACATAGAGGATGTGGCGGTGATGGGCGAGGTGTTGCGGTCCATGGGGGTATCGGTGAGCCGGTCAGACCACGTTCTCACCATCAATCGCCCCGAGTCCGTAACCCCCGAGGCTCCCTATGCGCTGACCGAGCAGCTGCGGGCATCCACTGCGGTGCTCGGACCGCTGCTTGCCGGAATCGGCCATGCCCGAGTAGCGCTGCCCGGAGGTGATGATTTCGGACCTCGCCCCATTGACATGCATGTCGCCGGGCTGGAGGCCATCGGCTGCCAGTTCGAAGTCTCCGGCGGCGACGTCATCGCCACCGCCGACAACCTGGTGGGCAACCCGGTGCTACTGGAGTATCCCAGTGTGGGAGCCACTGAGAATGTCATGATGGCGGCCGTTCGGGCCAAGGGCACCACCGTGATCGACAACGCCGCCCGGGAGCCGGAAATCGCTGACTTGGCCGGGTTCTTGAACCATATGGGCGGTCAAGTGGCTGGGGCCGGAACATCCACCATCGTGGTGGAGGGGGTCGAGGAGTTGCATCCGGTGGAGCACACTGCGGTTAGCGATCGGATCGAGGCGGCAACGTTCTTAGCGGCATTGGGCATGGCCGGCGGGGAGATCACTCTGGTGGGCGCCCGGCCCGACCATATGGCGATGCTGTGCCGCAAACTCGGTGACATGGGGGTGCGGACATCGGCCGATCCCGATGGGATCTGGGCCATGTGCAGTGGGCGCCTACGATCAGCCGACGTCTCCACACTGCCGTATCCCGGCTTGCCCACCGACTGCAAGCCGCTGCTGGTGGCCATGCTGTCGGTGGCCGAGGGAGTGGGGATTGTTACCGAGAACCTGTTCTCGGGCCGGTTCCGATATGTGGACGAGCTGGTGCGCATGGGCGCTGATATCCGCACCGAGGGCCACCACGCGGTGATTCGAGGGGTGGATCGGCTCAGCGGTGCGCCTGTGCGCGCATCCGACATTCGGGCGGGAGCGGCCCTCGTGGTTGCCGGGCTGGCGGCCGACGGGGTCACGGTGGTGTCCGATCCCCACCACATCGACCGGGGATACGAGGATTTCGCCGGCAAGCTCAGCGCTCTTGGGGGCGACGTCCGCCGCGAGAGGCCCGGCGGTTAGCCAAAAACAACAAGCCGGCCAGCAGGGCCAAGGGGGCGGCCACCAAGAGGATCTCGTCCCAACCTCCCTGGTGGGCCAGCAGTTCCATCAATGGGAGTCTGCCAGACCGCGCCCTGAATTCTTGAATGGATCGGTGGGAAGGTTGGCGAATCGGGTTCAGGCTGAGACAATGAGAGCGTGCAGGAAGCCGTCGCCCAGGTGATCGAGGCCATCCGCCCTGCGGTGCAGGCCGACGACGGGGACATCTTCTTGCGGGGTGTGGATGAGGAAACTGGCGTGGTCAGCGTGGAGCTGGTCGGCGCCTGCGTGAGCTGTCCGGCCTCGACGGTCACGCTGAAGGCCGGGGTTGAGCGGATTCTCAAGGACCGGGTTGAAGGAGTCACCGAGGTGGTGAACATAGGTCAGAACCTGTTGAGCGACGGCTCACCGGTGGGCCTGTAGACACAATCCCTTAAGCTCGTGCGCTCCAGCATGGTCCCGCGGCGAACCGACGCCTGGTATGTCAGCTATGTCCTGATTGCGGCCAATGTGGCGGTGTTCATAGTGGGAATGGCGTTGGGCGACAGCCTCGATGGCCAGGGTGCCGATGACGGGCTGATCGCAAGGGCTGCCACCCTGGGGGGAAATATCGAGTTCTTGAACGAGTGGTGGCGGATAGTCACGGGCGGATTCTTGCACCACGGCGTATTCCATCTGGCTGTGAACATGTTCTCGCTCTACATCCTGGGTCTGGCCTTGGAGCGGTCAGTAGGCCGGGTTCCGTTTGCCGCGGTGTACTTCGCTTCTCTGGTGTGCGGGTCATTCGGGGCATTGCTGGAGTCGCCGAACTCGTTGATCGCGGGGGCTTCAGGGGCCATTTTCGGATTGATGGGCGCCCTTGCCGCCTTGTACTTGGTCCAAGGAGTGGGCCTGTTCCAGACGCCGATCGGCCCAATCCTGGCCGTCAACTTGGTCATCAGCTTCACGGTCCCATCGGTTTCCCTGGGCGGCCATCTTGGCGGCCTTGTCGCCGGGTTGATCGTGGGGGCAGCTGCGGCTCAGTCCATTCGCCGACAGCAGTACACCACCATGATTCCGGTGATGGTCGCGACAGCAGTGGCCGCGGTCTCCTTTGTCGGTGCCCAATGGGCGGCCAGTCGCTCTACCGTGGTCCTGATAGTCAGCTAGTCGAACTTGCTGCGCAGCGTGCGCAGGTTGCGCCGCCACACCCATTCGAGGACGCGGGACCCGATGATGTCGCCCAGCAGGCCCCCCATCCACCAGGGGAACCGGAGCTCCTCGGTCCAGCAGAACTCGGTGCGGTCGGTGCCTGCGGGGGAGAGGGTGAAGCGCCCCTCGCCGGTGACCAATCCGGTGTGGCGCACGCCGATGGCCTCCCTATCGGCCCATTCGGTAACCACCATGGCGTCGTTGAGGCGGAGCGGACCCAGCTTGGTGAGGCAATCGAAGGCGGTGCCCACCCCCTCGGTCTGGGAACCCTGAAAGGAGATCGACTCGGCGTCGGCCATCCACTCGGTATGGGAGTCGATTCGGCGCACGTACTCCCACACCGCGTCCAAAGGGGCTTCGATGGTGGTAGAGACCCTGATCCTGGCCACAACCTGAGTCTAAAGCGACTCGTGGGTCTTGCCGGAGGGCCGTAGGATTGGTGGATGCCCGATGCCGACATCGAGTTCTTCTGGGATCCGATCTGCCCGTTCGCGTGGCTCACATCTCGGTGGGTGACCGACGTCGCCCGCCAGCGCGACTACGAGGTGGACTGGCGGCTGATCTGCCTGTCGATCCTCAACGAGGACAGCGACTACGAAGACTTCCCCGAGGGCTATCAGGAACTTCACCACAAGGGCCGCCGTATGCTGCGGGTGGCCCAGGCGGTTCGCGACGAGCACGGCGCCACCGCGGCCGGCGAGCTGTACTCCGCCTACGGAGCCACCATCTGGAATCCCGATGCGGAAATCCGCTCGACGATGGGCGAGGTGGCCTCCGATGAGCATTTGAAGGCCGCCCTTGGGCGCGCTGGATTGCCTGGTGAGCTTGCCGACCGGGCTGAGGACGAGTCGCTGGACGAAGCCCTGCGGGAGTCCACCATGGAGGCGCTGAGCCGCACCGGCCGGGACGTGGGCACCCCGATCATCTCCTTCCACCACAATGGGGGCACCACGTCGTTCTTCGGACCGGTGGTTAGCCAGGTTCCGCCCCCAGAGGAGGCCGTTCGTCTATGGGATGCGGTGGTGACCCTGGCCGAGTGGCCGTCGTTCGCCGAACTCAAGCGCTCCAAGCGCGACGACCTGGTGTTCCCCAAGGTATAGAGGGAAGCGGGAGGATCGGCAATGGCCCCCGAGAGGATTGCCTACCTTGACAACGCAGCTTCAACCCCGCTGTGCCCCGAGGCAGTGCAAGCAATGGCGCCATTGCACCGGGAGTTGTATGCCAACCCGACCGGTGCGCACCGAATGGCCCGGGACACCCGCCGCTGTATCGACGATGCCCGCGATGTGATGGCCGAGGCTCTGGGCTCAGAGCCGGGGGAGATCGTGTTCACCGGCGGGGGCACCGAGGGCGACAACATGGCAGTGGTCGGACGGCGTATGCAGGTGGGCGGGGTGACGGTGTGCTCTGCCATCGAGCACCATGCCGTGCTTGAGCCGGTAGAGCATCTGGGCGGCCGAGTGGTGGCAGTAGGCGCCGCCGGGGTCATTGACCTGGACGCGCTGGCCGCGGCCCTCGACGACAGCGTGACCGTGGTATCGGTCATGCTGGCCAACAATGAGACCGGCATGGTCCAGCCCTTGGGCCAGGTGGCCGAAGCAGTCCGGTCATCGGCCCCCAATGCCGTGCTCCATACCGACGCGGTGCAGGCCTTTCCGTGGTTGGACGTGGCTTCACTGGCCGCTGATGCCGATCTGATCTCCGTCAGTGCCCACAAGTTCGGCGGTCCCAAGGGGGTGGGCGCGCTGGTGGTGCGCGACGGGGTGGAGCTGTCGCCGCTGATGTTGGGGGGTGGCCAGGAACGGGGACTGCGCTCGGGCACCCACAATGCGGCGGGCATCGCGGGCATGGCCGCGGCTGCTGAAGTGGTGCTGAAGGGCCGCGCCGAGCAGGTGGAGCGCCTGGCCGGGTTGCGGGACCGGCTGGTGGACGGGATTCTGGCTGCGGTGCCCAACACGGTGGAGACCGGAGAGCGGTCGGGCAAGGTGGCCGGGTCGGCCCATCTCTGCTTTGAGGGCATCGAGTCGGAGGCGCTGTTGTTCCTGCTGGAAGACGCCGGGATTTACGCGTCTGCGGCATCATCGTGCTCAAGCGGGGCGCAGGATCCGTCCCATGTGCTGGCGGCTATGGGCTACGACCGGATGCTGGCCGGTGGATCGCTGCGGCTCTCGCTGGGCTATGAGACCGCGGATGTCGATATCGATCAGGCGTTGGCCGTGATTCCCGATGCGGTGGCCCGGCTCCGGGCCTATGGCAAGGGCTGAGGGGGACGGGCTGAGAGATGCGGGTGTTGGCGGCCATGTCGGGAGGCGTGGACTCCTCGGTAGCGGCGGCCATGCTGGCCGAGCAGGGCCACGAGGTGGTGGGGGTGACCCTCAAGCTGTGGGGCGGCGAGTCCGACACCGGCTGCTGCTCGGTGTCGGATGTGGAGGACGCCCGCCGGGTGGCCGACCTTCTGGGGTTGCAGCACCACGTGTTCAACTTCGGCGACGCCTTCGACAGTCGGGTGGTAGCCCCCTATGTGAGCGACCATGCTGTCGGGCTGACCCCCAACCCGTGTATTGAGTGCAACCGCCACATCAAGTTCGACAAGCTGATGGTGCGGGCTGAGGCACTGGGCTTCGACGCGGTGGCCACTGGCCATCATGCCCGGCTCGAGACGGCAGGAGATGGGTACCGGGTGCGCCGAGGGGTGGACGACGCCAAAGACCAGTCGTACGTGCTGTACATGCTGGGACAGGAGCAGATGGCCCGTCTGCTGCTGCCCATCGGCCACCTGACCAAGGCCGAGGTTCGCGTGCGCGCCGCTGAGCTGGGCCTGCGGAATTCAGCCAAGCCCGACAGCCAGGACGTGTGTTTCATCGCCAATCGAGCCGGGGGGCGGCAGGGCTTTCTGTCCCGCCGCTTGGGGGAGTCGTCCGCCACTGTGGTGGACGCCGACGGCACGGAGTTGGGCACAGTCGAGGCGGTGCAGGCGGTGACCATCGGCCAGCGCCGGGGCCTCAACCTCGGCGGCGCCGACGAGCCCCGCTACGTGACCGACGTGGACATTGCTGCCGGCCGGGTGACGGTGGGTCGGCGGGACGATCTGTACACGCCGGCCCAGGATGTGATTGACATCCAGTGGGCCGACGGAGAGGTGGAGGGCCCGGTTGACATCCAAGTGAGCGCTCACGGCACCCCTGCGGTAGGTGTGGTGAACCAGACTGGGAGAGTTGACTGGGAAGAGCCCCAGCGCCGAGTAGCCCCCGGCCAGGCGGTGGTCTTCTACCAGGGCGATCTCGTAGTCGGCGGCGCGGTGGCCGCTTGAATGGAGTGTTTCGCGTCTTTGGCGTCAGATTCGAGCCAGTTCTAGGGATTGACTCGGCGATCTACCGAGGGATGGGCGGCCGCGGGATCAAGTAGGTGTTCGGGGGTTCCGCCTCTAAGCCAGATGAGAGCCTGTTCCAATGCCTGGCCTATCAGCCTTACGATGCCCACTGTGGTGGTTGAGGCCACGTGGGGAGTCACAACCACATTGTCGCGACCTAGGAGTGGGTGGTCCGGGGGTAGCGGCTCAGGTTCGGTGACGTCTAGCCCTGCTCCGCCCACATGGCCGGAATCGAGTGCGGCCAGCAGCGCTTCCTGATCCACCAACGCTCCCCGGGCACAATTGATGATCACCACACCGGGACGCATGGCGGTCAGTGAGTCGGTGTTGATGATATGACGGGTTTCCGCGGTGGCCGGGGCATGCAGGGAGATAACATCAGCCGAAGCCCAAAGCTGGTCTAGGCCAACTAGCTCGCCCACGGGCGCAGTTTCGAGATAGGGGTCGTAGACCAGGATCTTCATGCCCAACGCTTCGACGTAGCGGCCCAAGCGGCTCCCGATCCGTCCACAACCCACCAACCCAAGGATGCGACCGTCCAACTCCAGCGCACCGGGGCGCGTAAGTCTGCCAGGACCACCAGCGGTGCCTGCGACAATACGAGCATCAGAGTTTTTGAGCCGCTTGGCTACCGCCAGCATCAGCGCCAGTGCGTGCTCCGCAGTAGAGACCGTGGGGGCATCGGGAGTGTTGCAGACGGCCACACCGTGAGCAGCGCAAGCTGCGACATCCACGTTGTCGTAGCCGATACCGGAGCGGACTACCACCTTGAGGTTGGGCAGACGACGGCATGCTTCGTCATCCCACGGCTGGTCGGCGGCCACCACCACGCCGTCGGCGTGTTCTGGGCTGTCAACCAATTCCACGTCAGAGGGGATCGCGATCTCGGGCGGAGGAGTCCGGTCGATCCAGACGCCACTTTTCTTCTCGGGACCACTCATCCTGCAGCCCCTAACCAGTCTCGAGAAGCTGATCAAGATTGGCGAGGGCGGATGAGATGTCGTCTTCAACGAGGATTCCATGCATTCCTAGCTGGCTGGCGGCAGCCACATTGGGTGCGAAGTCATCCAAGAAAGCGCTGGTTTCGGGCCTGGAAACTTCCAACTGTTCAAGAGCCAGCCGGTAGATCCTCGGATCGGGTTTGCGCATTCCCACCGCGCTGGAGTCGATCACTGCCTCGAACAGTTCGTCAACTGGGATGAGCTGGCGCCACATGTCGCCGAACTCCTTAGCGTTGTTGGTGATGATGGCCTGTCGTATGCCCGCCTCGTTGAGTTCTCTGACTTTGGACACTGCCAGGTCTCGCCGCTCGTCGCTGTTGGTGCCGGACATGGCCTGGAAGAACCCCTCGGAGCTGAACCCCTCGATTCCGTCAGCCCGGCAGGACTCATCGGCCGCCTCCAGTGCCTCGGCCAGAGTGCCCTCGCCCCGTTCCAGGCGGTGCCAGGGATGGTCGCCATCTGCCTCATACCGCCCGAAGACATGCTCCAAGAGACGCTCGTTTGTTGTGCCCAGCGAGCGGGCATAGTCGTCGAGATGAAACGGCGACCCAGTGAACACCCCGCCGAAATCCCAGAACACTGCTTGGATCATGGCGACACTGAATCATGGTTCATGTCGGCTATGGCAATTCTCCAGATTCGATGAGCCGCTGAAACTGCGCCTCGTCGAGAATCGGGATGCCCAGCTTCTCGGCTTTCTCCAGCTTGGAGGCACCGGGATTCTCCCCCACAACCAGCGCCGTTGTCTTGGACGACACGCTGCCCGGAGCCTTGCCGCCCCGCGCCTTTATGGCAGCGCCCACCCCATCGCGGGTGTACCCCTCAACCCCACCAGTCACCACGATGGTCATCCCCTCCAAAGTCTGCGGCAGAGCTTCGACCTCTGCCTCGGCGTCAGAGGAGCTTGCTTCGAGTAGTTCCTTCGGCAGCTTCTGGATGATCTCCTGATTGGCTTCCGACAAGAAGAACTCGTACACGCTCTCGGCAATGATCGGGCCGATTCCGTCTACCTCGGCAAGCTCCTCAACCGAAGCCCCCATTATGCGGTCCAAAGAACCGAAGGCATCGGCCAGCAACTCGCAAGTGGTGTCGCCCAGGTGGCGAATGTTGAGCCCCACCAGTAGGCGAGCCAGGGACTGCTGTTTGGAAGCTTCTATGGCGGTGGCCAAGTTGGCCACCGAGAGCTCGCCGAACCCCTCAAGCTCGCGGATTCGGTCATAGGGCAGGGAGTAGATGTCGCCAATGTCGGATATGAATCCAAGGTCGATGAACAGGCGGACCCGCTGCTCGCCAAGATGCTCGATGTCGAGGGCGTTGCGGGCCGCGAAATGCTCTATCCAGCCTCGGAGTTGCTCGGGACACCGGGGAAAGCGGCAGTAGTGGGCCGCGTCGCCTTCTTGTCGGGCCAGCGGCTGTTGGTGGGGGCAGGGACAGACCTCCGGAAACTCCCACACCGGAAGACCATCAGGGCGATCAGCCAAAACCGGCCCCAACACCTCGGGGATGACATCACCAGCCTTGCGAACGACCACAGTGTCGCCGGGGCGAACGTCTTTGGCCTTCACTTGGTCCTCGTTGTGCAGAGTCGCCATTTCCACGGTGGACCCACCAACGAACGCGGGTTCAAGCACGGCAAATGGGGTCGCCTTGCCCTTGCTGCCGATTGAAACGTGAATATCAAGGAGCTTTGTGGTTCTTTCTTCGGGCGGGAGCTTGTAAGCGATGGCCCAGCGGGGTGCCCGGCTGGTAGCCCCCAGTTCCCGCTGGAAATCGAGGCGGTCAATCTTGATTACCGCGCCATCGATCTCATAGGGAAGGTTGTGGCGGTCGGCTTCGCACTGCTCGATGAATTTCCAGGCTGCGTCAATAGTGCTGACCGATTTGGACTTGGGATTCACCGGCAGGTTCAGGCTCCTTAGGTACTCCAACGTGTCGTTGTGGGTTTCCAGTGTGGGGCCCCCTTGGATTTCTCCGATTTGGTAGCACCAGATTGATAGTCCTCTGGTGGCGGTGATCGATGGATCCTTTTGCCGGAGCGAGCCTGCCGCTGTGTTGCGGGGATTGGCATAGCGGGGCTTCTCCTCCTCATCTTGCTGCTTGTTGAGATCGGCGAAGGCATCAAGGGGCATGTAAACCTCACCCCGCACTTCAAGCACCCCCGGTGACCCTCCAGGGAGCCGGTGAGGCACTGACTTCTTCTTCTTGTATTCGAGAGCGAGGATATTCGCCGTGATGTCCTCGCCCACCCGGCCGTTACCCCGGGTAGCTGCTTGGGTCAGCACGCCATTTTCATAGCGCAGAGACACGGCCAGACCGTCGTATTTGAGTTCACACATCAGGTCGCCAAGGTCCCCGGTGGCCAAACGGCGTCGAGCTCGGTCGGCCCAGGCTTCGAGCTCATCGCGGTCGAAGGCGTTGTCTAACGACATCATCGGCACTCGGTGCTGGACCGGAGCAAATAGCGTGGATGGGTCGGCACCCACGGTCTGGGTGGGGGAGTCTGGCCGCACTAGTTCCGGGTGGGCAGCCTCCAACTCCAAGAGTTCTTGTTTGAGCTGGTCATAATCGGCGTCAGTGATCCCTGGAGCGTCGTCGCGGTAGTAGAGCAGGTCGTGTTGCCGGATTCTCTCGCTCAGCTCCGTGATGCGACTCTCCGCGCTGTCTTCCGTTCCCATCGTCACCAGCCGGATAGTACTGCCGACTGCCGGAGGGGATGCCCGTTGGTTTGGTGCGGAAATTCTTGTGGGATTTTCTGCCTGGTATCGGCTGATGTTCCCGGGCTGCGAGCTCTTGTGTATGGCGGAGGACGCATTTGGAATTGCCCCTCGGATTCCTGGACGACGGTGTAGCCCTGCTTGTGGACCTTCTTGTGGCATTTGGGGCAAAGCAGTACGAGGTTGGTGATGTCTGTGGGGCCATCATTGTCCCAACAGGTGATGTGATGGGCGTCGCAGGCGTTGGCTCTCATGCCACAGCCGACGCAGCGCTTGTCGCGGATATAGAGGGCCAGCTTCTGGGCGGCGGTGGCGGCTCGTTGTTTTCTCCCCATGTAGAGGGGCTGGCCGTCAGCAGCGAAGATGGCGGGCACAATTCCGGCGTCGCAGGCGATGAGTCGTAGTTCGTCGACTTCGATTGGGGTGCCGTCAATGAGCCCGGCGTTCTTGAGTTGACCGCTCAACGTGTCGTAGTCCACGGTGACGATCAACGTGGTGGCTTGCGGGGTGAGTTCGCCGCACCCCGATTGGTCATCACCGGTGTCGCCGAAGTGATTGCCATCATTGCTGGCTTCGTTGCCTGCGTTGCTGGCTCGTTCGGGATTTTGGGTGATGAGGGCGACCATGGCATCAGCTGTGCGTTGCTCATGGGTGCGGTCTGACCCAGACTTGGCGTCTTCCCTGAACATGCGGTCGGCCAGAGCGAAGAGCGATGTCTTAACCCGTTCGCCGGCGATTCGGTCGAATTCGGCGTGTAGGACAACCATGTCATTGTCGCCGTCAAATACCTTGCCGCTGCGCCGCCGATGCTGCCGCTCCTGGCGGGTCAATCCGTTGTCGGCCTGGCGCTGGTCCTCGCTGCGGGCCACCGTTCTCTTGAACTCGTCGAGATCCTCGGTGATTGCCGCTGTGATGAGTTCTAGTTCCTGTTCGGTTGAAAGCGGGGACCGTTGGTGCGACTCACCCATCGTTTGGGCGTGGTCGATGGATATCCATCCTTGCTTGGCTGCGTCCAGAGTGTTGGGCAGAGCGTTGAGCGCGTTGGCGGTCTTGGCCTGTCGGCGGGCTCGGTGACGGCCGAGGCCGAATTGGCGGCACAGCTCTTCAACTGCGTTCTGGCCCTCCAGGTCACCGAAACGGCCCAACAAAGCCGCCAGATAGCCATCCAACTGGCGGCGGGCGCTATCTGCCTGCAAGATCAGCTTGACCAGTTTACCAGATCCCAAATCAGCAAAATCAGCTAACTCGACACCCACGCAACCGCTTTCGCGGACCGCTGGGGTTTTGCCATTCGGTGTGGCGTTTCCCCTGGTGAGACCACCTAAATCCATGCCACCAGTCTACCGACGACAGTGACAGTTTGAATTTGCGAACGCAGGCGTCGGTGGCAGTGTCACGTTGATTTGGCGATTGAAACTGATGCCAGATGAGTTCGCCAGTGGTCTGAAGTGCTGTAGTGGGGTGGGTGAGGGGTCTTCAGGGGGATCGAGTGTGGGTCTGGTCTGTCAGGGTTTGGTGGGCCGCGTTGCCGTTTATTGCCGGGCCGGCGTTGGCCGATGGGCTGCGCGAGACCTCCGCGGCTTGGCGGTCCACGGCATCGGTGGGGCTGTGGGTGCTGTGGGGCCTAGTCCTTGCGGGATCTCTACTGGCCCATCCGGCCACGCTGGTTTTGGTCCGACTGGCATTGCCGTCAGCGGTGGCAGCTCTTTTGTGGGCCGGAAGGGGAGACGCTGATTGGGGTGAGGTTTCCCTAGTGGCGGCCATTTCAGGTGCATTGGCCGCGGTGGCGCTCAGCGCGCCGGTGGGCCAGGTGTTCGTGAACGGCATCTCCTATGGCGACGAAGTCCGGCTTATTTTGCGACCTCCGGCGGTGCTGCTGGCTGGACCGCTGCCAGCGGCGGCGGTGATCACTGTCGGCGGCGCGGTCAGCGGCCCCCTGCTACTGGCCGCTGAGCACTGGGCCGTCGGAGCAGCGGTCACGGTGTCAGGCGGAGCGCTGGCATTTCTAGCGGCCCGCTCGCTCTACTCGCTCACCCGCCGGTGGCTGGTGTTCGTGCCTGCGGGCGTGGTTGTCCACGACCACCTGGCGGTGCAAGATCCCGTGCTGCTCCGCCGACGATCGGTGGCCAGCTTCGGTCCTGCCAAGCAGGGATCCGACGCCTCGGACCTGAGCCAGGGCGCGGCCGGACTGCTGTTGGAATTGTCCCTCAGCCAGCCGATCAATCTTTCTCCCCCGGCCAAGCGCAAGAGCAGCAACCAAGAAGTGCAGGCCGAAGCAATTCTGATTGCGCCCACCCGCCCCGGTCAGACCATCGCCCTCGCCCGCCAGCGACAGCTCGTCTAGCGGCCGGCCAACCCCCGGAAAGGCATCCCCTCAGCGCCGACAAAACTTTGAAACTAAGATACCCAGCGCTGAAGCAACTAGGGGGGACGAGCATGGCGAGTGAATTCACTGAAGCCGAGTTTTTCGAGCATGTTCAGCGGTACGGGAGCAAGGAACTGGACTGGGAGCCGTTTGCCGCTCAGGGAGACCTGAAGGAGGAGTACCGCCGGGCCCACGTGCGGATGGTGGGGGCGAGCATCACCGGCAAGCACTACGAGCCTGGAACAGTCACGGCCGACAATTTCACCTTGTCGGTGATGATGATGCCCCCTGGGGCCGTGGCCCCGTCGCATGCCCACGAAGTGGAAGAGGTCTTCTTCGTGGTCAAGGGGGAGCTGACTGCATGGTGGGAGGACGACGACGGGAGAATCGTCGACACCGTGCTGAAAGAGCGGGAGATGATCTACAGCCCTGCGGGGATCATGCACGGCTTGCGAAACCACACTGACGAGGAAGCCCAGGTGCAGGTGGTGATCGGCGTGGGTCGCCCACAGAAGCCCACCTATCTCGACGCCACCCTCACCGATCTCTGAGGCACTTGTGCGGCTGGGGGAGTTGAGCTGGACGGCTCTGGATGAGCGGCTCAAGCGAGGTCCGCTGGATGTGATGGTTCCCCTGGGCGCACTTGAACAGCACGGTCCGCATCTGCCCCTCGACACCGACGCTCAGATCGCCGAGGCAGTGGCCGACCGAGCGGCCCGAAGAGTGGGAGAGTGCATGGTGGCGCCCTGCATTTCCGTTGGCGCCTCCAGCCACCATCTGACATTTCCCGGCACGGCCAGCCTCAGCGAAGCGACTCTCGGGAGCGTCTTGGTGGAGGTAATCCAAACCCTGGTAAGCCACGGTTTCCGGGGTGCCTACCTGGTTACCGGGCATGCCGGAAACGTTGGAGCCATGGCCTCGGCCATGGGCGAGCTGGATGCCGCCGAACGCTCCCGGGTGGTGTCGTTCGACGACTGGCCTGCCCAGCGTGAAGCCGTACATCAAGTGGCCGAGAACCAACTGGGCTTGGACAGGGAGTTGGTGGGAACCCACGGCGGGCACTTCGAGACCAGCATCATGCTGGCCATCGCCCCCGACCACGTAGACATGGCGTCCGCTGTTGTCGGCCACGTCGGGCCAGCGTCCTCGGCCAGCGCCAAGCTGCGCTCTGAGGGCATGGCCGCCCTTTCTCCGGTGGGCATCATCGGCGATCCCCGCGGGGCCACCGCGGTCGCAGGAGAGCGCTACCTCGACGCCTTGGTCGACTTGGTGGTCGAGGGCATCGAAGCCCACCGCGAAGAGTCGAGGCAGAGGGTGGCCCCATGACGGAACCCGCGGTCGCGATGGGCTGGGACAGGATCCGTGTAGCCATTCCCCGGGTGGTTGAGGCCGGGTTCGCAATCTTCGTCGTCATCGTCTTGGGCGCGGTGATGACCGTCAAGTCCGACGTGTTCCTGACCACGGGCAACCTCCAGAACATCCTTCTGCAAACGTCATTTCTGGCCTGCGCAGCCTTCGGGATGACCCTGGTCATCATCGCGGCCGAGCTGGACCTGTCCCAGGGGTCAGTGCTTGCCCTCATCGGGGTGGTGGCCGCCGAGACCATGGTGCGGAACAACAGCATCGTGCTCGGCCTGCTGGCCGGAGTGGGCGTCGGCATCGCCGCAGGGCTGTTCAACGGGCTAGTTACCGCGGTGCTCAAAGTCCCCTCCTTCATCACCACCTTGGGCCTTTTGATCATGGCGAGGGGGCTGGCCCGGGAGATAACCGCGGGCAACACGGTGGGGAATCTCCCCGGAGGCTGGAAGGCCTGGTGGAGCGGGGAGTTCATCGGCTTGCGAATGCCCATCTGGGTGGCGCTGGGACTCGGCGTCGTCTACCACGTGATCCTACGCTATTCCCGATTCGGACTGCGGATCTACGCAGTGGGGGGAAACGCCGAAGCAGCCCGCCGAGCCGGCATTAACGTCACCCGGGTACGGGTCACGGTTTTTGTCCTGGGGGGCCTCGCCGTTGCCGTCGGTGGCTTCACATTGTTGGGGCGGGTCAACGTCGGCCAGCCGAATGCCGCGGTGCTTACCGAGCTCTACGCGGTGGCCGCCGTCGTGCTGGGAGGCACAAATCTGTTCGGAGGGCGGGGGTCGATACCCCGCACCCTGGCCGGCGTATTGCTGATCGGGGTGATTCGCAACAGCCTCAACCTGCTCAATGTGTCTTCCAACATGCAGGACGTATGGCTGGGCGTCGTTTTCGTGCTGGCCATGACATCGCAATTCCTGCGCCGTTACTTGGACCGGTGGGCCAACCGAAGTGAGGACACCGCCATAGAAGTAGAAGTCGAGCACGAGCTTGATGAGGAGCGCCGTGCCATCGAGCTGGCCGAGCAATCAGCCCGTTCGACAGACCAAGAACTCCAAGGCGTTGAGCAGGCCGGGCAATCGGCCGAATCGACGTCGGAGCAACCATGAATACCCGGAGGGGAGCACAATGAAAACCAAGAACCTGTTGTTCAAGCTGCTGGCGCTGCTGTTGGCCTTTGGGCTGGTGGTGTCGGCATGCGGAAACGACGATGACGACGACGCCGCGTCAGGAGAAGGAGGCTGCGAGGAGATCTACGAGGTGCGGTACGCCAATCTGGCGACTTTCATCCTGTACTTCCGCGATCTTGAAGCCGGCTTGGCCGAGTTCGGCGCTCAGAACTGCTGGAACTTCGTCGCAGCCGACGCGGCATACGTGATCGAGGACCAAGTGGCACAGATCGAGGACTTCGTCACTCAAGGGGTCGACCTCATCATCGCCTCGCCAGGCGACCGCCAGGCGCTCATTCCCGCCTATGAAGCCGCGGCGGCAGCCGGCATTCCGATGCTGTCCACTGGTGACAGTGTGCAGGAGGCTGCCCCCGAGATCGGCTTCATCGGCACCGACTGGGGTGTTGAGGGCACCAAGCAGAGCGAGTGGATGGTTGAACAACTCGGCGGTTCGGGCAAGATCGCCCGTATCGGCGGCCCGGGGGCCAGCGAGTATGTGGAGAAGCGCCGAGAGGGCTTCGAGCACACCATGGAGAACAACCCCGGCATCGAGGTTGTGTTCAACCAGAGCGCCAACAGCTTCACCGCTGAGGAGGGCCTCCGCCTGGCCCAGGACGCTTTGACCGCCAATCCCGATCTCGACGGCATCTGGGCAGACAGCGATGCTCTGGCCTTGGGCGCCGCTACCGCAGTGGAGGAGGCCGGCATCGACCACGCCGACATCCTCATCAGCGGGACCGACGGCGAGCCGGCGGTGTTCGACCAGATCCGCGCTGGATCCGGCGTTGACATGACCATCGCCCTAAGGGGTTACCAGTGGGGTTGGCAGACCGCCGAGGTCGCCCACCAGTACCTGACCACCGGCAGCACCGGCCAGGGCTACTTCATCCAGGCGCCCACTTTCGTGGTGGATGCCGACACGATCGAAGGTATGACCAACGCCGACCTCCGATAGGGAACCTCTCCCTCCGGTGAACCACTGCTAGCGAACGTGACCTATCGGGCCGACGTCCTCATCATCGGTGCCGGTGCCTCCGGTGGGGTGGCTGCACGCCACCTGGCCGAGCACGGCTTCGATGTTGTCTGCCTCGAGCAGGGCGATTGGCCCGATAGGTCCGCGTTCCCTGGCACCAGGCCCGACTGGGAGCTGGCCATCCGCAAGGACTGGGCCATGAGCCCCAACGTGCGGATGCGGCCCGAGGACTATCCGGTGGTTCACGACGATTCGGACATAGAGCCCCTCATGTACAACGCGGTGGGGGGAAGCATGATCATCTACGCCGGGACGTGGCCCCGGATGCTCCCGTCGGACTTCCGGATTCGGACGCTGGACGGTGTGGCCGACGACTGGCCCATCGCCTACCGGGATCTGGTTCCGTACTACAACGCCATCGACCAGCAGATCGGCGTGTCTGGATTGGCCGGGGATCCGGCCTATCCGCCCCACGACGACTATCCGCTCCCGCCGCTGCCCCTGGGGGTGGCGGGCCGGCGGGTGGCCGAGGGGCACAACCAGCTGGGATGGCACTGGTGGCCCGAGCCCAACGCCATCTTGTCGGCTCCCTACGACGGGAGGCGGCCATGCGTGCAGCGAGGCGTTTGCACTTCGGGATGCGCCGAGGGGGCCAAGGCCTCCACTGATCTAACCCACTGGCCCAAGGCCACCGCCGCCGGAGCCCGGCTGATCACCGGGGCTCGGGTGAGCCGGATCACGCTGGGGTCTCAAGGGTTGGCCACCGGAGCTGTCTGGCTGGACCGCTCCGGAGTCGAGCACCACCAAGAGGCCGATGTGGTGATCCTGGCGGCCAACGCGGTGGGTACGGCGCGCCTCCTGTTGCTGTCGGCCGACGACCGCCACTGCCCTGATGGTCTGGCCAACTCCAGCGGCCTTGTCGGCCGCCGCCTCATGATGCACCCCTTCTCGGTGGTGACGGGGTGGTGGGACGACCAGGTAGAGGGATGGCAGGGTCACTTCGGGGCCAGCATCACCAGCTACCAGTTCTACGAGACCGATCCCTGCCGAGATTTTGTCCGAGGGGCCAAGTGGGCGCTCTCGCCGGTTGGCGGACCCCTCAACCACATCCTGCCCATGCGAGCCGGAAACGAGGTGTGGGGGAGTGATCATCACGTCCTCATGGGCCAGACCTTCGGACGGGGGGCAAGCTGGGCCATTTTCGGGGAGGATCTTCCCGAGGAGGCCAACCGAGTAGAGCTCGATCTGGATCGCACCGACAGCCACGGAATCCCCGCACCCCGGGTGAGCTATCGGATCTCTGAGCACTCGCGGCGCCTAATGGCCTTCCAAGAAGAGCGGGCCGAAGAATCGCTGGAGGCTTCGGGATGCCAGGAAACCGCGGTAGCCAGCATGATCCCCTACTCGGGATGGCACCTAATGGGCACTGCCCGCATGGGTGAGAAACCGGCGAACTCTGTGGTCAACTCCCGCCAGCAGGCCCACGATGTGCCCAACCTGTACATCGCCGATGCCAGCGTGTTCGTGACCAGCTCCGGGGTCAACCCAACCTGCACGATCACCGCGCTGGCCCTGCGGACTGCTGACCTGCTGGTTCAGCACCGCAGCGAGCAGAAAGTTCCGGCATGACCGCGCCGGCATCGTCGGCATCGACTGGCGAAATCGATATCGGCCGGCTGATCGCCCTGGCCGACGTGATGCTGCCCGCCGCCCACGGGATGCCCGCCGTCTCTGACGTTGAGGCAGTGGAGTCCTATCTGCCTCAAGTCCTGGGCTGGCGCGATGATCTACGTGAGCCCCTGGTCCGGGCGGTGGACGCGCTTGATCCGTCCTCGTTCACCATCGACCGGCTATCGGCCCTTCACGAGGAGGACGAAGATGCCTATGTCGCGCTCACTACCTCGGTGGCGGCGTGCTATTACCTCAGCCCGGTGGTACGCGAGCTGATCGGGTATCCGGGCCAGGTGGCCAAAGCCTATGACCCCTTCGCCTACACCGAGTGGGTGGCCGAGGGCCTGCTTGATCCGGTTGTCGAACGCGGTCCGATATGGCGGGAGGCTCCGGGATGACTTGGACGACTCTGGTGAATTGGGAAGCCATGGTGACTGAGGATTGGTCACCATGAGCCGGGCTGTGATTCTGGCCGACTACGCCGACGGTCCCGCGGTGGAGACACTGGAGCTCGGTCCGGTTCTCCCGGGAGGCGCCCTGGTGCGGATGGACGCCGCGACCGTGTGCGGGACCGACGTGCACATATGCGACGGCGTCTTCGATCAACTGGCTCGTCTGCCGCTGATATTGGGCCATGAGGGCACCGGAACTGTGGTGGAGCTGGGCAAAGGTCTGAAGAGCGACGCTGTGGGCGAACCGCTTCGACCCGGTGACCGCATCGTCTGGGCTCACAATTGGTGCGGGCGGTGCTATTTCTGCGCGGTGGCCAAACAGCCCACTCTGTGTGAAAACACCATGGGATACGGGTGGGGTCCCTATGAGGACGGTGCGGTCAACGGGACGTTCTCCGAACACCTCCACGTGTCGCCAGATTCTCGGGTACTGCGGGTGCCCGAGGGCGTGACCAGCCCGCTGGCCTCAGCGGCCACCTGTGCCTTGCGCACAGTCATGCACGCCCTCGACCGCATGCCCCGCATTCGCTTTAGCGACACGGTGGTCGTTCTCGGGGCAGGTCCAGTCGGGGTTCTGGCCGCAGCGGCGGCCCTGCGAAGCGGGGCCAACCAGGTGATCCTCATCGGTGCACCCCGATCCCGGCTGGCCGCCACCGAATCATGGGATCTGGCTGCCCGTATCGACATCGATGACACCGAGCCCGAAGAGAGAATCGAAGCGGTCCGCAGCATGACAGCGGGCCGGGGTGCCGACTTCGTGATCGAATGCGCGGGGCCACCCGATGCCTTTACCGAGGGTATGGAGATGGTGCGCGCCGGCGGCACGCTAATGGTCATCGGCCAAGCCCATGGCAAAACCGTTCCCGTGCCGACCACGGCCATGAAGGTTCGCCAGCTCACGGTACGGACCTCACTTTCGGCCGACATCTCCCACTTCCACGACGCCCTCCGGTTCTTGGACCGGCACAGCGCCAAGATGGGGCTGGAATCAGCGGTGTGCTCCAACACCTATTCCCTGGATCAGGTGACTGATGCGTTGGCCGCCATGAAAGCCGGTGCTGAGATGAAGCCGGTGATCGTCCCATGACTTCCGACCTGTCTGGAGTCGAACTCCGCGACCGCTATCCGCTGCTGGTGGGGGACGGCGAGGTGGCCGATGGCGACATGATGGCGGCAATCGCCCCGGGCACCGGTGAGACCGTGGCTGAGGTGCCGCTGGCCGACGCCGCTGCGGTGGATCGGGCCGCTAAGGCAGCAGAAGGGGCCCAGCCGGCGTGGGCTGCGTTGTCGGCTGCTGAGAGAGGCCGATATCTGCGCACCCTGGCCGATGCCGTGAGATCGCAGTCCGAGCGTCTGGCCCGAATCGATGCCATGGACAGCGGCAACCCCCTGGCTGCCATGCGCAACGATGTGGCCTACGGGGCCGATGCCCTGGACTACTTCGCCGGCATCGCCCGCGAACTGCACGGCAAGACCCTGCCCGCGTCGGCCAACAGCCTCCATTTGACCTTGCGAGAGCCCTACGGCGTGGTGGCCCGCATCCTGCCCTTCAACCACCCGCTGATGTTCACCCTCTTCCATGCGGCCGCCCCCTTGGCCGCGGGCAACACCGTCATTGTGAAGGCCCCCGACCAAACCCCCATCTCTCCGTTGGAGATCGCCTATCTGGCCGCCGAGATCCTGCCTACCGGCGTGCTGACTGTGCTGACCGGTAACGGAGCCACCACCGGCGAGGCCTTGGTGGCCCACCCGGCAATCAGCCGCATCGGGTTCACTGGGCGGGGGACGACCGGGCTGCGGGTCATGGAGGCTGCTGCGGCCTCGGGCCGGGTGAAGCATGTGACCGTTGAGCTCGGGGGCAAGAACCCCCTCTTGGTCGCGCCCGATGCCGATCCCGCGTTTGTGGCCGAGCAGGCGGTGGGGGGGATGAACTTCGAGTCCTCCCAGGGGCAGTCATGCGGATCCACGTCTCGGCTCTACGCCCCTGCGGCCCTCCGTGACGAGATCGTGGATGCGGTAGCGGCCCGGCTTGACCAGATCAGAGTGGGCGACCCTCTCGATGCGGCAACCACCATGGGGCCGCTCGTGTCTGAGCCCCAGCTCAACCGGGTTCAGGGCTATGTGGATGTTGGGCGGTCGGAGGGCGCCCGGCTGATCAGGGGCGGCACCGCCCCCGATGGCGTGCCCGAGGGCGGGTTTTACTTGGCGCCCACGCTCTTCGATCGGGTGGAGTCCGGCCACACCATCGCCGCCGAGGAGATCTTCGGTCCGGTGCTGTCAGTTTTGGAATGGCGAGATCGAGACGACCTGATTGCCCAGGCCAACGCCACCCGCTACGGGTTGACGGCCAACATCATCACCAACGACCTGGACTGGGCGATGGACGCCGCCCGCCGGGTGCAGGCCGGATGCGTGTGGATCAACGGGCGGGGCCAGCACTTCCTGGAGACGCCGTTCGGCGGTTACAAGGACTCAGGGCTGGGAGCGGAAGGGTCGATGGAGTCGCTGCTCAGCTACACCCGGACCAAAGTTGTCCACGTTCTCGACATCGGAGCGCGACCATGAGCATCCAACAGCCCGAGGCCATTGCCGACCTCAAGGAGAAGATCGCCACCTCGACCCGGATTCTGGTCCGAGAGCGGCTGATCGGTCCCTTTGGCCACCCCTCGGCCCGGATTCCGGGAACCGACCTGGTGGCCGTATTGGGCCACACCCACGATGACGTCAAAGACCTGGCCGAGACCGACCCTGATGATGTGGTGATTATGGACCTGGATGGCGAGGTGGTCGAGGGTTCGATGGAGGCCCCCGGCGAGCGGTTCATGCACACCGAGATTTATCGGGCCCGCCCCGATGTGGGAGCGGTTATCCACGCCCATCCCATGCACTGCATCGCGTTCTCGATGACCGACGTTCCTCTTGCCCCGGTCTGGCACCTGTGCACCCTGTTCGCCGACGGCGTACCGGTGTACGACTCCGCGGTGCAGATCGACGACCCCGAACGCGGCCGAGCAGTGGCCGCAGCCATGGGAGACCGGAAGGGGATCTTGTTGAAGGGCCACGGGCTCACTGTGGTGGGATCCTCCATCGAGGAGGCCACGGTAAGTGCGGTGAACCTTGAGCGCTCGGCCCGATTGCAGATCATGGCCCAAGGCCTGGGCCCCGTAGCGGCCATCGACCCGACAGAGCTGACCGAAGAGTTGCTTACTGACGGGCTGACTCTTGAGGAGTACACCCACACCCAGTGGGACTACTGGGCCGTGGAGTTGGCCCGGTGAAGACACTGCGGCGGGAGGATTCCCGGCTGTTGCGGGGCGACGGACGCTACGTGGCCGATATCGAGCTTCCGTCGATGCGGTATGTCTCCTTCGTGCGCAGTCCTGTGGCTCACGCCGACGTGAACGGGGTGGAGCTTCCCTCGGAGGTTGTCGGCTGGACCGGCGCGGATCTGGTCGGACGGATCGACACGATGGCGCCCAACGAGGCCGATGGTGGCGTCTACCAGGACAAATTGCTGGAGACGCTGGGCGACGAGCGGCTGTTTGTACGCCATGAAGGTCGGCCGCTGCTTGCGGTAGACCGGGTACGGCACGTGGGCGACCCCATTGCCGTGGTGATCGCCGACACCCCCTATGGCGCAGCAGACGCAGCTGATCGGGTTCTTCTAGACCTGGCTCCCCGTCCGCCGGTTGTCGATCCCTTCGCCGCGCTGGCCGATGATGCTCCCCGGCTGTATGACCACTGGCCCGACAACCGCTCGTTGTTCGTGGCCGCCGGTTTCGGCGACACAGACAGCGCCTTCGCCGAAGCCGCCCATGTCAGTCGACGCCGCCTGCACTCGGGCAGACTGGCTTGTCACCCTATGGAGCCGAGGGGCGTGGTGGCCGAAAACGATCCCCGCACCGATCTGCTCACGGTGTGGAGCAGCACTCAGATTCCCCATCCGCTGCGCACCGCCTTGGCCAAGTCGCTAAGCAGACCAGCTCACCGAATCCGGGTTGTGGCCCCCGACGTGGGCGGCGGATTCGGCGTCAAGGCCATTCCCTACGCCGAAGAACTGGTCATGGCCTTCCTGGCGCTGGAGATGGGAGTCCCTCTCAAATGGGTCGAGCAGCGAAGCGAGCACGGCCTGGCCGCCATCCATTCCCGAGACCAGATCCACGACATCGAACTAGCCCTCGACGGCGACGGCCGCATACTGGGGGTGCGCGACCGATTCGTGGTTGACAACGGAGCGGCCAATCCACTGGGCGTGGTCCAGCCCTACAACACGCTGGCCCACCTGTGCGGGTGCTATCGGGTGCCGGCGCTGGATGTGGAGGCCACCGCAGTAGTGACCAACAAAGCCCCGATCTCGCCCTATCGGGGAGCGGGCCGACCTGAAGCCGTCTTTGCCATGGACCGCATCATCGACGTCGCCGCCCGAGAGATGGGCATTGACCCGGTAGAACTTCGCCGTCGAAACCTAATCGGGGCCGAGGAAATGCCCTATACCGTCGGCCTCAACTATCGGGATGGCACGCCCATGACATACGACAGCGGTGATTTCTCCGGCTGTTTCGAGGCGGCTATGGCCATGGGCAATATGGCCGACGGCCTCCGGGGAGGGGCGCCGGATGAAGCCGGCCGACTGGTCGGCGTCGGTGTGTCCACCTATGTGGAGGGAACAGGGGTCGGACCGTTCGAGAGCGCCCGGGTTCGGGTTGATGAGACCGGCTGGGTCGAGGTGTCAACCGGTGCCTGTTCTCAGGGCCAAGGACACGAGACCGTGTTCGCTGAAGTGTGCGCCCAAGCGCTGGGCGCCGACCCTGAACGCGTGACGGTGATCGGGGGCGACACTGCCGCAGTCGAGTATGGATGGGGCACTCTGGCCAGTCGAAGCGCGGTGGTGGCCGGCAGTGCGATCCACGAGGCTGCCGGGGTGCTGCGAGACCGGATTGTCAACGCAGTGGCTCAGCGGTGGGAACTGGCCCCCGCCGACCTGCGCATCCACAACGGCGTGGTGGAGGTGGTGGGAACTCCGACCCGGCGCATGGAGCTGGCCGAAGTCGCTGAAGGCTTCGCCCCCGGAGGCGACTTTGCCAACGGCAGCACCCCCGGACTTGACGAGATGGTCTGCTTCGAGCCGGCGACGGTCACCTTTGCTGCCGGAGTGCACGCAGCACGGGTTGCGGTCGATCCGTCCACGGGAGCGGTGGAGATCCTCGACTACGTGGTCGCCCATGATTGCGGACCGCTGCTTTCTCCCATGATCGTGGACGGCCAGATCGCCGGAGGAGTGGCCCAGGGGATCGGAGCGGCGCTGTTCGAGCAGGCGGTCTACGACGCCGACGGGCAGCCCCAGAACCCCAGCCTGGCCGACTATCTGGTGCCCGACGCCGCCGGGGTGCCTGAATTGGCCGTCGCCCACCTGGAGACGCCTTCGCCGCTCAACCCATTGGGCATCAAGGGCGTGGGAGAGGCGGGGGCGATTTCGCCGCCGGCGGCTGTGGCCAACGCCGTCGAAGACGCGTTGGGCGGCCTCGGCATCGAGGTGAACCAAGTGCCCGTGTCGCCTTACTACTTGTTCGACCAATTGCAGGGAGCCAGATCATGACCGCAGGCCAGCCTGGATCGGCAGTCGAATCCCCCCGCTCTGAGGATTCCCAGTCACCGGATATCGCGCTGAGCGTTTCGGGGATCCACAAGCGCTACGGAGGAGTGGTTGCCCTCCGCGACGTGTCGCTGGACTTCCCCGCCGGCACGCTCACCGCCATTGTCGGCGACAACGGGGCCGGCAAGAGCACTCTGTTGAAGGTGATCTCCGGAGCGGAGCAGCCCGACGCGGGAAGCGTGGTGCTGCACGGTGAGACCCGCCGATTCCGCTCTCCGCTGGATGCCCGGACAGCGGGCATTGAAACCGTGTACCAAGACCTGGCGCTGGCCGACAATCTGGATGCCGCCCAAAACCTATTCATGGGACGGGAGCTCAAGGTGGGGTGGGGGCCGCTCACCTTTCTGCGGCGTCGGGCCATGCGGCGGGACACCGAGCAGATCATCCGGCGGCTCAATATCAAGATTCCCTCTGTCCGCATCCCTGTTCAGCACTTCTCCGGGGGTCAGCGTCAGGGAGTGGCCATCGCCCGGGCCATGAACTGGGGCAACGAGGTGATCATCATGGACGAGCCCACCGCCGCGCTGGGTATCGCCGAGACCGCCCGGGTGGAGGACCTCATCACCACACTGCGAGAGCGCAAGCTGACCATAATCGTGGTCAGCCACAACCTCGACCAGGTGTTCCGCCTCGCCGACCGGATCGCGGTGATGCGCCGGGGGCAGCTCATCGAGCTTTTGGACGCCCACAGCACCGACGCCCAAAAGCTGGTGTCGCTCATCACCGGTTTGGCCGCGTCTCATGAAGGAGATTGAGATGCCGCCGCGTGTGGGAGTCCAGATCCGGCCCAACCATGTGAGCTGGGACGAGATGGAGGCCGCATGGCGTTACGCCGATGAGGCCGGGGCTGACAGCATCTGGACGTTCGACCACTTCTTCCCCATTGACGGAGACCCTGACGGCACCGCCTTTGAGTGCTGGTCCACCCTGGCCGCCATGGCGTCAGTCACCAGCAGGGCGCAGATCGGCCCGCTGGTCACCTGCACCGGATTCCGCAACCCCGACCTGCTGGCCGACATGGCCCGCACGGTGGACCACGCATCTGGAGGCCGAGTGGTGCTCGGCCTGGGCTCGGGCTGGCTGGAGCAGGACTACTACTCCTACGGGTATGCAATGTCCGGCGATGCCGATCGGATCCGCGAGATGGAGGTCGCCATCCATCGCATCCGCCGACGGCTCGAAAAGCTAAGGCCCGGGCCGGTGGGGCCGCTTCCCATCTTGGTCGGCGGGCTAGGGGAGCGGATGACCCTGGACGTGTGCGCTCGCCTAGCCGATGCCTGGAACGGGTGGGGCACTCCCGAAGAGATCGCCCACCTCAACGGGGTGCTGGACCAATGGTGCGAGCGGGCCGAACGCGACCCGGCAAAGGTGGAGCGAACGGTGGCGTTGTTCGAGATTGCTAGCGATTCCACCTACGACGACTACGCGGCGGCCGGGGCTGAGCACCTCATCTTGGTCCGGTCGGGCCCCGACTATCGGATGGAAGAACTGGAGTCACTGCTGGCGTGGCGGGATGCCCGGAGCGGGCCATGAGCAGCGACACTGCCCCATTGTGGATGCCCTTCACCTCGGCGGGTGGCAGCAGGCCTCCGGTGGTGGTGGCCGGCGATGGCAACTATGTGGAGACCGACGACGGAAACCGGCTGCTCGATGCCACCGCCGGGGGTGTGGCCTGTGTGATCCTGGGACACGGCCGAACCGAGATCGCCGAGGCGGTGAGCGAACAACTGCGTACCCTGGAGTACCACTGCCTGTTCGGATACAGCCACCCTCGGGCCGAGGAGCTGGCTGAGGCGGTTGTCGCCCGAACCCCGGGCGACCTGAACCACGTGTTCTTCACCAACTCAGGTTCCGAAGCAGTCGAGACCGCCATGAAGATCGCCCGCGGGTACTGGCGCCGTATCGGTCAGGCGTCCAAGACCGGCTTCGTGTCGCTGCATCGGGGCTATCACGGCATGAACTTCGGGGGGATATCAGTAGGCGGCCTCACCGAGAACCGGTCGGGGTTCGGACCCCTGCTGGAGGGCTGCACCCAAGTCCCGGCCCACGACATCGACGCGCTGGAACGGGAACTGGCCTTTCGCGATCCGAGCACCATCGCCGCGGTGATCATGGAGCCGGTGCAAGCCGCGGGAGGGGTCTATCCGCCCCCGGAGTGCTATTTGTCCGAGGTCAGGGCGATGTGCGACCGCCACGATGTGCTGCTGGTCCTGGATGAGGTTGTCTGCGGATTCGGTCGGCTGGGCTACTGGTTCGGGGGTCACCGCTACGGAGTGGTTCCCGACATCATGACCGTGGCCAAAGGGTTGACGTCGGCCTACATCCCGATGGGGGCGGCCATTGCCAGCACCCGGATTCATGAGGAGTTCGTCGATCCAGAAGGCTCAATCGAGCTGATGCACGGCTATACCTACAGCGGCCATCCCGCGGCCTGCGTCGCCGGGCTGAAGGTGATTGAGATCCTCGAGCGGGAGGCCCTAGTGGATCACAGCCTCCAGACCGGTCGGCACCTTCAGGAGCGGGTAGGCAGTTTGGATTCCCTGCCAGTGGTGGCCGAGGTTCGCGGCGAGGGGATGCTGGCCGCGGTGGAACTGGCCGCAGACAATCCGGAGCCGCTGGTGGCGGAAGCCCAGAGGCGCATCCAGGCAGCCGGGGTACTGGTGCGGGCACAAGCCGACCACTTGGGCATCTACCCGCCGTTCACATTCACCACTACTGAGGTGGACCGAGTAGCCGACACCATCGGGACGGTGCTGGAGGAGTTGACATGACCCACGACCGAGTGGACTCGATTCTGGAGCAATGGGCCAGCGAGCGCCCCGATTTGGACGCATCGCCCATCGGGATCTTCGGGCGCATCTCCCGTATCGACCGCTTATTCGAGCAGTCGATGACTGATTTTCTCCGTCCGCATGGCCTTACCCTGGGTTTGTTCGACGTGCTGGCGGCGTTGCGGAGAAACGGCGCTCCCTTTCAAGCCAAGCCCAGTGAGCTGGCGGCTATGACCATGCTCACTTCCGGGGGAATGACCGGTCGGGTGGACCAGCTGGAGAAGCTGAATCTGGTGCGTCGGGTGCCTGACCCCGACGACCGCCGGGTGATGATGGCCCAGCTCAGCCCCGAGGGCAAAGACCTCATCGACCGTCTCATGGGCGAACACTTGGCACGCGAGCGGGCCCGTCTGGAGTGGTTGCGGGACGGGGAGTCGGAGGAATTCGCGGCCTATTTGCGCACGTTGGAGGCATCCCTGCGGTCTCTCGACGGAGGGGTGCAGCCGGAAGAGCCTTCCGACTAGGACGCAGAGAAGCACCAGGAGATGGTGTCGGCCTCTGTGGGGCCGGCCTCTTGGCGCCAGTAGGTCACCTGGGCGCAATTCTGTTCGGCGCGCAGGCTTTCGATCGCCTTGCCCTGGTCAGGCCGGAATGTGAACCGGTTGAGATTGGGGAAATGGCGAATCTGAGCGGGCGGAATCTCCACCCCGTTGATGACCAGGCGGGCGTCGTAGCCGATGGCCAAGTCGATGCCCACGGTTTCCTGGGAGAGAACCTCTGCATTGCGAGGGGGGATGAGCTCGTCCACCGCGGCATTGCCGGTAACGGTCACGTCGTTGTCATCGGTGTCGGCCAGAAACAACGCCAACAAGATGGCCGCGGCGCCCATCAAGGCCGCGACCACCAACAGCGCCCGGCGTAGGGCGATGGATTCCAGCACGCTTCAAGTGTGCCCGCTGACAGGGCGCGGAGGCACCCTGGGTGGCGCGGAAAAACTCGAAACAGCAAGTACCCTCAAAGCGTGTCGCAAGGCAGCGGGGAGATCGGCCGAGTTCTGGGCGGGCGCTTCCGTCTCGTGACCCGCATTGGCGCAGGTCGGTTCACTCACGTCTACCTGGCCTACGACCTGTCGAAATCGCGTCGTGTGACGGTCAAGCTGCTTGCTGGAGAGGTACTGCCCGACGGGTGGGATCAAGAGGCGGTATTCGCCAGCCGCTTCCTGGAGGCTGCCGAGGAGGCTGCTGCGCTGGTCCACCCGCACCTGGTTGCGGTACACGACTGGGGAGAATCCGAAGTCGGCCCCTATGTGGTGAGCGAGTACCTGGCCGGTGGGAGCCTTCAGGGACTATTGAACTCTGAGCATTTGCTTTCGCCTTCGCAGACGCTGATGGTTGGATTGGAGATGGCCCGCGCGCTGGAGCACGTCCATCGCCAAGGCTTGGTCCATCAAGATGTCCGGCCCTCCAACATCTTGTTCGACGGCCGCGGCCGGTCCCGTCTGGCGGATCTGGGCACGTCCTGGATCTTGACTTCGTCCGAGTCCAGTGGAGCGCTCGCGTCGCGGTCGGTGTTCTCGGAGATCGACGCGGCTCGCTATGCGTCCCCCGAGCAGGCTCAGGGCCTGGCCCCCGACCAAAAGAGCGACGTGTACTCCCTGGTTCTGGTGCTCACCGAGGCGCTGTCAGGCCGTGTGCCATTCGAATCCGACGATCCCGAGTACACGCAGATGGCCAAGATGAGCCGCCAACTCGACCTTGCCGGTCAATTCGACCGGTTGGGACGGGTGTTGGAGATGGCGGGAAGGCCGGAACGCGACGAGCGTCCCAGTGCCCACGACTTGGGCCTCGCGCTTTTGGCCGCGGCGGGAACAATGCCCCGGCCGGCGCCCATTCCGCTGCCAAAGGCGGGGCCGGAGATCCCCGACACCGCGGAAACCGCTGAGGTGGGCGCTCCGCCGAGGCGAACAGAGCCCTCAAGCGCACCTCCAGACGCCAGAGGTCCAGGGTTTCGTCGGCTGCTGGCGGCAGTTGTGGCCCTGGTGCTGCTGGGGGCTGCCGGATTTGGGGCATTTGCCCTTTGGGACAGGCAGTTCGGCACCGAGACCCAACCGGTGCCCGATCTGGCTGGTGCCGACGAGGCCGAATTGCTCCGCCTTGAGAGCGATTATGGCTGGGTGCTCAACCGCCTCGAACAGCGCCAAGACGGCACCGTCGCGGGCCAAGTACTCCGACAAGCGCCTGAGCCGGGCACGGGGTTGGAGGAAGGGGAGACGGTCACGGTGTGGGTGTCATTGGGCCCTGAACTGGTGGCCATACCCACCAACCTTGCCGGACTCGCGGTAGCAGACGTCACGGAATTGCTGGATGCAGCGGGTCTGTCGGTGGGGGAGATCACCCGGCGCCCACACGAAACGGTGATTGCCGGGTTGGTCATCGAGGTTGACGAGCTTTTCTCCGAGGTTGAGCTGGGTTCCAGTGTGGACTTGTTGGTTTCGCTGGGGCCGTTGCCCCGCGTGGTCCCCGACATAGAACCCGGCTCATCGCTGGCCGTGGCCAGGGAGAGGCTGGAGCAAGTCCGCCTGGGAGTGTTGGAATGGCGGGTCCCCGACAACGGGGTAGAAGTCGACCATGTGGTGAGAGTCGAGCCCCCGCCAGGAACCGAAGTGGCCGCCGACACGGTCATCACCGTGGTGGTCTCCACCGGGCCCGAGCAAATACGGGTACCCGATACCGCCACCCTCGGGGTAGCCGACGCCACCGGTGTTCTAGAGGGAGTCGGACTGTGCCTTGGCGAGGTGGAGGGCCCGCTCGATTCCGAGATCCTGGCGTCCAATCCTCCTGCCGATGCGGTCGTGGACTTCGGAACGTGCGTGGACTTGATCACCCGGCCCGACGAGGAAGAAGGAGAGGGCTGAGCCCTATTCCAGGGCGGTCATGGCCCGCAGGCGGGTCTGAGCATGTCGGGCGAAGGCGATCTGCTCTTCGGTCATGCCCTCTCCGAAAAGCATGAGGACAAGGGCCAAGTCGCCGTCTACTCGAAGTGTGCCGGTGAGAAAGCCGTGGGCAACGGCATCGGGATCGTCGGTCACGAATGCGGCCAGAGCTGCTGGGTAGTCGAGGATTACGGTGGCATCTGGGTCTTCCAGATTGCCCGGAACGGGCAGCGGGCCTCCCGCTTCGGTGTCTATGTAGGCCCGGAACTGGCCGTCGCCGAAAGGGGCGCCGGTGACCACCAGGTTGACTCTGGCGGTGTGAACGGGATCGGGTGCATTTGACGCCAACTCCTCGCGCAGTTCCATGGCTGCTTCGATCCACTGTGGACTGAGAAATGGGTGCGACCCCACCCCGGCAACGTAGGCCACGCAGCGACTCCGGCGCGGGAAACCGACAATTGGGGCGGTACCATTCGCTTCGGTATGGGCCAGCAACGCATCACCCGGGCTGAATGCGCCCATGTGGCTGCTTTGGCCCGCTTGGAGCTGACCGACGAGGAACTGGACCGTTTCACCGGTCAGCTCGACGAGCTCTTGGACCACGTGGCTGAGGTGGAGGCGCTGGACCTCGAGGCTCTTCCCCCCACGATGCACGCCCTTCCCATCGCCAACTTGCTCCGGCCCGACACTCCTGGCGAGGTATTGGACCGCGACGAAGTTATGGCGCAGGCGCCGTTTGCCGAGGACGGCCAGTTTCGGGTTCCCCCGGTTCTGGGGGAGGCACCGTGACCGCAGTCGAGATTGCCGCCGCCGTGCGATCAGGGCAGCGGTCGGCTCGCTCGGTGGTCGATGAGCACTTGGATGTGATCGCCGACGGCGACGCCGACATCCATGCCTTCAACCTGGTGGCCGCAGCCCAGGCCCAAGCTCGGGCTGACGAGATCGACGGCGCAGTGGCCGCCGGCAACGATCCCGGGCCCTTGGCCGGGGTGCCCGTCGCCCTCAAAGACAACCTGTGTACCCGGGGGCTGGCTACCACCTGCTCCTCTCGCATCCTGGAGGGCTGGGTACCGCCCTATAACGCCACCGTGGTGGAGCAGCTCCAAAATGCCGGTGCGGTGGTGGTGGGCAAGACCAACATGGACGAATTCGCCATGGGCAGCTCCACCGAGAACTCGGCGTTCGGCCCCACCCGCAACCCGCGCGACACGAGCCGCGTGCCGGGGGGGTCGTCAGGGGGCAGCGCAGCCGCGGTGGCCGCCGGGTTCGCCCCGGTGGCGCTGGGCAGCGACACCGGCGGGTCGATTCGCCAGCCCGCCGCGCTGTGCGGAGTGGTGGGGGTCAAGCCCACCTATGGCCTGGTGTCCCGCTACGGCCTGGTGGCCTTCGCCTCTTCGCTCGACCAGATCGGCCCCTTCACCACCACGGTGGCTGATGCGGCGGCCGTGTTGGACGTGATCGGTGGCCCCGATGCCCGCGACTCAACCAGCATCAGCCAGCCCCAGCCCCCGGTGTCGCACACGCTGGCCGATGGAGTAGACGGGCTGCGGGTGGGAGTGCTGGCCGAGTTGAGCGGCAACGGCATCGCCTCCGATGTTGCCGCTCGATTGCAGGCCGCGGTGGGAGCGCTGGAATCAGCCGGAGCCCGCGTTGCCGAGGCCAGCGTGCCGGCTGCGGTCTACGGACTGTCGGCCTACTACCTGATCGCCCCGGCCGAGGCATCCAGCAACCTGGCCCGCTACGACGGCGTCCGCTACGGGTTGCGGGTGGACGGCTCCAGCACTCCCGACATGAACACCGCCACCCGCTCCGCCGGCTTTGGCGACGAGGTCAAGCGCCGCATCATGATCGGCACCTACGCCCTGTCGGCCGGGTACTACGACGCGTACTACGGGAAAGCCCAAAAGGTCCGCACGCTCATCATCAACGACTTCGCGTCGGTTTGGGAGCAGTTCGACCTGCTGGTGAGCCCCACGTCGCCTACAACTGCATTCTCACTGGGGGAGCGCACCGCCGACCCCATGGCCATGTACATGAGCGACGTTTGCACCGTGCCGGTGAACCTCACCGGACAGGCCGCCATGTCGGTGCCCTACGGGGTGGGCGACGATGGTCTGCCGGTGGGCGTGCAGATCATGGCCCCCGCCCTGGGCGAACCGGTCATGTTCCGGGCCGCCGCGGTGCTGGAAGCGAGCTTGTGATGGGCGCAGACTCCCTAGAGGTGCCCGGATTGGGGGCCCCGCCCGACACCGAGTGGGAGACGGTGGTGGGCTTGGAGGTCCACGCCGAGCTGGCCACCGAAACAAAGCTGTTCAGCGCCAGCCCCAACCGGTTCGGCGGCGATCCCAACACTCACATCGACCCGGTGTCGCTCGGCTTGCCCGGCTCCCTTCCCGTGCTCAACGAGAAAGCGGTGGAGCTGGCCGTTCGGGTGGGCCTAGCCCTCAACTGCCGGATTCAGCCCTCGGTGTTTGCCCGCAAGAACTACTTCTACCCCGACATGCCCAAGGACTTTCAGATCAGCCAGTACGACCAGCCCATCAACGTGGACGGCTGGCTGGAGCTGCCCTCGGGCAAGCGGGTCGGCATCGAGCGGGCCCACCTGGAGGAGGACACCGGCAAGACCGTCCATATCGGCGGGGGTGGGCGCATCCACGAGGCCGGGTACTCGCTGGTGGACTACAACCGGGCCGGGGTGCCGCTCATCGAGATCGTGGGCCATCCCGAGCTGCGTTCAGCCGAGGAGGCCCGCCAATATGTTGCTGAATTGCGTTCCATCCTGGTGGCGGTGGGGGCGTCCGACGGCAAGATGGAGGAGGGGTCGCTGCGGGTGGACTGCAATGTGTCGGTGCGACCGGTGGGAAGCGACCGGCTGGGAACCCGGTGCGAGATCAAGAATGTGAACTCGCTTCGCTCGTTGGGCCGGGCTGTCGAATACGAGGCCAGTCGCCAAATCGACCAGTTGACCAGTGGCCAGCCAATAGAGCAGCAGACCCGGCACTGGAACGAGGATGACGGGCGCACCCACGCCCTGCGTTCCAAGGAGGAGGACTACGACTACCGCTATTTCCCTGAGCCCGACCTGCTGCCGCTCGACCCCAGCGCCGAGTGGGTGGAGCAGATCCGCCAGGCGCTGCCCGCCTTGCCCCGGGACCGCCGACTTCGGCTAGCCGCAGCCGCCCCTTCGGTGGACATCGACCACATTGCGCTGGCCGTCGAGCGCTCGATGGACGAGCTGGCGTTGGCCGCCATCAGCGGAGGAGGAGCGGCGGAGAGGGTGATGACCCACATCGTCCAGAATCTGGCTGATGGTTCTGGCCAGTTGACCTCTGAGGCGCTCTCCGATCTGGTTGGCATGGAGGAGGCGGGCGAGTTGACCGCCACCCAGGCCAAGAAGGTGCTGGCTGTGCTGGTGGAGGGCGGGGGATCGCCCCAAGACGCGGCCCAGACACTGGGATTCGAGGCCATGGACACCGGCGAGCTGGAGTCTTTGGTCGACAGCCTCATTGCCGAGCACGCCGAAGAGTGGTCACGCTTCTGCGATGGCGACGGCAAGCTCACTGGTTTCTTCGTCGGCCAGGTCATGAAGGCCACTCAGGGCCGAGCCGACGGCAAAGCCGTCACCCAACTCCTCAATTCCCGCCGCGGCTAGAGGGCTGGTTTTCGGAGTATTGGCTAGGGTGCAGGACGGTATGACGCTGCTGGAACGGTCGGCCCGAATCATCGACGAGGGCGTTGATGAACCGCAGCAGGCGATCCACCCTATGGACGGATCGTTCCACGAGATTGCCGACGACGTATCCATAGTGTGCGCGTTTTCCCATGTGTGGTCGGTGGCCACCGAAGAGGGGTTCGTGGCCATCGACACCTCGCTTCCAGGGTTCGCTCCCATCGCGCTGGACCACCTCCGACGGTGGAAGGGCCAGCCGGTCCACACCATCGTCTACACCCATGGCCATATGGATCACGTGGGCGGAGCCCCCGCCTTCGTCGAGGACGCCTTGCAGCAGGGGAGGGCCGCTCCGCAGGTGGTGGCCCACGAGGCCGTGGATCGCCGGTTCGACCGCTACACCCTCACCCAGGAATACAACCGGCTCATCAACCGCCGCCAGTTCGGTCGAAGTGGCGTGATGGACATGTTCGCCGACGACTGGGTGCGCCCCACCACTGACTACACCGCCGAGCTGGAGTTGGAGGTGGGCGGTACGTCGCTGCGGCTTATCCATGCCGAGGGGGAGACCGACGACCACACCCTGGTGTGGCTGCCCCACCAACGGGCGCTGTTCGCCGGCGACCTGTTCATCTGGTACTTCCCCAACGCGGGCAATCCCCAGAAGGTGCAGCGGTATCCCGCGGAGTGGGCCGCGGCCTTGCGCCGGATAATCGATCTGCGCCCCGCGTTGTTGCTGCCGGCCCACGGCCTGCCCATCGAGGGGGAGGCGCGCATCGCCATGGTGCTCGACGATGTGGCCACCGCACTGGAGGGCTTGGTGGCCGACACGCTGGAGATGATGAACGCCGGGGCCCGTCTCGACGACATCATCCACGAGGTGCGGGTACCCGACGACCTGATGGCCAAGCCCTACCTGCGGGCCGGCTACGACGAGCCCGAGTTCGTGGTGCGCAACATCTGGCGCCTCTACGGCGGCTGGTACGACGGCAACCCCGCCCGCCTCAAGCCCGCCCCGGATCAGGCAGTGGCTGCGGAAGTCGCCCGGCTGGCCGGAGGGGCTTCCGAGCTGGCCACCAGAGCCATCGAGCTCTCCGAGGCCGGCGATCTACGTCTTGCCTGCCATCTCGCCGAATGGGCTGCCCAAGCCGCCCCCGACGCCCCTGGCGTGCTCGAACAGCGTGCCGCGGTGTACCAGAAGCGGCGAGACCAAGAGCAATCCCTGATGTCGCGCGGCATATACAACGATGCCCAGCGATTATGAGGATAAATCGATCATGAAGATCGACACCGAGGCGGTGGATCTGGCCCTGACCACGACGAGGGCGGTGCGGAAGCGGCTGGATTTGGAGCGGCCGGTGGACGATCAGATCATCCTCGACTGCATCGACATCGCCGAGCAGGCGCCCACCGGGGGCAACCAGACCAGCCGGCGGTGGATCGTGGTGCACGATCCCGAGATCAAACAGGAGCTGGCCCGGCTGTACCGCGAGGTTGTGGGCGGCTTCATGTTGGAGGCCCGCGACCGCTTGGAGGGCACCGACCACCCACGGGCCAAGACGGTGAGTTCGTCGGCTTACTTGGTAGAGCACTTGGCCGAGGTTCCGGCAATCGTTATTCCCACGATCGTGGGTCGCCACGACGGCAGCGGAGCTCCAGGGTTGTTCGACTCGGTAATCCAGAGCGGGTGGAGCTTCTGCGTGGCCCTGAGGGCCCGGGGTTTGGGCACTGCCTGGACCACCGCGGTCTTGGCCAAGGCCCCCGAGCTGAAGGAGCTGTTGGGCATCCCCGAGGAGATCACCGAGATCGCCATGTTCCCAGTGGCCTGGACCAAGGGCACTGAATTCCGGCCTGCGCAACGTACCCCGGCCCGAAACATCACTTTCTTCGACGGTTACGGCCGCACCTATGAATCGGGGCCGGGAGCAGTGGCAACCATGGCCGACGGCCCCGGCACGATGGTGGAGACCGACATCGCGGCCGAGATCGACGACGTGTGGGCCGCGGTCACCGACATCGACCTCCCCGCCCAGTTCTCCGACGAGTTCACCGGGGCCACCTGGAACGAAGGCTTCGCCGGCCCCGCGCTGGGGGCTGTGTTCACCGGCCGCAACCACCTAGAGGTGATGGGCGACTGGGAGGTGCCTTGCTTCGTGGACGTGTGCGAGAAGCCGGTGGCTTTCGGCTGGTGTACCTCCGATCCCGACAATCCCGGCGCAAGGTGGCGCTTCGAGCTCCAATCCCTCATGGGCGGCGGCACCCGCCTGATCTACCGCCTCCTCCTCGGCCCCGGCCCCTCCGGCCTGAACATGTTCATCGAGCAGAACCCCGAAAAAGAACCCCGAATCATCGCCAACCGCCTCCGAGTCCACCGAACCAACATGCAGGCAGTGGTGAACGGCATCAAAGCCCACGTGGAGGCAGGGGCCTCTTAGCTCGACTCAGCTAGCGGACGGCGCCGGGGATTAGCCAGCGGGATCCGGCGAAGCGCCAGAGCAGGGCGACTAGGCGGGAGGCCATGAGGGCCCACATGGCGCCCCACAGCCAGCCTATGCCGGCGCCGGCGGCCATCACCCACACTGCCAGGGGGATGAACACCGCGGCGGCGCCGGCCATGGCCACGGCGAGAAAGCGCATGTCTCCGGCACCGATGAGCACGCCGTCGAGGGCGAACACCACTCCGTTTATCGGCTGAATGAACGCCAGGTGCAGCATCAAGAATCCCACCAGGGAAAGCACGGCCTCGTCGCTGGAGAACACCAACGGGAGCCAGGGTCTGATGGCCAGCAGCACAATGGTGGCCGCCATTCCAGTGGCCAATCCCCACTCGATCATGCGGCGGCCGGCGGCCCGAGCGTTGTCCAGCTCGTTGGCACCAAGAAAGCGGCCGATCATGGCTTGACCGGCGATGGCCACCGCATCCAGAACCAGGGCCAAGAAGAACATGAGCTGGTAGATCACCTCGTGGGCGGCCAACTCGATGTCTCCCAAGCGGGCGGCTACCGCCACCGACATGGTGAACGAGGCCCGTAACGCCGCGGTCCGCAAGAACAGGTCCAATCCCACTACCGCCAATCGCGCAATCATCGAACGGTCGGGGGCCATGGTCACCCCGTGGACTTTCACGGCCTCCCGAATCCACCACACGTAGGCCCCCGCGGCGAGCCATTGGGCCACCACCGTTGACAGCGCCGAGGCGCCGATGCCGAAGCCGAGCCCGTAGATCAGCACCAGCTCTAGGGCAAGGTTCAGCCCGGCGGTGAACACGGCTACCTTGAGCGGGCGCAGTGTGTCTTGCAGCCCTCTCAGATAGCCCACCCCGGCCAAGGTGATGAGCATTCCCGGCAGGCCAAAGAGGCTGATCCGCAAGTAGATCCGGCCCTGGGCCAGCACCTCGCCGTCGGCCCCTAGGACTCTGAGCAGGGGATCGGCGAACGCATAGGCCGCCGCGGCCAGCACCGCGCCGACCACCCCGGCCAGCCACAGCCCCTGCACCGCCTGCTGGGCGGCTCGGCGATGGTCACCCGCACCGATGAGCCGTCCCACCGCCGCGGTGGTGCCGTATGCCAGGAAGATGAACAGCGACAGCGCCCCCAGCAGCACCTGTGAGGCCACCGCCAGGCCGCCCAGGTGGGGGGTGCCCAGATGCCCCACCACCGCGGTGTCGGCCAGGGTATAGAGCGGTTCGGCGACCAGCGCGCCGAGGGCGGGAACGGCCAGGCGGGCGATCTCTCGGTCAAAGGGCGACTTGTGCAATCCCATTAGCCCTCTAATTCGCGCCATGCCCGTTCTGCTCCTACCGGGTCGTCGCGATACCAGTTGTTGCCATGCCAGTTTTCGCCATGCTGCTAGATAGCCTGTCGCTATGAGCGATATGAAGCCACGTTCTCGCGAGGTCACCTCGGGAGCGGAGAGGGCGCCGGCCAGGGCCATGCTGCGGGCCGTTGGCATGACCGATGACGATTGGGACAAGCCCCAAGTGGGAGTGGCGTCTTCGTGGAACGAGGTAACCCCCTGCAATCTGCCGCTCGACCGGCTGGCCAAGCGGGCCAAGCAGGGCGTGCGCGACGCCGGCGGCTTCCCTATCGAGTTCAACACCATTGCGGTGTCCGACGGAATCTCCATGGGCCACGAGGGGATGCGGGCCTCTCTGGTGAGCCGGGAAATCATCGCCGACTCAGTGGAAGCGGTGATGCACGCCGAGCGGCTGGACGCCTTCGTCAGCTTCGCAGGCTGCGACAAGTCGCTGCCCGGCATGCTGATGGCCGCCGCTCGGCTCAATCTGCCGTCGGTATTCGTCTACGGGGGGTCCATCCTCCCCGGCCAGCACAACGGCCAGGTGCTCGACATCGTGAGCGTGTTCGAGGCGGTGGGTGCCCATGCGGTGGGCGACATCGACGACGAGGAGCTTGACGCCATCGAGCGCAATGCCTGCCCCACCGAGGGCTCGTGCGCGGGGATGTTCACCGCCAACACCATGGCCTCGATCGGCGAGGCGCTGGGCATGTCGCTGCCGGGAAGCGCCTCGGCCGCCGCGGTGGACCGCCGCCGCGACGACTACAGCTACGCCAGCGGCACCGCGGTGATCGGACTCCTGCGGGACAACATCCGGCCCCGCACCATCATGTCCAAGGCCGCCTTTGAGAACGCCATTGCGGTGACCATGGCCCTGGGCGGGTCCACCAACGCGGTGCTGCACTTGCTGGCCATCGCCTGGGAGGCCGGTGTGGAGCTGGAGCTTGACGACTTCAACAAGGTGGCCGCCCGGGTTCCCCATCTGGCCGACACCAAGCCCCATGGCCAATACCACATGGCCGACATCGACCGCATCGGCGGCGTTCCGGTGGTGATGCAAATGCTGCTGGACGAGGGTCTGTTGCACGGCGACGAGATCACCGTCACCGGCAAGACCATGGCTGAGAACCTGGCCCTGCTCGACCCGCCCGGTCCCGATGGAGACGTGATCCACGGCCTGGACGATCCGCTCCACGACATCGGCGGCATCGCCGTGCTCACCGGTTCGCTGGCCCCCAACGGCGCGGTGCTGAAGGTGGCTGGCATCGACTTCGACCACTTCGAAGGCCGGGCCCGGGTGTTCGACGGCGAGGACGCGGCCATGGACGCGGTGCTGAACGGGCGCATCGAAGCCGGCGACATCGTGGTGATCCGCTACGAGGGGCCCAAGGGTGGCCCCGGCATGAGGGAGATGCTGGCCATCACCGGGGCAATGAAGGGTGCGGGCCGCGGGGGAGACGCCGCGCTGGTTACCGACGGGCGGTTCTCGGGGGGCACCCACGGGTTCTGCGTGGGCCATGTGGCTCCTGAGGCCACCGAGGGCGGGCCTATTGCGCTTGTGGCCGAGGGCGACACCATCCGCATCGACGTGCGGGACCACTCCATCGATTTGTTGGTGGACGAGGCCACCCTGGCCGAGCGCCAAGCCAATTGGAAGCCGCCCGAGCCCCGCTACACCAAGGGTGTGCTGGCCAAATACGCCCGCTTGGCCCAGGGGGCCGAGAAGGGCGCTATTACCGAGGCCTAGCCGGTATCGGGGTTCGACCAGGCGCCGGTGGCGTCGTCGAACGCCCGGGCCGCGGCAGTCATCCACTCCAACCGACCCTGCCGTGCTCCGGTGGACGACACCGCGATCATCTCGGGACTGACGTCCAGGGCCGCGCCGGCTGGCACCGGGAACGGAGGCCGGGGAGCGATGGCCAGGTCCAACTCGAGCAGGGCTTCCACCGCCTGGTCGCGGGTTTCGACCGAACCCCCGTAGAAGGCCGGGTCCAGCACCTGGGTCCACTTGTCGGCGCCCATAACCACCACGTCGTACCCCTGGGCGATGTCCACGAGGAGTTGGTGATCGGTCACCGCCACAGCCAATCCGTCGATGTCGGCTACCGAGGCTTCCAGCACCGCGATGCGATCATCGAACGAGGGCCGCTCCACCTGCGCCTTGCCCAGGGCCACCCGTGACACCATGAGATCCACCCGTTCGAGCCCCCGCTGGTCCCTGGCTGCCTCCGCGATGGCCAGATGGCCGATCGTGGGCGGATTGAACGAGCCGGGATACACCCCAAACCGTCTTGTCACAGCCACGCCCTAGCGTTCATACTGGTGTGATCCTATGAAGCGCCATCCCCACACCGGAGCGATTCTCGTAGTACGTCTTTAGCGCGCGGTCCCGGCCGACCCGGAGACCGAGCGCATCCGACCTCCCAGCCTGGGAGGTCTTTCCATTTCGGAGATGCCGGAAGGGTTGATCCAATATGAATATGAACGGCGGACAAGCCCTGATGAAGGCCCTCGAGAACGAGGGCGTGGACATCTTGTTCGGGCTGCCCGGCGGGGCCATCCTGCCGGTGTACGACCCGCTAATCGACTCGTCCATCCGCCACGTGCTGGTGCGCCACGAGCAGGGCGCCGGCCACATGGCCGAGGGGTACGCCCACGCCACCGGTCGCCCCGGCGTGGCCATGGTCACCTCGGGACCGGCGGCCACCAACATTGTCACCCCACTGTGCGATGCCTATATGGACTCCATCCCCATGGTGGTGGTCACCGGCCAGGTGCCCTACGCGGCCATCGGCACCGACGCCTTCCAGGAGTGCGACACCACCGGCATCACCATGTCGGTGACCAAGCACAACTACCTGGTGACCGAGGCGGCCGACATCCCCCAGGTGATCCACGACGCCTTCTACATCGCCACCACCGGCCGTCCCGGCCCGGTGCTGGTGGACATTCCCAAAGACATCGTCGACCCCAACAACCCCCGCTCGGCCATGGAGTGGTACACCCCCGACAGCCACGACCTGCCCGGCTACCTCCCCAACCAGGCGGGTGATGCCGAGCTGATCCGCCAAGCGGCCAAGCTCATCTGCGAGGCTGAGCGCCCGGTTCTCTACACCGGGGGCGGCATCTTGAAGTCCCGGGGGGCAGAAGCCCTCCTGGAGCTGGCCGAAATGACCGGCATCCCCGTGGTTACTACCTTGATGAACCGGGGAGGCTTCCCCGACGACCACCCGCTGTGCTTAGGCATGCCCGGCATGCACGGCAACTACACCGCGGTCACTGCAATGCAGGAGGCCGACCTGCTCATCGCGCTGGGGGCCCGCTTCGACGACCGAGTCACCGGCAAGGTGGGCGAGTTCGCCCCCCTGGCCAAGATCATCCACGTGGACATCGACAGCGCTGAGCTGGGCAAGGTGCGCCGCCCGGACGTGGCCATCCAGGGCGACTGCCGGGTGGTAATCGAGGAGTTGGTTAAGGCGCTGAAGGAGATGGGGGGCAGCGAGGCCCAGCCCGACCGGAACCAGTGGCGGTCCCGGATCAGCGGCTGGCAAGAGCGGTTCCCGCTGACCTATGAGCAGTCGAAGGGCGATGAGCTGCTGAAGCCCCAGTACGTGCTGGAGCAGCTTCGGGACTCCACCCCCTCCGACACCATCGTGGCGTCGGGAGTGGGCCAGCATCAGATGTGGACCAGCCAGTACTGGAAGTTCAACCACCCCTACACATGGGTGAATTCGGGCGGCCTGGGCACAATGGGGTTCGCCATCCCCGCCGCCATTGGGGCCAAAGCGGGCCGGCCCGACCGCATGGTGTGGGCAGTGGACGGCGACGGCTGCTTCCAGATGACTGCCCAAGAGCTGGTCACCGCGGCCACCGAGGGGTTCCCCATCAAGGTGGCCCTCATCAACAACGCGTATCTGGGCATGGTTCGCCAGTGGCAGGAGATGTTCTACGAGGAGCGCTATTCCGAGGTCTACCTCACCCGCGATGTGCCCGACTACAAGATGTGGGCCGAGGCCCTGGGCTGTGTCGGGCTTCGGGTGGAGTCGCCCGAGGAGGTTGGCCCGGCCATCGCCCAGGCCAATGAGATCGACGATCAGCCGGTGGTGGTGGAGTTCCGCTGCGAGGCTGAGGAGAACGTCTTCCCCATGGTCCCGGCCGGCATGTCCAACAGCGACGTGGTGGTGGACCCCTCCCAGCGGGACCAGCCCCGATGAGCGCCGCCGACGGCGGTGGCACCACCACGCTGGTGGTGCGGGTGGAGAACAAGGCCGGCGTGCTGGCCCGGGTGGCCGGGCTGTTCGCCCGCCGGGGGTTCAACATCGAGTCGCTGGCGGTGGCCCCCACCGACGACGAGCGGTTCAGCCGTCTCACCATCGTGGTGGGGGTGGACGCCGCCCCCATGGAGCAGGTGGTGAAGCAGCTCGACAAGCTGGTCAACGTGGTGGACATCCGGGAGCTGAACCCATCAGCCAGCGTGGAGCGGGAGCTCATGATGGTCACGGTGCGGGCCAATCCGGAGATCAGGGGGCAGATCCTGGATCTGGTGCGGATATTCCAGGCCACCGTGTTGAACGTGGGCTACGACGAGATCATGGTGTCGCTCACCGGATCGCCCAGCCGAGTGGATGACTTCGAGGACCTTCTGCGACCCTATGGGATCGTGGACGTGCAGCGCACCGGCAAGGTGGCCCTGCCCAAGCTGGTCAAAGCCGCCCCCGACCCCCTGGCCCCCTGATCAGAACAAGATCAATAGCCAATACCGACTTTAAGGACAACTAATGGCAACCGTGTTGTATGAGAATGATGTCGACCGCTCCCACATCGCCGACCGCAAGGTTGCGATCCTGGGGTACGGGTCCCAGGGCCATGCCCACGCCCTGAACCTGAAGGAATCGGGTATCGATGTTCGGGTGGGGCTGCGAGACGGTTCGTCGTCAGCCGCCAAGGCCGCCGAGGCCGGATTGAAGGTGATGTCGATGGCCGACGCGTCGGCCGAGGCCGACATCATCATGCTGCTTTTGCCCGACACCGAGCAGGCCGATATCTACCAGGCCCACATCGAGCCCCACCTCCAAGCGGGCGATGCCCTGTTCTTCGCCCACGGCTTCAACGTGCGCTTCGACCTGATCTCCGCCCCCGAGGGCGTAGACGTGGCTATGGTGGCCCCCAAGGGACCCGGCCACCTGGTGCGGCGCACCTATGTGGAGGGCGGCGGCGTGCCGTGCCTGATCGCGGTGGGCCAGGACGCCACCGGCAGTGCCCGAGAGCTGGCCTTGGCCTATGCCGACGCCATCGGGGGTGCCCGTGCCGGGGTGATTGAGACCACCTTCGCCGAAGAGTGCGAGACCGACCTGTTCGGCGAGCAGGTGGTGTTGTGCGGCGGGCTCACCTCGCTGGTGACCGCGGCGTTCGAGACCTTGTGCGAGGCCGGATACCAGCCCGAGGTGGCCTACTTCGAGTGCCTCCACGAGCTGAAGCTCATCGTCGACCTCATGTACGAGGAGGGAATCGGCGGGATGCGCTACTCCATCTCCGACACCGCCGAATACGGCGACTTGAGCCGGGGCGACCGCATCATCAACGAGGACACCCGGGCCGAGATGAAGAGGATCCTGAGCGAGATCCAAAGCGGATCGTTCGCCGAGGAGTGGATGAGCGAGAGCCGCAGCGGCCGGCCCAACTTCCTGCGCTTGGAAGCCGAGGGCCAAAAGCACCCCATCGAGCAGGTGGGGGCGGAGCTGCGGGCCATGATGCCCTGGATCTCCGAGGGCCGCCAGAGCGTCCAAGCAGTGTCCGGAGGCCAAGGGAAGGATTAGGCCCCCGGCCGGCCTTCGATAGCTGCCAAACGGCAGCAATTCATTAGTATCTACCCGGCAACTCTGAAAGGTAAAGGGAATAGCCGTGAGCGAAAACTGGGGTTTTGAAACCAAGCAGATCCACTCTGGGCAGGAGCCCGATCCGGCCACCGGATCGCGGGCCGTGCCCATCTACCAGACCACCTCGTATGTGTTCCGCGACACCGAGCACGCTGCGGCACTGTTCGGGCTGGCCGAGGTGGGCAACATCTACACCCGGATCATGAATCCCACCCAGATGGTGCTGGAAGCCCGCCTCTCCGCACTTGAGGGTGGCACCGAGACCGCCATCGGAATTCCCGGGGCGCTGGCCATGGCCTCGGGGCAGGCCGCGGAGACGCTGGCCATCTTGAACTTGGCCGAGTCGGGCGATCACGTGGTGTCGTCCGCGTCGCTGTACGGCGGCACCTACAACCTGCTGCACTACACCCTGCCCAAGATGGGCATCGAGGTGTCGTTCATCGAAGACCCCGACGACCTGGGTGCCTGGAAGAACGCCATCCAGGAGAACACCAAGGTGCTGTACGCCGAGACCATCGGCAACCCCAAGAACGACTGCCTCGACATCGAGGGCGTCGCCGCGGTGGGCCATGCCGAGGGCATCCCGCTGATGGTGGACAACACCGTGCCGTCTCCCTACCTGATCCGCCCGCTGGAGCACGGCGCCGACATCGTGGTCCACTCCATGACCAAGTTCATCGGCGGCCACGGCAACTCCATCGGCGGCGTCATCATCGACGGCGGCACCTTCGACTACGGGGCCAGCGGCCGCTTCCCCAACTTCACCGAGCCCGACCCCAGCTACCACGGACTGGCCTTCTGGCCGGCTTTGGGCAACGGCTCCTTCATCATCAAGGCCCGGGTGCAGCTGCTCCGGGACATCGGTGCGGCCATCTCCCCGCAGAACGCCTTCTACTTCCTTCAGGGGTTGGAGACGCTCAGCCTGCGCATGGAGCGGCACTGCTCCAACGCCCAGACCGTGTCGGAGTACCTCGAGGGCCACGACCAGGTTGAGTCGGTGCAGTTCGGCGGACTGTCGTCGAGCCCCTGGCACGAGCGGATGAACCACTACACCGACGGCAGGGGCTATGGCTCGGTGCCCGCTTTCCACATCAAGGGCGGACGCGACGCCGGTGAGAAGTTCGTGAACGCACTCACCCTGCACAGCCATGTGGCCAACATCGGCGACGTGCGGAGCCTGGTAATCCACCCGGCATCCACCACGCACTCGCAGCTCACCGAAGAGGAGCAGGTGAGCACCGGTGTGTACCCCGGGCTGGTGCGGCTGTCGGTTGGCTTGGAGTCGGTGGACGACATCATCGCCGACCTGGAGCAGGGTTTCGCGGCTGCCCGGGCCTGATCCCGCACCCCGTATAGCAGCAGATTCGTGCGACGATAAGGGCGTGGGGCTCGCCCGCATCCTCAGGTTTGCAACTGCGCCGTTCGTGCTGACGGTGGCCTTGGCCATGGTGGTAGCGGGTTGCAAGACCCCCGATCTCCGGGGGCCGGAGGTGTCGTCGCCCGAATTGGCCACCCCCACCCCCACCCCTGAGCCTCTGGACACGGTGGTGCCCGGTCCGACGGCCGCACCGGTGCGGTCCGGGGTCAGCGACGAGGTGATTCGCATCGGGGTGATCGCCGACAGCAGCACGGGCAACGCGGTGACCGGCGGCAGCGAGGCGGCATGGTTGGCCATGCGGGCCTGGGCCCAAGCGGTGAACAGCAGCGGCGGCCTCGGAGGCCGCGACGTTGAGGTCGTCCTGTTCGATGCCAACGTGTTCGACCACCGGGCCGCCATGCAGGAGGCCTGTGAGAGCGACATCTTCGCCCTGGTGGGGTCTTATGCGCTGTTCGACGGCGACGGGGTGGACATCCTGAACGATGAGTCCTGCCGCCTGCCCGACTTCCCGGCTGCCGCACTGAGCCCGGACCGGCGGGCGTCGCCGGTGACATTCGTTTCCAACCCAACCTCCAATACCGTTTGGCAGGCCGGTCCGGCCCGGTATTTGAGCGAGCGCTTTCCGAATGCCGCGGGTTCGGTGGGCACGGTGGTGCTGGATATGCCGGTTTCGTTCTACCGGGCCCAGCGGGACATCGAGGCGGCCACCGCGGGGGGGTTCGATTTCGCGTTCGAAGCCACCGCTGACGTGATCGACGAGGACTACGACGCGTTGGCCTCGGCCATGCTGGAAGCCCATGTTCTGGGAATCACCTGGTCGGCCGACCGAAATCGGCTGATGGAGTTGCTCCAAGCTCGGGCCAGCCTGTTCGCACAGTTGCCCACCTTTGATTTCCCGGCGCCCGAAGAAGACTCTCTCGCTGCTTCAGGGGAGGACGCTTCTGAGACTGACGAGGCAGACGATGCCGAGCCTGGCGAGACCGAGCCCACCGCCGATGCCCAAGGGGAGCCTTTGGATGAGGGGGCTGTCGAAGAACCTGCCGACGGGCCGACCTTCGTCCTCTGCGGTGCCGACTGCTACTCCCAGAGCTGGGCGGCCGAAGTTGCCGAATTGGGATCGGACCTCTGGGTGAGCATCGGGATGCTCCCCTTTGAAGAGCCGGGCGACAACGTCGAGTTGGTGAGGTATGTGCTCTTTTTGAGAGAAGAAGTGGACGAAGAGGCCGAAGTGGACTTGATCGGCCTGTCGAGTTGGGCGTCGGCGCTGCTGTTCGAGGAAGCGGTCAATCGGGCAATGTTCAATAGTGGAGGGGGACTTACTCGAGAGCTGGTGATCGAGTCGGCGCGCACGATTACCGAGTGGGATGGTCGGGGCCTCCATGGGCCGACCAATCCCGCGGAGGGAATCCCGTCGCCGTGCTTCCTGCTGATGAGCCCCACTCCCAGCGGCTGGATCCGCCGCCACCCAGCCACCCAGGGCACCATGGACTGCGATCCGGACAACCTGGTGGAGCTCGTCGAATCGGCCACCCTGGGCATCGAACCCAACCGCCCTGACCCGCCAGAATCGTCCGGTTCTCGCTAGCGAAGGGCTACAGCCCGGCAGGGCGGGTGCCGATGACGCCCTTGGCCTCCAATTCGGCCAACTCGTCATCGGCGAGGCCAATCTCGCTGGCCAGCACCTCGTGATTGTGCTGGCCCAGTGTGGGAGCCGGGGTCTTGGTCCAGGGACCGGGTGACGATTCGAACCGGAAGGGCAGGCTGGCCGCGGAAACCTCCCCGCACACCGGGTGGTCTATCGGCTCGATGAATGAGCGGGTTCGAAGTTGGGGGTGGTCTCCGATCTCGGCAGGCAGCACCACCACGCTGGCCGGGACTCCGGCTGCGTTCAGCTGCGCCACCGCGTCGGCGTCGGATTGGGGGGCGATCCATTCGGCTATCCCGGAGTCGATGGCGTCGGCGGCAGCCCGCCGCTTGTCGGCGGTGTCGTAGTCGGCCCAGTCGGAGCGGTCGAGCAGGTTGCAGAGGGCCTTCCACTGGAGGTCGTTCGCTACCGCCACGGCCACCCAGCGCTCGAAGCTGGCCGCGGGATACACGCCCTGAGGAGCGGCCCGCGGTCCTCGGTTGCCCTCCCGGGGCAATTGGCGGCCCAGTGCCGAGTACTCCACGAGCTGCTCGGCGGCGGCGTTGAGGGCGGCGGCCACCATGGTTACCTCAACCAGCCGGCCCTGGCCGGTGCTATCTCGCTCCTCGAGGGCGGTGAGGGTGGCGAATACCGCGTGCATGCCGGCCAGTGGGTCGCACGGCCCTCGGGGGATTTGGGGATCCTCGTCGGGATAGCCGGTGATGTTGGCCATCCCGGTGAGCTGTTCCATGGTCTGGGCGAACCCGGTGTTGTTGCGCCATGCGCCGCTGAGGCCGAATGCGGGCATGCGAGTCATGATCAGCCTCGGGTTGAGGGCTGACAGCCGTTCCCAGGTGAGGCCGAAGCCTTCCATCACCCTGGGGGTGAAGTTCTCGATCACCACATCAGCGTCGGCGATGAGTCGCTCGGCGATTGCCACCCCCTCGGGGGACCGGAGGTCGAGGGTGACGCCTCGCTTGTTGGTGTTGGCCCCGTGGAAGACCATGCCCCATTCCCACCACTGGTCCACCGACGGAGGGCGGGCGGAGGCGAAGCGCATGCCGTCAGCCCGCTGGATGGACTCGATTTTGACCACGTCGGCGCCAAGCAGAGCGAGGGAGTGGCTGGCGATGGGACCGGCCCACCAGGCGGTGAAGTCGATCACCCGCACGCCGGCCAGGGGGAGGGCGGCGGGTTCGCCGCGGTTGGTTTGGGGGGTTCGGGCCTCGATCTGTCCGGTGTGTTCACCCGCAGCGGGGACTGCCTCGAAGGGTCGGGTTTCGGCCCCATGCAGTTGGTAGGGAACGGTGGGCTGGGTGAAGCCGCCGGAGGGGTTAGTGGTGAAGGCGTCCCGGCCAGAGAATGCCTCCAGGGTGGGCACGGTGGCTCCGGTCCCGATGGGAGCCACCGGGATGCGCCGGGCCGACGCTTCGGCGATCACCTCAGCGGTGGTCCGCTGGGTGGTCCAGGCGTGCATGGCGGCTCGGAACTCATCCCGTCGCTTCCAGCGGCCGCCATAGCCGCACATCTCTTCGTCCTCCAGCCAATCGGAGCGGCCGATCATTGCCAAGAAGTCCAGGAACTGCTGGCGGGCCACGGTGCAAAAGCCCACGTGGCCGTCGGCGGTGGGCTCGATGGAGGGCAGCTCTACGTTTCGGCCCGGTCGCTGGGGGTTGGTGTCGCCGGCGAACTCTGCGGAGATCCAGGCGTAGGTGTTCATGGTCATGACCATCGTCTCGAACATGGACACGTCCACATGGTCGCCCTGGCCGCTTCGTCCGGCGGCTCGGGCCGCGGCCAGCGCCCCCACTCCGGCATAGATGGCCGCGGTCCATTCGCCGATGACGCCTCCGGCCTGCACCGGCGGCCGCTCGGGGTTGCCTCGCTTGCCGATGCCGCCGCATTCAGCCTGCAAGGTGAACTCGGTGGCCGGACGGTGGGCATAGGGGCCGGTTCGCCCCCACGGAGAGATGGACACCAGTACCAGCGCAGGATTGGCTTTGCGGGCCGACTCGATAACTGAGGTTGGCAGCCCCTCATCGGTGGAGTCGATGAGGATGTCGGCGCTGGCCAGTAGTTCAGCGATTTCCGGGTCGCTCGGATCGCCAACCACCGAGCGCTTGGAGGTGTTGAGGAACTGGAACAGCGGCCCGTCCTTGTCGCCCAACTCTGCGCCAGAAGCCGACCACCGCCGCATAGGCTCCCCTCCGGGTGGCTCGACCTTGATCACGTCGGCTCCGGCGTCGGCCAACAGTTTGCCTGCGTAGGAACCCGAGATGCCGCCCCCCACTTCGATCGCCCGCAGGTGCTCGAGGATCATTGTGGGTTGGTGAAGTTGGCGCACAGCATCGTCCGGCAGGTTAGCGAAGGGCGGGTTTGTTTTGGCTATGTCAGCGGGGGAGTGGGGTTGGGGCCGCCATCACACCACGTTGCCGCAGCCAGCGGGCGCGAGGCGTAGTATGCCTGCTCGTTGAGATTGATCCGGGGATTCAGACCGGAATTGGGAAGGAGCTGGCATGGCCACGGTGCCGTTGCACGAGGAAATCGAGCCGCTCAAGGAGATGGTGCCGTTTGCCGTCATCAATGCGGAGAATCTGCCCGAGTTGCGGGCTGGACGTCTGGGGGAGCTTCCCGAACTGAGCGATGGGGTAGAGCGCGCCGACCATGTGGTGGATGAGGCCAACGGCGTGGTGGTTCGGGTTCACCGATCGGTTGACGCGACGGGCGACCTGCCGTGTGTGTATTCGATTCACGGCGGGGGTTACATCCTGGGCAGCTATGAGATGGACGACGCCAAGTTCGACCGCTGGTGTCCCACGTACGGCATAGTCGGGGTGTCGGTGGAGTACCGGTTGTCACCGGAAACGCCTTATCCCGGTCCGCTGGAGGACTGCTATGCCGGTATGAAGTGGACCTATGACAATGCCGATGAACTCGGCATCGACCGGGACAAGATCGGCATCACCGGAGTGAGCGCCGGAGGCGGATTGTGCGCTGCGCTGGCGCTGTTGGCCCGGGATCGGGGCGAGGTGCCGTTGCAGTTCCAGTTGTTGGACTGTCCCATGATCGATGACCGGCAGATCACCCCGTCGAGCCAGCTTGACGATTTGCTGATCTGGAGCCGGGAGTCGAATGCCTTTGGCTGGCAGAGCTATCTCGGCGATCTCTACGGCTCTGATGATGTGCCCTATACCGCGGCGGCGGCTCGGGCTGAGGATCTGTCGGGCCTGCCCGATGCCTATGTCTGCATCGGCGGGGCTGACGGCTTCCGCGACGAAGACATCACCTACGCCATGCGCTTGTACGGCGCCGGCGTGCCCACCGAACTCCACGTCTACCCCGGTGCCCCCCACGGCGTGGCCATGTTCGGTCACCTGGAGATTGCCCAGCGCTATTCCGCCGACCAAGAAGACTGGCTCCGACGACAGTTAGAGCGCATCGGCTGAAGGCCTTTTCTCTTAGCAGCCCTCTGGAAAGGCGGGTACAGCGATGGTCCTATTGGACGAGGAGATCGAACGGCTAAAGCACACGGTGCCGACTCGTGATCTCAGTGCTGCGCTGCTGCCCGAGGTTCGGGCCAGCTTGCCAGTCCAGTTTCCTGAGCTGAGCGACGCGGTGGAGCGGTCGGACCATGTGGTGGACGAGGCCAACGGCGTGGTGGTGCGGGTACACCGGCCGGTGGGGCTGGAGGGTGTGGTGCCGTGCGTGTACTCCATCCACGGCGGGGGCTACATCCGGGGCACCTACGACATGGACGACGCCAAGTTCGACCGTTGGTGTCCGACCTACGGCATCGTAGGCGTGTCGGTGGAGTACCGCCTGGCCCCCGAGACGCCCTATCCCGGTCCTTTGGAAGATTGCTACGCCGGTTTGAAGTGGACGTATGACAACGCAGCAGAGATCGGCATTGATCGGGACAAGATCGGCATCACCGGGGTCAGCGCTGGGGGCGGCCTTTGCGCCGCGCTGGCGCTGCTGGCCCGGGACCGAGGCGAGATCCCGTTGCAGTTCCAACTCCTAGACTGCCCCATGCTCGACGACCGCCAGATCACGCCGTCCAGCCAACAGGAAGACCTGGTCATCTGGAACAAAGCGTCGAACGCCTTCGGCTGGCAGAGCTACCTCGGTGATCTCTACGGAACCGACAACGTCCCCTACACCGCAGCCGCCGCCCGAGCCGAGGACCTATCCGGCCTCCCCGAGGCCTACGTCTGCGTAGGCGGCGCCGATGGCTTCAGAGACGAGAACATCATCTACGCCATGCGCCTCTACGGCGCCGGCGTCCCCACCGAACTCCACGTCTACCCCGGCGCCCCCCACGGAGTAGGCCTCTTCCCCCAATCCGCCATAGCCCACCGCTACGCCGCCGACCGAGAAGACTGGCTCCGCCGCCAGCTTGAGCGGCTTGGCTGACCCGTTGTTCAGGCTGCGTCCGACTAGGACCTATTCGATTTCGAGGATCGAAGCCTGCCTCAGCAGATCCGCGACCTTCGAATTTGGTTCTCGCGGCCCATCAAGATGGGTCTCAAGTTCTTCCCATGCCCCAGGGCCCAAGACATAGAGGTGGTCCATCTCTCCCGTTGCTTCCAGTTCGTGCCACACCCAATGAGGTTGGCACGTCCAAGGGGTGGAGTCGCGAGGGGCTTTGAGCGACTAAGGCCTGCGCCAATGGTCCCCACCATCTTGGCCGGTCACGGGGCAAATTACTGTGGAGACCAGGAGTTACCTGACTTCTTCGCCGCTCCCAAGACTTCCAGCCATCCAAGTCGGTACAGGATCTGCTGCTGTGACTCCCACTCGACCCCTAGCTCATCTTGGGCACGACTAAGCAGGTCTTGAGCTGTGTGGGGCCGCTCTGAGAGCCAGTGAACTATCTTTTCGAATCCGACAATTCGATACTCGGCAATTCTAAGCAAGTGCTCGCGGGTTGGATCCTCCAAGTATTCCGAGCCTTCCGCCGTAAGTCCGAGCTGTTCCCCTCTTGTCTCAATGAGCCCCAAGCTACGAGGTACTTGCCAGTACCCACGAGCGGTGTTTGTGCTTTCTAGCTGCTCGAAAGAGGCAATCAGCCATGCGATGGCCTGCTTCATGGTCGGTGCTGCCTCAGCTACGTGCTGAAGCATCTGGTCAAGCGAGTCCTTCCATGCATTCGCACCACCAGGGAGGGGCCACAGCGATAGCACCTGGCTAGAACTAGGCCCACCAGACAGCCCCGAACCACTAGCAGCAGCGCTCGGCAGTTCACCACTCTCCGGAGTTGCATCCTCGGTAAAGAACCCCTCATCCAATTCAAGAATGGAGCGGCTTGTGGCGTTTACGCCTATTTGATTCTGGATGAGAAGATCAAGTAGCTGCTCGCCATCGACCAATGAGATCGGGCTCCGATCGCGCTCTGATGCTTCACGGCGGGCCTCTTTGGAGAATCGGGAGAGCGTGATTATCAGTCCTCGTTCGTGAGGCCCTAGACCTCCACGCAATTCTCGGACGACAGGCCCGCCGACGGACCCCGATGTGTGGCGCTTTGCTTGGATTGCCGTCTGGACGTCGGTGATACCACCAACCGCCAGCGTCGCGCGCAGGTCGATGCCACGATCTCCTACATACTTGGTCACCTCGACATCTTCGAATTCCAATGAAATGAGCAATTCTTCGATTAGGTGCTCGAACGCCTTTGGGTGCATCTCTCCCAGCGCCTCGCGCAAGCGATCGCGAACCTCCCCGTTGTGAGCTTCGATCGCACTAGCCAGAGGATCTGTGGGTCGGGCGAGCGAGTAGAAACCTTTACCATGGGAACGGAAGCGTTGAGGTTCACCCGAGGTCTCCTTCTTCTTGATGTCTTGGGTGACGGCAGAGTTCAGAGAGGCCTCGGGAGTGGAGCCTTTGGGGACGACTAGACCTTCCTCAATACCGATCTCCGTAAGGCGCCGATAATGCAGTGGCGCTCCCTTGGAGTGGCGTCTAAGGATGTCCTCCGCTTTGTCGGCCAATGAGACTCTACCCATGTGAAGTAGTGTTGCATACTGGGTTTGAGTGCAACGACTGCTGATCTCACGACTAACGAGCGGGCAGCCGAGTTCCTTTCACATCTGCTTGCCCTTTCCTGCAGTCCGCTGTGCGAGAGACCCAATCGATGCTCAAATGCCCAGTTCAGAGTGTTGGGGCGTAGTGTTCCGAAATCGGTGCATTCGCAGAATTACACGGCCATAATTATTTGGTTGAAATTTATTGGATGCGCCCGTATCCTCTTCTCCACCGCAAACAGGCAAGGGATGGTTGCCAAGTCTCCCAAGGAGGTAGACATGACGGATGATGGGGACAAGCGAACGTTTCCCCGCTTGCCAGCCAAGAACTGGTGGGCGCTGCGCGAGAAGTTCAAGCAGACGATGCCAAACAGAGTCCATGCCGACTACTTGCAGTCTGTCCTTGGGTTGAGTTCGACTGCATCGGCTGGAAATCTGATTGGGCCACTCAGGACCTTGGGCCTCATTGATGATGAGGGACGACCTACTGAACGTGCACTTGATTGGCGGGATGACGAGTCCTACAAGCAGGTGTGCGCTGACATGCTTTCAGAGGTGTACCCCGATGCTCTGTGCTCGGCTTTTCCCTCACCGTCAGAGGACTCAAGCGGCGTGACAAATTGGTTTAGCCGAAATACTGGAGCGGGTCAGGGGACAGCAACAGCAATGTCAGCGCTCTACACCCTTCTCTCTGCTGGCGATCCTGAGGGCGCAAATACCAAAGCCTCAACTACGGCATCGAGCACGAATGGCTCGGGGGGAAGGCCAGCCACAAGCCAGAACGCTCGAAGAGCCAACAGATCTGAAGAAAGGGCAACTCGAAAAGGGAGCGGCAGAATAGAGCCTGCCCTTAACATCAACGTGCAAGTTCACATCTCGTCAGATGCCTCCACCGATCAGATTGACCAAATCTTCAAGAGCATGACCGAACATCTCTATGGTGTTGAGTAGCGGCCTAGCGGGCGCCAATTCTCATTGGGGTCTATCGGTTGCGAAGGCAATTGCAGATCGAGCAAAGGAAGTTGGTCTTGCTGGGCCGTTGCCGTCCATGCCATCCAGCGGGCTTGATCCCCCAACCTTCGACCAGATTGTCGACGACGACGAACTTCGCCTTACGAGCAGGGAGCTGTTTCTCGATGGCTATTACGCACTGGCGGTTGAAGAGGCTTACAAGTGCTTGAACAACATCGTGAAAGACCTGACCGGCCTGAGCGAACTCGACGGAGTGCCGCTCATGCAAAGAGCTTTCTCGCCGAAGAATCCGGTGTTGAAGCTGAACGACCTGAGAACCCAATCAGAGAATGACCAGCAACGCGGCTACATGGACATGTTCGGTGCAGTAATGACGGGGATTCGAAACCCTAGAGCTCATGAACACCGATACTTGGACGATCCCGAGACCGCACTGGAGCTCTTGGGACTTGCGAACCACTTGGTGAGGATTGCGCGTTCAGCGGCATCTAGGTCGAGTAGTCCAGCTAGTGCGTGAACCCGCGCTGGTCCCTAGGAGCGAAATTTGGCGGTCGTCGTCGGGTGTGTAGAGGAATACCTTGTCAGGAGGAGCACGATTGAGGGCACGAAGGGGGTCGATGGGAGTAGCAATCACGTAGTCTTGGGGGAGACTCTCTTCGGGGCCGGATTTGTTCATTGAGTAGCTGCCTAGGTGATCCATGGCAATGGCCCATTCCCCAAACTCCAGCCATACAACGCTGCGTGGTTGGTCCGGCCGAGGGAACTGGCCAAGCGGCCACTTGTAGGGGGCCGGCTTAAGCCGACCCAGTCCAATGTTGGCTGAAGATCCTGCCCTCGGAAGTGCCGGAGCTGCGCGTAGTTGTCACTGCGTGTCGCTAATGTACTTATATGAGATTCCAGCCATGTAGTTTGCGCTGCATAGGGGTTTGCGCGTGAGGGGGACTGGGCAGTTGCCGCTCTTGGATTCTCGTCGGCCGATGGTGGCTGCCGGCTCTCAAGGCCAGTACGGCGAAGTGTTCACGCGACGGTGGGTGGTCGACCTGATGCTCGATCTCGTTGGCTACACGCCCGAAGCCGACCTGGGGTCTAAGGTGATCGTGGAGCCATCGTGCGGGTGTGGGGCGTTTCTGCTTCCAATTGTCGAGAGGCTGGCACAGTCGTGCACTACTCATGGGCGTCCGCTGTCCGAGCAAGGGAATGCAATCGCAGGCTTCGACTTGCTTGAACACAATGCTGAGATTGCTCGGAAGGCTGTTGTGGCCAAACTTCTCGATCTGGGCGAGACTCTGGAGAGCGCAGAGCATCTTGCTGAGCGGTGGGTCACAACGAGCGATTTCCTGCTGAGCGAAGAGCCAGTACGACCAGCTGACTTTGTGGTGGGGAATCCGCCGTATGTCCGTCTTGAGGATGTCCCCAGGGAAGTCAGCGATGCTTACCGATCCATGTGGCCAACCATGCGAGGGCGAGCAGACATCTACATCGGGTTCTTTGAGAAGGGGATGTCTTTGCTTGGTCCTGAGGGCCGGCTGGCCTATATCTGCGCAGACCGATGGATGCGGAACCAGTACGGCGCGCACCTCCGCAAGTTGGTGTCGAGTTGCTATGCCGTTGACACGGTCATGGTCATGCATGATGTCGACGCGTTCGAAGAGGAGGTGTCGGCGTATCCGGCCATAACCATCCTTCGGAATGGAGTCCAGGGTCCTGTACGTGTAGTGGATGCCAACGCTTCCTTCGATCGGCACGAGGCCTCTTTGGTGCTCGATTGGCCATGTGATTCACAGCAGCCCTTGTCTACCTCTAGGGGCTTTGAGGCAGGCGAGTTGACAAGGTGGTTCGAGGGTCCAGATTTATGGCCGGCAGGATCCCCTAAGACGCTTGAGTTGTTGGCCGATCTCGAATCCCGGTTTGTCCCACTCGAGGATTCTCGGACAGGGACACGTATTGGCATTGGCGTTGCCACGGGATGCGACGAGGTCTATATCCGGGCTGAGGCCGAGGGGGTGGAGCCCGATCGTTTGCTCCCACTCCTGACCGCAAGCGATATCGCGACGGGCCGTCCTGATTGGTCGGGCAAGTACCTGATCAACCCCTGGGATGAGGATGGGCTCGTGGACCTGCGCGACTACCCAGGACTGGCGCGCCACTTCGAGCAGAACAGCAAGTTGCTTCGATCACGTCATGTCGCCCGGAGGCAGCCGAAAGCCTGGTATCGGACCATCGACCGGGTTACTCCTGAACTGATTGACCGGCCCAAGCTGCTGCTTCCGGACATCAAGGCGCTTTCACACCCCGTTTTGGATCCTGGTGGCTTTTACCCCCACCACAACCTCTACTACGTGGTATCCGATTCATGGGATCTTGAAGTGCTCGGCGGCCTTCTGCTGTCCGACATCGCCAACCTCTTTGTCGGTGCCTACTGCGTCAAGATGCGAGGTGGTACCTACCGATTCCAGGCACAGTATTTGCGCAAGATTCGAGTACCCGACCCCGATGCCGTCAGCGCAGAACTACAGGACCACCTTAGAAGTGCCTTCAAAGAGCGAGATCGTCGTGCCGCGACTGAAGCAGCGGCAGAGGCCTACGGCGTGACCAGCGACCTTGATCAGGTCTGTGGGCGTTCTCGTGGTGGCGTTTAATTGAGCAGGAGTTGATAGGAAGAGTCAGTAGATGCCTGCTCCAACCAATGCTCGATGGGCCACAAGCCAACGGTGCGCCCCTTTCATGGACGTGTATGCCACCGCCGAAGCTGAAGGGCACACAAGCTGGAATCAGGTAGAGCAAGAGTTCCTACTAGCGATGTCTCAATTCGATGCTTCCATCGCCGCGTCGGTCGGTGCTGAAATGACCGACGACGAGAAGTCGGAATTGGGAGCCGATCTCCAAAACGGTAAAGGCGACTTCTTCAACGATCTGCTCGTTCTCCTCCTCAAGCAGTGCTCCGGTGTCGAGCTTCTGACATCTCGCCCAGTCCCTGGCCTAATCGTGCCCGTACACAACCTCGACTGCGTCTACCCGGCTGAAGGCGACCTTCAATTCATGCTTGAAGCGAAGATGATGGGCACACCCAAGCACATCAATTCACCTAGGCAGAAAGAGAGCGGGCGACCTGGATCAGCCGACATTGACAAGCGGGTCAAGGAACTGGCCTTCAAGTGCATCGATCTGAAGGGCGAATTCAGCAGACGACTAACGATGACCGGCACAGCGCCCCGCGCAGGAGGGCCTGGCGGAGGCGATCTGACCACCTGGCTCCGCTCAGTCGAGCCGAAGATCTACTTCTTCATCGCAGTACGGGTCATCAACGACAGCGATTTCGAGAGGACCCTCAAATGGGCCTCAACAGCCCAGCAAGTCCTCGATGCAGTCGGCCTCTACTGCTTCGAACCCGTCGGCGACTCGTTCACCGATTACCGGCAACGCGATGGCGTCCCACCAGACCTGCAACTTGAACGGGTCTTGTACAAGGCATGTGTCGATCTACAAGCAATGCTCCATTAGGGTACATGACTTAAGCAACGCCTTCGCACAATACAATTATTTCCATCACTCTTTTGACTATTCTATATGTCCCCTGTCTATTGGCAGGGAATCAGAATGAGAGGATTTGTGAATATACGTCAACTACCAGTTCAACAGGTTTCCACCGAGTATATTGAGCATAAGGCTCTCAATGAATACAATTACCTCTTCTTGTCCTGGTCTGTATTGTGTTGGGTGTCCGCATAGGTTTCTTAGTTTTAGACGATCCTCTAAAATACGTCGCGTATTTCTGTTATACATTCCTGCATCTTCACCTAGTTGAATGAACTGCGCTTCCCGAAGGTAAAGAAAATCATCAGCCTTTCTAATTGGTCTGTAGGAGTTTGACTTCCCAAATCTCTGTTGATTTGCCGATTCGAACAGCGTGATTCCACTTTTGTGATTGCTGGCAATCGAGTACAAGTGTTGTATGACGGCAGACCATGTCATCAAAACGGCCGCTCTATACTGCCCTCCAGTGTAACATTCAAGAGCTTCGGTCAGATAGTCTGCATATGTATTGGGGGCATTGTTGGCCGCGCTTCGAAGAGATTGAGGAACAATCACTTGATCCTCAATCCCCACTTCAGGGCTTACTCGGCAGTGCTCCTGAAACTCTCCGATTGCGTTCCAATACCTGCGCAATTCGGAGTCCTTTTCCTCACTGTTCATCATCTACTGGAGGTAAGTTCAGTACATACCGTCTCATGTTCTTGAAAATGTCCTCAATTGTGGAGGTTTTTGCATCAGCAGCAATATGGATTTCTACGTTTACGTGTACTCCGGGGCTTGTTGTCAATGACACTGTCGGGGAGTTCGCTTGTTGTTCAAGATCTTTCGATTGATTCTGTGATTCAACTCCTTTGGAAGCCTTAGGTTGAATATGTCCGGATGTGGCTTCCCCTGTAACGTAAGCAGATAGTGCAGGGGAATCGACTTTCAAGTTGGTTTCACGGCCCCTGCCCGCTGCGATGAAATCGCCTAACCCAGAGGCTCCAGCGATTCTAAGGAAGAAAATTGCAGCATCAGTAAGTGCTTGTCCCTTGGAGTCCAATAGTTTATCTTCATGCTTGTCGTGCCAGTAGTTCCCAATGTCAAATTTGGTCGGTGCCTCTTTCTTGCTAAAGTGCATCCACTCTAACGTCGCATGATAGAGCGGAATGGTGCGGATCAATGCAACTAAGATTGCACTTCTTTCAGTTTCATCGGTGGTTGATGCGAACCTTATGCCGTATTCTGAGAGCTTGACACTATTTCCTTCTCGTTCGATCAACCCGATAAACTTCATTGCTTCAAGTTTCCTATTGTCAGCATGTGTTGAGGGTATTGCATTTCTAATTTGATCTATTGTGACCCAACCGACACTTGTCCGCAAATAGGAGCAAAGCACTTCGATGTCTTCCATATTAGTCTTGATGGGCAGCATTTTGTCAGTATTCCTTTCCAATTAATATGCATACATACTCTAGAAGAACAGCATAAATTGTCATCTATGTTAGTTTGAGGTGTCTTTCGTCATCAAGCGTCATGAAAGGAGCCATCTTTGCCCTTTATTCGATTCAATTGGTTCTGGGGAATCGGGGCTCGAGCCTTCGGTGGAGTCCATGGACGTGATTCTGTGTTCTGCTGAGTATGGAAGGTGTAGGTGCAAGGATACTAGATATGGACATACCTGGTCTCTCCGACCCAGAGACTACTATAGCATTTGTGAGGTGGAAGGCCGAGTCGGTCTAGCAAATTGAGTGAGCCAGCCGGGAATAGGCGATGTGATCATTTGGCAGGTAACTGGGGCTAGGGCTATATGATTGGGTGCATAAGAGGGAGTTCGCTCGTGTTCGGAAATTGGGAACTGAGCCAGGAGCGCGGTGGTCCCTGGCTTCAGAGCCATTCGTCTGTCCAATAGGGCTTGGAGTCCATTCCAAGTTTCGGGGATCTAGGACAAAGACGTATAGGTCGGCTAAATCGTTGATATCGGCAGAGGCGGCGTTGATTGTCAGGTGTTCGTTCAGGGACGTTCCTACAGCGTCCAGCATCTCGCGAGTGATCTCGTCCTAAGTTGTGGTAGCACGCACCGTCCACTGTTCCGTCTGCCCCCCCCTTAAGTGACGGTGACTGACGAGGAAGCAAGCTAATGGTGGCCTGGAGGACTGAAAGTAGAGAAAGGTCGGCAATGCAAGTGCCCCATACCCATGGGATTCTCGGGGGATAGTGTCACTGGCCGTTGGTAGAGTGACATCTATGAAATTCACGCCTATTTCCGGCCATGACGGGGGAGTTCCTGCTGCCGATGGCTGTCGCTCTGGTGGGGTGTGTGTTGCTGGTGTGGATGTGGCCGGGCTGTCGGAGGAGGGGTTGCGGGGGCGGTTGAAGGAGATTGGGCGGGCGGAGTCTCGGTTGGGGGCGATGAAGTCGCAGGTGTTGGCTGAACTGAGTCGACGCCACAATGCGGTGACGGCGGAGCGGGTGGCTCGGGAGGAGTTGCAGTCGTCCAAGCGGGAGGCTCGCAATGAGGTGGAGACGGCGGATCGGCTCACCCAACTGGCAGAGACGTCGCAGGCGTTGGGTGATGGAGCAATTCCGGTGGGGCATGCGAGGTTGATTGCTCGGGCGGCCTCGGAGGGGCCGATCGATGAGTCTGTGGTGGTGGAGGCGGCCAAGCGGGAGGACTTTGATCAGTTCTCGAAGACGATGCGCAGCCACCAACAGGAGATGTCCGATGACGACGGGATGGGCATTCTGGAGAAGCAGAGGAGTCGGCGGACAGCCCGGGCGTTCCTGAGCCGCGAGACAGGGATGTTCGTGTTATCCGGGGAGTTCGATCCGACTACCGGGGCTCACATCGACACAGTGTTGGCGGCGAAGGTGAAGGAGCTCTGGAACGCTGAAGATCCCAAGGCTCGGAGGACTCCGCAGCAGCGGATGGCTGATGCGCTGGCTGAGCTGATCTTGGAACCCGAAAAGGGCAAGGCCAAGGGGATCGCGTTGATGGTGGTGGCCGACTACGACGTTATCAATCAGGAATTGGTCAACGCCCGCCTGGCCGACGGCACCCGGATCCCAATGGACGAGTTGGTCCGGTTGGCTTGCGATGCGGAGATCTTGCCGGGCGTGTTCCGGCCGGCCACCCAGGAGATGAACTTAGGCCGCAAGCGGCGCACCGCCTCAGATATCCAGCGGGCGGCATTGATCTATCGGGACAAAGAGTGCATCGGCTGTGGGGCCAGCGCCCATTGGTGTTTTGCCCATCATGTTCAGTTCTGGTCAAACGGCGGGCCCACCGATTTTGGGAATCTGGTACTGGTGTGTAACGACTGCCACCACGGGATTCATGACGACGGCTGGCAGGTTGCTCGCGATGCTGGTTCTGGCCGCTGGAAGACCAAACCACCGCATGATCCGTTCCCGGATGATGGAGTTGATTCGATGCGGTCGGCCCAACGAAACCTTGTGCTCAGACGGTGAATAGGTAGCTGAACTTAGGGTTTGGCAATCCCAAACTCAGTCGTCTTGAACTAGGCGGGCGGGGAAGCCGCCTTTGGAGATGGGGCCCCATTGGTCGATGGTTAGGCGGATGAGGCATTTGCCCTGGTGGGCCATGGCTTGGCGGTATTCGTCCCAGTCGGGGTGTTCGCCGGAGATGACTCGGAAGTACTCAACCAGGCCGTCGAGGGCCTCGGGCATGTCGAGGACCTCGGCGGTGCCGTCGAGCTGGATCCACTCGCCGCCGAACTCGTCTGACATCACCACCATGGAGGCCGCGGGGTTCCGCTTGGCGTTGATCGACTTGGCCCGTTCGGGGTAGCTGGACACCACCACCCGGCCGCTGGTGTCGAGGCCTAGTGTCACCAGCGAGCTTTGAGGCCGCCCGTCCCGTCGGGTGGTGAGCAGCACGCCCCGGTGGCGGGGGCGGACGAACTTCTCCATCTCGGCCCGGTCGACGTAGCGGTCGGTAGCAATCGAAGCCATGGGGTGAACCTACCGGGCTGTTGTCTGATTGCTAGAACTCCAGAGCTCCAAGACTCAAGTGCTCAGGAATTAGAGCGCTCGTCTGACGGGGAGGAGGTTCTGGAAGACGGGGTCGCGGCCCTCGGCTCTCGCCGCGAACACCTCGGCCATGTCGTCGGGATGGAACATGCCGGCTTGCCAAGTAGCGATGTAGTTGAGGCCGTCGGTCACGCTGTGGTCGCGGGTGTAGTTGAGCATCTCTTTCGAGCCCCAAATGGCCAGTGGCGAGCGCTGGGCGATTTCTTGGGCAATCCCGAACACCCCTTCCACCATGGCGTCATGGTCGGGATAAACCTGGTTGACCAGCCCGGAAGCCGCTGCCTCTTCTGCGCTCAGCCGGCGGCCGGTGTAGGCCATCTCACGGGCCAGGCCATCAGGGATGATCCGAGGGAGCCGTTGCAATGTGCCTAAATCAGCAGTCAGGCCGATGTTGATCTCTTGGATGCAGAAGAAGGCGTCGGCAGTGCAGTACCGCATGTCGGCGGCGCTGACCATGTCTACCCCTCCGCCGACGCAGCCGCCCTGGACCGCGGCCAGCACTGGCATTCGGGCACTTTCCAGGCAGCTAAGGGACTCTTGGAGCGCCAAAGCTGCACTGCGGACCTCGGCCCGGACCCGGCCGAACTCGGCCTGCTCATTTCCTGAGCTGGACGTGAACAGAGAGTCCGGTTGCGTGAATACCGACAGGTCCATGCCCGCGGTGAAATGGCGTCCGGTGGAGGAGACCACCAGAGCCCGGGCCTCCCCGGAGTCGGAAAGCTCGTTCACCGCGGCGGGCAGCTCGGACCAGAACTCCGGAATCATTGAATTCCTGGCTTCGGGCCGCGAGAGCTGGAGATGGGCGACGCCACCTTCGAGGGTGATCTCGAAGCAGGTGTAGTTCTGGTTTGAGCTAGCCATATTGACTTCCTTTCCTGGCCGATCTGCCCTATAGGGAGTCCCGTGGGATCGGCGTTCGGGGGCGTTGCCGAGCAAACTAGCCGGGTGCTGGTAGTGGACACCCATACTCACGTGATCTCGGACGACTTAGAGAAGTATCCGCTTCAGGTAGCCGACTATCCGGGGGTGGAGTGGGTGTATGAGGCGCCGGTGACCGCCGAGGAGCTATTGGCCGAAATGGCCGCTGCCGGAGTGGACCGGGCGGTGCTGGTGCAGGCCCTGGGGGGATACGGCACTGATAACTCTTATGTTGTGGACGCTCGGTCGGCCTACCCGGAATCTTTCAGCGCGGTGGCCATCGTGGATGATGCTTCTGAACTCGATGCGCTGGCCGCCGCCGGGGTGGGCGGGGTGCGGTTCTATGCCATCGGCGGAGGAGGGCCACTGCACGATGAGGGCACTTGGGATGCGGTGCGCAGGCTGAGGATGCGGGTGAGCGCGGCCACGCTGCCCGAGTACCTGCCGGCGCTGGGGGAAGCGCTGGCCGCCCATCCTGATGTGATCTTGTCGCTCGATCACTGCGGGTTCGCGCCGGAGTCAATCGGGGATTATGCCCATCTGGCCAATCTCTATCTCAAAGTGACCCCCCATGTGCTGGATGCGGACGACCCGGCAGTCATGCTGGAGCGGCTGGCCGAGCAATTCGGCCTCAACCGGCTCATGTGGGGATCGGACTACTCCCAGACCCACGACCGGCCCTACCAGGAGCTAGCCGACCAGGCCCGAGCGGCCTGCGCGGGGATGACTCAGAGTGAACAGGCCCAGTTCTTGGGGGGCACCGCTCTGGCCCTGTGGCCGGAGCTGGGCTAGTCGATTTCCAGCATCTCGTCGATCACCGCAGCCATTGCTGCGGGGTCACGTTCGACCTCGCGGGTTTGGCCGCCGGCGTCTAGGAAGCGCTGCATGAGGGGCACATGCTGGCCGGTGGCTGAGCAGGCCATCATGGCCTGGGTCTCGGTCAAGAGTCCCGGCGCCACTGGGTCCAACGCGGCGTCCACGGCTTGCTTGGCCTTGGCGATGGACAACTTCGGCGAGGCGGCAATTCGGCGGGCCACTTGGGCAGTGTGGGCTCGGAGCTGATCGGAGGGCAGCACCCGGTTGACGTAACCGATGGCCGCAGCCTCCTCGGCAGTTACGTCGTTGCCCGACAAGACGATCTCCAGCGCCCGGCTGCGGCCCACCAATCGGGCCAGCCGCTGGGTGCCGCTGGCCCCGGGGATGATGCCCATGGCCACCTCGGGCTGGCCCAACACGGTGCGAGGCCCGGCAAAGCGCATGTCGAGCGACAGAAGGAACTCCGAGCCGCCGCCCCGGGCGATGCCGTCGATCATTCCGATGGTGGCCACCCCCATGGTGCGGCAGCGGTCGAACGTAGCCGCGGCAAAGTTGGGCTCGGTCGGCACCTCCGGAGATGCCTCCATGGCCAGGATCTGCTCCACGTCGCCATGCATCAAGAAGAAATCTGGGTCGGCGCTCTCGAACACCAAGACATGCACTTGCTCATCAGCCTCAACCGAGTCAAGCAGCCCCATGAGCCCGCCGATCAGGGGGCCGTCAACCAGCTGTTTGGGGGGATGGTCGATCACCACCCAGCCCACGCCATCGACAACGCTCAAAGAGAACGGCCCAAAACTCTGTTCACTCATTGTGGTCCTCCCACTGGTTCCAATACGCCACTTCAGACAACGGCCGGCGCCGGACAGGCCCAAAGGGCACCGCCGGCCATCCCATCGGGATGCCGCACACGATGTGGACGTCGTCGGGGATGCCCAACACGGCCCGAACCTCGTTGGCCCGGAAGGCGTGCAGCGTGGTCAGCACCGTGCCCAACCCCAGGCTGCGGGCCGCCACCAATAGGTTCTGCACCGCAGGGTAAACCGAGTGGCTCACTCCCCGCTGGGTGGAGCACACGATGATGAACACCGGCACATTGCCCACTTCACGGGCGAACTTGGCGGCCTTTTCGACGATCCCGGCCTCCTGGCCCCGCAGCCACTCGGTGCCCGCCGCCGACGGGTTGTTGTACGACTCCTGCTGGGCGTCGAGATAGAGATCGGCCAATTGGCGGCGTTTCTCGGGGTCGGTGACCACCACGAATCGGGCGAACTGCCCGTTGATGGCGCTGGGTGCTCGGATGGCGGCGTCCAGCACTTGGGTGATCAGCTCTTCGGGCACCGGGTCGGGCAAATAGCGCCGCACCGCCCTCTGGGTGTGCATGGCCTCGAACACGCCGACCTCGGCGGCTGGTTGGTTCATGGGCTCCGAGAGTAGCGGTCGAAGAAATGTGCGGGATGCGCTCTGCCCGGCGGTAGCCTGCGGCCATGGCGCAAAAGCACCGGATCACCATCACCTATTGAGTTCCTTGAGACTTTTCCGAGCACGCCGTGAGCGCTGCCAAGGATCTGCTTCAGAACTATCAGCACATCATCGAAGAGCTGTCTCTGGTGACCGGCGCATCGGGCATCTTCGACGTCGAAGTCGACGGTGAGATGCTCTTTTCCAAAGACGACTGCATGCGACATGCCGATGTCGGCGAGGTGCTGAAACTCTTCGCCGAGCAATATGCCGAAGGGGTGCTGGTCTACGGCTCATAGCCGCTGAGACCATCCGGGCGGGCCACTACGCTGCGGGCGTGGACGCCGAGACAGCAGATGCCACGATCGACGTCGATCATCAGACGCCGGAGTTCATCGCCGATCGCCATAGCCGCTACCAACAGCTGCGGGCGCGCTGTCCGGTGGTGTTCAACGAGCACTATGGCGGCTTCTGGATGGTCACCGACTACGAGTCGGTGGCCCAGGTAGCCCGAGACAACGAGACGTTCGCCCACAAATACGAGCCCGATTCCCCCGATGGCATCTCCTACATGGGCATCTGCGGGGTGCCCCGACCGGGCTACATCCCCCGCCAGGGAGTGTCGGAGATCGACGGTCCCGAGCACGCCGATTTGCGGCGGGTGCTGAACCCCCTCATGACCATCAACGCAGTGGAGAGCAACCGCCCCCGGATGGAGGCGGTGTCGGCGTGGTTCATCGACGAGATCATCGAGTCGGGCGAAGCCGACTTAGTGCTCGACTACACCACGCCGGTGCCCGCCGTGCTGACGCTGGAAATGATGGGCATGGTCTCGTCCAACTGGCAGCACTACGCCGACTTCTTCCACGCCACCTCGTCGTACGAGCCCACCGACGAGCGGTATAAGAGCGCAATCGCCCATCAACCAGACATGTGGGGGGAGCTTCGCGACTTTGCCGCGTTCCGCCGGGACAACCCGGCCGACGATGTCACCACTGCGTTGGTTTCTTCCCCGCTGGATGGCCGGATGCTGGACGACGACGAGATCACCGCCATCATGTGGAACCTAGTGGCGGGCGGCCTTGACACCACCACATCGCTGGTGTCGTGGGGTCTGCACCACCTAGGCACCCATCCCGAGGACCGCACCCGGCTCATCGAGAATCCGAGCCTGATCCCGGCTGCGGTGGAGGAGTTCTTGCGCCACTACAGCCCCAGCGAGACCCTCACCCGCACCGCCACCCGCGATGTGGAATTGGGTGGCCGCCAGATCCGCCGGGGCGACATCGTGTTCATCAGCTGGGTGACGGCCAACCACGATCCGGCGATGTTCGACGCCCCCGACGAGGTGCGCATCGACCGAGAGGCGAACAAGCACTTGGCGTTTGGGTTGGGCGGCCACCGCTGCATAGGGTCGTCGATTGCCCGCATCGAGTCGGAGCTCATGCTGCGAGACGTTCTCGCCCGCATCGGCGACTACGAGATCGACCTCGACGTATTTAAGCCCTATCCCGGCAACCTGCTGATGACCGGCGTGGTGTCGATGCCGGTCACGTTTACGCCCGGGACCCGTTCGGGCGCAGCCAACCCCTTCGTCAGCTGAGCCGCTCGACGATCATGGCCATGCCCTGGCCGCCGCCCACGCACATGCTCTCAACGCCGATGGTCTTGTCGGCATCTTCCAGACCATTGAGCAGGGTTCCCATGATGCGGGCACCGGTCATGCCAAAGGGGTGGCCCAAAGCAATGGCTCCGCCGTTCACGTTGAGCTTGTCGTAGTCGATGCCCAGCTCATCGGCTGAGGGGATCACCTGGGCCGCGAAGGCCTCGTTGATCTCCACCAGGTCGACATCGTCGATGGTCATGCCGGCTCGGTCCAGTACCTGGGTGATGGCCGGGATGGGGCCAAGGCCCATGATCTCGGGGTTCACCGCAGCCACTCCAGAGGCCACGATCCGGGCCAGCGGCCGCACGCCCAGTTCCGCGGCCTTGGTGTCGCTCATCACCACCACCGCGGCGGCCCCGTCGTTGAGCGGGCAGGCATTGCCCGCGGTAACTGTCCCGTCGGGCCGAAAAACCGGATTTAGCTGCGAGACCTTCTCGATAACGGTGCCGGCCCGGATGCCGTCGTCTTTGCTCACCAGCGTGCCGTCGGCCAGCGGATACGGGGTGATCTCCCTCTCGAAGAAGCCCCGCTCTTGGGCGGCCTCGGCCCGGTTCTGCGACCTGACCCCGAACTCGTCTTGGCGCTCGCGGCTCACGTTCCAGGCTTGGGCCACGTTCTCGGCGGTCTGGCCCATGGCGATGTAGATGTCGGGCAGGCCCTCGGGGGGCTCCCACACCGGGGTGCCCTCGCCACTGCGGTCGGCTGAGCGGGCCTCGGCTTCGGCGAATTTGTCGTTCTTGCCGCCCCGGTCGGCCGCCCCGGCCGCGAAACGGCTCACACACTCCACCCCGCCGGACACGAACACGTCGCCCTCGCCGGCCCGCACCGCGTGGGCCGCCATGCGGATGGTTTGAAGCGACGAGGAGCAGTAGCGGTTGACGGTTACGCCGGGCACGTCGAGCCCGGCCAGCAGCCCCGACAGTCGGGCGATGTTGTAGCCGGCCTCGCCCGCGGGCTGGGCGCAGCCCCACATCACGTCCTCGACATCGGCCCCGTCGATCTGGGGAACTTTGCCGAGCACGTCTTCGATGACGAATGCCGACATGTCGTCGGGACGTACGTCGGCCAGCGAGCCCTTGACGGCTCGCCCGATGGGCGTGCGGGAGGTGGCGACGATGACTGCTTCGGGCATGGTGGCTCCTGTTATTGCTTGTGATCGGTTGGGATTGGGGCCCCTGGGGCCGATTGGGATGGGAAGTCTGGAGTCTAGGAGAGGTCTACTCGCTCGGTGTCGCTTCCGCTGCGAAGGTGCTTGCCCGGTCGAGCGTCGGTGAACTGCCCGTCCCGAACGATCTCCTCGCCGTTGCAAAACACGTGGTCGATGCCGTCGGCCTCACCGTACAGGCGGGGAGCGCCGGCGGGCAGGTCGGCCACCACCGTGAGGGGCTTGGCCCCCACCTGAGACTCGTCGATCACCACCACGTCGCCGTGCCAGCCCTCTTGGAGCTGGCCCCGCTCTTTGAGGCCGTACAGCTGGGCCTGCACGTCGGTCATCAGATGGACGGCCTCCTCGGTCGAGATGAGCTCCCGCTCCCGCATGCACTGGCCGAGCATGGACGTGGCGTAGTTGGCGGTCATGAACAAGTCGAGGTGGGCTCCGGCGTCGGAGGCGCCGATCACCGCTCGGCCGTCCCGCCAGATCTCCATGCGGGCCTTCCAGTCCTCGGTGGACGACACCGGCGGCGGAGTACCGAAGGAGGTCTTCAGCTCGTCGGCCACCACGATGTCGCACAGGGCGTCGAAGGGCTTCTTGCCCTCGTCCTCGGCAATCTGGCCCACGGTGCGGCCCCGGTACTGCTCGTTCTCTGGGGCGAACGTGTCGAAGATGATCTTCGTGGACCAGTCGGCCAGTCCCTTTAGGGGCCCGGGCTGCTGGGCCAGCTCGTCGAGGCGATCGCGCTCGGCCTGATTGGCCAACAGCGCCATCTTCTCGGGGGGCGGGGCCAGCATGGCGCCCTCCCAGTCGGGCAGGGCGTCGAGCACGAAGCCGCCGGCCATGCTGAGGCGAACCGAGAAGGCCATGGGCACGGTGAGGGCCACCACCTTGCCACCGTTGGCCTTGGCGTGGTCGCTGGCCTCCAGCTTGGCGTAGCACTCGTCCAGGTTGCCCTCGGCCACGGTCATCACGTTCCAGTTGAGTTGGGTCTGGGCCGCCACCGACATGTCGGTCATCAGGTTGATGGCGGCATCGTCGAACGGACCGACACAGGGAATCAGCTCCAACGAGGTGCCCGGGTACTCCGAGCACACCCGGGCCAGCTCCACCAGCTCCTCCCGGCTGGCGTAGCGGCTGGGCACCATGTTGCCGAACGGGTCGTTGTGGGTGCGGGCGTAGGAGGAGGAGAACCCCAGCGCACCGGCCTCCAAGCCGGCCCGGAGCAGGTCCTGCATCTGGGCCAGCTCCTCGGGGGTGGCCTCGCGCTTGACGCATTCCGGCCCCATGACCACCCGGCGCAGTGCCGAGTGGCCCACCTTGAAGGCGGTGTTGATCGAAAGGGTGCCGTCGAAGGCGTCGAAATACTCGGCGGTGGAGCGCCAGTTCCACGGAACCCCCACCTGGAGCGACTCCAGGGGCATGCCCTCCACCCGGGCCAGCATCTGCATCAGGTACTCACCGTCGGCGGGATCATCGGTGAGCGGTGCGATGGTGAACCCGCAGTTGCCCCCGATCACGCTGGTCACCCCGTGCAGGGGTGATGGGCTCAGCGTGGTGTCCCAGAACACCTGGGCGTCGAGGTGGGTGTGCACGTCGATGAAGCCGGGGCACACGGCCTTGCCGGCCGCGTCCACCGTATTGGCCGCCTCGGCCGCGCTCAGATCGCCGATGGCGGAAATTCGGCCGCCTTGCAGGCCCAGGTCGCCCCGGTAGCGAGGGCCGCCGGTGCCGTCGACGATGTCTCCGCCCTTGATGATGGTGTCAAACATGGTTCGCCCCTTGTGCGCGCTGGTTCGCACGCTCGGCCAATAATCTAGGCGATGCCTGGGTTCGTTGGCGAAGAACCGGGTGTTGGGTGAATGGCTTGGGCTGAAGCATCGGTAAGCTTCCTGCCCATGGCTGAGATCCCCCGCATCATCTCCGTGGACGACCACGTGGTCGAGCCGCCCGACCTGTGGACTGAGCGTTTGCCCCGCAAGTACCACGACCGCTGTCCCCGGGTGGAGCGGGACAAGGCCACCTTCCACTTCGAGGGCGGGGTATTCAGCTACGAGAAGGGGTCGCCCGACGGCACATGGGGAGACTGGTGGCTCTACGACGACCTGATCTACCCGTTCCCCAAGCTCTCGGCGGCCATCGGATTCGAGCCGCTCACCAATACCCCGGTGACGTTCGATGAGATCCTGCCAGGGTGCTGGAAGCAGAAGGAGCGCCTCGAAGACATGGAGGCCAACCATGTGGATGCGTCAATCTGCTTTCCCAACGTGCTGCCCCGGTTCTGCGGCCAGACCTTCCACGAGCGGGAGGACAAGGAGCTGGCCCTTTTGTGCGTCAAGGCCTACAACGACTGGATGATCGACGAGTGGTGTGCTGGGGACGGCAAGGGGAGGCTGATCCCGCTGACCATCATCCCGCTTTGGGACGCCCAACTGGCCGCCCAGGAGATCCACCGCTGCGCCGACAAGGGCAGCTTCGCGGTGGCTTTCTCCGAGAACCCCTACCACTTGGGCTTGCCGTCGATCCACGACCCCAGCGGGTTCTGGGAGCCGTTCTTTGCTGCCTGCGAGGAGACCGGGACGGTGGTGAACATGCACATCGGCTCCTCCTCGAAGATGCCGACCACATCGCCCGACGCGCCGTTCGCGGTCAGCTCCACCATCACCTTCAGCAACGCCATGGGCTCGATGTGCGACTACATCCTCTCCGGGGTGTTCGAGCGGTATCCCGGCCTGCGGGTGGCCTACAGCGAGGGCCAGGTGGGGTGGATGCCCTATGTGATCGAGCGCATGGACAAGCTGTGGGAAGAGCGGATCAATGACGACGACGGCGATTTCGGGGTGAACCTGCCCAACCCGCCGTCGTCTTATATCGCTGGCCACGTGTGGGGCTGCATGTTCGACGACGAGGTGGGACTGCGGAACCGCGACCTGATCGGCATGGACCAGATCACCTTCGAGGTGGATTACCCCCATGCCGACTCCACGTTCCCGCACACCAAGGAAATCGCCACCAGGATCGTGACCCAGGCGGGGCTCGACGATGAGGAGGCCTACAAGCTGCTGCGGGGCAACGCCATCGAGCTGTACAGCCTGGAGAAGTACGGAATCGCCGCGTAGCCAAGCCAGCCGTTTGGGGTTGCGAGAATTCCGGCAAGGGGGAGATGGCCATGGCACTGGCCGAAATGGAACCGCTGAACGTCGACGAGGAGTATCGCCTGCTCATCGGAGGCGACTGGGTGACCCCGGATGCGGGCACCTACGAGATCGTCGATCCCAACACCACCCAGGTGATCGGCCACGCCCCCGAGGCGTCCGTCTCCCAGGTGAACGACGCTGCCGCCGCGGCCAAGGCGGCCCTGCCGGGCTGGCGGGACACGCCGATGGCCGAGCGGTGTGCCCTCTTGGGCCGGGCCGCTGACCTGATCGACGAGCGGATCGGCGGCCTGACTGGGCTGCTTCAGGGGGAGACCGGGGCCACCATCAACATCACCGAGGCGGTGCAGCTACCCGCGTGCGGTGACCGGTTCCGCCAGTACGAGATTCCGGTGGACCTGGACGAGTCAATGGCGCCCTACCCGGTGGAGGCCAATCCGCTGGGTCCGGGTGGCTTGGCCGGAGCCCATGTCATCCGCCAGCCGGTGGGGGTAGTGGCCTGCATTACCTCGTACAATTTCCCGCTGGTCAACGTGTCGGGCAAGGTCGCTCCTGCGCTGGCCATGGGCAACACCGTGGTGATCAAGCCAGCGCCTCAGGATCCACTGGCCATGATCAAGGTGGTGGAGATCATCGAGGAGGCCGGATTTCCCCCCGGCGTGGTCAACATCATCACCGGTTCTGGGGCGGCGGCGGGGGCCGGACTCGTGGGATCGCCCGACGTGAACATGGTGAGCTTCACCGGTTCGTCCTCGGTGGGGGTAAAGATCATGAGGGCCGGGGCAGCCACCATGAAGCGCCTGCTCATGGAGCTGGGCGGCAAGGGGGCCTGCGTTCTCACCGACGACTGCAACGTGGACGCCGCGGTGGGGGCCATCGCCTCGGTATGGGGGCTCCACAGCGGGCAGATTTGCACCGCGCCCACCCGGGTAATCGTCCACCGCTCCCGCTACGACGAGCTGGTGGACAAGCTGACCGCGGTAGCGGGGATGCTCAAAGTGGGCGACGCGCTCGACCGGGAGACGATCGTCGGCCCGGTCATCACCGAACTGCACCGCAACCGGGTGGAGCACTTCATAGCCAGCGGCGTGGCCGATGGGGCCACCATGCTGTGCGGCGGGGAGCGCCCGGACCTTCCCGGCTACTTCGTCGCCCCCACCTTGCTGGCCGATTGCGAACCAGACATGCGGGTGGTGACCGAGGAGATCTTCGGGCCGGTGGTGGCTGTGATGCCCCACGACGGCGACGACCACGCGGTGGAGTTGGCCAACAACAGTCACTACGGCCTGTTCAGCTACGTGTTCGCCGATAGCCCCGCCCGGGCCTTCGAGATCGGCCAGCGAATCGAATCGGGCAACGTTGGCATCAACTCACTGGCCCCCCACGTCCACGCCCCCTTCGGCGGCTTCAAGATGAGCGGCGTGGGCCGCGACCGAGGCGTCTTCGGCCTCCACGCCTACAGCGAACTCCAAGCCCTCAGCTGGGTATCTTCTTAGCTCACAGCGGTTTGACAGATCAGCGCTTGAGTTGTCCTAGACGGGGCGGTGGCCGCCGGGGTAGGGGGCTCTGGCGTCGAGGGTCATTACGGTGAGGTCTAGTTCGTCGAGCAGGGAGAGGCTGGACAGGATTTCGCCGCAGCGGTCTATGGGGCAGTCGCAGAGGGCCACGGCTGCCTCCACCATGGCCTCCATCGACTCGATTTGGTCGGGGCGCAGGATGTTGCCCACCAGCTCGTCTGCCCCTTCCGACAACACCGCGGCCTGCGGTTCGATGGTGTTGATGCGGATATTGCGGGGGTGCAGTTCCACGGCCAGTGCGCTGGTCATGCGGTTCAGGGCTGCCTTGGTGGTGCCGTAAAAGCCGAAAGTGCCCTTTACTCCGTCGGCCGGGAACGGCGGGCCGACGGCCAGGTTGGCGGTGGCGCTGGAAAGGTTGACGATCCAGCCTTCTCCGGCGGTTTCCATGTCGGGCAGCACCGCGTCGATGAGATCGTGGGGGGCCAGCAGGTTGATCTCCAGCATCAGGCGGCGCCGCTTCAGCGGGTAGCCAACCATGGGCTGGTAGATGGCCGCGGCGGCGTTGTTGACCAAAATGTCGATGGGCCCTAGGGCTTCTCGGGTCTGGGGCACGATGGTCGCTCGGCTGTCGGCGTCGGCCAGGTCGGCTTGGATGGCGATGTGGGTGCCGGGATGGGCGTTGAGCTCGGCCAGGGTCTCGTTGAGCGAGCCGGGCAGGGTGGGATGGGAATCCAGTGTTCGGGCCGTGATGGCCACATTGGCCCCTTCAGCGGCCAGCCGCTTGGCGATGCCTTTACCGATGCCCCGGCTGGCTCCGGTCACGATGGCGTTCTTGCCCTCAAATCGCTTCATGGCGAGCATCCTAAGATCACAGGCCTTCACAACTCGCAGTGTGGCGCTTCCAACTGCTCTGTCTCTGGCCGCCGGTACTAGGGTCGCCACTCATGTTGAGCGAAGGAACGAAGGCGCCGGAGTTCACCGCGCCCGACCAAGACGGGAACGATCTGTCGCTGGCTGATCTGCGGGGGAATTGGGTGGCGTTTTGGTGGTACCCAAAGGCGTCCACCAAGGGTTGAACGATTCAGGGACAGGGATTCCGTGATCGAATCTCCGAATTCGAGGCCCTGAACGCCGTAGTGGTGGGGGCGTCGTTCGACTCCGTGGAGGACCAGAAGGGCTTCGTGGATGGCGAGAGCTTCCCGTTCGCGCTGATCTCCGACCCCGACCGGGCCGTGGGGCGGGCCTACGACGCCGAGCGGGCCGAGGGCGAGCCCTACTTCGAATATGGCTTGCCCCGGCGGATCAGCTATCTGATCTCACCCGACGGCATGGTGGCCAAGACCTATGACCTTGAAGGTCAGGATTTGGCTGAGCACGCCGCCGTGATCATCGCCGACATCAAGGCGCTGAGCTAGCCCCTTAGGCAGCTCTTGGAGAGCTGCTCAGAACTCGATGACCCAGCGGCCGCGAGTGCCGCCAGCTTCCAATCGGGCGTGAGCTTCTGAGGCGTTCTCCATGGGGACGGTGCCGGCCACCCGCAGGGACACCTGGCCGTCTTCGGCCTGTTGGCGAAGGCGGTCGAGGCGGGCGTAGTCCTTGTCGTATGCGAACACCCAGGTGATGTGGAATTGGATGCCCCGCTCGCCGTTGCCCGGCCAACCCCGCACCGAGGCGAAGCCTCCGCCGTCGCGCACCGCGGCCACCAACGGCTCCATCTGCACCGACCCGTCGGCCAGGCCATCCACGCCGTCTGGGGCATGTTCTCTGATCCGGTCGGCCACGTCATCTCCCCGGCGCACAATCACGTCGGCCCCGAACGAGGCCACCAGCTCCTCGTCGGCCTCGGAGGAATCAGCTATCACCCGCAAGCCGTCGGCCTTGGCCAGCTCCACCATGTAGCCGCCGTAGCACCCGGCCGCCCCGGTGACCGCCAGCGTCTGGCCGGGTTGGAGGGCGAGTTGGTCCAGGCTCAATCGGGCGGTGAGGCCGTTCATGGGCAGAGTGCTGGCCTCGGCGAACGACGAGCCCGCCGGCATCCCGGCCACTGATTCCGCCGACAGCACCACATATTCCGAGTAGGCCCCGTGCGATCCCATGGGCACCACCATGGCCATCACATGATCGCCCACTTTTAGGTCGGTTTGGGCGCCCTCTCCGATCTGGTCCAGCACTCCGGCCACGTCCATGCCCGGTATATAGGGCGGCGGACCGGTCTTGGCCTGCTGCTCGGCCCGTGTGCCGGCCCTCACATGGGTATCGGTGGGGCTGACCGCGGTGGCCCGCACCCGGACCCTCACCTGACCGGGGCCAGCCTCGGGGGTGGGCAACTCCACTACCTCCAGTGCCTCAGGCCCGCCGTACTCTATGACTCCAACTGCTCGCATGGGCCGAGAGCCTACCCGTGTCCCGATACGCTGCCTCTGCTCAACTTGAGGCGCGGGCGGCCACCACGTCGGTGAAGTCCACGAACGAGCGCAGGGTGTGGCCCCCGTCAACGGTGATGAACTGGCCGGTGGTGAAGCTCGACTCCGGTCCGGCCAGGTAGCGGATGGCTCCGGCGACATCGTCGGGGCGGCCGATGCGCTGGAGGGGCTGCTGGTCGAGGTACTGGGCTACTACGGAGTCGTTGTTCACCAGACCCTGGGTGGTGTCGGTTGCGGTCAGCCCCGGGCGCACGGCGTTGACCCGAACATTGAGGGCCCCCAGCTCGTCGGCGGCCACCCGCACCAGGGCGTCCACTCCGGCTTTGCCTGCGCAGTAAGGGGCCAAGAAGCGGCACGACTGGATGGCCGAGGTGGACGACACCGCCACGATTGAGCCGCCCCCGGCCTCGGCCATGTGTCTTCCGGCGTACTTGATCATGATGAACGGCACCACCACGTTGAAGCTGACTGTTTCCGCCACTTGCTCGGGCTCGTAGTCGAGCACCGCGGCCATGGCGCCGCCGCCGGGGACCGAAACCGCCATGTCGAGCCGGCCGGTGGGCTCGGCGGCCAGCGCCACCGCGGCCTGGACCTGATCGCTGTCGGTGGCATCGCAGGCGGTCCAGCGGATCGACCCACCGGCCTCGGCGGCTAGCGGGGCCAACTCGTCGGCCACCTCTTGCAGGTGGCCCTCGCTGCGGCTGGCGATCACCACATGGGCGCCGTCGGCCACTAGCAGCCGGGCCGTGGACCGGCCGATGCCACCGGCGCCCCCGGTGACCAGGGCGGCCATATCGGCCAGCGGCAGGTTCTCAGACGAGTTGCTCATAGTTCAGCCGCTCCTTCCCTCACCGCAGTACACAGCAGTTCGGCATGGCGATAGGCCAGGTCGTCGGGCATGCCGGCGATGCTGGTCCAGCAGTAGGCCTCCACCATGGGGATGCCCTCGGACAAACCCCGCAAGTGCGCAATGGCGTCGTCGGGGGTGAGTACCTCCAGCGGGGAGATGACCCCCATGGTGCTGCGCCGCTCCCGCAGCTTCTCCACCGTCAGGGGGCTGGGGGTCTTGCCGGTGCCCGACGCCCCCGCGGCCCGGTAAGTGTTGAGCTGCCAGGCCAAGTGGGGGAGGATGCGCTCATATGCCTCCTCGGGATCGTCAGCCACCACCAGGCTCACTATCCCGGCCATCTTGGCGACGCCCGGGTCGTGACCGCCCTCGGCCAGCCCCTCGACGTAGGGCTCCAGAGACGACTGGTTGATGGACAGCAGGCCACAACCCAGCCGACCAGCCCGGCGGGCGCCCTGGGGGCCTTGGTAGCCCAGCCAGATGGGGAAGGGGTTCTGTACCGCCGGCGGGGTGACGACACCCCCGTCGAGCAGTTCTCGCACCTCCCGCACCCGCTGGTCGGTGATCGTGTAGCGCCTGGACAGATCGGCTCCGTAGGCCTCGAATTCGTCGTACACGTAGCCCGCGCCCAGCCCCAGGTCGATCCGGCCGTTGCTGATCTGGTCGGTCACCGCGGCCTCCTCGGCGATCTGGGGGGCCAGGCGCAGCGGGGCCAACAGCACCGCGGTGCCGATGCGGATGCGCTCGGTTCGGGCCGCCACCGCGGCGGCGAAGGTGAGGGGCTGGGGCAGATAGCCGTCCTCGAAGAAGTGGTGCTCGCTGAGCCACACCGAGTCGGCCCCCCACTCCTCGGCCTGCACGGCCAGATCCAGTGACTGCCGATAGAAGTCGGGCCAGGGCTTTCGCCATTCCGGAGGGTTCCGCAGGTCCATGTAGATGCCGATGCGCATGGCCCGACCCTACAGACCTTCAGCGGCTCTACTCGTCTTGGGTGGCTCTACTCGTCCTCAGTGGCAGAGGGCATCCAGTCGGGCCAGTGGTCGGCCAGGGTGAGCGACCATTCCGGGGGGCGCTTCTCCATAAAGGCCATAACCCCCTCGGTGGCGTCGGGCTGGCCCATGACGTGGAGGTGAATGCGGCGCTCCAACTCGTTGATCACCCCTTGGTCGCCGGGTGAGGTGGTCCACAAGAGGCGCTTGCTGAGGGCCACCGACACCGGGGCCACGTTGACAGCAATGTCGCGGGCGGTCTCCAAGGCGGTGGGCAATACCTCATCGGCAGGCAGGGCGGCGGTGGCCAAGCCCATCTGGGCGGCCTCTTCGCCGGTATACATCTGCCCGGTGAGCAGGATCTCCAATGCCTTGGCGTGGCCCACGGTGCGGGGCAGGGTCCAGTGGGACCGGAAGTCGGGCAGCACTCCCCGGCGGTTCTGCACGATGCCCCATCGGGCGTCGGCGGCGATGTAGCGGATGTCGCATTGAAGGGCCATGGTCATGCCCAGGCCCACCGCATGGCCGTTGATGGCGGCGATGACCGGCTTGCGCACGTCCCAGGGGTGGAACTCAAGAGCGTCAGAGCGGAAGCTGTCGGGGTTGGGGGCGCCGAAAACGCCCGGTCCGCCGGAAAAGTCGGCCCCGGCGCAAAACGCCCGTCCCGCACCGGTGATCACCACTGCCCGAACCTCTTCGTCGGCGTCGCTGCGGCGCAGGGCGTCGGCTAGCTCGGTGCCCATCAGCGTGCTGAATGCGTTCAGCTTCTCGGGCCGGTTCAGCGTGATCACCGCCACCCGGTCGTCTACCGAATAGGCGATGTCCTGGTAGTCGTCAGTCACTGGTCCTGGTATCTCCTCAAGGCCCGGGGGATGGTGACCACCCCGCAACCGGCGATCACCACTGCCGCGATGGTGGGGATCCACATCCATGCCGGAGGCACGTCCAGCTCGAAGAAACTCCGGGCCCATGGCCACACCATCACGATCAGATACGACCCACCCATGGCCACGGCCAGGCCGATCTTCCACGGTCGCAGCGGGCGGCTGATCACCACCAAGATCACCAGCCCGACCCCCAGCAAGGTGAATGTGGCCACGGTGCGGGCCTCGGGCAGGGTGACCTCGTCATGGCGGCGGGCGATCTCGTAGACGAAGAAGGACGCCACCGCGGCCAGCACTCCAGCGGGAACGGAGAACCGCAGCACCCTGGTCAGAAAGCCGGGCCGGATCAGCTCCGTGCTGGGAGCCAAGGCGAGGAATAGGCCGGGCACGCCGATGGAGAATGTGCCCACCAGGGTGAGGTGGCGGGGGAGGAACGGATATTCCACGGTGAAGATGCCCACCAGCACGGTTAGCAGCACGGCGTAGGCCGCCTTGGTCACGAACAGGTTGGCCACCCGCTCCACGTTGTTGATCACCTTGCGCCCCTGGGCCAGCACCTCGGGCAGAGTGGCGAACGAGTTGTCGAGCAGCACCAGTTGGGCCACCGCCCGGGTGGAGGCCGAGCCGCTGCCCATGGCGATGCCCATGTCGGCGTTCTTCAGGGCCAACACGTCGTTTACGCCGTCGCCGGTCATGGCCACGGTGTGGCCCCTCGACTGGAGCGCGCCCACCATGGCCTGCTTCTGCTGGGGGGTGACTCGGCCGAACACGGCGTTGTCGGCCAGGGCCGCGGCCATCTCGTCGGTGTCCTCGGGCAGCTCCCGGGCGTCGATGTGGTTGTGGGCATTGGGGATGCCGGCCCGCTGGGCCACCGCGGCCACCGTCGCGGTGTGGTCGCCGGAGATCACCTTGAGGTTCACCCCCTGCTCCCGGAAGAAGGCCAGGATCTCGGGGGCATCGGGGCGGATCGTGTCTTCTAGCAGGATGAGGGCCAGTGGGGTCCGGCTTTCGGGCAGGGTCTCATCGGCCAGGGGCTCGGGGCTGCGGGCCAGCAGAAGGGTGCGCCGGCCCGCTTCTGCGTGGGTCGCCACTCGGTTCATCACATCGGGCAGATCGCCGGCGATCACGTCGGGGGCGCCGAAGTAGAAGGCGCCGTGACTGCGGAACTCCATGGCGGACCACTTGCGGGCGCTGGAGAACGGAGTGGAACCCACCGGCGCCCAGCCGCCGGTGTCGCCGTCTTCGGGAGCAGGGTAGGCGTCGCGCACCGCCAGCATGGTGGCGTTGGGGGCCTCATCAGCGTGGGCCATGGCCCCGAGGGCGGTGGCCACCAAATTGGGATCGACTCCGGGCAGGCTCTCCACCTCGCCGAAGCTGATGTGTCCGGTGGTGATGGTGCCGGTCTTGTCCAGGCACAGCACGTCGGTACGGGCCAGCAACTCCACGGTAGCCAGTTCTTTGGCCAACGCCCGTCGTCGGGCCAATGCAATGACGCCGGCCACAAAGGACAGGCTGGTGAGCAGTACCAGCCCGTCGGGGACCATGGCCACCGCGGCGGCCACTGTGCCCTGCAAGGCGTTCTGCCAGCGGTCCTCGGTGTCGAGCAGCACCAATATCAGCAGAGCCGAGGCCGGGGGGATGATGATGATCAGCCAGCGCAGCACGGTGTCGATGCCCCGGCGCAGTTCGCTGTTGACCAGGGTGAAGCGCTTGGCCTCTTCCGACAGCGAGCTGGCGTACGACTCAGCACCGATGCGGGTGGCCTGGTACCGCCCGCTGCCCGCTGCTACGAAGCTGCCCGACAGAAGCTCGTCGCCCGGTTCCTTCTCAATGGGATCGGCCTCGCCGGTGAGCAGCGACTCATCGGCCTCCAGCCCGGAGGAGGCAAGCACCACCCCGTCCACCACCACCTGGTCGCCAGGGGCCAGCTCCAGCACCTCGTCGGCCACCACCTCACTTACCCCGACTTCGGACACCTCTACGTCGCGCACCACCCGGGCCTTGGGTGCGCTGAGCACCGCCAGCTTGTCGAGCTCGCGCTTGGCCCGGATCTCCTGGGCCACGCCGATCACTGCGTTGGACACCACCACCCCCACGAACAAGCCGTCGCGGGGGAACCCAGCCACCAGGATGGCGGCGAACAGCGCCAGCATGATCCCGTTGACCGGGGAGAACACGTTGGCCCGCAGAATCTGGGGCAGCGTACGCACGGGGGCGTCCGGCACCTGGTTGGTGCGCCCGGCGGCCACCCGCTCGGCCACCTGCTCGGCAGTGAGCCCCCGCGCTGGGTCTACCTCGGTGGCTGCGCTTGCCGCGGTCTCAGTAGCCATCAGGCTCCGAAGTTACCGGCTGGGAATCGAAATGGGACGATTCGCCATCGTCCAGGATGGCCACCGAATCGGTCACTGCCAGATGCGCAAAGAGCCCTCGACGGTGGCGGCGGCTACTGACATCGTGCCGTCGGGGCGGGTGAGCACCGCGATGTTGCTGGCCAGCGTGCCCCCGAGCGGGCGGCTCCACATATCCACGGCTCCGTCGGGGCCGTGGCGCACGCCGGCGATGTGCTGCCGGTCGAGCGTGGGGAGGATCACTTCGACATAGCTGTCCCGGTCGACGTCGGCGGCCACGGCCTGCTCGAGGTTCCGGGCGCCGAACTCGTGGGACCGGTATCCCGTTCGTGTCGCAGTAATCCCCAATTTGCTTCCGTTCAAGCTCAAGAACCTCACCGACCCCTGGGTGTCGGGGTAGAGGACTTCGACGATCTCAGTTTGCCCCGTGGGGCTGAGCGGCCCTACCGCTACCAAGTGGCGCCAGCCCAACAATCGGTCCACCGGATCGCTGATCGCCATCACACCGCCGCCGGTGCTCGATGCCACCTCGAACCAGATTTCGCTGTCATTGCTGACGGTGAGCACCACATCGTCGATTCCGTCGCCGTCCACATCGGCTAGCAGGGGAGCGATGGACTCGATCACATCGTCGCCCGACTCGTACACCACCTCGACCTCGTTCACTCCAACGGTGACCACCACCACTGTTGTGGCCTCCAGATTGTCGCCCAATGCGGACTGGGGGTAGCGATCGGTGGGCTGAGCCAGCACCAGCACCTTTTCCGGGCTGATTTGGACCACCCGGGTATCGGGAAGCACTTCGAGCTCGGGACGCCACAGTGTGCCGTCGGGCTCCAGCACGGTGAGTCGCTGGAGGTTGTCAACGTAGGCGGCTCGATTGCCTGTCAAGTACACAGGCACGCTGTTGGGAGAGGCGTTGGCCGGTGTGGTGGCCAGTCGCACCGAATTGCCCTGCACGGCCAAAACCGGCGGCTGGCCGGGGGCTAGCCGGTCGCCGGGGATGTCAAAGGGGGAGGGCTGGCCTCCAATGGGGATCTGATAGCCGTACACCGTTCCATCGGCCAGGGCAACCACCCAGACGTCCCCGTCGGGCGTGCTGGTGCCGGTGACCCAGGTCGGGACATCGCCCAAGTTGATGTCCTTGGTTGTAATTTGCTGGATGAAGCCGGTGCCCAGACCGGAGCCGGTGGCTAGCCGGTTGCCATCGGGCTGGAAGACGGGGTCGACAAAGGTCACCGGCCCGAGATCAGGAGCCGGGGTGGCCGTGGCTGGAGGTTCGACGACGGCCGGGGTGGGCGAGGGGGCCGACTCGGTGGATGACCCCGATCCGCAGGCACCGGCGGCAACGGTGATGAACACGGCCACCATCACCAACATCGGTGGGGCGGCTGCGGTTCTACGGCTAAGCCCCCGCGTCATGTTCGCTCAAACCGCCAGCCGCCCTCGTGCAGGGTGAGACGGTGCCGGGGGCCGGGCGCGCTGGCGTCATGGGTGTCGTAGCCGGCATCGCCGTGCCATAAAGACACCGGGACTTTGCCGTCCAGGGCGATATGGGTCTCGTAGTGGGGAATATCGTCGGCCCGGTCGCGGGCCGCGGCCATGGCGTGGTCGACGGTGGAGTGTTGGGTCAACTCCATCAAAGTGATGAATGTGGGCGGGACCATCTCTATCTCGCTGGCGGCATGGCGGGCCAGGGTTTCGCCCGGGCGCCACCAGGCGTGCTCTTTGATCTCGCCGCCGTCCACGGTGACCGTGCCTGCCGGAGCGGGGGCGAGGAAGAACCAGGTGGCGAAGCGCTTGTTGATGGTGGTGGGGGGAACCCAGTGGGAATAGGGCACCAAATCATCAATTGCGATAGCCAGGTCGGCCTCCTCCGCGGCCTCCCGCACCGCAGCGACCCGACTGGCGGCGTATATGTCGTCGGGCTGCCCGGCGGGGTAGTCGTCATCGTCCACCCGACCGCCGGGGAACACCCACATCCCGCCGACGAAGCTGAGCTTGGAGCTGCGCCGCATCATCAGGGTTTCCAGTCCTCCGGGCGCATCGCGCAACAGCACCACGGTGGCCGCGGCCACCAGCTCGGGGGCGTCGTCGTCTTGGCCAGCCCAATCGGTGAAGCGATGGCGCTTGTCGCCGCTCGGAGGTTTGCTCATGGCGCCTCCGTCCCGAACATTCGGGCTTTCACCTCGGGATCGGTGACGAACACCGGGGCGTTGTCGTCGCCCAGCATGGCCAGCTTCACCGACATGCCGCCGTCTACCGACAGCACCTGCCCGGTGATGTAGCTGGCCTGGGGGCTGAGCAGGAACACCGCGGCGGCAGCAATCTCGGCGGGATGGCCCCGGCGACCCAGGGGAATGGCGCGCTTAGCCGCTTCGAGCGACTCATGATCACCGGCCCGGGGCGTGGTGATGGTTCCGGGGGCGACGGCGTTGACCCGGATGCCGTGGGCCCCCCACTCCACAGCCATGGTGCGGGTGAGCGAGTTGAGACCGGCCTTGGCCGCTCCGTAGGCGGCCAGGAATGGCTGGGAGGCCAGGCTGCTCACCGAGGAGACGTTGACCATGGCCCCGCCGGTTCCGGCGTCGATCATGGCCCGGGCCACCTCGCGGTTGAGGAAGGCCACATAGCGGAGGTTGTTGGCCATGACCCGGTCCCAGCCCTGGCGGTCGATGTCCACCAGGGGGCCGAAGTCGTCGATGCCGGTGCCGCCGGCCACGTTGATCAACCCATCGATGCGGCCATGGGCGTTGAGTGCGGCCTCCACGACGGCCGCCGGAGCATCGGGATCGGTGAGATCGGCCTGGACCTTGACCACCGGGCGGGGGAGCAGGTCGAGCTTGTCCATCTCCTCTGGAGACTGCTCCACCGCCACCACCTCGGCTCCGGCTGCCTGGGCCGCCTCACAAGAAAAAGTGCCGATTCCCCCTCCTCCGGCACCGGCCACGATCACGGTGGCTCCGGTGAGGTCGGCAACAGGGACAGCCATTCCTCTCACACTACGGCCTGTCGCTCCGGCAGCCTTGTCATGGTGATCTGGCTACAAGTCATTGGCCGGTTATCAACCCTGGCAATATGAGGCGTCGGGAAGCCGGAGAGAGGAGTTGCGGTTATGAAGGAGCTCAAGGGCAAAGTCGCGGTGGTCACGGGGGCGGCTAGCGGTATCGGCTTGGCCATGACCAAGCAGTTCGTATCTGAGGGCATGCCGGTGGTGATGGCCGATGTGGAGGAAGAAGCCCTGGCTGCATCGGCTTCCCAACTTCAGGCCGAGGGTGCCGATGTGCTGGGCGTGCTGTGCGATGTGAGCGACGCGGCCTCGGTGAAAGACCTAGCTGAGCAAGCCCTGTCGTCCTACGGCGGGGTGCATGTGGTGTGCAACAACGCTGGAGTGGGGCCTGGCGGCTTGATGCTGGAGACCACCGCCGAGGAGTGGGAGTGGATCGTGGGCGTGAACGTGATTGGCGTGGCCCATGGAGTGATCACGTTCGGGCCGATCCTGGCCGAGGCTGGGGAAGGTCACATCGTGAACACTGCGTCGGAGGCCGGCTTGGTCACCAACAGCGCGCTGGGCATGTACTGCGCTACCAAGCACGCCGTGGTGGGGTTGAGCGAGGCGCTGTGGCGAGAGTTGCATCCCCTGGGTGTGGGGGTGTCGTGCCTGTGCCCCAACTTGGTGAACACCCAGATCTTCCAGTCGGAGCGGAACCGACCTTACGACGCCGAGCTGACCGCCACCCAGAACGCCATCATGACCCCGATGCGGGAGATGCTCAGCGCGCGGGGAATTGCTCCTTCTCAGGTTGCCGCCAACGTGGTGAGCGCCATTGTGGAGGACCGGTTTTGGGTGTTCACCCATGACATCACTCCCGAGGCGGCGGCAATTCGCTTCACCGACATCGAAGCCCGCCGCAATCCCACCGATCCCTATGCGGGAATGGAGTTCTAGCGGGCGCTTCGGGGTCCTTGGGTAGCGGTGGACTAAATTCTCGTCATGGCTGTAGTGGACCATGCTCCCCGTCTTCCCCTGTTCGACACCCTGGATTTCGAACAATTCCATTCAGAGGAGCTGCCCCGGCGCTTGGCCGAGGGCAACGGGGCGCTGGCTGCTGATATCGCAGCCGGGGCCCTGGTCAAGAGCTTTGCTTGGCGGCTGACCGACGGCCGGTCGGTGACCTATGTGGTGGGCGACGGTGAGGTTGAGATCCGGCCCGGCGACGACGCCGAGCTGGTGGTGGAGGTCAGCGAGCAGAACTGGTCGAACTACGTGGCCGAGCTGTGGACCTGGGTCGGCCTGCTGTATGCCGAGGCCGCCGAGATGATTCGGGGGGATTTCGGGCTGTTCGAGGACTTCGAGCCGGTGCTGTTGGCCATGTACCACGGCCGTCCCCTGTACGAGGGATGGGAGCCCACGGTGGACCTGTCCCGCAGCTTCACCCTCGACGACGACCACAAGGAAATGAGCCGGTACCTCAACGAGGCCGGGTTCCTCCACATCCGAGGCGTGTTTAGCGCCGAGGAGATCGACGCCCTGCGGGCCGATGTGGAGCGCCAGCGAAGCGCGGCCACCCCCGACGACCACCGCTCCTGGTGGGCCACCAACGCCGATGGCGAGGAGGTGTGCTGCCGGGTTACCCACATGGACGACCGCAGCGAGCTGATGCTCAGCCTGATCGGCGACCGCCGTTTGGACTCCATCGGCGCGCTGGGCGGAGACGACTTTGCCGCCTATCCCGAGAGGGGCGACGGCGTATCGGTGGTGATCAAGCTGCCCAGCATCGTGGAGGGAATGGCCGACTTGCCCTGGCACCGGGACTGCGGCACCGGCGGGCACTCCATCACCTGTCCCACGGTGAGCATCGGCATCCAGCTCGACGAGTGTTCTGAGGCCAACGGCCAGCTCCACTACCTGGCTGGCTCAAGCGACTCGTCCAGTCGGTCTCGTCATGTGCGCGATGACTGGCCCACGGTGGCCATAAGCGCCTCGCCCGGCGATGTCACCGTGCATTACGGGCATACCATGCACGGCGCCCCGCCTCCCACTGCCGCCCCCGCCTCCGGCGGACGCCGCACCATCTATGTTGGCTACCACAAGCCCATTTGGGCCGAGTTCATCCCCCCTGGCCAGGGCTACAACGACATCTTGTTCAAGGACGGCGGCCGCATCCTCAGTCCCGAGGAATTCCAAGAGCAGAGTTCGTAGTCGGCGAACTAGCGGCCGCTCAGCGAACCAGCAACCGGTCGAGAATCTCGTCGAGCAGAGGCTCGAGCTTCTTGGCGATGGCGTCGGTGTCCTCGCTTAGGTAGTCGTGGGGGATCACCACCCGGGGGACGTCGGGCATGCCCAAGGAGCGGGCCACGGTGTCGGCGGCCACGGTGAAGGGCTCAGTCACCACGGTGACGGTGGGGATGCCCAGCCTCTCCAGGTTCACGGCGTCGAGCACACTGCCCGACGTGCATGAGCCTCATTTGGCCAGGCCGTTGACCACCCCCGCGCAGGCCCGGAACGAGGCCAGCATTTCGTCACCCGCGGGGCGGCTGAGCACCGGCTTGTGCTGGCGGACCACCGCGTCCACGTCTAGGCGGTGGCGGAACTCCTGTTCCAGCACCTCGGTGTAGCGGGTGAAGTCGGGGCCGGACGAGGGGTTGTACTCGTTGACCAGGAAACCGATGGTCAGTGGCCCCAGGGTGTGGCCCTGACGGGAGGCCAGCGCGTCGTCGTTGACCACTACTTGGCCCCGGGGATCCACCAGCTCACTGGTCAACTTCACACTCCAATCCTGCCAGCTTTACCCATCCAGCGCCCGGCTCACCGCGTAGCCGCCCAGGTTGCCCCAGCCGGCGCAAACCGCCATCCAGGGGATGGATTCGGCGCCGGTGACCATTACGTGGATGTCTTCGGGCCGCTCGGTGACCGGCACCAGCGTGTCGGGATCGCCGGTGTCCACCCAGTCGGGCCACCACGCATAGGGCGGAACGCCGGGGGAGAGGAGGTCGCCGATGCGCCGCCGGGCCTGCTGCCAGAGTTGCTCTTGCACCGCGCTGCGGTCGTAGCCGTTCTCGGCCATGTGACGGGCCTCATTTGGAGTGAGCACCACCAAGGTCTCGCCCATGGTGTGGGTGTTGTTGCACCCCTTGATGGCCATGGCATCGGCCAGTTGCGCCAGGCGGTTGACGGGCGTGTCGTCTGCGCCCCACATGGCCACGCTGGTGGGGGACTCGCAGGCGAACACCGTGATCCCGCTGACTGCGTCGATGCCTCGGGCTTGGTGCAGCGGTGGCCACGGGCTGGCCGGCGACTCGGCCACGCAGAAGGCATAGCGGCCGGGATGGCCGAACACCTCTTTGACCGGCTCGCCGGGGGTGGCGCCGCCGGCGTTCCACAACAGCAGCTTCACGGCCCGTCCGATGGCCGCATTGGCATGGGCCCCGCCACCGCTGAACACCGATTCGGTGTGGGCCATACCGAGCTGCTCCACGATTGGTCCCGACACAATGACCAACGGCCAGCACGGATGGGTGGTGGTGACCACCCCCCGCAGGTTGAAGCGGTCCTCCAGCATGGCCTCTACGGCGGCAAGCACCACCTCGAAGTGCTCGGGCCGACAGCCGGCCATGGCCGCGTTGGCCGCCACCACTTCCACGGTGGCCGCCCCGCCCCTCGGGGGGATGGCCCCCAGAAGCTGGCCGGGATCGCGGCCTGAGGCCTCCACCAGAGCGTTTACTGCCGCTCGGGTAGGGGGATACACCGGCAACCCGTCGGTCAGCCCTTCGGCATGGGCCAACTCCACCCACTCTTCGATGGTGTCGGCAGTTGTGATCAGGCTCATGTGCTCAATCCCATCCGAAGAGCCGCTTGGGGTTGGTCTCGAAAATGGCCTGCTTGTGGGTATCGGCCAGGTCGGGGCGATCAGTCACGCCGGTCACGCTGGTGGGGAAGTCGCTGTCCCAGTGGGGGTAGTCCGATGCCCACACGATGATGTCGCAGCCGATCTGCTCGATCACCTGGGGCAAGCCGTGTTCCCCCTCAGTGGAAACGAACAGCCGCCCCTCCGCCAGGTACTCGCCGGGCGGCTTGGTGATGGCGCCGAACTCGTGGCTTCGATATTCGTAGTGCTCGTTGAGTCGCTCCAAGGTGTGGGGCACCCAGCCCACGCCGCCTTCCAGCAAAGCCACCCGGAGCCGCTTGAACCGCTCAAACACCCCGCCGCAGATCAGGGTGGTGGCCGCGAACATCAGGTTGAACGGGAACTCGATCACGTGGAGCTGGGCGTAGGCGTCGGTGAACCGGTCGTTGGCGAACCGGCAGCCGCCGGCGTGGAAGCCCAATGGCACGTTGAGCTGCTCGGCTAGGTCGTAGAGCGGGTCGTTGTCGGGGTGGTCTGGGTTGCGGTCGCCCACCGCGCAGGGAACGGTCAGCGACACGAATCCCAGCTCGGTCACACATCGCTCGGCCTCGGCCACCGCCTCGTCCATCCACTTCAGCGGTAGTGCCGGGGTGCCCCGCAAGCGCTTGGGGTCGGCCGAGCACCAGTCGGCCAGCCAGTTGTTGTAGGCCCGACAGCAGGCCACAGTCAGCTCTTGGTCTGCTCCGGCGTAAAGACCGAGGGACATGGCCCCGTACAGCACGGCGATGTCGATGCCCTCGGTGTACATGTCGGCCAGCCGGAGCCCCGAGTCGACCCCGCCCTCCCGGAGGGTGGTGGACTCCCGGATGCCCTCAGGAGCCCAGGCGCCCACCCCAGTCCCCGGGGGGATCACCCTGCCTTCGATCACATAGCGGGTGGTGCCCTGCTCGTCGGTGATCATCCGGGGCCGGCGCTCGTGGAACCGGGCCGGTAGGTACTGCTCCCACAGCTCGTCGGGCTCGAACACGTGGCCGTCCACGTCGATCACCAGATGCTCCGGCATGCCATGAAGCTAACCCCTCGGGCGGGTGGTGGCCCGCGCCGGGCGGGCAGTGCGTAATGTTCTGTTCATGGTCAGCCTTGGAGTCCTTCCCCACATGCACGAGTCGGTAGTCACCGACGCCCGCTGGATCACCCAGTTCGCCCAGGCGATGGACGAAGAGGGAGTGGAGTCGATCTGGACGGTGGAGCACGTTGTGGTGGCCAACAACTACGAGCCCCGCTATTCGTACTCGGAGTCGGGACGCATGCCAGGCGCCCCCGGCGTGGTGATGCCCGACCCGCTGGAGATGCTGGCGTTCATGGCCTCGGTCACCGAGCGAGTGAGGTTGGGCACCGGGGTGGTGGTGCTTCCCTTGCACCCGCCGGCGGTGATGGCCAAGCGGGTGGCCACTCTTGATGCCCTCAGCGGTGGGCGGGTGATCCTCGGAGTGGGCAGCGGCTGGCAGATCGAGGAGTACGCCGCCTGCGGGGTGCCCTATGAGGGCCGGGGCGAGCGGCTCGACGAGTGCATCGGCGCCCTGCGGGAGCTATGGGCGCCCGGCTACCGCACGTACGAAAGCAATGCCGTGAGTTTCACTGAGTGCGAGAGCCTGCCCAACCCGACCCAGCCCGGCGGCCCGCCCATCGTCATCGGGGGCAGCACCGGCCGGGCGGCCCGGCGAGCCGGAAAGCTGGGCGACGGGTTCTACCCTTATGTGATCTCGCCGGAGGATTATGCCGACCGGGTGGCCACCATCCGGGCCACGGCCATCGAGCACGGCCGGGACCCCGACGCCATCGAGATGACGGTGTGGCCGGGCAGCTATCAGCGGGGCGGGTCGTTCGACTTGGGCCTCATCGAGAAGTACGCCGAGTCGGGCCTCGACCGGCTCATCGTCTCGGCTGCCGAATCGGGTAGCACCGACATAGACGACATCCGGCGCTTCGTCGGCCGTTATCACACAGAAGTTTTGGACAAGATCGGAGGATAGCCATGGCGCTAGTCACACAGGTCGGCAACGTGAAGGTCATGCTGGTGCGGGAGACCCTGCAACCGGTACCGGCCGAGGGAATGTATGTGGAACCCGACATGGCGGTGTTCGAGGCCAACGCCGACTGGCTGCGGCCCTATTTCCTGGACGACGAGGGGAACATGCCGCTGTCTATCCATGCCCTGGTGCTGGAGTCGGAGGGCCAGACCATCATGGTGGACACCTGCATCGGCAACCGCCCCATCGAGATGGTCCCCGAGATGAGCCATTTGGGCGAAGGATTTCTCGATGAGCTGGCCGCCGCAGGCTACGAGCCCGACGACATCGACATCGTGTTGTGTACCCACTTGCATTTCGACCACGTGGGATGGAACACGATCTTGGTGGACGGGGAGTGGGTGCCCACCTTCCCCAACGCCCGCTACCTGTTCGGTCGCACCGAGTACGAATACTGGGACTCCGGCGCCGAAGGAGCGGCGATCACCTTCGGCGATGCTGTGCGCCCTGTGCTAGACGCCGGCTTGGCCGACCTGGTGGATAGCGACCACCAAGTCACCGGCGAGATCAGCCTGGAGCCCTCACCGGGCCACAGCCCCGGCCACGTAAGCGTGCGCATCTCATCGGCGGGCCAAGAGGCCGTGATCACCGGCGACCTAGTCCACCACCCCGTCCAGTTCTCCGCCCCCGATTGGGTGATGACTGCCGACGACGACCCGCCCAGAGCCTCCGAGACCCGCAGAACCTTCCGCGACCGCTATGCCGACTCCGGCATCCTCATATTCGGCACCCACTTCGCCGGCCCCAGCTGCGGCCACCTATCTAACGCCGACGGCCGCTGGGTATTCACCGTCAAGTCGTAGCAAGCACCAAAGTAGGTGGTTGTAAAACAATCTGATGCTCGGTAGGGTCGAGTCATCACTCGGGGACAGTGGAAGCGGTCCCCCTCCAAAGAGACACAGAATCTGAGGGGGCAGGATATGCCTGTGAGTGAGCCCATTGGCGAGGATCGGCGCCTAGCGCTGATGCAGCGTCTAACCGAAGTCCTAGGAGAGGAGGAGGCGAGAACACTCATGGAGAGCCTTCCCCCCACCTATTGGTACAACCTAGCCACTAAAGACGACATCAGAGCCACTAAAGACGACATCAGGGCCCTCAAGGAATGGGCCCAGGCCGAGTTCACGAATCTGCGGGGCGAGATGAAGCAGATGTTCGCCCAGCAAACTCGCACAATGGTGTTTACCTTGATCGGATTCGCCGTGACTATCTGGGGCTCAATCCTGGCCATCGGCCTCAGCTGACCCGACAGAAGCGGCGGCTCATTAGGTGGCGTCGCGCTCGGCGAAGATGTCGGTGGCGATGTCGAAAGCCTTCATTGCGGCGGGGAAGCCGGCGTAAATGGCGGCTTGGATCATGACCTCGCAGATCTCCTCACGGCTCAGGCCGAAGGAGTCCAAGCCCATGATGATGTGCTCGCGGATGGCGAACTCGTTGCCCAAAGCGGTCATCATGGCGATTGTGGCCAAACTGCGCTCTCGGCGGCTCAGCACCGGCCGACCCCACACCGCCGACGGGCCCACCCTCAACATCTCCATCACGTCATCTCGGACTTCCTGAGGAATAGGCAGTCGGCTGAGCACATCGGGCTGGCGAGGTTCAGACATGACCCGACCGTACTTCACCCATGGCAACTGGTCGCACGCGGTGCGCGAAGTTGCATGTTGGCCGAATGTGGTGGGGTGTTGGGCGTGGAGTCCGGTAGTTTGGACAAGCAGGTAAGGCCGATCGCGAGTGCTGAGGCTCTGAGCGTATGGAAAGCACAAGTAATTTGAACCGCCCGATAGAAGTGGCACCCCGAGAGGGATATCGAGTCTGGCTTCGATACCCCAATGGGGTAGCTGGCGAGGTTGATCTGTCGGATCTGGCTGGCCGAGGCGTGTTTCAGGCGTGGGAAAGTCGAGCTTGCTTTGAGGCGGTGCGAATTGCTGCAGATGGAGGGGTCGCCTGGGGAGAAGAGATCGAGCTTTGTCCGGATGCTCTCTACATGAGGCTTACCGGCAAGTCGGTTGAGGAGGTCTTCCCGGGCGTGATGGACGCTTCTGTGGATGCCTGAGCTCTGCCGGTTCTTCGGGATCATCATCCGCATGTACTTCGATGACCATGGGCCGCCTCACTTCCATGCCCTCTACGGAGGCGATGAGGCACTGATCGATATCGACACCCTGGCAGTGCTTGAAGGCCGTCTTCCACCGCGTGCGCAAGGCCTAGTTGTCGAGTGGGGAGCTCAACATCGCGGAGAGCTTCAGGAGGCTTGGGAGCGGGCAAGGCGCTTGGAGCCCTTGGGCAAGATCGATCCCCTGAAATAGATCGAGAGGTCTTCTTTCTGGGCGGCGACTAGGTGTTGCGCTGGTCGAGGGCGCCGGCGACTGCGGCGCCGGCGGTGACGCCGCAGGCGGCGGCCCATAGCCAGCTGAGGGCAGCCAGGGTACCGGCGGTGGCCACGGTGATGGCGGTGCCTCCTACGGTCCAGTTCACGGCTACTGCGGCGATGGCCGATACCACTGAGAACCAGAGGGCCGACACCAAGCCGCCGATTAGGTGATGGCGCAATGGCTGGTGGGGGCAGGCCATCTTCTGCACCAGGGAGAACACTGCTAATGCCGAGACGAAGCCGACCACTGGGGCCAGCCGGGGGTCGACCCACACCGCAATGGCGGTGGGTCCGGCGATCAGGGGAAGCGCGCCCACCAGCAGCCAAAATCCGGTGAACCGTTCCAGCCACCACGACCGGCGGGGGGCGCCCCGCACTCGGCGGACGGCTCGACAGGCAGCAGCCGCGGCCCGCATGGTGCCCCACACTGCGACCACCGCGGCGATGGACGTGGCTGCCGGGGGAGCGGAGACCACATCAGCGAACTCCTCGCCAATGGTGCTGTCAACGTCGCTCAGCGCGGTCTGGCCTGCGTCGGCCAGCCACTCGTTGAACCGGTCGGCGATTCGATCAGACACTGTCCGAACTGTGGAGGCGATGGCTGCGGCGGCCACTGCGGCCGGAAACAGCGATACCGCCGACCAGAAGGCGATCTCGGCCGCTCCGGTGCCGCCTTCGCCCTCCCGCCAGCACGACGAGGACTGCTTGGCCAGAGAAACGGCCCTCTTGAACCAACTCTCAGCAGCAGCCGACGGAGCCTCGTCAGCGCCCATCAGCGAGCGGGTCAGCCGGCCTGGGCTTCGGCGAGACGGGGAATGAGCGCGTCGAACACTTCGGCCCAGTCGCCCACGAAGCCGATATCCACGATCTCCCATAGGGGAGCGTCAGGGTCGGGGTTGATCCCCACCACCGTGCCGGCGTTGCGGACGCCCACGGTGTGGTTGAACTTCCCGCTCATGCCGATAGCGAAATAGAGCCGCGGGCTGATGCTGTGGCCGGTGATGCCCACTTGACGGGCTCGGGGCATCCAGCCGTAGTCGGTGACCTTGCGCGTAGCGCACAGGGCGGCCCCGATGGCGGCCTGGTGCTTCTCCAGATTGGGATAGTCGGCCGGGTCGACCCCTTGGCCCACGCCGATCACCACCGAGGCGTTGGCCAGCTCGTCGCTGTCGTCGTCCCGGTAGCGCCGGATGATCTCCAGGCGGCTCTGGCCGGGAGACTTCAGCGACAATCGGCGGGCCGGTGGGCGGTCGGGATTGGGCCGGGGGAAGGGCAGCACCCCAGGGCGCACCGTGGCCATCTGGATGGGAGAAGCGCAGAGGATCTCGGCCACCAGCCATCCGCCAAAGGCCGGCTTCATGGCGATCAGCTTTCCAGCGTCGTCCACCTTCAGCCCGACGGCGTCGCCGGTGAGTCCCGCGCTCAGCGTGGCCGCCATCCGAGATGCCACTTCACGACCCCAAGCAGTGCCCGGTGCCAGAACGGCCCATGGCTGGGTCTCGGCCGCCCAGCCGGTCATGGCCGCGGCCAGGTCTTCCTCGACCAGCGAATCGCTGCTATCGCCATCTGAGATGTCGATCCGCTCATCGGCTCCCCATGGGCCCAGATCCTCGTCGAGGTCGTCCAGGCCGGGACCGAGGGCGGCCACCCAACCGCCGATCTCTGCGGCCAGATCGGCGGCGGCTCCCAAGAGCTCCCGGTTCACCCGCTCGCGTCCGGGCTCCACCAGCACGGCAATGGCGGGACCATCGTCACCAGCCAAAACCCGCCCGGGAACCAGAGGAGGCTCGACACTCGAGCCAGAGGCCAGCGCCCCCTTTTCGGCCAGGATGGCCACTGCCTGATCGATCTGCTCCTCCAACGTGCCGGTCATCATCTGGCGGCCGCGCTCCACGTCGATCATCTGAACTGGCCCGACCGTAGTGGGGCTGGCCTCCTGACCCCACGGACCGGGACCCAAGTCGGCGGCACTCACCGTCTGGATGTGGGAGCTGTCCACCGTGGCCCAAGCATCAGGGTCCTTGATCTTGCAGGGGTCGCACAATCGCTCGGCGCACGACACCACCGCGGGCAATTGCACTTCTACATCCACCCACTCGTCGTCGTGTTCCAATCGCAGCTCCAAGCGGTCGCCGTGAAGGGAGAAGTGCCTAACCCCGGTGGCGAACGGCAAGCCCATCAGCTCGGCCAGCTGCGGTGGTACCTGGCCGGTGTCGGAGTCCACCGAGTTGCGTCCCATCATCACCAGATCGAACGGTCCAAACCGCTCCAAGGCGGCGGCCAGCGCCTTGGCAGTTGCCCAAGTGTCAGATCCGGCGAACTCCGGATCGCAGATATGGACCCCGGCGTCCACCCCGAATAGGAGGGCCTCCCGACACACGTTCTCGGCCGACGGCGGTCCCAGCGTCAACACGGTCACCGTGCCCCCGCTGGCTCGGGCCACCTCGGTGCCCTTGGCCACGGCGCGGCGGCAGTAGTCGTTCATGTGCATATCGATGCCGTCTCGCACCATGCGGCCGTCGGGCCCGAGAACCATGTCCTCGAACACCGGGATCTGTTTGACCAATACAGCCACTCGCAGGGGACGATCCGGTGCAATCACGTCATCGGGCGGGTCAAACATCTGCTCCGAGGCTACCGAGCGCGAAGTGTCTATTTCGGGTTGGGCGATGTTCGGCGCGGCAACAGGTGGCTACGGTTGCCGGATGGCATTTACATGGCGGCAAGTCGTAACCGGGCACGACGACAGCGGGGCACCGGTCATCATCTCGGACGGGCAGGCACCGTCAAGCTTCTTGGGGCGGAGCACGGCCAGCATGTGGTACGTCGGACAGCGTCCCGCCACGGTGGATGACGGCGGGGAGGAGCCGGACGGCATGACCGATTTTGTTCCCCCGCCCGGTGGTATTTCGTGGCGGTTTTTCACGTTGAAGCCTTCGGGCGGCAAGGCGATCGGCCCGCTCGATGACCCCCGATTCGACCAAGACCGGGTCGGCTTTCATGCCACCCCCACCATCGACTTCATCGAGATCATCTCGGGGCAGATCCGATTGGAATTGAACGAGCATTGGGTGGAGTTGGCCGCCGGTGACTGTGTCATTCAGCGGGGCACGTGGCATCGGTGGATCGTGATCGGCGACGAGCCCTGCACGTTCAGCGCGACAATGTTGGGAGTAGGCATGCTGGGAGTGGGCGACGGTGCGGATCCCGGTTTCGCCGGGGCATCCGTTGGTACCGTCGGTCCTCGCAGGATCGTGACCGACGGCGACGGCGTGTGCGCCGACGGCCCCCCGGCCACCGCGTCACAGTCCGACGGCGGTCTGCTGACCGCTGAGCTGTGGCACACGTTCGCCCCCGTGGTCAGCGAGTTCCAGGGCGGCGACGCTCCCCAGTCGGAGATGCAGCTGAACCCGCCCGGCGGAGGGGTCACCTGGAAGCAGGTCACCATCCCGGCGTCGATGGCCGACCAGGCCGCGTTGATGCACCAAACGCCCACCATCGACTTCGTGCGGATCGCCCAGGGCACGGTGGACCTGGAGTTGCCCGGCCAGCCGCCGACGCATCTCACCGCAGGCGACTGTGTGATCCAACGGGGAACCGAGCACGCCTGGCGGAATACCGGCGACGGCCCGTTCACCCTATCCGCGGTGATGATCGGGGTAGGGGATGGCTGACGTAGATCTCCGGCTCCAAGCGCTGCTGGACAAGGACGAGATCACCGACACCATCCACCGGGTGGCCCGGGGCACCGACCGGCTCGACAAGGAGCTGATCGTCTCCGGTTATCACCCAGACGGCTTCGACGACCACAACAACTTCCGGGGCAGTCCGACAGAGTTTGCCGACTGGGTGCTGGAGGTGCTGGTGCACTTCGACTACACCCAGCACCTGTTGGGCCAGTCCCGCATCCAGCTTGAGGGCGATGTGGCCTTCGTGGAGACGTACTGCAACGCCCACCACGTGGTGCACCCCACCGAGGAAGGACCGGGCTCCGATATGCGCATGGGACTGCGCTACGTGGACCGCTTCGAGCGGCGCGACGGCGGTCCCTGGCTGATCGCCACCCGGATATGCGCATTCGAGTGGCGCTACACCCTGGTGCTGAATTACTCGTTCCCCTACGACGACGACTTCACCATCGGCTACCGGGACCGCTCCGACATCACATACACCCGCCGAGGGCTAATGGGGGAGCCTCGAGAGTGATATCCGTCTGGGCTGACACCACTTCGCAATCTCGGAGCGGAAATGGCGCTGGATAAGCGGCCTATCCGGTTTGAGCGGTTGGCCCTGGAGGAAGTGGTCCACGAGATGCTGACCCTGGCCGCCCGGGGCGACGGCTCAGGCTGGATAAACGTGCAGCCGCTGGTGGCTGACGAGGATCGGCCTCCCGAGTCGCCGATATTCAAGTTGTTCACGGCAAAGGGACCTGCCGTCCCGCTGGGCACCTGGGTGCCGGGCCACCATCACCGGGACAAGTGGCAGCCCGCCTCAGTGGGCCTGCAGCACGCCGGGGGACGGTACGCCGCCAAGCTCCTGGAGGAGCGAGGGGTGACCGAGCCCGACGGTTGGAACCGCCGTCAAGACCACATCAAGCGGGGCTTGGTATACGAGCTGCCCGAAGGCCAAGACCCGCGGGTGGCGCTGGAGTTCCTGGTAGACGCCATGGCCCAGCTTGTGGAATTCCCGCTCAGCGGGCGCTGGCAGGCAATGGTTCTGACCCAGCGCTAAGTCTGACCCTCTTCGGCACTGAGCCGGCCGGCGGCGTCGCTTTTGAGCTGGCCCTTGGCCACTTTGCCTCCCGAGGACCGGGGCAGCGCGTCGACCACGAACAGGTGCTCGGGCCACCACTCCCGCGACACCCCTCGGGCGACGAGGTGCTCCCGGAGCCCATCGAGGTCCAGACTGGTTCCGGGCACCAGCTCCACGTAGACGGCCACTCGTTCGCCGAACACCGGGTCGGGGGCGGCCACCGCGGCCACCATGGCCACCGCCGGGTGGGCCATCACCTCGTCTTCCACCGCGGGGGCGCTGATGTTCTTGCCCCCGCGGATGATGAAGTCCGACGTGCGTCCCACCACCCGCAGGTAGCCGTCGTCGTCGATCTCCACGATGTCGCCCATCAGCATCCGGCCGTCGTCGGTCATCAGCTCGGTGTTGGCCTTGGCATCGTCGTAGTAGCCCAAGGCGGTGGCCGGACCCCGGCAGGCGGGCTGCCCCCGGCCTCGCAGCTCGGGAAGGAGGGAGCCGTCGTCGGGGTCGTAAAGGGCACAGTCCATCTCGGGCTCGCACTTGCCCCCGGAGCGCAGCCGGGCCGACCGGGGGTCGCTCAGGCGGGTGCCGCTCAGCATCCCGGTCTCGTTGGAGCCGTAGAAGTTCAACACCGTGCAGCCGGTGCGATCCTCGAACTCGGATGCCCGCTGATAGGGGATGGCCTCGCCGCCAGTGAACATCAGCCGCAGCGAAGACAGATCGTGGTCGTCGAACACCGGCGAGTTGAGCATCATGATGAACTGGGTGGTCACCGCGCACAGCACGGTCACCCGCTCGGCCTCGATGAGGCGGATCAGCGCGGCGGCGTCGAAGTCGGCCATCAGCACGGTGGGAACCCCCAAGATGGTGGGGGTGTAGTGGGCGGTCCACAATCCGAAGCCGAACGGGGCAGGCACCGGCACGCAAAACACCTCGTCGGACCCCAGGCCGCTGTACTCCACAGCCTTCTGGTGGAAGTAGAACCACCGATTGTGCGTCTGCATCACGCACTTGGGCAGCCCGGTGGTGCCCGAGGTGGAGTTCAGCAAGCACAGCTCCGAGGCCCCAAGACGGCGCTGCTCGATGGCATCGGCGAATCCGGCCACCGACTCCGGTTTGGGGGCATCCTCGCCGTCGAGAGCGATGGCCGCGTCCTGGCCGGGGCCTTCGATGGAGATGTGGTGGCTGAGGTCGGGCAGGTTTTGCCGCAATTCAGCCACTGCGTCGGCCGCCAGTTGCCCTCGAAGCTCCGCACCGGTGACAACAGCCCGAGCCCCGGATTTCTCTACCAAATGGGCGATCTCCGCCGGCCCAGCCCGATGGCCGATCCCCATTACCACAACCCCCGCCTTGTCGGCCCCCGTGAACGCAGCATGGACAGCTGCCCCATCCGGCAAGATCACCGCCGCCCGGTCGCCCCGATCCAGCCCCGCCGCCAACAGCGCAGTGGCTACCCGATCCGACAGCCGGTCATAGCCCGCCCAAGTGGTGCGGTCGATGCTCCCCGAAGAGCCTTCCTCGAGCGAGCGGCTCCACGTGATGTAGGCGACATCGTCAGGTCGCTGGGCAGCGTTGCGGCGGATCAGATCGGTAGGAGTCTCATCCCCCCACCAACCCGCCGCCACATAGGCAGCAGCCACCTCAGGATCAGCAGCGGTGTTCTTCAGGGAGAGTCCTCCCTAGGGGGTAGCAATGGTGAGCGTGTAAGTGCCCAAGTCGTATCCTTCGACTGCGACATAGTAGGTGCCCGAACTTGGCGCCTCCCATTGAATGCGGGGGGCAAGATCAATGTAGTCGTCGCTGTAGGCCAGTTCTTCGAAGGTGTCATACAGCGCCACATATGGATCCGACATCGTTATCGGAGCTACGTCGATTTGGTAGACCACGCCTGCTTCGGCTTGGAAGACAAAGTAATCGATGTCATAAAGAACTTCGATTGCCCCCTCGATGGGTTCATCGACCGCAGCGACCGTAGCGTCCTCATACCAGTCAGCATGATCGTCAGGGCCGACATCTGCGAACTCTTCGCCCGGGGCTTCCCGTTCCTGGGTCGTCTCCGAGGCGAATAGGTCGGGGAAGCAGGCGAGCATACCGAGGCCTGCTTCGAAGGCGGCGGGGTCGTACTCATCAGCAGTCAGCGCGGCGGTGTCGATGTCGCGGGCCCATTGGTGGACGCATGCCCTTTCGTCGTCGCTCAGATCTTCGGGCTCCACGCCCAGTTCCTGGGCCGCGACGGCGATCAGGAAGTCGGGTACGCAGGAGATCACGCCAAAAGTGGCGCCGACGGCTGCGAGTCCGTCTTCACCGGTATAGAGGGCAGCAGGGTCGATGCTGCGGACCCAATCTTGCAGGCATTCCTTCTCGTCGTTGCCAAATTCCACATCAAACCCCGGGCCCAGATCTTCTTGGACCATCTCCGATTCAAACAACCCGATCATTGTCGCGAGAATCAGGCCGCGGGCAGTCTCGGGGGGAAGACAGCCGTACAACGAAGCATCCCATTCCGCTTTGGTAGCCTGCGCTGTCTCCCACTCCTCTTCCGTTGCGGCCATCCCCAAATCCGAAAGGGCAACTTCTCCCAGGACTGTCCATTCCGAAGGTGAATCGAAATGCTCATCATCGAGTTCGCCGCGGATGCACTCCTGTTCGGCGGTTGTGAGCGTATCGAATACCTCCTGATAGGTGGTCCCTTGATTGATGTCGAATTCGGTGTCGGTCGGTGACGAGCCTCCCCCGCAGGCCGCGATCATTACGAGGGCCGTCGCGCACAGCATGGAGACTGCTTGTGTGCCTCTTAGGAGGCGACATTGCCATTGCAACCGCCGACCGTTCTCCTTCCGTTGCTGTGTCGATCGCACGAGCGGACCCCCAACCTCGTTTGACTCCAGCCGGAATGTATCAAAGGCATGCGGAAACTATGTGATCTATGCATTGATGAAGTCAGCAGGGGATGCAAGAAGCAACGATCCAAATCGGCCCATGAGCTGCACCTGAGAAGGCAGGCAATTGCCGGGTCTGGACGGTCCTAGAAGCTGTTGGGGTCGGCGATCACCGAGTCGGAGATGGGGTGGCGGAAGAGGTCGCTGGCGTTGGCCCAGCAGATGCGGGCCACCTCGTCGTCGGGGATGCCGGCGAGCTGCTTGCGGAGCAACTCCTGGGTGTTGGGCCAGGTGGAGTCGGCGTGGGGGTAGTCGGACTCCACCATCAGGTTCTCCAGGCCCATGTAGTGGCGGTGGTCGAATGCCGAGGGGTCGTCTATGGCGCAGAACCAGAAGTTGCGGCGCAGGGTGTCGGCGGGGGAGAGCTCCACGTCGTTCCAGGTGCCGTACATGGAGTCGTACTTGCGGACGTGCTCCAGGCGGTCCAACAGCCCGGCCACCCAGCCCAGACCCCCCTCGCTGAGGGCGATCTTGATATTGGGGAAGCGCACCGGGATCTTGGAGTACAGCCAATCGACCGCGGCGAACATGGCGTAGCCGAAGAACAGCACCCCCACGGTGTCGGACGGAGCGTCGGGGGAGGTGGCCGGCGAGGTGCCCGAGGAGCCGACGTGCAGGCACACCACGGTCTCGGTCTCCTCACAGGCGGCCATGATCGGGTCCCAGTGGCCCGAGTGCAGCGAGGGGAAGCCCAATGAGTGGGGGGCCTCGGAGAAGCTGATGGCCTTGTAGCCCCGCTCGGCATTGCGGTACACCTCGGCTGCGCCCACCTCGGGGTCGAGGAAGTAGGTGAGCTGACACGGGATCATGCGGTCGGGATAGGCCCCGGACCACTCCTCGATGTTCCAGTCGTTCCAGGCCCGCACCGCGGCTAGAGCCAGATCGGGGTCGTCGGTGAGCTGCTGGAACCGCTGTCCGCAGAAGCCGGGCAGAAACGACGGGAAGCACAGCGAGGCGTAGACCCCGTTGAGGTCCATATCGGCGATTCGGGCGTCGATGTCCCATGAGCCCCGGCGCATGTCCTCGAAGCGGGTGGGTTCGAAGCTGTACTCGCTGACGGGGCGGCCCACCACTGCGTTGAACCCAACGTTGGGCAGCGAGTGGCCGGCATACAGCCAGGTCTCCGATCCGTCGTCAAGGGTGGCCACCCGAGGAGCGTCGTCGGCATATTTGGCCGGGAATCGATCGGCGAACGCCCCAGGGGGCTCCACAATGTGGTCGTCCACCGAGATCATCGGCGTCCACCGATCGGCCCGCTCAGGCTCGGGCAGAAAGGTGACCTGGCCCTTGACGTGCTGGGTGAAAGAGGTGTCAGCAGTGAGGTCGTCGAGCGAGATGGCCATGTCTAAGCTTGCCGCGAATCAGCCCGGTTGAGCCACTGAAAGGCGCACTTGGAGGTCGGTGAAGTTGGGTGGACCGAGGCCGTCGCTGCAATGCAGGGACAAGTGGCGCTCGGCCTTTTCGACAATCATGCCGGCGTTGCCCAGCCAGGCCGTCTCCAAGCCCCCCAGATCCCAGGCATTCCACACCTCCAAACGCCGGGCCTTGGCGCCGATCACTGTCAGCTCCACTTCGATCGGGCTGGTGTCGGACCAAAGGGAGATGATCTCCGAAGTGGCCCCGTTCACTTCGAGGAGCCCGTTCACCGCGGCCAGCTTGAGGGCTTGGCGCCGATCGGGTCGGGCGGCGATCCGCTCTACCCGCACCTTGGTGCCCTCCGAGGCCGCCAAGCGCAGAAGCGGCCGAACGTCGCTCCCGCGATGCTCAACGGTCTCGGCTCCGTCGGCAAACAGATCGCTGAGTGTGGAGTTGGCCGTCATGGCCGGGCAAAGGGGTCGAGGCCCTGGTCATCCCATCTGGGGGTGGGCCTGCGCTTGGTGGCCCAGCAATAGCGCAGCATGGACTCGGGCAGGCTCAGCTCCTCGATGGCCCCGGTCCGGGGGTTGAAGCGCTGAGGAGCTTGTCCGACGGCCATCAGCGTCCGGTTGTTCTCGCCGAACACCGCTGAGGAGGAGCGCTCGGACAGGTTCTTCCAGTAGCGGCGGCGCACGGCGGTAATCGACGGCGGGGTTCCCCGGGGGGTGAGCTTGAAGATGGATTCGCCCGCCTGCCACGGCCCCGGCGACGTTGGCTGCTCTGGCTGGGGGGCGGGGTTGAGGGCGGGGTATTCGGCGGGAGGCTCTGTAGGAGGGGCGGGGGAATCCTCTGGCTGTTGGCTGTTGGCAGGTTCAGGCGGGAGCGCCAGAGGTTCGCTGATGATGCCCGGCGCTGACGCGGTGTCGGGAACCTCGGGTGGCACTGGAGCGTCAACTATCAGCCACCCCGGTGTACCCGTGGTGCGGGGCCGAAAGGTGCGTCGGATCGGCTTGCCCATCCAGTCCAAGATGATGGCCAGGGTGGCCAGCGCCAGCATGATCAGCAGAAAGACGAAGAAGACGGCGGCTGAGGACATAGCTCTAGTGGTTGGATTTTATGCTCAACGCCCCTGAAAACGGGGTTCGCGGTGTTCGGAGAAAGCAGCGCGGCCCTCGGCGAAGTCCTCGCTGGCCCAGCAGTCGGCGATGGCGTCCAGGGCTGCCTGTCGATCCCCCCGGCCCGCAGCCGCGCCGATCGACAGTTTCACGGCCCGCAGAGTAAGGGGAGCATTGGCCACCAGGCGGGTGCAGAGGTTGTCGACCTCCCGGTCGAGCTCATCGGCGGGCACCACCTTGTAGGCCAAGCCCATGGCCGCGGCCTCATCGGCGCTGAAGCGGTCCCCGGTCATCAAGACGCGCGCGGCATTGGCGTCACCCACCCGGCACACCAGCTGCTCGACGCCCTCGATGGGATAGCCGACCCCCAGGCGGGCGGCGGGGATGCCGAACTGCGATCGGTCGGTGGCCACCAGAAAGTCGGCGTGAAGGGCCACCAGGAGCCCACCGCCAAGGCAGTAGCCGTCCACCGCGGCGATCAGCGGCTTGTTGAGGCGGCCGAGAGCGGCTGGTCCTCGACCGGTTCGGGCATCGTCGGGGGAGGGGTTGCGGCTCGGGCCCCGAGCGGAGTCCAAGTTTCCGATGTCGGCGCCGGAGGCGAACGCCCGACCCCCGGCACCGGCGATGACCACCACCCGGATCTCCGCGTCTTGCTCGTAGGCGTCGACAACGACGGCCAGCGCCGCGAACATGTCGGTGGTGATGGCGTTGTGCCGCTCGGGATTGTTGAACACGATGCGGCCGACCGCGCCCTCGAACTCGGCGATCAGCTTGTCGGTTCCGGTATCCACGCTCTGGGCCATGGGGTAGTAGTAGCACGATGGCCATGTACGACCGAGCCGAGGCCGGAAGCGGGCCGCTCGACGGCCTACGGGTTATCGACCTCACCAGGGCCCGGGCTGGTCCGACCTGCACCCGGCAGTTGGCCGATATGGGGGCCGCGGTGATCCGCGTCGTGGAACCCAGCCCCTACTCTTTGGGCGGGTCAGACACCTACAACCTCCAGCGCAACAAGCGGTCGATGGTGCTCGACTTGACCGACGATCAGGCCAGGGAGGCGTTCTTCCGGCTGACTGATCGTGCCGACGTTGTGGTGGAGAACTATCGGCCGGCGGTGAAAGACCGCCTGGGCATCGGCTATGAGGTGCTCTCGGCCCGCAACCCCCGGTTGGTGTACGCCAGCCTGTCGGGATTTGGACAAGAGGGCCCGTATGCCGACCGACCGGGGGTGGACCAGATCGCCCAAGGGCTGAGCGGGCTCATGAGCGTGACCGGGCCACCGGGTAGCGGGCCTTGGAGGGTGGGGATCGCCATCTCCGACACGGCGGCGGGAACGTTCCTCACCCAGGGGGTGTTGGCCGCGCTGTTGGCGCGGGAGCGCACCGGGCGGGGTCAGTGGATCCACACGTCGTTACTCGAGGCGGCCATCAACTTCATGGACTTTCAGGCGGTTCGCTGGCTGATCGACGGCGAGGTGCCTCCTCAAGAGGGCAACAACCATCCAACCGTGGTGCCGATGGGCATGTTCGCCACCGCCGACGGGCACGTCAATGTGGCCCCCATGTCCCGGTGGGAGACCTTCGCTGAAGCGCTGGGCGCTCCCGAGCTGGCCACCGATCCCCGATTCTCCGATCGCGAAACCCGGACGGCCCATCGGCGGGAACTGGACCTGATCATCGAACGGCGCTTGGCTACTGCCACCACCGCCGAATGGGTGGAGCGGCTCAACGCCGCCGGGTGCCCTTGCGGGCCGGTCCTGGCGGTGGACGAGACATTCTCTGATCCCCAGGTGGAGCACCTGAACATCTTTTCGATGGTTCCCGACCCTGACGGCGGCGAGCTGGCGGTGCTGCGGCTCCCCCTCACATTTTCCGCCACCCCGGCCGCAGTGGGCACCGGCCCCGTCCACCCCGGCCACCACACGCAGGAGATCCTCGCCGAGCTGGGCTACGACGATGCGGAGATCGAAGCGTTGGTGGCCAGCACCGACTGACCCGGACCGCGGCTAGGGCAGGCGGGCGAGGAGGTCCAAAAGCAGGGCGTAGAAGCCCTCGGAGTCCACTTCGGTGATGAACTGGCAGTTGGGCGGCCGGTCGGTGACGTCCCACCAGTCCACCACGGTCATGCCCAAGGTGAGGGGGGAGTCGGTCTCCACCTCCACGTTGCAGTGGCGGCCGTCGTAGAGGTCGGGGCGCAGCAGGTAGGCGATCACGTTGGGATCGTGGAGGGGGCCGCCGGTGGTGCCGTACTTGTCCACGTCGTAGCGCTCGTAGAAGTCCAGCATCCCCGCGGCGGCCGCTCCGGTACGGGTGCCCAACCCCCGCACCTGGTTGATCCAGGCGTCGGTCATCAGCGCCTTGTGGGTCACGTCGAGGGGGAGCATGGTGACCGGGGCACCGCAGTGAAGCACGATCTGGGCGGCGTCGGGATCGACGAACACGTTGAACTCCGCGGTGGGCGTGGTGTTGCCCCCGCCGAAGAATCCGCCGCCCATGCATACGATCTCCCGGATGTTCCTGGCCGCTTCGGGGGCGCTCTCCAGCACGGTGGCCACGTTGGTCATGGGTCCCACCGGGCAGACGGTGATCTCCCGCTCCCCGGCGGCCAAGAGCGTCTCGATCATCCATTCCACCGCGTGCTGGGATTGCAGGGCAGCGGAGGGATCGGGCAGGTCGGCGCCGTCGATGCCGGTTTTGCCGTGGACGTGCTCGGCGGTGACCAGGTCCCGGCGCAGCGGGCGGTCGCAGCCCGCGAACACCGGCACCTCGGGGCGCCCGGCCAGCTCCACCAGGATGAGGGCGTTGCGGGCGGTCAGTTCCAGGGGCACGTTGCCGGCCACCGCGGTGATGCCCAAAACCTCCAGCTCAGGGGAAGCCAATGCGGCCAAGATGGCGATGGCGTCGTCCTGGCCGGGGTCGGTGTCGATGATGATCGGTCGGGGGGCGCTGTCTGGCATTGGGCTTATCGCTTTCGTCCTGCTCTGGTGGCGGCAACGGCATGGGCCGACCGTTCGAGGTCGTCGTCCAATGGTTCCAATTCAACGGGGCACTCGGCGTGGTCCAGGGCCCAGCCCAGCAGGGTATCGGCCAGCCAGGGATTCTTGGGCAGCAGCGGTCCGTGCAGGTACGTGCCCACTCGACGGCCGGCCACCGCTCCCTCACAGCCGTCGTCTCCGTTGTTGCCGTGCCCTCGGCGCAAGTGGCCGAGCGGCGTGCACCCCCCGCCCAGATAAGTGCGCCCGGCGTGGTTCTCATAGCCGACCACCGTGCGGGACTGGCCGTTGAGGGTGACGTCGAGCACCACATCGCCGATGAGGCGGCTGCTTCCGGCGGTGGTCTCCAAGTCCAGCAGCCCTATTCCGTGCATGCGCTGGCCGTCGGCCGCCGTGTAGCCGTGACCCAAGAGCTGGTAGCCGCCGCACACCCCCAGCACCACTGCTCCGTCTTCGGCGGCATGGCGCAGAGGGTCGGCCTTGTGGGCTAGGTCTTCGGCCACCAGCATCTGGTCGCGGTCTTGGCCCCCGCCCAGGTAGTAGAAGTGGCAGTCGTCGGCGATGGGATCGCCGAGCCCCGCTTCGGTGATTTCCAGTGTCAATCCCCGCCACTCGAGGCGACGAGCGAGCACTGCGATGTTTCCCCGGTCGGCGTAGATGTTCAGGTGATCCGGGTACAGATGACACAGCCTGACTTGGGAGTCACCGATGCTCATTCGTCCTCCCAGAAGGCGGGGACGAGCCCCCGTTCGGCCAGCACCGCCTGGAACTCGAGCAGGGCGGTGTAGGTGGGCAGAACGTAGAGGTGGCCGTCGGTTTCGCTGGCCCCCAGGGCGGTATTCAGCCCGGCGGACACCGAGGGAACGACCGAGAGTCGCTGGGGGTCGAATCCGGCGTAGCGGAAGCGCAGCGCCATGTCGTAGCCCCGATCGCCGCCCACCGTGAGCGACGCCAGCCGGCCGCTGTCCAGCAGCAGCTCGTAGTCCACATCCCAGATCCACGACACGTCCTGCCCGTCTGCGGTGCGGTCGTTGAGCAGCACCAGCAGGTGGAGTGGATGGTCTTCCAGCAGCATGGTGCGGATGTTCTCATTGGCCCCGGCCGGGTTCTTGGCCAGCAGCGTGGTCACTCTGACGTTGCCGATCTGGGTGCGCTCGGCCCGTCCGAATGCCGCTTCCCGCTTGGCCAGCGCGGGGCCGAAGGCCTCGGGGGCAAGGTCGAGAGCGATGGAGGTGGCGGTGGCGGCCAAGGCGTTGTAGGAGTTGTGCATGCCCGGCAGCCTCAGCGACAGCTCAATCGGTCCCCGGGGAGTGGCGATGGAGAGTCGCTGGCCGTCCAAACCGTGCAACTCCACCCGGGTGGCTTGGACATCGGGCTGGGACCGGGCCAAACCGCACTCCGAACAGGACCAACGGCCGAGGTGGGCGATGGTGACCATTTCGTAGTGCAGTGAAGCGCCACAGTGGCGGCACTCGGTGGTGTCGGCCGCGTGGGGCAAGCGGTCGCGGCCCACCCGGGGGTCTTCAATGCCGTATGACACCGTGTTGGGATGCCGGGCGGCAATTTCGGCCACCGCAGGATCGTCGGCGTTGTAGATCACGGTTGCGGCTGGGTCGAGTTCGGCCACCGCGCCCCGCCAGCGGTCGACCAGGTGTTCGAGCTCGCCATAGCGGTCAAGCTGGTCCCGGAACAGGTTCATCAGGGTGACTACCCGCGGCTCGGTTTGGGCCATCAGTCCCGGCAGGGCGGCCTCGTCGACTTCGAACAGGGCAATTTCGGCCCCATCTGCGTCGAGCAGGGCAGTGGCCACCCCCCGCTCCAGATTGGAGCCGGCAGTGTTGGCCACCACGCGGGCGCCGTTGGTGTCTAGTGCGGCCCGAACTAGCCGGGCGGTGGTGGTTTTGCCGTTGGTTCCCGAAATGAGGATCACGCCGCCGGAAACTGAACGGGCCATCTCTGCGGTGGCCTCTGGTCGCAAGCGGCTGAGCAGCAGGCCAGGAATGGTGGTGCCGCCGCCCCGTCCGAGCTTCTGGGATAGCCGGCCTGCTCCCCGGGCCGCTCTGGCGGCCAATCCCTGAGGCAGCGACGGCATCCTCATAGTGATGTATTACTACCGAAAGCGGCGGAAGAACTCGCGGATGTCCTGGGCCAGGGCCTCGGGCTCCTCCATGGCCGCGAAGTGGCCCCCCTCATCCATGTCGGACCAGTGGACGATGTTGTAGTTGTCCTCCAACCAGCGCCGGGGGGCCTGCATTATCTCCATGGGAAAGCTGGCCATCCCCAGAGGGGTGCTGAGAGGGCCGCGCAATCCGGCTGCACCAGGGCGCAACGTCTCGTAGTACATGCGGGCCGACGATCCCCCGGTGGCTGTGAACCAGTAAAGGGAGATGTTGGTGAGAAGTCGATCCCGGCTCACCGCCGATTCGATGGTGCCGTCGTTGTCGGTCCAGGCCAGGAATTTCTCGGCGATCCAGGCCAGCTGTCCGACGGCGGAGTCGGTCAAGCCATAGGCCAGGGTCTGGGGCTTGGTGCTCTGGATCTGCATGTAGCCCGCGCCCTCGGTGAAATAGAGGTTGGCCCGGCCCAACCCGGCCTGCTCGGTATCGGTGAGTTCGCCGGGCCCTTCCTCAGGAGCCGTGGCGAACAAGAAGTTCACATGGACAGCCTCGCAGTGATCGGGGTCACAGCGGCCGATGTTCTGGGAGATCATCGAGCCCCAATCACCCCCCTGGGCTCCGTAGCGGTCGTATCCCAGGCGCCCCATCAGCTCGGAAAATGCCTTGGCAGTGCGGACGGTGTCCCATCCCCGGTCGGCGGTCGGCCCCGAGAAGCCGTAGCCCGGGAGCGACGGGGCGATCACATGGAAGGCATCGGCGGGGTCATCAGGCTCGGTCAGTAGCCCGATGATGTCGAGGAACTCCACCACCGTGCCCGGCCAACCGTGGCTGATGATCAGCGGATAGGCGTCGGGGTGGGAGGAGCGCTGGTGGATGAAGTGGATGTTCTGGCCGTCGATGGTGGTGGTGAAGTGGTCGAGTTCGTTCAGCTCCGCCTCCGCGGCCCGCCAGTCGTACTCGTCGGCCCAGTAACTGGCCAGTTCCTGGATGTAGCCCATCTCTGCGCCGTAGTCCCAGCCGGCGTCGGGGAGCTGATCGGGCCAGCGGGCATCCCTCAAGCGGCGTTGAAGGTCGTCCAGCGCAGCGTCGGATATTTCGACGGTGAACGGGGTGATCTCTGACATGGGGCTCCTCAGGTCGGTGCTAGGCAATCAGGCGGGGGAGCGGGGGATCAGCCCTGCGTTGGTTCTGGCCCGCTCCAAGGTGGCTGCTGCCACCGTGCGGGCCTTGTCGGCCCCGGTGGCCAGTACCCGGGCGATCTCTCCCGGGTCGGACGACAGTTCGGCGTATCGCTCCCTGATGGGGAAGAGCAGCTCGTTCACCGCGTCGGCGGTGTCGGCTTTGAGCGGCCCGTATTGGGCATAGTCGGCGGCAACCGACTCCGGAGTTCGCCCGGTGGCCGATGCCAGGATGCCCAGCAAGTTGGACACCCCCGGTTTGGTCTCGGGGTCGTAGCGCACTTCGTTTTCGCTGTCGGTTACTGCCCGCTTGAACTTGCGGGTCACGCTCTCGGATTCCTCCAGCACGCCGACGGTGCCGGCCGACTCCAACGACTTGGACATCTTGTCGGCCGGATTCTGGAGGTCCATGACCCGGGCCCCCGCGGCGGGGATTACGTGGGCGGGCACGGTGAAGGTGTCGCCGTAGCGGCGGTTGAAGCGCTCGGCGATATCCCGGCAGAGCTCGATGTGCTGGCGCTGGTCGTCGCCCACCGGCACCAAGTCGGTGTCGTACAGCAAGATGTCCGACGCCTGAAGGGCGGGATAGGTGAACAGGCCGGCGGACACGAATTCAGAACGGTCGGACTTGTCCTTGAACTGGGTCATCCGGCGCAGTTCGCCGAAGCCCACCGTGCACTCCATCATCCAGGCCAGCTCGGCGTGCTCGCTCACCGAGCTCTGCACGAACAAGGTGGACTTATCGGGATCGATGCCCACCGAGAGGAGCATTGCCGCCGCGGCCAGGGTGTTGTCCCGCAGCTCGCCCGGATCGGGCGCGGTGGTGAGGGCGTGGAGATCTACCACGCAGTACACCGCGTCGTGCTCGTGCTGGTATGCCACCCAGTTGCGCAGCGCACCCAACAAGTTGCCCAGGTGCATGCCGCCGGACGGCTGGATACCAGAGAACACTCGCGCCACGCCGGTCAAACTACCCGCCTGGATCGCGAAATCCCTAGGTGCCAGCCCTGAACCCAAAACCCCGAACCGGCAGATGGCGAGTTCTACACTTGGCGGGTGGTCGCAGAGGTGAGAACGGAGGTGTCCGAAGGTCCGTTCGAAGTGCGAACCGAGGTCTTCGAGGGCCCCTTCGACCTGCTTTTGCACCTCATATTGAAGGACGAGGTCGATCTCTATGAAGTGAGGGTGGGCGACATTGTGGACGCCTACCTGGCCGAGCTCAACAAGATGGAGCAGCTCAACTTGGGCGTGGCCACCGAGTTCTTGTTGATCGCGGCCACGCTGGTACAGCTCAAAAGCAGCCGCCTGCTGCCCGACAGCGAGTCACTGGATCTGGACGAGGAATTGGCCCTGTGGTCGGAGCGCGACCTGCTACTGGCTCGGCTGCTGGAGTGCCAGACCTTCAAAGGGGTTGCCCAGGTCCTCGAGCAGTTGGCTGAAGTGGCCGGGCGCGGCCTGCCCCGCACGGCCGGTCCCGACGAGCGCTATGTAGACCTCGTGCCCGACTTCTTGGAGGGGATCGGTCCCGAAGATCTCAGAGCCGCATTTCTGCGGGCCACTGCTTCTCGGCCCACGCCGCGGGTGAACGTACAGCACATCACCGACATCCCCATCAGCGTGGACGAGGTGGCCGCCGACCTTATGCACCGCCTGCCCGAGATAGGGACGGTGGGGTTCCGGGAGCTGACCGAGGATCTGGAGACCGGTATTGAGGTGGTGGTGTACTTCCTGGCCGTTCTGGAGCTCTACAAGCGGGGCTTGGTGGATGTGTTGCAGGCCGCGACCTTTGGCCGCATCGCCATCACCTGGAGCGCCGAGGCCGACTTCGACGAGGCATTGGCAGGAGTGGACTCCTATGACGGATGAGATTCGAGACGCTGGCAGGGGTGGACTCCTATGACGGATGAGAGCATTGAGGCCCGCCAGGCGGTGGAGGCCATTGTGATGGTCGCCGAGGAGCCGGTCCCGCCGGGGCTCATGGCCCAGCTCTTTGAGATTCCCACCGGTCAGGTGGATGCCATCTGCGACCAGTTGGCCGAGGAATACCGAGCCGAGGGCCGGGGATTCGAACTGGTCCGGGTGGCCGGTGGCTACCGGTTCCGCAGCCATCCCGATGCCGAGCCGTACGTGAAGCGGTTTGTGGTCAGCGGCCAAAGCTCCCGTCTCTCCTCGGCCGCGCTGGAGACCTTGGCCATTGTGGCCTACAAGCAACCGCTGTCCAGGGCCCAGGTGTCCGCCATCCGGGGGGTGAACGCCGAGGGCGCCATGCGCACGCTCCAGCATCGGGGACTGGTGCAGGAAGTGGGCCGAGATCCTGGCCCGGGCAATGCCCGCCTATTTGCCACCACGCCGGCCTTCTTGGAGCGGCTGGGGCTCGACTCCATCGACGAACTACCCCCGCTGGTCGATTTTGTGCCCGGCGCCGAGGTGATCGAGGCCTTGGAGACAAGTCTGATGGCCGACAGCCGCCCTATGCGAGAGCCTGAAAGCGGCAACAGCGATGTCCCGACAGTGTGAGCGAGCCTGAGCGGATTCAGAAGGTCCTGGCCGCTGCCGGAGTGGCCAGTCGCCGGGCAGTCGAGGAGATGGTGGCCGAGGGCCGCATTTCAGTGAACGGGCAGCCCGCCCGGCTCGGCCAGCGGATCGATCCAGAGCACGACGCGGTTGAGGTAGACGGCGTCCCGGTGGGGCTGCGGACCGATCTGGTGTACTACCTGCTGAACAAGCCCCCCGGAGTGGTCACTACCGCTTCCGATCCCCAGGGGCGCCCCACCGTGGTGGCAATGGTGCCGAGCGAGCCCCGGGTCTTCCCGGTGGGCCGCCTAGACGCCGACAGCGAGGGGCTATTGCTGCTCACCAACGACGGGGGGCTGACCCACCGACTGACCCATCCGTCTTTCGGGGTCGACAAGGAGTACCTGGCCCACGTCGAGGGCCGTCCTGGCCGCGGGTCGCTGAGGAGGCTGCGCGAGGGAGTGGAGTTGGATGACGGCATGGCTCGGGTAGTTGCGGTGTCGTTGCCCGAGCCATCGGTCATCCGCATCGTGGTCCACGAGGGCCGCAACCGACTGGTTCGGCGGATGTGCGAGGCGATAGGCCATCCTGTGATCCGCCTGGTTCGCACCCGCATCGGCCCGCTGGCCGATCGAAGGCTCCCGCCGGGCGAGTGGCGAGAGCTGAGTCAGAGCGAAGTCCGGAAGCTGGAGCGCCAGGGGGCGGAGCTCACCGGCAACTGAGTTAAGGGCCGCATCCAGGGGTCGGTACAATTTTGGCCGTGAGCAGCGCCGTCCGCGCCCTGCGGGGCGCCACCACCATTGATGTCGATACTCCCGAGCATATGGGGGAGCGGATCATCGCGCTGTTGACCGAGCTGTTCGACCGCAACGACATCCATCACGACGACCTGATCAGCATTGTCTTCACCGCCACCTCCGACATCAACTCGGCCTTTCCCGCGGCCGCGGCCCGAAAATTCGGCCTCGGCGACGTGCCTCTGCTCTGCGCCCAGGAGCTGGACATCGTAGAGGGAACGCCGCTGTGCCTGCGCGTGCTGATCCATCTGACCACCGAGCGGGGGCGCGACGAATTGCACCACATTTACCTGGAAGGCGCACGAGGCCTGCGCGACGACCTTCCCGAGTGATGGCCACTCAGCGGGCCGCAATCGTCGGCACCGGGCTGCCGGGAGGTTCAGGCAGAGCCGCAATCGTCGGCACCGGGCTTATCGGAGGCTCCATCGGGTTGGCCTTGCGGGAGCGGGGCTGGTGGGTGACCGGCACTGACCAGGACGAGGCGGTGGCCGCGGAAGCGCTCAATCGAGGCGCTCTCGATGCGGTTGGACCGCCGACCGATGCTGACATCACGTTTGTGGCCACCCCGGTGGGAGCGGCCGCCCCCGAGGCCCGTAAGGCATTGGCAATGGGCAACGGGTCAGTGACCGATGTGGGCAGCGTGAAGGCCCCGATTGTGTCCTCGGTGGCCAGCCCCCGCTTTGTGGGCGGCCACCCCATGGCCGGCAGCGAGCAGGAGGGGGTGGCCGGGGCCCGGGCCGATTTGTTCAAGAACGCGGTGTGGGTCCTCACTCCCACCGACGACACCGACGATGATTCCCTGGTTCAAATCCGTTCAGTGGTGGCCTCCTTGGGAGCTGACGTGGTGTCACTGGCCCCGGAGCGCCACGATGCCTTGGTCGCGGTGGTCTCGCATGTGCCCCATCTAACCGCAGCCACGCTCATGGCCTTGGCCGATGAGCGCTCTGAGGAACACCAGGTGATGTTGCGGCTGGCCGCGGGCGGATTCCGGGACATGACTCGCATCGCCTCTGGACACCCTGGAATCTGGCCTGACATCTGCGATGAGAACTCCGAGGCCATTTGCTCGGTGCTCGACCGTTTTATCGCCGCCTTGGCCGAGGTGCGCTCACTGGTGTCAGACGGCAACCGGGGCGGGCTGTTGGAGCTCCTAGAACAGGCGAGAAGTGCCCGAGCCCATCTGCCTTACGGGCTGGACCGGGACGTCTCGCTGTCTGAGGTGAGGGTGCCGGTGTTCGACCGTCCCGGCGAGCTGGCCCGCATCACCAGCCTCACCACCGATATCGGGGTGAACATCTTCGACCTGGAGATCGCCCACTCGGTGGAGGGCGGCCAAGGCGTGGCCATCCTGGTGGTAAACGCGGAGGCGTCCGACGGCCTGTTGGAGGCCCTCCGGAAGCAGGGATACGCCCCGTCTTCGAGAGTGCTGTCGTGAGCGTTCTGGGGGAGCGTCCGGGCGCGGGGGTCCGGACGTGACCGCCATCACGGTGGAAGGGAAGCGCCAGTTCACCGGACGGCTCCAAGTGCCGGGCGACAAGTCGATCTCCCACCGGGCGCTGATGATCGCTGCGCTGGGCCAGCGGCCGTGCACCATAAGAGGCTTGTCCAACGGTGACGACGTCGTCCGCACTCGCCATGCCGTTGAGGCGCTGGGTGCTCAAGTGGCGATGGCGGAATCGGGCGACGTGACTGTCACCGGGGGAGTGTGCGGTGCCCGCAGCCCCATCGACTTGGGGAACTCCGGAACCGGCATCCGGCTTCTGGCCGGGTTGGTGGCTGGCTTCGACTTCACCACCACACTGGATGGAGACGCATCAATACGCCAGCGGCCCATGGACCGGATCATCAACCCTTTGACCGCGATGGGAGCATCGATCAGCGGCAGCGGCGCGAACGGCTCGCTGGCGCCTCTGACCATCGAGGGCCGCCCGCTGCGGGGCATCGAATACACCTTGCCGGTGGCCTCGGCCCAGGTTAAGAGCGCGGTGCTGTTCGCCGCCCTAAGAGCCGAGGGGCCGACCACGGTGCACGAGGCGGTTCCCACCCGAGCGCACACCGAAGAGATGCTTGCCGCCGCCGGAGTGAGGCTGGAGCGTGGGTCTTCTTCGGTGACCGTGTGGCCGGGAGAGGTGGAACCCCCCGATGTCGAAGTACCCGGCGACCCGTCGCAGGCCGCATTCTGGGTGGTGGGCGCCTGCGTAGCCCCCGACAGCGACCTTGTGGTGGAAAACGTCTATCTCGGACAGGCTCGGGGAGGGTTCATCGAGGTCTTGCGGCGCATGGGCGCCGACATAACCGTGGATTCGGCCTCGGGTGACGTCAGGGCCCGATCCAGTGAGCTCAAAGGAACCCGGGTGACTGCTGAAGAGCTGCCGGGCTGCATTGACGAGGTGCCCATTCTGGCCGTGGCCGCCGCGGCCGCTGAGGGGGACACCGCTTTTGAGGGGGTCGGCGAACTGCGGGTCAAAGAGTCCGATCGGGTGGTGGCCATCGCCCAACTGCTTGACGGCCTCGGGGCGGAGTGCCGGATCGACGGCGACATGCTGGCGATCACCGGAGTCGGTCGCGCCGAAGCCCTGGGCAGCGGTACTGTGGACTCCCGTGGAGACCACCGGATGGCCATGGCCGCGGCCATCGCCGGAGCAGTGGGCCGCGGCTCGATGACAGTCGAGGGTTTTGAGGCCACGAACACGAGCTATCCGAGCTTTGCCCGCCACCTGGAGCACAGCACAGGATGGACGCCGTGAGCGCCGCCGACGGGCAGATAGGCGAGGGTGTGAGGGTAATCGCCATCGACGGCCCGGCCGGATCGGGCAAGTCCACGGTGGCCCGGAGGCTGGCCGAGAGACTGGGACTGGAATATCTGGACACCGGCGCGATGTATCGATCGGTGGCCTTTGCCGTTATGGCTCGAGAGGTCGACCTGGCCGATGCCGACGCCATTGTGGAGGTGGCTCGCAACAGCGACATCCAGGTTGACGACGCCTCGGTCATAGTCGACGGTGTGGACGCCACCACCCAGATCAGAGGCCCGGAGGTGACCCGGTCGGTGAGCACGGTTGCGGCCATTTCCGGTGTTCGAGACGTGTTGCGGGTGCGCCAGCGAGCTTGGGTGATGGAACGGGGCGGCGGCGTTCTGGAGGGTCGGGACATCGGGACGGTGGTGTTTCCCGACGCCGAGTTGAAGGTTTATCTGAGCGCGTCTGCCATGGTCCGGGCCGAGCGACGGGCCGGAGAGGTGAGCGCGCTCGACTATGAGACGGTGGCTGCCGATCTGGCGGCCAGAGACGCAGCCGATTCCTCCCGTCAGCACGATCCGCTCATCCAGGCCCCCGACGCCGTTCACATCGACACCACCGACCTCACAGTCGACCAAGTAGTAGACGAGCTGATCGCCCGATTGGGATGAACCAGGTCGAGCTCCACCCCGAGGAATTGGAGGCCAGGTGAACCAGGTCGAGCTCCACCCCGAGGAATTGGAGGCCAAGGGGCGGGTGGTCGGGGTGGTTTTCCACTTCTTTGTGCAGCGGCTGGCTCGAGCAGTATTCGGGGCCTATTTCCGCTGCTACACCCGAGGCCGGCGCAATATGCCCCGCCGGGGAGGGGTGATTGTCGCCCCCACCCATCGCTCCAATTTGGACACCCCGCTCATCGGGGCATCGGCGGGCCGGCCGCTCCGCTATTTCGCCAAGAGCGGACTCTTCCGCGGTCCGATCACCACTTGGATCCTGGTGACCATGGGGGCCTTTCCCGTGAGGCGCGACACCATCGACCGCAGCGCCCTCAAGGCTGCGCTTACGGTGCTTGAGGGCGGGCAGCCGCTGGTGGTGTTTCCCGAGGGGGAGCGAAAGTCGGGCACCCGCATCTACCCGCTGCTGGATGGGGTGGCCTGGCTGGCTGCCAAGTCGCAGGTGCCCGTAGTGCCGGTGGCAATCGGCGGCACAGAGCGGGCCATGGGCATCGGCGTCCGGATGCCCCGGCCCCGCATAGTGCGGCTTGTTTGGGGCGAACCGTTGGCCCCGCCCGCGGTCGACGAACGGGGGCGGGTGAGCCGGGAGGCCTTAAGCCAGTATTCCGACGAATTGCGGGAGATCCTCCAGAACATGTTCGACGGGGTTCAACAGGAACTGGGAATCCCCGTCTGGGATCGCCGAGACGCAGATTAGGGCTGCCGGCCGCGGTCAGCGGCTGGCGATGAGGCCGTCGAGCACGTCGCTGGCCGCCACCTTGCGATCCACGATAGGGGTGGGCGACGGGGGCCCACCCAGGCTGAAAGAGGCCAGAGAGCCGGAGGCCTCTATGAGATCGCGGAGGTTGCGGGGCGGGGGAAAGTACTCGTCCTCATCGGTGAACGACACCTCCTCGATGCCCTCGGCTGGGGCGAGCCGGTCGAGCACCTCGTTGATCAGCTCCTCGGGGGCCGAAGCCCCGGCGGTGAGCCCCACCACTCCGGAGATGTCGTCGGGCAGCTCGGAGGCACGGTTCACCCGGAACACCCGCTCGCAGCCCAGCTCTCGGGCCAGCTTCTCCAGCGCCATGGTGTTGGAGGAGTTGGCCGAACCCACGATCACCACGGTGCCGCACTGTTCGGCGATGGCGGTCAGCGCCGCCTGCCGATTGGTGGTGGCGAAGCAGAGGTCGCTTCGTCCCGGGGTCCACATGTCGGGGAATCGGTCGCGGGCCGCGTGCATCACGCCCTCCCAGTCGCGATGCGACAGCGTGGTCTGGGCCAGCAGGGCCACCGGGTCGTCGAAATTCGGGAGCGCCTCCACATCGTCGATGCTCTCCACCGGGTGGATGGCCTCCGGGGCCACCGCCATGGTGCCCACCGCCTCCTCGTGGTCTTCGTGTCCGACGTACACGATGCGGTAACCCTTGCCGGCTCGCACCTTCACCTCGTGGTGGACCTTGGTGACCAGCGGGCACACCGCGTCCACCATGTAGCTGGCCTGCTCGGTGGCCGCTTCCACCACCTCGGGGGCCGAACCATGGGCCGACAGCATTATGGGATGCCCCGGAGGAACCTCGGAAATGTCGTCCACAAACACCACGCCGAGTTTCTCGAAACGGCGGACCACCAGCTTGTTGTGCACGATCTCGTGGTAGCAGTACACGGGGGCTTCGAAGGTGCGGACCAGCCAGGCCAGTGCCTTGATGGCCATCTCCACACCGGCGCAGAATCCCCGGGGAGCGGCCAAGATCACCTTGTCGACGTCCACAAGGTCAATTTAGTGGTCGGCCGGGGCATTCTTGGCCTCGTATCATTTTTGCCATGTCCGCTCCCCGGGTGACAGCGGTCGCCGATGGGTCGGTGGCTCAGCAATACGGCTTGAAGGCCGGCGACGAGCTGCTGGCCGTCAATGGCTCCGTCCCCAAGGACGTGATCGAGTACCAGCAGCTAGTGGATGAGCCCGAGCTAAGCCTGGACATTCGCCGCGACGGGGTGGTGCTGGAGCTGGAGGTGCTCAAGCGGGCCGGGGAGCCGTTGGGCGCCCAGGTGGACTCGGCGCTGTTCGACCGGGTGCGCACCTGCGACAACCACTGCGAATTCTGCTTCATCTACCAGCTCCCGCCGGGTCTGCGCCCCAGCCTGTATCTGAAGGACGACGACTACCGGCTCTCATTCCTCTACGGCAACTTCACCACCCTGACCCGCTTTACCGAGGCCGACATGGAGCGGGTGGTGACCGAGCGGTTGTCGCCGCTGAACGTGAGCATCCACGCCACCGATCCAGACGTGAGGGCCGACATGCTCCGGAACCGCCGGGGGGCCACCAGCCTGCGCTGGCTGCGGGCGTTGCTCGACCACGGCATCGAGGTACACGGCCAGGTGGTGGTGTGCCCCGACGTGAACGACGGAGATGTGCTGGAGGACACCCTTGCCGGTGTGGCCGACGAATACCCCGAGCTGGCCAGCGTGTGCGTGGTGCCCCTGGGGGTGTCGCGGCACACGTCAGAACCCCGGCTGAGGCCCCACACGACCGCCGAGGCGGTTGCGGTTGTCGAGGCGGTACACGAGTGGCAGGAGATCAACCGCCAGGTGCTGGGCCGCCGCCTGGTGTTCGCCGCCGACGAGTACTACCTGCTGGCCGGGATCGAATTCCCCGACCCGGAGGCCTACGAGGGATTTCCCATGCACGAGGATGGGGTGGGCATGGCGGCCACGCTTCGGACAGAGTTCTCGGGCCAGACCGAAGAAGTGACCGGAACCCGTCCCGGATTCTTCGCTTGGGTGGAAGGGGCGCCCGCCGAGGGCTACCGGGCGCCGAGGAACGACGGCTCGACGCCGATCGGTCTGCGGCCCCGCAAGGGCGCTCCAGTGGGAGTGGTCACAGGGGAGTACGGGGCCGCGGTGCTGGGGCCGCTGGTGGCTTCGCTGGGCCGCGGGGATGTGCGGGTGGTACCGGTGGAGAACCGGTTCTTCGGCGGTACCACCGCGGTGGCCGGGCTGCTGGTGGGCGAGGACATAGCCCGCACGCTGGCTGGCCAACCCGAGGGCCATCGTTATCTGCTTCCCGACGTTTGCCTGTCGCAAGGCATGTTCTTGGATGGAACCCGGCCAAGCGATCTCCCCCGCCCGGTAGAGGTGGTTCCCACCGACGGGGTGGCCCTGCGAAGGGCAATCGGGGGCTAGCTCCATGGCCGAGGCCCCTTCACCGTCGCTCTCTCCTCGCTGGCCCACGGTGGCGATCGTCGGGAGGCCCAATGTGGGCAAGTCCACGCTCATGAACCGGATCCTGGGCCGTCGGGAGGCCATCGTGGCCGAGCAGCCCGGCGTGACCAGGGATCGAAAGGAGATGCCGGCTAGCTGGCAGGGGAGGGAATTCACGGTGGTGGACACCGGCGGTTGGCTGCCCCAGGGCACCGGCGACAACTCCTCGATGGATGCCAAGGTCTCCGCTCAGAGCGAGAAGTCCATGGAAGACGCCGATGTGGTGGTGATGGTGGTGGACTCCCAGGCGGGAATAACCGGCGATGACGAGGGTGTGGCGGGAAGGCTGCGGGGCCGGGCTGGCCCGGTGTTGGTGGCGGTGAACAAGGTTGACGACGAGGCCCACGAGAACCTCATCTGGGAGTTCATCCGCCTGGGATTGGGCGATCCGTTCCCAGTGAGCGCGCTACATGGGCGGGGAGTGGGCGACCTGTTGGACGCGGCGATGGCCTTGCTGCCCGAAGAGCCGGCGGAACAACTCGAGGCCGGCGCCGAGCCCGAATCCGATGCCGGCACGGTCTCTGTATCCATCGTGGGCCGGCCCAACGCGGGAAAGTCCACTCTGTTCAACCGCCTGATTGGCGACGACCGGTCGGTGGTCCACGATCAGCCGGGCACCACTCGCGACGCCATCGACACCGTGGTGGAAACCGAATTGGGACCGATCCGGTTTGTGGACACCGCGGGGATGCGCCGCCGGGCCCGCATCGATCAGGCCACCGAGTACTACTCGCTGCTGCGGGCCTTGGCCGCAGTTGATCGCTCAGACATCGCCCTGTTGGTGATCGACGCCACGGTGGGGGTGACCCACCAAGACCAGCGCTTGGCCGAGCGCATCGACGGCGCCGGCTGTCCCATCGTGGTTCTGCTCAACAAGTGGGACCTGCTCGACACCGAGGCCCGGGAGGCAATAGCCCTCGACATCGACCACCGTCTGCACTTCTTGGGCGAAGCGGCCGTTCTCCGGGTGAGCGCCCTGTCGGGGAGGGGGTTGAATCGGCTCCTGCCCGAGCTTCGGGGGGTGATCGCCGAGTACCGGCGCCGCATCCCCACCCAGGCGGTGAACCGTGTGCTGCGAGACGCCCAGGCGGCCCATCCCGCCCCCGACGGCGCCCGGGTGCTCTACGCCACCCAAGGGGCGGCCGACCCTCCCACCTTCACGCTGTTTGCCAATCGGACCCTTCCCCGCACTTATTTGCGCTACTTGGAGCGCCGCTTTCGGGAGGCATTCGACCTGGGATCAGTCCCGGTCAAGCTGCGGGTGCGCCGCCGCTCCGGCGAGTAATCCCCGGAAATTGCCGGGAAAGCGGCAAGAATTTCGCCATTTTGCGGGGTAATCTTGCCAAATGGAGACCCTCCTCCTTGTGCTTACCGCGGGCGTCTGCGCGTTCGCGGCCGGCATCTTCGCCCGGGCTGCCCGGCACCGACATCGGTTCCTGCTCCGGGTACAGCACACCCATGCGGGGGAGGGATACGACGAGGAGGGCGAGAGCGCCTATGAAGCGGCTCACACCCTGGCCCAGTCCAGCTTCCGTCGGGATGCCCACTCCGCCCTTCTGTATGCGGCCCTGACCGTGGTGGCGGCATTGACCGCTGTCTTGGAGTCTCGGGCCGTGGCAGCCGTTTTGGCTTTGGTGGTGGTGCCCGCCCTGTTTCCGTTGTGGTGGGGACGTCGATCTGTGGCCGAGGCCCGGCTCACCCAGGAGCGGTTCGAGATGGAGCGCCGGGCCGAGGAGACGCTGAGCCAGGGGGACCTCGCCCCACGGGCATGGGCTGGGCGGCTAGCCCCCGACGACCTGCCCGACTTCGCCGGCTACGAGATGGGGCGGGTGTACCAAGCGGGTGAGGGCGTTATGGCCGGGGACTTCTTCGACGTTTTCCGGGTGGGTCCCACCCGGGTGGCCGCGGTAATCGGGGATGTGGCCGGCCGGGGCATCGAGTCGTCCATCACCGCATTCCAGGCCAAGTACCTGCTCCGGGTGTTTCTGCGCCAGTTCCGCGACCCGGCCCAGGCCTTGGAGGAGTTGAACGCCCAGATGTCGTCCATCGAGCGGGCCGAGGAGTTCATATCGGTGGTGATCGTGGTCTTTGACACCGAGGCCCAGTCCATGCGGTACGCCTCTGCCGGCCACCCGGCGGCCTGGCTCTGGCATGAGCGCGAAGTACAGCCACTGCGGGCCACCGGGGCCCTGTTGATGCTTGATCCCGGCAGTACCTATTTCAGCCGGGAGATCCCCTTGGACTCAGGCGACATGGTGCTCATGTACACCGACGGTCTGGCTGAAGTGCGCTATGGCGACGCCCAGTTCGGCGAGGACCGCATCGCCCAGCACCTCCGCCGCGACCCCACCGTCTCCCCCGACGTGCTGTGCAAGACGCTGTTGGAGGCCGCTCGAGATTTTGCCGACGGCACCATCACCGACGATGTAGCCATCCTCGCCGTTCGCCGGGCCTGATCCATTTGCGCACACCCGCACTGGCGGGCAGACAGACCACTAACGGGAGGAAGCGCGGCTTCGGGGCTTCCGCCATTTCTGCCGATGCTGAGCCGGATTGCGGCGACGGGCGGGCGCTGCGCTGTGTTCGAGACGCCTAGGACTGGTGATGGGTTCATGCAGTCCGAGCTTTTGCTGGATTTTCTTGGCGTCGGCGTGTTGGCCGTTTTGGACCAACGACACCACCAGTCCCGTCTGGCCGGCGCGGGCGGTGCGGCCCGAGCGGTGCAGATACGCCTTGTGATCCTCAGGTGGGTCGAAATGGATAACGCAAGCCACCGAGTCCACATGGATCCCCCGAGCGGCGACGTCGGTGGCGATCAGAGCCTCGACCCGGCCGTCGATGAACTCTTTGAGCGTCCGAGTGCGGCGGTTCTGGGCATGGCCCCCGTGAATGGCGGCCGCTTTGACGCCCCGCTGGGTGAACTGGCGGGCCAGCCGGTCTGATCCGTGCCGGGTCCGGCAGAACACGATTGTCGGACCTGAGGCGGTTACCGCATCGATGCAGACACCGACCCGTTCGGTCTTGTCCACCGTCCAGAACCGATGATCGGCTGCCTTGATGTCGGGCGTGGCATCGCCTACCTCATGTGTGATGGGGCGATGCTGGTAGTCGCGTGTGAGCTTGGCCACGTCGCGGTCGAGGGTGGCCGAGAACATAACGGTCTGGCGCTGGGAAGCGGTTTGACCGAGGATGCGCCGAACGGCAGGCAGAAAGCCCATGTCGGCCATGCGGTCGGCCTCGTCGATGACCACTTGGTCGACCTCGTGCAGGCTCACCGCCCGTTGGTCGATCAAGTCTTCGAGCCGGCCGGGACAGGCCACCAGGATGTCCACCCCCCGTTGCAACTTCTTGCGCTGATTGGCGTAGCCGACACCGCCGTAAACGGCTTCCACGGTGATCGGTCCGGAGATCGAGCGCAGCTCCGATGCGATCTGGTCGGCGAGCTCGCGGGTGGGGGACAGAATCAGAGCTCGGGGCCGCCGAGGCCGGGCTTGGCCCACATTGGCGATCAGCGGGATGCCGAATGCAAGAGTCTTGCCCGACCCGGTAGGCGCTCGACCGCAGATGTCTCGGCCTTCCATGGCGTCGGCGATTACGGCGGCTTGGATCTCGAAGGGCTTGTGGATGCCGTTGCGCTTGAGCGCGCGGCAGATGGATTCGGGCACGCCCAGCTGGGCGAAAGTGGGGGGCATTGGGGCTCCTTGCCCGCGTGGGGCGGGCGGCTAGGGGATGATTGGCGCCTGAAATCGTCAGCGTGGCGCAATACAGCATCGGGCAGCTTGCCCGGAATCAGAGAAAGAAACTCGGAGGCAACCCGCTCGGCAGAAATCTTCGACCGAGTAATGCCAGGCTACCACCGCTACCGGCAATACCCGCATCTTCACCAAGCGCCGGGGAGTTGCTGGCCGACGGAGACCACTTCGGCGCTTCCTGCTTCGGGGTCTCGGCGTCTCGTGGTGGCAAGCTATGGCCGTGCCCTGGTGCGAGCCCTGCGACCGCTTCTGGAACCCCGGCTCAGTGACCGAGGCGGGTGAGTGCCCCACCTGCGGCACCCCGGTGGAGACCCCACCCGAGCCAGTACCCCCGCCCCGCCAAAAAGTCCCCTGGCACTTCTGGGTAGCCATCACCGCCGCCGGCATCTACCTAGCCTGGCGCGCCATCCAAGGCATCGGCTCGCTGTTTTGAGAGGCAGCGGCTGCGCCCCTCATGAATGATGTCCCCTGCGGGTTTGCAGGGGGCTCATGCGAAATTGGGTAGTGACCCTCTAGTTGCACCCCGCCTAGCATGCTTGAGATGAGCGAGAGCCATGTGAGGTTCCACCTTGGTGGTGAGGTGACGATTGAGGCGCTCTCCAACGCGTTCGCTCGGTTCTTCCAGGTACTCGAGGCCTTGCAAGAGAGCCACAGTGCAGAGGTCCGGTGGGTACTCGCAGGTCTTGACTACGGAAGTGCCGCCGCGTCGGCCCAGGCTGTTCCACTGGATGACGAAGCTCACCGGCTGATCCCAGCCATGTGCGACAACTTCATAGATGCTGCTCAACGGGTGCAGGGCGGAAACGCCGATCTGGGATTTCCTTTACACAAACAGATGTACGAACTAATGGCTCTCGCAAACGAGGCTCACCCTGTCACGGTTCAGACCAATGGGAAGCAAGTCGTTGTTGAAGCCCCCTTGGATCCGTTAGCCCTTTCTGAGACCGAATGGCCAGAGGAGGACCCGAGGTCTATTGGGACCGTTCGTGGCCGGGTCGAATCGCTGTCCAGACGCAAAGGCCTTAGCTTCAATCTCTATGAACTCTCTTCAAACAGAGCTGTGAAGTGTTATTTGAGCCACGACCAAGAGGAAACCATGCGCGACGTTTGGGGGCACATTGCCGATGTGACGGGAACTGTCGGCCGAGACGCCAAGACCGACAGGCCGCTTTGGGTCCGACAAGTGACCAAAATTGATCCTGTCGAAGAGGGAGACCCGGATGGCTACCTAAGGGCTAGGGGAGTTATCCGGATTTCTGAGCCAGCCGAAGTCCTGGTCAGGCAAATGAGAGATGACCAGTAGGCAAAGCCGGGTCTACCTTGACGCCAACGTCCTGATCGCATTCGTGGCAAATGAACAGGACCGAGCGGATGTCATAGAGGCCGTGCTTGAGGATGCGCGAGACGAGAAGATCGAATTGTTTACTTCGGTCTTGTCGATTGCCGAAGTTGCCTATATCTCCACCGATCAGCCTGGTGTTGACCCTCTGGATAGCGAAGAGGTAATCGATCAGCTCTGGGTTCCTGCATCGCCGATCAACATGACAGACGTCTCAATCAGAGTCGTCCGTGAGGCTCGTGCAATCATCCGCAAGTCAAGGGGCCCTGCGAGGAGGACAGTGAAACCCGCCGATGCAATCCACCTAGCGTCCGCGGCCATAAGTCGATGCGATCGCTTCTTCACATACGAAGGTGAATCGACCCGAGCACAATGGCAGGGTTTGACCGGATTGAACGTTGTTGAGCCCTTCTTGGATGAGCCACGGCTAATTCTCGGAGGCTGAAGGCATCCGTCGCCGTCTAACCAAATTGGCGCGCCATCCAATGCATCGCTTTGCTGTCATGAGGGGCTGAGAATCCCGCTAGCGGCAATCCGGTATGTTTCGGGAGACGGAGACGGCTGGGCGGCGTTCTACGTCTAGTCGGGAAAGGGGCACCATGGACGACGGCAATGGAAACAGTGGGATCAGCGTTGGGATAACGGCGATCTCGAGGTTCAATTCGATCGGGATCGCGGCGGTCGCGGGCATCAACGCTATCGGGGCTGCGGCGGTGGCCTTCCTCAACGCGATGGGGATCGTCACCTTCGGTGTGGTGAACTCCATGGGCCTGGTCACCATTCGCGGCGTGAACTCCATCGGCCTCGTGGCCATCGGAGGCGTCAACTCCATCGGCCTCGTAGCCGTCGGCGGCGTCAACAGCGCCGGCCTAGTAGCCATCGGCAGCGGATCAACCACCAGCCTCGTCTAGCCCCACCTTCAGAAGTATGTGTTCATCGCTAGTAACGCTTCGCCAGCACCGGTTCTCATGAGTCCTGAGGACCTCGAGGCTCTAGAGGAGACTCTGGCCATTCTTGGGGACCCCCAGGCCATGAAGGAGATCGCCGAAGGCGAACGTGATCTCATGAACGGCGATGTCGTAGTCGGTGTCGAGGCCGTCAAAGCACTGCTCTCTTCATGAGTGATGCCCCCTGTGGGCAATACAGCTAGCGGCGGGCGGAGCGGGAGGCTTTGTAGATGGTGACGAACTCGTCGATGGGGGTGCGGGCGACGACTTCGGCCACTAACTCGAGAGGCAGATCGCCGAGCTTGCGGAAGCGGACGCATGACTTGCCCATGTTCAGTTTCTTGCCGGTGGCCAGGTAGCGCTCTTTGAACCACTTCTCGACCGACTCATCGCCGTACACATTGGTGAGGTAGAGCGACATGTACTGCTTCTGAGAGGCCAGAGCGATGTACATGAGCGGCTGGCCGTTGTACGTGTCGGCCAGCACGCTGAGGGGCACGACATACGAGATCATCCCGTACTGCATGACCTCCTCGTAGCCGTCAGGCAGGTTGGCGAGGATCACCTCCCGCACCGCGCCAACGGCCTCCCTCCGGCTGTCGTCGAGCTCCAAAAGGAACTCCTCCGCGGTAGTGGCATCGCTCTGCACTGGCTTCCTCTCGGGTAGTTGGGCCTGTTGACAACCTGTGGAAACTAGCGGAAAAGACGGATTCTGAATTGACACCCCCTGCGGGCTACCCGGAGGGGCGCTACTCTCCATTTGCCGAGCACCGTGTTCAAATCTGCAAGCTGGAGCGCGGCAGATGAACCTGAGGAGGGGAAGATCCGTGACCGATGCGACCTCAGTGGCGGTAGGAGTGGATCCGGGATCGGACGAACCAGACCTGTACTGGGATCCTTTCGACGAAGAGCTTGATGCCAATCCGCACGCGGCATGGAAGGCGATGCGCGACTATGCCCCTGTCTACCGCAATGATCGCTTCGACTTCTGGGCATTGTCGCGATATGAGGATGTGGAATTGGCCCATCGCCTTCACGGCCAATACCTGTCATCGCACGGGGTCACGCTGGAACAGCTCACCCCCGAGCGGATGCAGACCGGTATGATGATCATGACTGATCCTCCCGAGCACACCCGATTGCGGTCGCTCATGAGCCGAGCCTTTACTCCGCGCCGGGTTTCTGACCTGGAAGGGGCGATCCGGGCTTATTGCCGAGACCTGTTGGCGGTGTGGGAGCCCGGCACCGATTTCGACCTCGTCGGGCAGTTCGGTGGCGAACTGCCGGCCCAGGTGATTGCCGAACTGCTCGGCGTACCCGCCGCCGATCGCGAAGAGATTCACCGCGACATCGACGCAGTCTTCCACATTGAGCCCGGCGTCGGTATGGTGAACGACACTTCCATACTGGCAATGGCCAATTTGCACGAATACCTCCACGGACTCATCACCGAACGGGCGGCGAGTCCCGGAGAGGACTTGTTGTCGGCACTCACCGACTCCGAGATAGACGATGAAACTGGAGGGCGGCGAAACCTTTCTTACGAAGAGATGGCCGATTTCGGTGTGCTGCTCATAACCGCAGGAACTGAGACCGTGGGCAAGCTCATTGGCTGGGCCGGATTGTTGCTAGGTGAACACCTCGACCAGCAGCAGTACCTCAGAGACAATCCTGCCGCCATCCCTAATGCCATCGAGGAGACGCTTCGCTACGAAGCGCCCTCGCCGGTGCAGGGCCGATGGATTGAAGAGCCTGTCGAACTGCACGGTGTGACCATTCCGGCTGACTCAAGGGTACTGTTGCTCACCGGAGCGGCCGGGCGAGACGAGCGCAAGTTTCCCGAACCCGACCGCTACGACGTCCGGCGCAACCTGGAGCGGCACGTCTCCTTTGGCTACGGCGTCCACTTCTGCCTTGGCGCTGCGCTAGCCCGCCTCGAGGGGCGCGTGGCCCTAGAGGAGACGCTGGCCCACACGGGGGGGTTCACCTCCGACCGGGAGCGGTCGGTGCAGATTCACACCAGCACCGTGCGGGGCTGGGAAACGGTTGCGGTTCGAAGCGAGCGGTGACTGGTTCTCGCCGATGCTGTGAGATATTGGAGGAGCGGTGAGCGAAGTCGAAGAGTTGCAGTCGTTGGTATCGGAGCTGCAAGCCCGGGTGCGACGACTTGAAGACCAACGGGAGATCGAGCAGCTCGTAGCCCGATACGGTCCCGCCGTCGATAGTGGGTCGGACAGGGCCGCCGCGGCACTCTGGACCGTCGATGGGACCTTTGACGCGGTTGGCGCGCTTGAGATGCAGGGTCGTGAGGAGATTGCCGACATGGTTCGCAGCGATGGCCATCAGGGGTTGATCAAGAACGGTTGTGGCCATGTGCTCACCGTGCCCCACGTTGTGGTCGACGGCGATGAGGCGGTGGGCCGGAGCTACGCCCTGAACATTCAATGGGATGGCGATGCGGGACGGTTTTGGATCGCACGGCTTTCGGCCAACACATGGCGATGGGTTCGCACCCCCGACGGGTGGCGAATCTCAGAGCGGGTGAATGCCAACCTCGACGGCACTCCCGAACACCGCCAGATGCTGTCGCCCCCGAACCTGGCTTAGGTTTCAGCGCGCCGCGGTGGCGTCCAGAGCTGCCTGCGTGACCTCGTCGAACGACCCCAGAGGTACACCGATCTCGGCCGCGGTGCTTCGGGCCACGAGAACGTCCTTGTGGATAAAATGGCCTGCGGCGTCGAGCAGCGTCTCAACCGAGCCCATGGCCGCCAACAAATCGAGGGCGTGGCTCGAACCGCTGCAACCGTTGAGCGCGCGAGCCACCTCAGCGCCGTTCAGTTCGAACCCCTCGGCGAGTCTGGCAGCATCGATGGCGAGTTGCACTTGGGCCCCAAAGAGGAGGTTGTTGAGCAGCTTCACCCGCTGGCCCGTTCCGGTGGGTCCGAAGTGCACGGCGCGGCTGGCGTAGGCCTCGAACAGCGGGCGGCAGGCGTCCACCCGGTCGGCGGCACCTCCGACAAAGAGCGTCAGGCTGCCGTCTGCCACCTGCGCAGGCCCACCGCTACCCGGTGCATCCACGACACAGACGCCCCGATTCTCAGCCGCTGCGGCAGCCGCTTCCATCGTGGTCGGGCTAGCCGTGGTGTGCACCACGAAGGTGCAACCGGCCTGCGCTGCGTCGATGAGGCCATCCTCAAGAAGAATCTCGCGCACCTGCTGATCGCTGTAGACATACACGATCACCATCGTCTGGCCCTGGGCGATGTGGTGGAGATGATCCACGACGCGAGCTCCCGCCGCTTGGAGTTCTTGTCTCACTTGGGTTCGCCGGGCATATGCGGTCACGCGGTGGCCAGCGCCCAGTAGCCGGTGCACCAGAGGGCGGCCCATCTCGCCGGTGCCAACGATTCCGACGTCAAGAGGGGTCGTCATGGAGTGACAATGATACGAGCCGGACCGTGGGCGCTCCGGGCCTCGTCAAGCGCGGCGGGCACCTCTTCAAGGCCGACCGTTCGCCCAAACATGGGCCGCACATCGAGGCGGCCAGAGCACACATCTTCGAATGCCTGATTCCAGTGTGTTATCGAAGGACCGCCCCCAAACTGGATGTTGAGGCCCTTTCGCTTGGCGGTCATGGTGTGAATGTGGTCGCCCTCGGGGGGGCCACCGGCCGAGAAGACCCGAGAGCCGCGCTCGCACCCGCGCACGATGGCGTCGAGGACACCGGGAACACCCACGCACTCAAAGACGACGCAACCCGGCAGGTTGAGCAGGCCCATCATGTCTTGAATCTGCTCGGGGGATCCGTAGGCAAGCTCCCGCCATGCGGCGTAAGGCGACACGTCGGCCGGGTCGACGACCACATCGGCACCCATCTCAACGGCAGTCTCGCGCCGACCGGGGACAAAGTCGGCGGCAACGATGGGCCCGACGCCGAGGCTCCTGAGCGAGGCGATCACCGACAGACCGATGGCACCGCAGCCGATGACCAGGGCGACTTCCTTTGGCGTCATCGCGGCGCGGGCCGCGTAGCTCCAGCCCACTGAGATGGCGTCGGCAATCGACACCAGTTCGTCGGGCAGATCGCTGGTAACCACCTGGGTCATGGCCTCAGTCAGAAGAAAGTACTCCCCGAACCCGCCGGGAGCGTCGGGGGCCTGTCCGACAATTCGAAGCCCATTTGGCGTGACCAGCGCCGGAATGGAGCTCACCCTGGTGCCTGTGGGCCACTTGCGCTCAGTGTTCGGCCCGTAGTCCACAACCTCGGCGCAATATTCGTGCCCCATGACGATGTCGGCATCCACATCGTGGTCGGACAGACCGCTGTCGTCATCGGCATCTGCTCCGGGGTGGTCCATGAAGTGAATGTCCGACGCGCAGATCCCACAGGCCAGCGACCGCACCAACACCTGCCCGGCCCCGGGCGTCGGATCGGCCGTGGCTCGGACCTCTATGGCCTCATTCCTCAACACAGCCGCGCGCACTGGGGCACCTTACCCCGCATCTGGCTCGAATTAGGGGGTGATCGCAGTGGACCAGTGGTAGGAATTGAGGCGGTTTTCTCCACTTCGGTGGTCGGGCTGCCGGGATTTGAACCCGGGACCTTCGGTCCCCCAGACCGACGCGCTAACCAAGCTGCGCCACAGCCCGCAACGGGGCGAGCATAGTGGGGCTGCGTGGGGGAGCCCCATGCGGATAAGTAGGATTGGGGCCGTGTTGGACCTGGTTGTCCGCGGGGGCACGATTGTCGACGGCTCGGGGAGTCCGGGCTTTTCCGGCGATATCGGTATCGAGGACGGGCGCATCGCGGCGATCGGCGAGGTCTCTGATTCTGGGCGCAGCGAGATCGACGCCTCTGGCCGGGTGGTTTGCCCCGGATTTGTGGACCCCCACACCCACTATGACGCCCAGCTGTTCTGGGATCCAGCCGCCTCTCCCTCCAACCTGCACGGAGTGACCACCGTCATCGGGGGCAACTGCGGCTTCACCCTGGCGCCCCTCAACCCCGGCGACGCCCCCTATCTCCAGCGGATGATGGCCAAAGTAGAGGGCATGCCCCTAACCGCGCTGGAGACGGGGCTGGACTGGTCGTGGCGCACGTTCTCCGACTACTTGGCCCGTTTGGACGGCAACCTAGGCGTGAACGCCGGGTTCCTGGTGGGCCACTGCGCCATCCGCCGGGCGGTCATGGGCGCCGATGCAACCGGCAACGAGGCCGGACCCGACCAGCTAGAGGCGATGAAGTCCATTCTGGCCGAGGGCATCGAGGCAGGCGGCCTTGGCTTTTCCACCTCGCTGTCGTACACCCACAATGACGGCGATGGCGCTCCGGTGGCCTCCCGCTTCGCCAGCCGCGACGAGGTGGTCGCGCTGTGCTCGGTGGTGGCCGAGCACGAGGGGACCACCCTGGAATACGTCACCGACGGCTGCATGCAGGGCTTCACCGAAGAAGAGCTGGATCTCATGGTGGCCATGTCCCGGGCGGCTCGCCGCCCGCTCAACTGGAACGTGCTCACCATCGACTCTGCCGATCCTGATCGTTACCGGGCTCAACTGGGCGCCTCGGTGCGGGCGGCGGCCCACGGAGCCCGGGTAGTGGCGCTGACCATGCCGGTGCTGGTGGGCATGAACATGAGCTTCTTGAACTACTGCGCCCTCAACATGCTCCCGGACTGGGGGGAGGTTCTCGGCCTTCCGGTGGCCGAGCGCATGGCCCGGCTGTCCGAGCCCCAGACCAGGGCCCACCTGGCTCAGCGGGCCGCCTCGCCCGACGCCGGAGTGTTCAGCCGACTCACCGGATGGGGCGGTTACCGGATCGGCGACACCTTCGCTTCTGCCAATGAGGGGCTGACGGGGCGCACCGTGGCCGAGATTGCCGCGGAGCGGGGAACCGAGCCATTCGACACCCTGGTCGACATCGTGTTGGCCGACGAGCTGCGCACCGTGCTGTGGCCGGCCCCCACCGACGACGACAACGAGAGTTGGCGTCTCCGGGCTGAGGCGTGGCAGAGCGAACACACGCTGCTGGGCGGGTCCGATGCCGGCGCCCACCTCGACCGAATGTGCGGTGCCCCCTACACCACTGCGTTTCTGGGCGACTGCCTGCGGGGTCGGCGGCTGGCCTCACTGGAGGCGGCCGTACACATGCTGACCGATGCCCCGGCGCGCCTGTTCGGCCTGAGGGGGCGGGGCCGCATCGAGCAGGGGTGGCGCGCCGATCTCGTGGTGTTCGACCCCGAATCGATCGATTCCGGCGCCATGCGCATGGTGGACGATCTTCCGGGGGGATCGCCACGCTTGTTCGCCGACTCGGTCGGCGTCGAGCATGTGCTGGTGAACGGCCAGCCCATTGTGAGCGACGGGCGGGCGACCGACGCTCGGCCCGGCACCCTGCTGCGGTCGGGGCGCGACACCGAGACCGTGCTGGTCGGGTAGTGGATCTCGAGCAGGCCAAATCAACGCTGGCCCAGCTGAGGCGGCGGCTGGAGATCTTCTCGCTGCGCTGGCAGGCCCGCTTCGACACCAGGCGGGTCGACCAGGCCGTCCCGTGGATCATCGCGGTGCTGTTGGGCGGGGCCCTCTCGGGTCTGGCCCTGACTCGGGCCCATCAACTGGATGCCGGGGCCGACTTGTCGGCCCACCTGCAAGGGCTGTGGCTCATCGGGGAGGGCTACGAGCCCCGCTCCAGCGTGGCCGGCCACAACCTGTTGTGGGAGCAGGCCGCGTTCATCCTCTATCCCGTGGCCGGTCTGATCGCCCTGCTTCCCGACCAGCCCACCCTGCTGTGCCTGCAAGCCGCAGCACTGGCCCTGGCCGTAGTACCGCTGTGGCGCATCGCCCGCGACGTGGGAGGCCTCAAGTCGGGAGCGGCGTTCGCGGTGGTCTTCGCCTACTGCGCCTATCCGGCGGTCCACTCGATCAACCTCTCCGACTTCCACCCAGAGGCCCTAGCGGTGCCCGCACTGTTCGCCGCAGTGCTCACCGCATTCAAGGGGCGGTGGAACTGGTTCGCCGTGTTCGCGCTGTTGGTGGTGACCTGCCGGTCGGATCTGGCCTTCGCCCTCTCCGGACTGGGCCTGCTGGTGTTGCTGGAAGGGCGCCGCCGCCCCGGTACCGCCATTTCCCTCGGCGGCCTCGCCTATGGGCTGGTGGCGATGACGGCCATCCAGCCTCGATTCAACGGAGGGCGGTTCCCCCACATCGAGGCGTTCTCCGACTTCGGCAGCGACCATCCGGGCTCGGTGCTGTGGGGCTTCATTTCCGCTCCCCACCAAGTGGTGGCCGACGCGGTGTCGCAGGCCAACTTCCAGATGATCGTCTTCCTGTTGGCCCCGGTCATGCTGTTGCCGCTGGTGGCGCCCCGCTACGTGCTCCCCGTGCTTCCCCTGTTTGCGGTGTACCTGGTGGCCGACGTGCCCTCGGGCAATTTGGCGGAGGCCTCCCAGACGGTGCCGATGATCCCCTTCGTCTTCGCCGCCACGGTGTTCGCCCTGGCCCGGTCCGGTCGAGTCTTGGTGGAGCGGGTGAACGTCGACCGCCGTCTGCTCACCGCTCTGGTTCTGACGGCCAGCCTGTTCTTCTTGCGCGATGCCCCGAGCTCGCTGTACGAGCGGCCGTGGGACTGGGGCCAGCGCGACACGCTGGACATCGCCCGACAGGAAGCCGCCGATCTGATTCCCCCTGATGCATCGGTGAGGGCCTCAGAGCAGGTCCTCCCCCTTCTGTCGGACCGGACCCGGCTGTACCAGCTTCATGCCGGCGACGACCCCGACAGCGCCGCGGTGGCGGCCACTCCCAAGGTGGAGTGGATTGTGTTCGATGCCGAGTCGGCACCCCAGTGGAGTCCCCTCGACATCGAGAGCTTCGATTTGGACATTCGGCGAACCGGCTTTGAACGGCTGGACCTGGAAGAGGAGGTAGCGGGCCTGCGGGTCTACCGGCTCCGCAATGTGATCCAGAGCTAGCCAGCCGCTGGAAGGTGGGAGCGCAGGGCCTCGGCGGCCTGGGCCAGCTCTTCGGGGGGAACCGAGGCTTTGGCATTGGCGAAGCTCAAGTCGGCGACATCGAACATCGGGATGACGTGCAGGTGGGTGTGGGGCACCTCGTGGCCGGCAATGATGAGCCCGATTCGGGGAGGCCCGAATGCGGCCATTTGGGCTTTGCCTACCGTTTGGGCCACGACCATGAGATGGGCGGCCAATTCGGGAGGGACGTCCAGCCAGTGGTCGATCTCCGCCCGGGGCACGACGAGCGCGTGGCCGGCCTGTATGGGGTTGATGGACAAGATGGCGACGCAGTCGTCGTCTTCCCACACGAAGTGACCCGGAAGATCCCGGTTGATGATCATCGTGAACACGCTGGCCATGGCCCCATGGTAGGGGCGATGGCCCAGAGGCCGTAACATCTCCGCCCATGGAGGAGTCACAGTCGAAGCCGACTGAGTGGCGGGTTTGGACCGTGCCCAATTTGGTGTCGGTACTGCGGCTGGGGTGTGTGCCGGTGTTCTGCGTGTTGCTTCTGGGCATGGGAAATCGGGCCGGAGCGGCCATCCTGCTCGGTGTGCTGGGGGCCACCGACTGGGTGGACGGGTATATCGCCCGGCGATTCGACCAGGGCTCCGAGTTGGGGAAGATCCTGGATCCCACCGCCGACCGGCTGATGTTCTTGGCCGCGGTGGTGGTGATGATGGTGGACGGCTCGCTTCATGCGGCATTCGGGGTGACCATGCTGGCCAGGGAGGCAGCGGTTTCGCTGGCCACAGTGGTGCTGGCGGCAATGGGGGCCCGCAGGATCGACGTGACCTGGACCGGCAAAACCTCCACGTTCGGCCTTATGTTCGCTCTGCCGTTCCTTTTGCTCGGCGACTCGAGCGTGGGCGGAGGCACCGTGTTGCGCGGCGTCGGCTGGGGCCTGGGCATCCCCTCGCTGGCCCTCAGCTACTACGCCGCGATTGAGTACATCCCCAAGGCCCGACAAGCACTTGCCGAGGGAAGGGCGGGCCGAACCGCAGCCTCAAGCTGAGGTTGAGAGTTTTCCCGCTACCCGGTACGGTGTTCGCAATGAACGTACCGGCAGAACTGCGCTATTCCGAAGACCACGAATGGACCAGGGTTGAGGGCAACCGGGTGTGTTTGGGCATTACCGACTATGCCCAGGATGCCCTGGGCGACGTCGTCTACATCGATCTTCCCCCGGTAGGGACCGACGTGGCCAGCGGGGAGCCGTTCAGCGAGGTCGAGTCCACCAAGTCGGTCTCAGAGATCTATGCGCCGTTGTCGGGCACCATCGTCGAGGTGAACACCGATCTGATCGACCACCCCGAGCGGCTCAACGAGGATCCCTACGGCGAGGGGTGGATCTGTGTCATCGAGGCCTCCGACCTGTCGGAGCTGGACAGCCTCCTCGACGCAGCGGCCTACACAGAGTTGACTGAGAGCGTCGATTGACTACCCGGTCTCACGATGACGAGGCCAGCGATGGCTTGTGCCCGCGGTGCGGCCATCTCAACGAGCCCGGAGCCAATTTCTGCGCGTCGTGCGGGTACCAGCTCAGGTCCGACGGCATGCCCGAGGGGGCGGCAACCGTCGACGAGCCCACCACGGAGTTCGACCTAGAAGCCAACCTGATCCTGCATCCCGCGGTGCTGGTGGTTACCCAGGGGCCGACCGCGGGGAGCCGATTCGAGCTGTCCGAGGCTCGGGTGACCGTGGGACGCCATCCCGACTCCGACATCTTCTTGGACGACATCACGGTGTCGCGGCGGCACGCCGAGGTTTATCGGGACGGCCTGGTGCAGCACGTCAAAGACATGGGCTCGCTGAACGGCACCTATCTGAACAGTCGGCGGGTGGAGGATGCCGGCCTGAAGAACGGCGACCAGCTCCAGGTAGGCCGATTCAAGCTGGTGTTCTACGACGGGACCAGCGAATGACCGCTCAGCACCGGTCAATCGGTCAAGTTTTGGATTTGCTGAAGGACGAGTTCTCCGACATCAGCATCTCCAAGATCCGCTTTCTGGAGAGCCAGGGCTTGATCGACCCCGAGCGCAACCAGTCCGGCTACCGGAAGTTCACCGAATCCGACATCAACCGGCTGCGGTGGATTCTGGAGCAACAGCGAGATCATTTCCTGCCCCTCAAGGTCATCAAGGAGCGCATCGACGGCGAGGCCTTCGACGAGGTGGACGGACGCGGCGAGGCTGGCGACGGCGAGGCTGGCGAGGGTGAGGCTGTCCGTCGCACGCGGAAGGCTGGGGGACCGAACCCATTGGATGCGGGAGCGGTCTCGGTATCGCTGACCCTCGACGAGCTGGCTTCGGCCAGCGGGCTGAGCCCGTCCAAGATCGTTGAGCTGGAGAAGTTCGGCCTCATCGAGCCTCTGGACGACGGAGCGCTCTCGCAATACGGCGCGGAAGCGGTCATTGTGGCCAAAGTGGCCGCTGGGTTCTTGGCCCATGGGCTGGAGCCCCGCCATCTACGGGCCTACAAATCGGCCGCCGAGCGGGAGGCAGGACTGCTGGAACAGCGGATCATGCCGCTGGTGATGCAGCGAACGCCCAAGTCTCGCAAGCAGTCCCAAGACGTTCTGGTGGAGCTGATCAACCTCGGCTCGGAGCTGCGGCTCTCGCTGCTTCGGGGGGCCTTGGCCAACCACACCGGGAATCGCAAATAGCGGCGTGAACCGCGCCGACCCCAAGTTATTCGCCAGCCGGGAGGCCATCAAGCAGGCCGTTGGGCGCGTCGCCGCTGAGATCTCCCAGCAGTGCTCAGACGGGGTGGTGCTGGTGTCGGTGCTGAAGGGGAGCCTGCCGTTCCTCGCCGATCTGGTCCGGGCGGTGGACATCGAGGTAGAGGTGGATTTCTTGGCGCTGTCCCGATTCGCCGCCGACTCGGGCCGCGTCCGGCTGGTCAAGGACCTGGACTGCGATGTGGGCGGGCGCGAGGTGGTGCTGGTTGAGGACATCGTGGACACCGGGTTGAGCCTCGGCTATCTGATGGGGGAGCTGCGCCGCCGGTCGGCGGCATCGGTGGGGGTGGCCGCGTTGTTGAACCGGAGCGCGCGGCGCATCTTGCCCCTAGAGCCCGACTATGTGGGGTTCGAGGCCCCCGACGAGTTCTTCTTGGGGTACGGCCTCGACTGGGACGGCCGGTACCGGAACCTGGACCGATTGGTAATTGGAGATCCTGGTCTATTGGCCGACGATCCCGACGCCTATGTCCGTATCCTCTACTAACGTGGAGTCGATGAAGGAGATGGAGCTGATCGGGGTTCGGATCGAACTTCCGTCCAATGCCCCGATTGTGCTGCTGCGGGAGACCGAAGGCGACTGCCGGCTCTTGCCCATCTTCATCGGAGGAGCGGAGGCTCAGGCTATTGCGCTGGCCATGGAGGAGGTGGAGACGCCTCGCCCCATGACCCACGACCTGTTCAAGAACGTGCTCGACGACTTGGGGGTGCGGATCGAGCGCATCGTTGTAACCGAGCTGCGGGATCGGACCTTCTATGCCGAGTTGGAGCTGGCGGGAGGAAACGGGGCTCGGCGAATCTCCAGCCGCCCCTCCGATGCGGTGGCCTTGGCCGTGCGCACCGGCGCCCCGATCTTTGCCGACGAGTCGGTGCTGGAGGCCGCCGGGCACACTGTGGAGCCCGACGAGCCCGAAGGGGAAGAGCCCCCGGCCGAGGAAGTTTTGGACCAATTCAGGGAGTTTTTGGACCAAGTAACCCCGGACGACTTCAACGGCTGACGCCTTTTCGCCTCGAAATCCCTCCTTGACAATCCACAGACCGACGTTTACCCTGTGGAAATCCATTGGCGTAGTTTCCCCGGTGTAATATGCCGAATTGGGAGCGCGCCCCGGCACTGGAGAGTCATATGAGCGAGCACGGACAAGTAGCCAGCGACTTCAGTTCCCCCCAGACCATTGAGATTGTTGGAATCACCTACCGCCAGTTGGACTACTGGACACGCACCAAGTTGGTGACATCTACCGCGCAGGGTGCCGAGGGAAGCGGCAGCCGCCGCCGGTACTCCTACAATGATTTGCTGGAGTTAAAGCTGATCAAGCGGCTTTTGGACGAGGGAATCGCCCTCCAACGGGTGCGCGAGGTGTTCGACTACCTGCGCGACGAGCTGGGCGAGGACGTGGCCAGCGCCGATTTGGTGATTAACGGCAACCAGTCGCTTCTGGTCCGCACCGATGAGCAGATTCTGGATGCGCTGCGCCAAGGCCAGGGCGCTCTTTATCTCCGCATGGAAGGCCTGATCGAAGAGGTTGAGGCCGCCGTTAGAGAACTGCCCGTCGAAGAGCCCTTGCCTGTGGATACTGCTGAGCCCCAAACCGGTGCCAGCACCGCCCAAACCGGCTCTTAGGGAGGCCGCCGAAAGCGTGTTCGCCCACGATTCCGAGCGGCAATTTGCCGAATTGCTCGATTTCTATGGAGTCGAGTGGCGATATGAGCCGGAGACTTTTGTGCTTTCCCGCAATGAGTCAGGCGAGGTGACCGAGGCGTTCACGCCCGATTTCTACCTCCCCCAATTCGACCGCTACGTGGAGATCACAACAGCGCGCCAGAAGTACATCACGCGCAAGAACGGCAAGGTTCGCCGGTTGCGGGAGCGCTATCCCGGCATTGATGTCGTCGTGTTGTGCCAGCGGGATTATCACAGCCTGCTGAGCAAGTATGGATTCGAGGATGTCACCGGAATGGATGGCGATCGAACCCACACTGGCGCCGGCGCGGGAACCGGCTAGCCGGAAAGAGGGGTCGACGTGCGCACCTCTCCGCTGGAGAGTCGGCACCGGGCGCTGGGAGCCAAGTTGGTTCCTTTCGGCGGCTGGGAGATGCCGCTCTCGTATCCGTCGGGCACGCTGGCCGAGCATCGGGCCTGTCGAACCGAAGCAGTGGTGTTCGATGTGAGCCATCTGGGGACGCTTCGCGTGTCGGGCCCCGAAGCCCTCGATCGGCTTCAGCAGGCGTTCACCAACGATCTGGCCCGGATTGGCCCGGGCCGCACCCAATACACCCACCTTCTGGACGAGGACGCCTCGGTGCTGGACGACATCATCGTCTGGTGGACTCAGCCGGAGAGCTTCGACGTCATGCCCAACGCCTCCAACACCGACCGGGTGCGAGACGCCTTGGGTGGCTCCGAGACCGATGCCGGTTTTCGGGCCGAGGACGTTACCGCCAGTCGGGCGGTGCTGGCAGTGCAGGGTCCCGAAGCTCGTGGCCTGCTGGCCGAGGTGTCGCCCGGTGCGTCGGAGGTGCCCCGAAACTGCGTTGCCCCGGTGGAGTGGGAGGGCGCCGCGCTGACCGTGGCCGGCACCGGCTACACCGGGGAGGACGGGGTGGAGATTGCCGTGCCCGTGGCTGCGGCCGAGCGGCTCTGGGATGCGGTGACCGTGGCGGGAATCATTCCCGCTGGCCTGGGGGCTCGGGACACCCTTCGCCTGGAGAAGGGCCTGCCGCTGCACGGCCACGAATTGGGACCAGGCATCACTCCACTGCAAGCCGGATTGGGCTGGGTGGTGCGCTGGGACAAGCCGTCATTCCAGGGTCGGGATGCGCTGGCCGCGGAGCGGGAGAGGGGTATTCACCGTCGTCTTCGGGGATTGCGTGTGGAGGGCCGACGTCCGCCCCGGGAGGGTCAAGCTGTGCTGCGCAACGGCGAGGCTGTGGGGGAGGTCACGTCGGGCAACTTCTCACCCATGCTGGAGACCGGTATCGCTCTGGCCTTTGTCCCTCCCGACGCTGACATCGGAGATGAGCTGGCCGTGGACATGCGGGGCACCCCCACGCCTGCCACCGTGGTCAAGCTCCCGTTCGTCTAGGGAGTTACGCGGCGCCTATAGCCTCGAGCACTCGGCTCTGGGGGATGCCGCCCCGCCACGAGCTCAGGATTGTTCCGTTTCTGTCCAGCAGCATCCCTGCGGGCTGGCCGGAGATACCCAGTTGACGCCAAGACTCGAATGTCGGATCCCAGAGCATGGTGAAGGTGGTTCCAGTGGATTGCACGAAGCTCTCGGCCAACCCGAGGCTGTCTTGGGTTCCGACTCCGATCACTGTGAGCTTGTCAGAATTGTTTCGAGCGAACTGCTCGACGCTGGGGGCTTCCCGGCGGCAGATGGTTCAATGGGGCGCCCAGAACCAAAGAACGAGGGGCTGGTCGGCAGGGGCGAAACTCGCCAGATTCACGGAGGCTCCGGTGGCCACGTTGACCAGATCAACCGAGGGCAGATCAGATGCCGGAGCTGGGGTGTCGGTCTCGGTGGCCGGTTCGGGTGCGGGCGCCTGAGCGGCTGGCGCCTCAGTCGGGGGTGGCGCCTCAGGTGGGGCAGTTTCAGGGCCGTCGCTGCTGTCTCCGCAAGCGGCTGCGCTGAGGGCCAAGCCGACGGCAATGGCGAGAACCGTGATCTTCGATCTCATGGTTGCTTCCACCTCAGGCCGTTCCAATGCTGGCTACCTTGTCCAGGATCCAGCTGTGCGACGGGTTGGCCCGCATGTCGAATTCCTGTCCGAACCGGTTGAGGACGATTATGCGGTGCTGGCTGGTGATTCCCAGCCCGTTCCAGGATGCACCGGACGAATCCCAGAGCATCAGGAGCGAATTTCCCGATCCAGTGCGGCGCACGAAGTCCTCGGCCTGTCCCAGAGTGTCTCGGGCACCCACGCCGATCATGGTGAACTTGTCGGTGTTGTCTCGAGCCAACTGCTCGAGGCCGGGGGCTTCCCGGCGGCAGGTGGGTCAATGGGGCGCCCAGAACCACAGCACGATGGGCCGATCCGACGGGGCGAAGCTGGCCAGGTTTACGGTGGCCCCGGTGGCCACGTTCACCATCTGCACCGAAGGCAGATCTGAATCGGGCACTGGCGTGGGCTCCGGGGTCGGCTCGGGTGTCGGTTCCGGCGTGGGTGGCGGAGTGGGCCGGGGCGTGGGTGGCGGTGTTGATTGGGGGGTGGATTGGGGAGTCGAGGCGGGTGTTGATTGGGGAGTTATTTGGGGGGTGGTTTCGGAAGTGGATTGGGGAGTTGAGGCGGGTGTTGATTGGGGGGTGGTTTGGGGAGTTGAGGCGGGTGTTGAAGCCGACGCGGTGGGGGCGGTGGTTGCACCGGTTTCAGTAGGCGTTGCGGGGGAGGTCGATTCGGCCGACGTGCTTTCGGATTCCGAGGGCTCGGAGCCCCCGCAGGCGGCGGCGACCAGGCTCAATGCCAGCGCCATAGCCAAAACAGCGGCAAGCCGCCTGGACCTGTCGGCGGACCAGAGGGATCGATTCCTCACCCTCCCGATGCTATCGCCGCGCCTTGGGAATGGCAGCAGCGACAGCTATCGGGGGTTGCTGAATCGCTAACCGAGCGGCCGGTAGGGAGCAGTTTGCTGGACGCAGGTGGGAATGTCGGGATCGCCGGGACATGGGAAGTTGAACACCAACTCGGTCACCACGTCGGGGGCACCGAACTTGTCGGGGCCGAAGGTGGCGGGAAGCTGGTGCTGGATATCCACCGAACCCAGGTTCTGGAAGGCGGTGTAAATGTCCTGGCGAGTGGGGTTGGGACCGGCGTCGTAGATGGCCCGGGCCACCATGCGCATCTCGGTGCACACCGTGGACGTCATGCCGTAGGCGCTGTCGTAGCTCCCGTAGATCTCCCGGGTGTGGCTGGCGCCGATGGCGCTGTTGGCCGCATAGGTCTCGTTGCACATGATGTTCAGCGGTGCGTTGAAGCTGAGCACCGGGTCGTCGGAGCGGAAGTTCCCGGTGGGGGCATCGTCGATGATGATGGTGCCGTTGTACATCTCCGCAGCGGCGTCTCCGCCGAACTGGGCCACCTTGCCCGACACCAGGTCGCCGGCCTGGCTGTTGAAGTCGGAATTGTAGAACTGCACGTCGCCGGGGGCGTAGCCCTGGTTGACCATCTCATTGATGAACTGGGGCAGGCTGAGCACGTTGAGGCCGGGGAAGACCACGTCGACGCCCTCTTCCAGCATCCGCTCCACCGCGATGTCGTTGCCCTCGCGGCAGGTGGTGGCACCGCCGCAGCCGATCTGCTCGGCAACGGCAATGTCGTAGCCCGCGGCCTCTATGACATCGATGATCCCGGCTTGCACGGTCTCGGGTTGCCCGGGGGTGTCGGGCCAGATCACCGCAATGGTCTTGCCGTCCAAGGCGCCGGTGTCGATGATCGCCTGGGTCATGTTGACCACCGAATCCTCGGCCACAGGGCTAAGCGAGTACAAAAGGCCGTTGGCCTGCTCGTGGAACTCACGGGGGTTGCCCTGGGTGGTGAGGAACAGGGTGTCGTGGTCAGCCGCGATGCACAAGATTGCGCTGCCCTGGAAGCCGGTAGTGTTGGTCACGATCACCGCGTTGTGATCCTCGGTGGCTTCGATACAGGCTTGGTTGCGCAGCGTGTCGATGTCCTCGCCACCGCCGCCGAGCGCGGACACCTCCACGAGACGGAGGTCGATCTGGCGGCCCCAGATCCCGTTGCAGTCTTCGTTGATCGCCTTGGTGAACGCCTCGAACATGTCGATGGGGTCGCCGACGGGTACGGCAAAGCCGATGCCCTCCAGCTCTTCGAGCTTGGTGCGGAGGTGGACGATGGTGATGGAGTCCTCGGTGATGCCCACGTCGGTTGCCTGCGGGGGCGAGTCAGGATCGGGCGTGGCCGTGCAGAACACGTCCAGCGGCTGGAACGGGTGGGAGCGGTCGAAGGTCTTGTGGAAATCGATGAACAAGTCGCCCCTGGGCTCGTCGAAACCGATGTCCACTTCCTCTTCCTCGGCTGGCTCCGAGGGCTCGCCAGGCTCATCGGATGGCTCTGTGGGCTCCGGCTCGTCGGGCGACGGGGCCGTGGTCTCCTCAGCTGGGGTTGCACCGTCCCCATCACCCGAGTCGTCTGGGGCCGCGGGCTCGTCGGTGGCTGGGGCGGCAGTCGGCTCGGCGGGTGCTGGTTGTGCGCCTCCATCGTCATCGTTGTCGCCACCGCAGGCCGCGGCGATGAGCGCCAACGCCAGCAGCGCTCCCAGAATCTTGAGCATCTTGTGAGACACGGTTACCCCCTAGGTGCGTATGAACGGAGAACCCTAGCCGATGATCGGGTGGCTGTGAACCGGTTGTTGCCGTGCGCTATGCGTCGCGAATGGCCTAGTGTCTTGCCCCGATGAGGGGCTGCCATGGATGAGCCGGTGGACATGGATTCCCCGCCAGGTGATCCGGCACAGGACGAGCCTGCGTTGGAAGATCCGGGTCTGAACCAGCCCGACGAACTCGACGATCCGGCCAATCTTGCCTCGGCGGTCTTCGAGGAGGAGTCCAAGCGCCTAGCCGAGCAGGCGGCAAAGTCGGAGGTGGTGGTGCTGCCCGACGACCTGCTGCCCGGCGTCGGCGAAGCGCCCATGACCCTGCGGCAGGGAATCCGGGCGGGCGGGGCGAGCATGCTGGTGGTGCTCTTTCTGCTCAACGTGATCGACGAGTTCGACCGGGTGGCGATCGCTGTGCTCCTGCCCGACCTCCAAGACGCCTTCGGCGTATCCGACACGGTGATATTGGGCATCTCCTCGTTCGGTGGTGTGGCCCTAGTGCTGGGTGCGGTGCCGCTGGCCTGGCTGGCCGACCGGGTGAAGCGCACCCTCATCGTGCCAGTGGCCACTGCGGGATGGGCAATTAGCGTGTTCCTCACCGGATTGGTGAGGAACCCATTTCAGTATTTCTGGACCCGGGTTCTCACCGGGGCGGGCCAAGCCAACCGCTTGCCAGTGCATTCCTCGTTGCTCACCGATACTTATCCCATTCCCGCTCGGGCTCGGATATTCGCCTTCGAGGGCATGGGACGGCCTATTGGCCTGCTGATCGGGCCGGTGCTGGCCGGTGCCATCGCCTCGATTGCCGGAGGGGACGACGGGTGGCGCTGGGCGTTCTACATCTTCGCCATACCGCCGATTGTGCTGGCGCTGGTGTCGCTGATTCTGAAGGAACCCCCGCGAGCGGGCAACGAGCAGCAGGCCATATTGGGGGAGCAGTACGATATGCCCCCCATCGGGTCGGATCTTCCGGTTTCGATGTCGACCGCTTTCGCCCGTCTCAAGAAGGTCAAGACCTTCTACTTCCTGGCCGTGGGGGTGGGCACCCTCGGCTTCGCACTGGTAACGCTGCCCAGCCAGCTCAACCTGATGCTGAAAGACGAATACGGCTACGAGGCCTTCCAGCGGGGCTGGGTGACCTCGTTGGTGTGGCTGGCCAGCCTGGTGGCCATCCCCATCTCGGGCTTCAAGTTCGACGGTATGTTCCGGGAGGATCCGGCCAAGATGGTGCGGACCGCGGGCACGCTCATCATCATGTCGGGCGTGCTGGTGCTCATCGCTATGCGATTCCACCAGCCCGCCATCATGATCTTCGGCATCAGCCTGGCCAACGCCTGCACGTCGGCCTCCTTCGTGGCCGCCGCCCCCACCATCGGTGCGGTGGCCCCCTATCGGATGCGGGCCCAGGCGTTCGCGCTGTTGCCGGTGTTCATCTTCTTGATGGGCGGGTTCATGGGCAGCATCATCGCCGGTTCCATCAGCGATGCCCACGGAGAGCGCCTGGCCATCAGTATCGTGGCCCCGCCGGCTTCGATCATCGGCGGCCTGCTGGTGGCTTACGGCTCCCGCTACATCAAACGCGACATCTCGCTGGCGGTGAGCGAGCTGGTAGAGGAGCAGGAGGAGATGCGCCGCATGTCGGAGCATCCCGATGACATCCCGGTGCTTCAAGTGCGGGGGCTGGACTACAGCTACGGCCCGGTGCAGGTGCTGTTCGACTGCGGGCTGGAGGTGCGCCGCGGTGAGACATTGGCGCTGTTGGGCACCAACGGCGCGGGCAAGTCCACCCTTTTGCGGGCGGTCAGCGGCTTGGGCGTGCCCGACCGGGGTGCCATCCGGCTCAACGGCCGCACCATTACCTACGCCGATGCCGAGCTGCGCTTCAAACAGGGCATCGTGCAAGTGCGAGGTGGCGCTGGAGTGTTCCCCGGCCTGACGGTGGAGGAGAACCTTCTGGCCACCATGCTCAGCACGAAAGAGGAAAGGCCCGAGATCTTCCGGCGAGTGGAGCGGGTGTACGACGTGTTCGGCGCGCTGCGGGAGAAGCGCACCCAAGCCGCTGGGGACCTCTCCGGGGGCCAGCAGCAGATGCTGGCCTTCGGAATGGGCCTGATGCACGAACCCGAGGTGCTGCTCATCGACGAACTCTCGCTGGGCTTGGCCCCGGTGGTGGTGCAGGAGCTGTTGGAGGTGGTGGAGCAACTGAAGGAGACCGGGCTGACCATGATCATCGTGGAGCAGTCGCTGAACGTGGCTCTGAGCGTGGCCGAGCGGGCGGTCTTCATGGAGAAGGGCCGGGTGCGCTTCGAGGGACCGGCCCAGGAGCTGGCCGAGCGAGACGACCTCGTTCGCGCGGTGTTCCTGGGCGCCGAGGGCGGTTGAGCGGTGAGGCGAGCTGACCCGGGCCGAGACCGGATGGCCGTGCTGTGATCGACATCGGCTGGGAGATCTCCCAACAGGACTTGTTCTCGGGCAGCGTGCAGGGGCTAATCGTGGCTGCACTGGCCGCCGGCTTCGTGCTCATCTACCGGTCGACCGGGGTGCTCAACTTCGCCCACGCCGAGATCGGCAGCTTCGGCGTTGCCCTGATGGCCATGCTCACGTTCCGCTACGACGTGCCCTACTGGCTGGCGTTTTTCCTGTCGGTTGGGGCGGCGGCTGGATTTGCCATGGTCACGGAGCTGGTGGTGGTGCGACGGCTGTTCAACTCGCCGCGCCTGGTTTTGTTCATCGCCACGCTGGGAGTGGCCCAGCTGGCCATCTTCGCCTCCATCCAGCTTCCCGACGTGTCTCGGCCCGGGCCGTTCCCGTTGCCCCCCAAGCTCACCGCTCAAGAGTTCCGCTGGGAGGTGACCGATCACCTCCGCATCGGCGGGCGCGAGCTGATTGTGGTGATCATGGTGCCGCTGGTCATAGCCGTACTGGCTTTGTTCTTGGGCCGAACCCGATTCGGGTTGGCCATCAGAGCCTCTGCCGAAAACGCCGACACCGGGAGGCTGTTCGGAATCAGCGTGCGACGGGTGTCCACCATGGTGTGGACCATCGGCGGGGCGCTGGCCGGGGTCACTCTCATCTTGTTGGCGCCGTTCCGGGTCAGCGCGGCCGACGCGGGCACCGCCAGCCTCGGGCCGGGCCTGCTTCTTCGGGTGCTGCTGGTGGCGTTGATCGCCCGGATGCGATCGCTGTGGGTCACGCTGATCGCCGGAATCTGTCTGGGCATCTTCCAGCGACTGTTCCAGGGCAACGTCGACCGGGAAATCCGCGAGGCGGTGGATGTGATCTTCTTCATCGCCATCCTGGTGATCACGGTGATGTTCGCCCGCCGAGCTACCGAGGACGAGGGCGAGTGGTCGCTTTCGCCCAAGGTGAAGGCCATCCCCGAACGGCTCCGAGGCCTGTGGTACATCCGCAACCTGTCGAGGTTCGGATTCGTCGCCTTGTTCGGTGCTCTGGTGCTGCTCGGGCTGTTCCTCACCAAGAACTCCAACCTCTACACCTGGACCCGCATCTTGGGTTTCGCCTTGATCGCCTTGTCGGTGTCGATGCTCACCGGCTGGGCCGGGCAGCTCTCGCTGGGCCAATTCGCCTTCGCGGGAGTGGGCGGCCTCACGGTGGTGGCACTGACCGAGAACGGCGACATTCCCATTCCATTCGACTTGTGGGATTGGTCGTTTGACCTTCCTTGGGGGGTGGCCATGGTGATCGCGGTGGCCGCGGGAATGGTCACCGCTTTCATCATCGGCGTGCCCGCTTTGCGGGTGAAGGGGCTCATGCTGGCGGTGACCACGCTGGCCTTCGCCATTGCCGCCATGTCGTGGATCTTCGCCCAAGACGTGTTCACCCAGGGGGCCACCAATACGCCCAAAGTGATCCCCCCGGTGTGGGGTCCGTTCGATTTCACCGCCTCCCGGAAGTCCTATTTCTTTTTGGTGCTTGTCTTGCTGGCTCTCGCGGTATGGATGGTGTCCCATCTGCGCAAGACCGGAATCGGTCGAATGATGATCGCGGTGCGAGACAACGAGGACATGGCCGCCGCCTCCACCGTGTCGGGCAGCCGGATCAAGCTCATCTCGTTCACCCTGGCCGGGGGGTTGGCCGCGCTGGGGGGCGGGCTGATCATCACCGGCGAGCCCACCATCAACCCTCAAGTTCTGTTCAACTCCAATGAGTCGATCAACGTGATCGCCATCGCCATCATCGGCGGGCTGGGTTCTATTGCCGGGCCGCTTCTGGGCGTGTTGTGGGTCAAAGGCATCCCCGCCATCTTCGGGGCCAGCGACGAGGTGCGGCTGCTTACCTCCGGCGTGGGCCTTCTCTTGCTGTTGATGTACTTCCCTGGCGGGTTTATGCAGCTCCTCTACAAGCTGCGCGACTTCTTATTGGGGTTGGCCGATGAGCGCATGGCGGCGCGCGACGCGGCAATGCCGGTGCCGGCGTTGGACAAGCCGGTGCCGATCACCAGCGAGCGCACGGTTTCGGTGGAGGAGGGTCAACCGTGGCTGGCGGTGCGGGACGTGCATGTCCACTTCGGCGGGAAGGTGGCGGTGGACCAGGTCTCCATCGATGTGTACCAGGGAGAGCTGGTCGGGCTAATCGGCTCCAATGGGGCGGGAAAGTCCACCCTCATGAACGCGGTCAGCGGGTTCGTGCCGTTCAAGGGCCAAGTGGAAGTGCTGGGCCGGGACATCTCACACCTGCCGTCGTATCGCCGCCACCGGGGCGGCCTCGGGCGGGGATTCCAGCACGCCAAGATCTATCCGGATCTCACCGTGAGAGAAGCGTTGATGGTGGCGATGGAGGCCCGAGACCGCTCCTTGTTGGTCCCATCGCTGCTGGGAGTGCCTCCATCGCCGGGCCAAGAGCGGCGCAAGCGGGCCGACGTCGACAGCCTGATGGACTTTGTGGGGCTGGGGCGCTACGCCGACCACTTCATCTCCAACCTGTCCACCGGGACGCGCCGCATTGTGGAGCTGGCCAGCCTGCTGGCAGTGGACGCCAAGGTGCTGCTGCTGGACGAGCCCACCGGAGGTGTGGCCCAGCGGGAGAGCGAGGCGTTCGGTCCGCTCATCCGCCGCATCCAGGCCGAGCTGGGGGCTGCGGTGGTGGTGATCGAGCACGACATGCCCCTCGTCATGAGCATTAGCGACCGGGTCTACTGCTTGGAGGCAGGGCAGGTGATCTCTGAGGGGTCGCCTGAGGAGGTTCGGAACGATCCGCTGGTGATTGCTTCTTATCTGGGGACTGATGTGAGGGCCATTGAGCGCTCTGGGGAGCGAACGACCTAGATCCTCCGAAGCGCGGGGTTGGAGACTGCTGGGGGGATGTAGAAGGCGTCGTCGGGGTTTAGGTCGGTTCCTGGGGGGACTAGTTCGTCGATGCGGTCTAGGACCTCGTTTGACAGGCGCAGATCGGGGTCTTCTAGGGCGGCGTCTAGCTGCTCTGGGGTGCGGGGGCCGATGATGGTTGAGGTGACCGCGGGGTGGGCCAAGGAGAATGCGTAGGCCAAGGTGGCCATGGAGCAGCCCACCTCAGCGGCGAGGGCGTCGAGTTCCTCTACAAGGTCGAGCTTGTGGGCCACTACGGGGTTTTCCCGGTCCCAGCGTTTGGCGCTGACCAGGTTGCGGGTGGCCCGGGAGTTCTCCGGCCAGTCGGCGTCTTTGCGGTACTTGCCGGTGAGCCAGCCGCCGTTGAGGGGGCTCCACACGATCACGCCCATGTCATAGGCCGCGCAGGTGGGCAGTACTGCCCGCTCGATCTCCCGGGTGAAGATGGAGTATGGGGGTTGCTCGCAGCGGACCCTCTCCAGGCCGCGGCGCTCAGCGGCCCATTGGCCCTCCACAATGAGTTCGGCCGGGAAGGTGGAGGTGCCGATCATGCGGATCTTGCCGGCCTGCACCAGATCGGTGAGCGCGGCCAGGGTGTCGCCGAAATCGGTGCGGGGGTCGGGCCGGTGCATCTGGTACAGGTCGATGTAGTCGGTGTCGAGGCGGCGCAGGCTGTCCTCCACTGCCTGGGTCACCCAGCGGCGGGAGCCGCCCTGCATGTTGATGTCGTCGCCCATCGGGCCGTAGAACTTGGTGGCCAGCACCACGTTGTCGCGCCTCCCCTTGATGGCCCGCCCGACGATCTCCTCGGAGATTCCCATGCTGTAGCGGTCGGCGGTGTCGATGAAGTTGATGCCGGCGTCGAGGGCTCTGTGGGTCATGGCCGCGCACTCGGCCTCGTCGTTGTTGCCCGCGGGTCCGTACATCATGGCCCCCAGGCACAGGGTGCTCACCTGGACTCCGGATCCTCCCAGCGTTCGGTATTCCATGGGGATTCCTTTCGGATGATTCGACGGAGGGTTGTTACTGGCCTGCGACCCGGGCAATCACCGCGGCCACGGCCTCGGGCTGGGCCAACATTGGGGAGTGACTGCCCTCCATCACGACGGAGTTGGCGACCATCCCCGCGCAAGTCTGCTGGAACTCCGCGGTCAGAGTGCGGTCGTCGGCGCACACGATGTAGGTGGACTCGACATCTCGCCATGCCGCCCGGGTATAGGGGTGGGGTGCCTGGCCCAGCGGCTGGGGGCGGAGCTGCGACTCGGCCCAGGCGACATCTTCAGGGCTGCAGTCGTGGTAGAAGAGGTCGCCCGCGGCCCCGGGCTTCACCGAGCTGTAGCCGTCTTCGCCATGCTCAAGAGAGGGAAAGAAGTTCTCGGCAATCACTGCCTCGGCCACATCTGGCGGGTTCTCATCACCGCTTTCGTCGCCGGGAAGGATGGCGGCCAGATACACCAGATGGTCCACTGTGGCCGGGTCGAGCCCGGAGATGGACAGGCCGCCTAGCGAATGGCCCACAGCCACCACCGGCCCTTCACCACCCAAATGCTCCCTCATGCCGCTCACATCGGCCTGGAATGCGGCGATGTCCTCTGCGGTGGTCGGACGGCACAAGTCGGACGCGTGGACGGCGATGCCCATGTTCCTCAAGCATTCCTGCACCCGCTCCCAACACCATGGTCCGTGAAACGCCCCATGGGCCAAAACAACTCCTGCGGTCATGGGGCCGAACTGTAGTGCCCGCTAAGTTGCCGCCATGGAGTCCACAGAATCGCTGGAGGAGCGGTTGGAGCGGCTGGAGTCCATCGAGGAGATCCGGGGGTTGGCGGCCCGCTACTGCCTGGCGCTGGACATGCGGGCCACCGACGGCTGGGTCAGCCTGTTCCCTGCCGATGTGCAGGTGGGCCGGGGGCGCTCCGGGCGGGCCGCGCTGGCCGAGTGGTTCCGCGAGACGATGAGCAGCCAGTTCACCGGCACCGCCCATGTGACCGGCAACCACATCATCGAGTTCGACGGGCCTGATCGGGCCCGCGGGGTGGTTTACTCCCGCAACGAGCACGAGACCGGCGATGAGTGGGTGATCATGACCATGATGTACTGGGACGACTACGAGCGCATCGACGGTCGGTGGTATTTCCGGCGGCGCCTGCCCCTGTACTGGTACGCCACCGATCTGAACGCCCCTCCGACTGGCGACAACAAGATGCGCTGGCCCGATGAGGAGCCCTACGAAGGGGCGTGGCATGAGTTCTGGCCCACCTACAGGGAGTTCTGGGAGTCTCGATTGGACGAGCCTGCCGATGTGGCCGAACCTGCGCCGGTGGGGGAGTTTCTGACCTGGTTGCGGGGCAACGCCGAAGGGCTCCCTAGCGTGCGAGTGCGTTGACCGTGCGGGCTGCTTACCACGAGGCTCAGGGCGGGCTGGATGTGCTTCGGGTGGGGGAGCTGCCCGACCCCGAGCCCGGCCCCCACGACGTGTTGATCCAGGTCAAGGCCACGTCGATGGATCGGGTAGACGTGTATTGGCGGGAGGGCTCGCACGGCATGAAGCTTCGCTGGCCCCAGCACGTTGGCGGACGGGACATCGCCGGGGTGGTGGAGGCAGTGGGGGCGGAAGTGACGTCGGTGGCTGTCGGCGACCGGGTGGTGGCATCAGGGGAGCGGACCCACGCCTCGATGGCGCTGGCTCCCGCGGAGTTGACGTTCCCTCTGGCTGATGAGATCAGCTTTGAGGCTGGGGGAGCCACCCCCACCGCAGGCCGCTCAGCCCACCAGGCCCTGATCGAGAAGGCTCAGATGCAGCCGGGCGAGACGGTGCTGGTGATGGCCGCCGGTTCGGGGGTGGGAAGCTTCGGGGTCCAGATCGCCAAGACTATGGGCTGTCGGGTGATCGCCACGGCGGGCAGTGATGACAAGCGGGCTCGAGCGATGGAGCTGGGCGCGGAACAAACCATCGACCACTACAACGAAGACATCGTCGCGGCCGTGCGTGAGGCCACGAATGGCAAAGGTGTGGACGTGGTGCTTGACCATGTGGGCACCCCGGTGTTTGCCGCCGCGGTGCGCTCGCTGGCCCCGGAGGGCCGGTTCGTGACTTGCGGGGTCACTGCCGGGCACATGGGTGAGTTGCACTTGGGCCAATTGTTCGTGAAGGGCATCACCCTCATGGGGGTGGGCCGTCCCGACAACCATCGGATTGCGGCCACGATGCGGGGCTTGCTGGCCATGATCGCCCAGGGACAGGTCACGCCGCAGATCGCCGCAGTGTACGGGTTGGACGAGATCGCGGAGGCCCATCGGTTGATGGAGAGCTCCGACTTCTTCGGCAAGATCGTGCTCGTTCCCTAGCCAGGAGATGATGATGTATATGCGCTCATTCGAATTCCCCATCGAGGCTGGTCACATTCAGGAGTTCAAACGAGCAGTGGGCGATCTGGACGCGACCTTCGACCCCGACGCGGCAACCCCGCCCACATTCATGGTGTCCGCCGACCGCTACGACCCCGACTACGACCGCCGACTGCGCTCCGACCGGCCGTGGCCGCCGGTGGCGCCTGAGTCGGGCTCGGGGTTCCACGCCGGAATGGTTTTCGAGTACCACCGCCATCCCCGGGCCGGGGAAGTGCTCACCGCCACCGTGGCCGACGGGGAGGAGTGGTACAAGCAGGGGCGGCGTGGCGGCCAACTGCGGTTCCGTGAGATCGTCACCACCTTTGTCGACGCCGACGGCCAGCCGTGCGTGACCGCCCGCTGGATCAACGTGCGAGCCGACAACGAGGTGCGGGAATGAGGTCCGAGGTTGGCGCTCGCCACCTTCAGGTAGTGGCCGAGGGGCTCACCCGAACGCAACTGGTGGCCTACGCCGGAGCGTCGGGAGACTTCCACCCGTTCCACCACGACGAGATCTACGCCACCACCCACGGATTCGACCAGATCTTCGCCCACGGCATGCTGACCATGGGCATCACCGGCCAGGCCTTGGTATCGGTATTCGGCGATGAAGGGCTGGACCGATATGCCGCCGACTTCTTGAAGCCGGTTTGGCCGGGAGACACCCTGACCACCGAGCTCCAAGTGACCGCGGTACTTGAAGACGGCTCGGTGGAAGTGGACATCTCCACCACCGATCAGCACGGCACCCAGGTGCTGCGGGGCACGGCGGCCGGAACGCTGGCTGGCGACTAGGAAAGCAGCTCTTGGAGCCGCTCTATGGGATCGCCGGAGGTGACGAGAGCCTCGCCGATGAGGGCAGCGTCGTAGCCCGCCTTGCGCACCTCGGCCATCGTTGTCCCGTTGGGAACGGCGATCCCTGATTCGGCCACCTTCACCACGTGGTCGGGCAACAGTGGCGCCATGCGCTCGGCCCGCTGGTAGTCCATGGTGAAGGCCGCGCTCTTGGGCTTCTCCCGCTGGTTGACCCCGATGATGTCGGCCCCGGCTTCTATGGCGGTCTCCAGCTCATCCTCAGACTTGACCTCGGTGAGCACGTCCATACCCAGTGACAAGGCCAGCTGGTGAAGTTCGGCCAGCTGGGTGCCCGTGAGGTCGGCCACGATCAGCAGCAGCGCATCGGCTCCCATCGCATGGGATTCATGGACGTCTTCGACGCTGGTGATGAAATCCTTGCGGAGGACGGGCAACCCAGAGGATCGGGATGCCGCGGCCAGGTCGTCGCCGCTGCCCCCGAACATTTCCTGGTTGGTGAGCACCGACAGGCAGGACGCCCCGCCGTCGCGATAGGCCACTGCCAATTCAGCTGGGTCGAGGTCTGTGTTCAACTCGCCCCGAGACGGGGACCGACGCTTGATCTCCGCGATGATGGCCACGTCGTTGCCGGCCAAAAGTGACTGCTTGAAACGCCCCGCGCGACTGGACCGCTCATCAGTTCCCATGAGTCGGATGATACGGGGCAGTTCTGCTGCCGGAGAAAGCAGAAACAGGGGGCTACGCCACCGCGGGCATGACCTCGGTAGCGAACAGGTCGAGTGTCTCGGGCGTGGCGAAGTCGCTGAACTGGAGCACGAACTGCTCGGCGCCCATCTCCCGGTCGGCCTGAAGGCCCTCGGCCACCTCGTCTGGGGTGCCCGCCACCAGGGCCCAGTCGCCGAACCGGCGTTGGGCGGTGGCCACTATCTCGTCACGCGCAGCCGAGGAAGGGGCCAGCCCGATGGCCCGCTGCACCGAGAGCCGAGCGTTGCCCGACAGGGGTAGCAACTCAGCCAATTCGGCCATGCCGTACACCGGGCAGTTCCACCAGTCGGCAAAGTCCTGCACCAAAGGCATGGTGAGCTTGCGGCCGGCACCGCCGATCACGATCGGGATGTGGCCGTTCAACAGGGTGGGCTGCTGCTGGGCGTTCTCAAGTTGGAAAAACCGGCCCTTATGGTTCACCGGCTCACCGGTAAGGAGGGCCTGGACCACCTCCAGGGTCTCTCGCAGGCGAGCGGCCCGCACCGCAGGCGGTTCGTCGCCGAGGCCGAACCGCTCCATCTCATCGGGCACCGAGCCCCAGCCGATGCCCAAGTCGAAGCGACCACCGCTGAAGTGATCCAGGCTCACCACCATCTTGGCCAGCAGCGCCGGATGGCGGAACTGACCGCACAGCACCATATGCCCGATCCGCACCCGCTCCGTCCACGCCGCCACCGCGGTGGCCATCACAAAGGCGTCGTACATGGGAGCGGCGGACAACAAGGGCGGATTCAGGTGGTCCATGAGGTCGATTTTGTGGAACCCGCACGCCTCCGCGGCTCGCACCCGCTCTTCGATGGTGGCCATGTCCATCCTCATCTGCGGCATGAACACGCTGAACTGCGGGGGGTTGGAGGGAGTGCTCATGTCAGCTTCACTTTCCCAGGCCGCGGCGTTGCATATCGTCGGTGTCGACGGTCCAGTTGTGCATGGCCTGTTCTTCGACTTCTTTGGCTTCGACGAAGCTCATCCCATCGGTGTCGTCGTAGATACGCATGGTGGCTGCGGTGGCGGGGGTCGTGGAGTCCACGATCTGGGCGGCTAGCCCTTTGGCATTTTCCAGAAGCTCGCTGTGAGGGACGACGTGGTTGACCAGGCCGATGCGGAGAGCCTCTTCGGCGTAGACGAAGCGGGCGGAGGCGGTCATCTCCTTGGCCATGCGCTTGCCCACCGCTCGGGGCAACAGCGCCGTCATGCCCCAGGCGGCGATCACCCCGATTTTGGCGTGGGTGTCGGCGAATCGCGCCTGGTCGGAGGCCATGATGAAGTCGCAGCTCAGGGCGATTTCCAGCCCGCCGGTGACGCAGGTCCCGTTCACCGCGCAGATCAAGGGCTTGGCGGTATCGCGACAGGCCTGGGCCGGATCCTCAGCCTGCCGCTTGTTCCCGTCAGGGTTCTCAGTCACGCCGTCAGCGGCGACCTCCCGCAGGTCTACACCGCCGGTGAACACCGGGTCGGCCCCGGTCAAGATGACGGCGTCCACCCCGTTGTCGGCATCGGCTGCTCGCAGCGCGGCGCACAGGTCGTTGCGCATCCGCTTGGTCATGGCGTTGCGGGCCTCAGGCCGGTTCAAGGTGATGACAGCTATGCGGTCGTCGATCTCGACGAGCAGGCGCTGGTCGTCTGGGGTAACTGCCTTCTCGGCGGGTTCGGCCATGTCTTCAGCAGCCGTCGATCACATCTACGGCCTGTTGGCGCAGCCAGTGATCCGCCAGCACCAGCAGTACTTGGGCCTCCACCATGGGCACCGCTCGGGGCAGAACGCAGGGGTCGTGGCGACCGCGGGCGGCCAGGGTGACCGGGTTGTTGTCGCGGTCGACCGTCTCCTGAGGTGAGGCGATGGTGGCAGTGGGCTTGAACGCCACTCGGATCACAATGTCCTCGCCATTGCTGATGCCGCCCTGTACTCCACCGGAGCGGTTGGAAGCGGTGCGGGGCCGGCCGTCGGGGCCGGGGGTGAATGGGTCGTTGTGCTCTCGACCGGTCATGGTCACTCCCGCGAAGCCCGAGCCGATCTCAAAGCCCTTGGCCGCGGGCAAAGACAGGGCGGCCTTGGCCAAATCGGCTTCCAGCTTGTCGAACACCGGTTCGCCTAGACCCGGGGGCACCCTTCGGGCCACGCATTCGACTATCCCGCCCAGTGAGTTGCCGTCGCGTCTGGCCGCTTCGATGGCCCCGGTCATGGCCGCCGCGTGATCGGGCGACGGGCATCGGGTGGCGTCGGCCTCCACGTCGGCCAGAGTCACCGCGGTGGGATCGACATCGGCAGTGATGGTGCCCACCTGGCGGACCCAGGCCAGCACCTCGATGTCGGCTGCGGTCCGCAGGAGCTGGCGGGCGATGGCGCCAGCCGCCACTCGGCCGATGGTTTCCCGGGCGCTGGCTCGCCCCCCACCCTGCCAATTGCGAATGCCGTACTTGGCCTCGGTGGTGTAGTCGGCGTGGGAGGGACGGTAGACGTCCTTGAAGTCTTCATAGGCGCTGGGCCGGGCATCGGTGTTGCCCACCAGCACGGCAATGGGCGATCCCAGCGTGTGGCCCTCGAAGATCCCCGAGAGGAGCTGTACCTTGTCGGCCTCGTCCCGCAGCGTGGTCAGCCGGCTCTGACCGGGCCGCCGCCGATCCAAGTCATGCTGGATCATCTCCTCGTTGAGCGGAAGCCGGGGCGGACAGCCGTCCACCACCGCGCCGATGCCGCCGCCATGGGACTCCCCGAACGTCGTGACCCGGAACAACCGCCCCGTCGAACTGCTCATTGCTTCACAGTGACAGTTAGGTCGATCTCCGCGACCGGAGCCTCGTCAGCGTCGGGATCGTTCACCAAAACCACTTCAGGAGAATCGCCACTTTCAGCAGCGGCTTCCGCGATCAACACACTGAGTTCTTCAAGGGTGTCGGCACCCGCATAGTAGGAGTAGTCGCCCATTTCGCCCTCCGCGCACCAAGCGGGACCCCTATCCGGGTTCTTGTAGGCCTTTATCCTGGACATTCTCGCCTTTCCGCCTTGGCTCAGAGTAGCGCGTCGATTTCGGCATCCGAGAGACCCGCGTCCTCGACGAGCATCTTCCGAAGGTGTCGTGGAGACAATTCTCGCCCCTTGTGCATTGGCAAGCAGATCGATTTTCTGCCCTCGGCTCTCAGCCAAACGTGAGAGCCCTTTCCAAGTCCTGGAACCTCCCGGTATCCGATCTTGTGCAGCAGACGTAGCACCTTCGTGGCCTTGAGGGCGGGAAACTGCGAAGCAGGTCTAGGGATGTGATTAGAATATATGGATATTCACTGAAATAGGCCAACGATTTTGCTCGTGGTCGCCGGTCGCTATCTCCTATGCCAGCATTGGACGATGGAGCTTGGCCTGGCTGGAAGAGTGGCGTTGGTTACCGGGAGCTATCGGGGCACGGGGAGTGGAGTCGCCCGAGTGCTGGCGGCTGAGGGTGCTGAGGTGGTGGTTCATGGGTTTGAGGAGGGGCAGGCCGATTGGCTGGCCGAGGAGCTGGGGTCGCCGGTTCGAGCAGTGTGGGGGGACATATGCACCGATGAGGGGGCCGAAACGGTGGTCAGCCAGTGCGGCCCAGTGGACATCCTGGTCAACAACTACGGCGTGGCGGTGGGCGGCACCTGGGGGGACGATGGCACGGATGTCTGGGTGGATGCCTACAACCGCAATGTGCTCACCGCGGTTCGGATGACCCGGCTCATGGTTCCCGCCATGGTGGAGCGGGGTTGGGGCCGGATCGTACTGGTGTCAACCGTGGGGGCAACTCGACCTGGCGACCGCATCCCGGGCTACTACGCGGCCAAGGGCGCGCTACCGGCCATGACGGTGAGCCTGGCCCGGGAATTGGCCGGCACCGGTGTGACGGTGAACTGCGTGAGCCCTGGGGCTATTGCCACTCCGGAACTGGTGGAGATGTGGACTCGTCAGGCCGAGCGGGAGGGCCGTTCCACCGATTGGGCCGAGATCGAGCGCCACGTCACCACGGTGCAGATGCCCACGCTGACCGGGCGCATCGCCACCGTGTCCGACGTGGGGGAGCTGGTGGCCTTCGTTTGCAGCGAGCGGGCCCGCCAGATCCACGGCGCCCACCTTCGCATCGACGGGGGTGCGGCCGACGTAGTGACGTGACCGGGCGGCCGGACCACTGCGGTAACTAGGCTGCCCGGCGATGCCGACCTTGTATGACGTCGTTCGTGATTTCAGCCGTACCTGGCCCGACAAGCTGGCCGTGCTCTCCGAGCAGGACGGCCACCGCACGTTCCGCGAGCTGGCTGCCCATGGTGGGGCGCTAGCCCACCAGTTCCAAACCCGCTTCGGTTTGGGCCTGGGCGACCGGGCCTGCATCTGGATGCAGAACCGCCCCGAGTACATCGAGTGCCAGCTGGGAATGCAGGCCATCGGGTTGGCGGGCGTTCCCATCAACCCGGAGTGGACCGATCCGGAACTGGATTTCGTGCTCAACCACTCCCGGTGCCGCCTGGTTTTTGCCGAGGCCGAGCGGGCCGAGCGTGCGGTGGCCCTCACCGCGGGCATGGACTTGGTGGAAGCAGTGGTGAGCGTGGACGAGCCGGTGGACGGGGCACTGCTGCTGGCCGACCTCATCGAAGGGGCGCCGGAAGGGGCAGGGCTGGACCTGCCCCCGGTGGACGGGTTTGTGGAGGGCAACGTGCTCTACACGTCGGGCACCACCACCGGGAGGCCCAAGGCGGTTCCCATGAGCCCCGAGCTCTTCGCGGGCGGGGCGGTGCCCTATGAGGAGATGTTCGGCCTGAGTCACACCGACCGCTCGCTGGTGGTGACCCCGCTGTTCCATGGCAACGCCATGGGCGGGGCCATGTCGGCGCTGAGCCGGGGGGCCAGCGTGGTCATGCAACGCAAGTTCTCGGCGTCGCGGTTCTGGGCGCTGGTCGATTTGTACCGCCCGACCTACTTCCTCACCCTGGTGCCCATTATCAACATCTTGATGGCCCAGACTCCCGGTCCCCACGAGAAGTCGCACTCGCTGCGGGTGATGATCCCGCTGGGCTGCGCCCCGATCATCGAGCAGATCGAGGAGCGCTATGGGGTGCCGTGCATGGACTGGTACGGCATGACCGAAGCCGGGTCGGGCACCTACACCCGCCTCGATGAGCCCCGCCGCCCCGGCTCGGTGGGCAAGCCGTTCGAGGGGTCGGTGCTGCGGATATTCCTGCCCGACGGCTCCGAGGCGCCGACGGGCGAGACCGGGGAGATCTGCTTTCTGCGGTCCACCATCGGGTTCAACGGCTACATCGAGGATCCCGAGGCCACCGAGGCCGCCACTTCGGGAGACTGGTTCCGCACCGGCGACCTGGGCTATGTGGACGATGATGGCTACCTCTACTTCGTCGACCGCCAAAAAGACATCGTGCGACGAGGCGGAGAGAACCTGTCCACCATCGAGGTGGAGACCGCCCTGCGCACCCACCCCGCAGTAGGAGACATCGCCGTGGTAGCCCGCCCCGACCCTGTGCTGGGCGAAACAGTGGCCGCCTTCATCGTGGTAGCCGACGGCTGCAACCTCCCCACCGAAGACGACCTACGGATCCATACCGAAGGCACCCTGGCCCCCTACAAGGTCCCCACCACCATTCAGCCCATCGACGAGCTTCCCCGCACCGGCAACGGCAAAGTAGAAAAATTCCGCCTCCGCCAGCGCTTCAACTAAGCAAACTCGGCTCGGATTTGGGGGCCGTGTTGGTTGAGAGCGGGGAGAGAGGGAGCGGCGTCGGGGGCGGCCTGGTCCCAGTCGGCGGTGGTGGCCGGGGCGGGGAGGTCGACGGTGCCGCCGTCGTGGGTAACGGTGATCCGGTTGAGCTGTGGATGCGCAGAGAGACCGGCTACGTCGTTGACTGCGCCGAAGGCCATCCGGCAGTCGGTGAGCTTGATGTGGAGTTCATCTGTGCTCAGGCGGGCGAACACCTCGGCTACAGCGTCGTCGGTCGCGGCACGGTTCGTGACTCGAGCCTTGTTGGTGGCGAAGCGGGGATTGTGGGCCAGGTCTGGTCGGTCGAGCACTTCTTCGCACAGGGTGCGCCACTCTCGGTCGGACTGCACGGCGATGAGCAGGACGGTGCCGTCGGCGGTGGTGAAACCGCCGTAGGGGGCGATGGACGGGTGGGCCAGCCCCACCCGCTCAGGCCCCTGGCCGAGGTAGTCATGGTGCAGCAGGGGTACGGTCATCCACTCGGCCATGGTGGAGAACAGCGAGACCTCGATGTTCGCGCCTTCGCCGGTGCGGGCTTGGCGGACGAGGGCCTGGCTGATGGCTCGGGCCGCGGCCTCTCCGGTGGCGATGTCGGCCACCGACACCCCCACTCGACCGAGCGGTCCCGGTGCTCCTGACACCGACACCAGGCCGCTCTCGGCCTGCACCAACAGGTCATAGGCCTTCATCTGGGCGTACGGCCCGGTGGGACCGTAGCCGGAGATATCGCAGGTCACCAGGCGGGGATCCTGCTCACGCAGGGACTCTGAGCCGAAGCCCAGCCGTTGGGCCGCGCCCACGGCCAGATTCTGGATGTAGACGTCGGCCCGTTTGATAATCCGCCCCAACAGTGCTTGGTCTTCGCCGTCTTTGAGGTCGAGGACAATCGATTCCTTGCCTCGGTTGAGCCAGGCAAAGTAGCTGGACAGCCCGTCGGCGGCCGCGTCGTAGCCCCGGGAGAAGTCGCCCTCGGCTCGCTCGATCTTGATCACCCTGGCTCCGGCATCGGCCAGCCGACACGATGTCAGCGGCGCGGCCACTGCTTGTTCGATAGAGACCACCAGCACGCCATCCAGTGGCTTGGCCGAGCTCACTCCAGCAACGTACCCCTGCATAAGCCGAAAGGACTAAGAGATAGCCTCCGAGCATTTGAGGCCGCTCTAGCCCAAGAGGTGCTTTTGTACTTTTCCTAGGGCGTTGCGGGGCAACTCTTTGACGTAGTGAAGGAGCCGGGGGTGTTTGAAGTCGGCGCACACGCCTTCTAGGTGGGAGCGCAGGTCGTCCAGGTCGGGGGCCTTTCGAGAGGCCGGCACCACCCATGCGGTGACTAGCTCACCCCACTCCTCGTTGGGGGTCCCGGTGATGGCTACATCGTCGATGTCGGGATGGGAGCGCAGGGCGTCCTCCACCTCGCGGGGGTATACGTTCAGGCCTCCGGAGATCACCAATTCCTTGGCCCGGCCCCGCAGCCGCAAATAGCCGTCCTCGTCGAACTCTCCGAGGTCGCCAGTGCGGAACCAGCCATCTTGGTCGAATGCCTCCTCGGTGGCCTCAGGGCGGCGCCAGTATCCGGCGAATACGTTGGGGCCCCGCACCAGCACTTCACCGGAGTCGGGGGCCAGCCGCAGCTCAACGCCGGGGAGGGGGAATCCCACTGTCCCAGCCCGGCGCTCTTCGTCGTAAGGGTTGGACACCAGCATGATGGTCTCGGTCATGCCGTAGCGCTCTAGCACTCGCACTCTGGCGGCTTCTTGCAGGCGGCGATTCAGATCAGCCGACAGGGCAGCGGAGCCGGCCACGCACAGCCGAAGCAGGGAGAGCTCTTCAACTCTGGGCGACTGGGCCAGCCGGGTGTACATGGTGGGCACGCCGAAGAACAGGGTGGCGTCGTGGGCTTGGGCCGCATCCAACACGGCGTCGGGGGAGAACCCGTCAAGCAATACCGCGGAAGCTCCGGTCAAGAGAGTGCCGTGCAGGCCGACGCCTAGACCATGCATGTGGAATAGGGGCAGCGCCAGGACTAGTCGGTCATCCGGCATCCACCGCCAGGCAATGCGCACCGACTCGGCTCCGGCCAGCAAGTTCCCATGGGTCAGCACCGCTCCTTTGGGTACCCCGGTGGTTCCCGACGTATAGCCCAATAGCGCGGGATCGCCGCTGGAGAGCTGATCGAGGCTGGGCGCCGTGCCGTCGTCCAGATCAAGTCGGGGGGACACCACAGTCATCTCCGGGGCAAGCTCGGCCAGCCACCGCACCCATTCCGGTTTGTCCACCACCGCAGCCCGGGGATCGGCGTCATCCACGATGTGGGCTAGCTCGGCTCTCTGGTAGGCCCCGTTCACCGGCACCACAATCAGCCCCAGCCGTAACGCAGCCACATGGGCCACCACCAAGTCGACCGACGACGCCGCCGACAGAATGATCCGATCGCCCTTGCGAAGTCCTGCCCCGTAGAGCCGCCCGGCGGCGGCCTTCGTACGTTGAGCCAGGTCGTCCCTCGTGATCCACCCGGTCCCTGCGTCCCACAGGGTTGGCTTGGACGCCCCAGAAGCCCAGCGCTTGCTCCAGGCCGCTGGCAGGCTGACTTCGTCCAACAAGTCCACGTCATCGGGGTCGACCCCCCTCGGGAAGTGGACAGCATCGGCTCGGGCAGTGCTCACGACTCACGATAATGTCACTCCCCGTGCCCCTGAACCTGGCCACCGCGTGGGAAGCGGCCGCAGAGGTGGTGCCGGACGCTGATGCGGTGGTGTGCAATCCGGTAACGCGGACGTGGCGGGAGTTCGAGGATCGGGCAGCTCGGCTAGCGGCGGCGCTGGGGGAACTCGGCATCGGTGCGGGCGACAACGTGGGGCTGTACCTGTACAACGGGAACCCCTATAGCGAGGTCACCTTCGGGGCGTTCAAGGCCCGGGCTGCTCCCTGCAATGTGAACTACCGCTACCTGGCAGGGGAGTTGCGCCATCTGTTGGAGGACGCCGACGCCAAGGCGGTGTTCTTCTCTCCCGAGCTGGCCGACCGGGTAGAGGAGGCCAGGGGCGACTTGCCTTTGCTGCGGGCGGCCATCTGTGTGGGCGAGCCCAGCGACCCGGTACCCGACTGGGCGCTGGACTACGAGACTCTGATCGCCGACCACGATCCGGCGCCCACTATCGACCGCAGCCCTGATGACTTGTGGATCCTCTACACCGGCGGCACTACCGGCAATCCCAAAGGGGTCATGTGGCCCCACAGTTCGGTGATTGGCGCCATGGCCCCCAACTTCAAGGCGCTGAGGCTGCCGATCCCGGAGACCCTGGAGCAGGTCAAGTCCAACATCGCGGCCATCTATGACAGCAACCGGGTAACCCGCCAGCTAGCGGCCTCTCCTCTCATGCACGGCACGGCCAGCATCGTGGCGCTGGCCACCTTCACCCAGGGCGGGGCGGTGATCACCATGCCCGAGCGCAGCTTCGACGCCGATGCCCTGTGGCGCTGTGTGGAACGCGACCGGACCACTGTGCTCACCATCGTGGGGGACGCCTTCGGCCGGCCCATGGCCGAGGCATTGGATGCGGCTGCCGCCCGAGGCGAGCCCTACGACCTGTCGTCGGTATTCATGGTCATGTCGTCGGGGGTGATCTGGAGCCAGCCGGCAAAGGAAGCTCTGCTGGCACACAAGGACATGAAGCTGGTGGACTCCCTGGGCTCCAGCGAAGGCACCGGCACGGGCATGAGGATCAGCGACCGCGAGGGCGGATCCGCCACCGCTCGGTTCACCCTGGGGGAGAACGCCGCGGTGTTCGACGAGGACGGCCGACCGGTGGAGCCCGGCTCCGGCCAGCAGGGGATGGTGGCGGTGGGCGGTCCCATCCCCATCGGGTACTACAAGGACCCGGAGAAGACGGCGGCCACGTTCCGCACCATCGGGGGGAGGCGCTGGTCGGTGCCCGGCGATTGGGCCACCGTGGAGGCCGACGGCACCATCACGCTGTTGGGCCGGGGCTCGGCCTGCATCAACAGCGCGGGGGAGAAGATCTACCCCGAGGAAGTGGAAGAGGCGGTGAAGGCCCATCCGGCGGTGGCCGACTGCCTGGTGGTCGGGGTGCCCGACCCCAAATGGGGCGAGGCGGTGACCGCCGTAGTACAGATGGCCGGCGACCCGGCATCTCAGGCGGTGGGCGACGACGAGGTCATCGCCGACGCCCGCACCCGCTTGGCGGCCTACAAGCTTCCCAAATCGCTCATCCGGGCCGATTCCGTCCAGCGGGGGGCCAACGGCAAGCCCGACTACCAGTGGGCCAAGCAATTCGCGCTCGACTCTCTGTCGGAGTAAGCCCCGATCTGAAAACATAGAGCCATGAGCATCAAAGTGACTGCGCTGCCGGCGGCCTTGGGCGCCACGGTAGAAGGGCTCGATGTCGATCACCTCGACGACGGGGTAGCGGCCGAGCTGAAGGAGGCGTTCTGGGCCCACAAGGTGCTGTTCTTCCCCCAGGTTCATTTGACCAATGAGCAGCACGTGGCCTTGGGCTCGCTGTTCGGCGACCTGGAGGCGGTGAGCAACGACGACACCGACCATCGCTACCACCACACGGTGGATGATGAGGGCAAGATCCTGGTGCTGGACAGCTCCAACGAGTACTCGCGGGCCAACTTCTGGCACACCGACGTGACGTTCGCCCGCCAGCCCCCGCTGGGGTCGCTGCTGTCTATGAAGGAGTCACCGCCCTCCGGTGGCGACACCATGTGGGCCAATACCCAGGCTGCCTACGAGGGACTGTCGCAGCCCCTCAAGGCGGCTCTCGAAGGGGTCATCGCCCGCCACGGCCGGGCTGGTTTGACCGAGTTCACCGACCACCCGGCGATAACCGTTCATCCCGAGACCGGCAAACGGATCCTGTTTGTAAATCGAGGTTGGACGTCGTCTCTTCAGGGCATGAGCCACCTGGAGAGCAGATGCCTGCTGGCCTTGTTGTGCGACCACATGGAGCAGCCCGAGTTCATCGTGCGGTGGCGATGGAGCGACGGCGACGCCGCCTTGTGGGACAACCGCTGCACCATGCACTACGCCATCGACGACTACGGAACCGACCACCGCCGCATCCATAGGGTCACCATCTACGACCCCTCCGGCGCAGGCCCGGTGGCCGCCGCCCCCGCGGTATAGACGGGCCCCTAACTAGAGCTCCAACAGCGCCTGTTCCACCACTTCGGTCAGCGCGGGGTGGATGTAGAGCTGGCCTCGGGCCATCTCGTCCACGGTGAGGCCGAATTGCATGCCTTGGATGAGCTGCTGGATCAGCGTCGGCGCTTGGGGGCCGATGATGTGTGCGCCCAGTAAGAGCCGGGTCTCGGGATCGGCCAGCACCTTGGCGAAGCTGGTCGTGTCCTCCATGGCCCAGCCGTAGGCGGTATCACTGTAGGGGCGAACGGCTCGGAGATAGGGCCGCCCCGAGGTCCGCAGGGCTTGTTCTGTGGCCCCGACCGCGGCCACCTGGGGATAGGCGAACACCGCATGGGGAATGCCGGAGTGATCGGGCACCCGCAGGTCGTCGGGGTGGGCGATGTTGTGGGCCACCGCCCGGGTGTCCTCGTTGGCGGTGTGCTTGAGCTGAGCGGCATGGCAGATGTCGCCCAGCGCCCATACCCCCTCCACCCCGGTGCGGAGATACTCGTCGGTCACCACGTAGCCGCGGCCGTCTAGCTCCACTCCTGAACGGGTCACGCCCAGCTGCCCGCCGTTGGGCATCCGACCGGTGGCCAGCAGCAGCACATCGCCATGCACATCCCTGGCCTCGGTGCGCACGGTGATCTGCGATTCGCCTTCCGAGACCTCGACGATGGGGGATCCCAGCGCGCAGTCGATCCTCTGGGACACGATTTCGGTAAACGCGGCCGACACGTCCTCGTCCTCGGCCCGCAGCAGCCGTTCAGAGCGGTTCACGATGGACACCGACACGCCCATGGCGTCGAACACATGGCCCAATTCGGCGGCGATATAGCCCCCACCCAAGATCACCAGCCGCTCGGGCAGCACCTCGAGGCGCATGACGGTGTCGGAGGTGTGGTAGGGCACGTCGGCCAACCCGGGAATCGGGGGGATGAACGGCCGGGCGCCAGCGGCCAGCACGATGTGATCGCCGGTGATCTGCTGTCCGTTTACCTCGAGAGTTTTGTGGCCGGTGAACCGGGCATCCCCCTTGAATACGGTCACCTTGTCCAAGCTGTGGCGGTAGTCCTCCCCGCCCCGGGCAATGGGGTCGATGCGTCCGAACACCCGGCCCACGATCTCGGGCCAGCGCACCTGGTCGAGCGAGGTGTCAATCCCGAGATGCCCAGTGTGGCCCGCTTGGTGAGCCATGTCGGCGGCGTACACGAACATCTTCGAGGGTATGCAGCCCCGGTTGAGGCAGGTGCCGCCGAACACGTCCCGTTCAATGAGCGCCACCCGCCAGTCGTCGAAATCGGGGGTCAGCACGCTGTTGCCCGACCCGGTTCCCACCACCACCAGATCGAAGTGCTCGGGTGAGTCAGCCATAGGCGGGATCAACCGTCCTGGGGAGGCCCTTTGGAGGTTTGGTCCTCGTCGATGAGCTGGCCCCGGAAACTGGGGTTGCGGCCCATTTGGATGTCCTCGTGGCGCTGCATGATGGCCGGGGCGTACACGTAGTCGGTCCAGATGTAGAACTGGTTGTCGAGCACCGCGTTGTACACCAGCTCGGCCACAGCAGGAGGCTGCACCGCGTCTTCGTAGATGGCCATCATCATCTGCATCCGCTCTTCATCCTCAGGGGTGGGGTCGGGCGGAATGATCGGCGAGCGCAGCGTCTCGGGGCGATTGCGCTCGGAGTTGATGATGTTGGTGCGCACCAGGCCGGGGCACAGCACCGATACGCCGACGGTGGAGCCGCTCTCCTGAAGCTCGTGGTAGAGCGTCTCGGAGATGGTCACCACCGCGTGCTTGGTGGCGCTGTAGGGGCCGATGTTGGGATACGAGGTGTGGCCGGCGACAGAACCGGTGTTCACGATGTGGCCGTCGCCGTGCTCTATCAGGTGGGGCAAGAACACTCGGAGGCCGTGGATCACGCCCCACAGGTTCACCCCGAGCACCCACTGCCAGTCGGCGGTGGTCAGGGTGTGCATCAACCCGCCGGCCCCCACCCCGGCGTTGTTGCACACCACGTTGACCTGCCCGAACCGGGAGAAGGCGGCCTCGGCCAGATCGTCCATGTCGCGCTCGGAGCTCACGTCGGTAAGCACGCCCACCGCGTCGATACCGGCATCGTTCATCTCGGCTACCGCGGCGTCCATGGCGGGGCCTTCCACGTCGGCGATCATGATGCGGGCCCCGGCCGCCCCGAATCGGTCGGCCATGGCCCGGCCCATGCCGCTGGCCCCGCCAGTTATGACTGCTGCTTTGCCCTGAAGAGTGTCCATTAGCCGACGCTACCGCCTGTCTGCAACGGAAAGCGGTGTCGGAAACTAGGGTTCCCGCTGTGAGCACAGTCAACGCGGTTGTTATGTATCCGCTGGCGATGGAGGAGGCGGAGCTTGACGATCTGCATCGCCGGTTCCCCGGCGTGAGGTTCGACAACATTCCCTACTTCGAGCCCCATGGGTTGCGGGACGCCAAGGCCAAGGGGCGAGTTACCGAAGAATTGCTGGGCACTGCGCCCTCTTTGACGGAGGGAGAGAAGGAGACCATTGCTGCGGCCGACGTGCTGATGGCCCTCGATCTGCCGCCGGGGATCAGGGAGTGGGCTCCTCGATTGCGGTGGGTGCAGGCCATTGGGGCGGGCATCGGGCAATTGGAACCGGCTGAGCTCACGGCCAAAAGCATCGTGCTGACCAACGCCGCTGGGGTGGCCTCGGCCCCCATCGCCGAGTTCGCCGTCGGGCGGCTGTTGGAGGTGTGGAAGGACATCCGGGTGCTGGAGCGCCAGCAGAAGGAGCATCAGTGGCAGATGCACCAGGGTCTGCTGGTGAAGGGAAAGACCATCGGCATAGTCGGCCTGGGGGCCATCGGCCGGGACGTGGCCCGACGGGCCAAGGCCTTTGAGACCACCGTGCTGGGCAATCGCCGCTCTGCCCGCCCCGGCGACACCGACCCCGACGTGGATGAGCTGTACAGCCTCGACGGGCTCGATGAGATGCTGGCCCGCTGCGACGCGGTGGTGCTGAGTGCCCCGCAGACACCCGAAACCATTGACCTGTTCGACGCCGATCGCTTGGCGCGGCTCAAGCCGGGGGCGGTGCTGGTCAACGTGGGCCGGGGGTCGATAATCGACGAGGCTGCGTTAGTGGCAGCGCTGGAGTCGGGACAGGTAGGCGCCGCGGTGCTGGATGTGACTCGGGAGGAACCGCTACCGGCCGACAGCCCGCTGTGGGATGCGCCCAACATGTACTTGTCGCCCCACTGCTCCACCGCCCGCGAGGGTTACAACGAAGCTCTGATGGAGCTGTTCTGCGACAATCTGGAGCGCTTTCTGGCCGACGAGCCGCTTCGCAACGTGGTAGACCCCGACCGGGGCTACTGAGAAAAGGGAGAAAGAAATGCCGTCAGACGCCTACAACGCCGCGGTCGACGCGATTAAACAGCAGATGCAAGCGGCGAACGCCGGTCCGCCGCCTGATTTGGCCACGACTCGGGCCGGATTTGAAGCGTCGTATAGCTCGATGCCCGTTCCCGATGGGGTGAGTTTCACTCCGGTGGACGCCGGCGGGGTTCCCGCCGAGTGGGTGACGCCCCCCGAGGTGGAGGGCAACCGGACCATCATCTACTTGCATGGCGGCGGCTATGTGGTGGGCAATCTGAATACCCATCGCCACGTGGTGAGCCGCATGGCGGTCGGGGCCAAGGCCCGGTTGTTGAACGTGGACTATCGTCTAGCGCCGGAGAATCCCTACCCGGCTGCGTTAGACGACGCCATGGCCGCGTGGCAATGGCACCTGGCCAACGGGGGAGAGGCGGCCCACACCGCCATCAGCGGCGATTCCGCCGGTGGGGGACTGACTATCGCGCTATGCATGAAGCTGCGGGACGAGGGCTTGGAGCAGCCCGCCTGCGCTGCTCCCATCTCGCCGTGGACCGACTTGACGTTCTCCGGCGATTCCATGACCGAGCGGGCCGAGCGCGACCCCATGCTTTCCGGGGCCGACTCTCTGCACGGCATGGTCATGTCCTACGCGCAAAGCGTGGATGCCACCGATCCTTACGTCTCCCCGGTGTTCGGCACCTTCGACAACCTGCCCCCCATGATGATCCAGGTGGGCACCGAAGAGGTGCTCTTTGACGACAGCACCCGGGTGGTCAAGGGCATCGAGAACGCCAACGGCGCTGTGGAGTTCCGCCCCTGGCAGGACATGATGCACGTCTGGCACCTGCTGGCCAGCGTGGTCCCCGAAGCCGAAGAGGGCATCGCAGAACTGGCCGCCTACATAGCGGAGAGGACTTAGCTAGCCGCCAAGCGCGCGCCCAGGGTGCGGAGCTGTTGGGTTCCGGCACCCAGGGAGCACTCGATGTGCTTGTTCCACAGGGTGTAGCGGTGCAGCGGATAGTCGACGCTTACCCCCATGCCTCCGTGGACGTGCTGGGTGGCGTGGGCCACGTCGTGGGCCCAGTGGGACGCAAACCACTTGGCGATGGGCAGCCGCACTGATGCGTCATTGCCCTCGGAGAGGTCGTACAGCGTGGCGTAGGTGCAAAGCCGCACCGCCTCTACGTGCATGAACTGGTCGGCGAGGCGCTGGGTGACCGCCTGGAACGTGGCCACCGGACGGCCGAATTGCTCACGCTCGGAGGTGTACTCGGCCGCCAGGCGCAGTGCCCGGTCAACCACGCCCACCTGGGTAGCACACAGCAGCGCTACTGCCCGATCGGCCAGCCACGCCACGGATGCCCCGTCGGCCGGGCCCAAAGGCTCGCAGGGAACCCCGTAGAAGCCCACCTGATGCACGGGCTGGAGACGGGTTGACACCCCTGCTTCCATGGTCACCGAAGGGTCGGACAAGTCGGCCAGAAACAGCCCGGTGCCGCTGATGATGCCGTTGTCGGAGCCGTCGTCGAGCCCGGCCACAACCACGATCTTGGACGACTCGGTGGCGAACTCCACCACCTCTTTGGTGCCCACCAGCTTGCCGTCCACCACCCGGGCCGACGGGTTGGAGACATCGTCGTTCAGATACTCCTGAAGGCCCAGGGTCAACACGTTGGACCCGTCGGTGCACCCGGGCAGCTCTCGCCGGCGTTGCTCGTCGGAGCCGAACGCGTCCACAGCGAGCGCGGCCAGCATCCCGCTCCACAGCGGAAGCGGGGCCACATGGCGGCCCTGGGCTTCCAGCACCTGTCCGACGGCGATCAAGTCCAGACCGCCGCCTCCCACGTCCTCGCCCAGACCAATGCCCACCAGCCCCGCCGCGGCCAACTCGGCGTAGAGGTCCCGGTCAAACCACTCGTCAGCGGCCTCGATCGCCATGAGCCGCTCCATGTCGAGGCGGTCGCCCATGATCCGGTTGGCCAATTCGGCTACCGCCAGTTGTTCTTCGTTGAGGGTGAAATCCATCGCGTTGCCTCCTGCCTGTTACTTGCCGCCGCTACTTGCGGCGCTTCTCGCGGGGCAGGCCGAGGCCGGCCATTCCGATGATGTCTCGCTGGATCTCGTTGGTTCCGCCGCCGAAGGTCAGAACCCAGCAGCCCCGATACGACTCCTCCATCCGGTGGGAGAAATCGGAGTGGGGAGAGCCCTTCTTCAAGTGAGCGGTGGCCCCGACCACCTCGGTCAGCCCGGAGTAGATGAGGTGCATCGACTCCGATCCCCAAACCTTGATGGTGGACGCGAGCGCCGGATTCAGATTGGCGCCCACGGTGGACTCATAGGCCACCTTCCAATTCAACAGGTCCAAGAACTCCACCCGGGCCCGGCACTCGGCCAGCTTGACCTGCACCCACTCCTGGTCGATCACCCGGCGGCCGTCGGGCAGCTTGGCCTCCTTGGCCCATTCCACCGCTTCGTTGACCAGATTGGCGATGCCCCCTGAGGCGCACAGCGACACCCGCTCATGGTTGAGCTGGTTGGTGATTAGGCCCCAGCCTCCGTTCACCTCTCCCACCCGCAGCCAGTCGGGCACCCTCACGTTGTCGTAAAACGTGGCGGTGGTGTGGCTGTTGCCCATGGTGATGAACGGCTGGATGTCGAAGCCGGGATCGTCGGTGGGCACCAAAAACATGGTGATGCCCTTGTGGGCAGGGGCGTCGGGGTCGGTGCGGGCCGCCAGCCACACGTAGTCGGCGTCGTAGGCCAGGCTGGTGAACATCTTCTGGCCGTTGACAACCCACTCATCGCCGTCGCGCACTGCCTTGGTCTTGAGGGCGGCCAGGTCGGTTCCCGCGGTGGGCTCGGAATAGCCGATGGAGAAGTGCATCTCGCCGGCCAGGATCTTCTTCAGGAAGAAGTCCTTCTGACGGTCGGTGCCGTAATCTCGAATGGTCGGGCCGACGGTGTTGATGGTGAGGAAGGGCACCGGCACTTGGGCAGCCCACGACTCGTTGAAGAAGATGTACTGCTCGATGGGGGTGAATCCCTTGCCGCCGTACTCCACCGGCCAGCCCACGCCCAGCCAGCCGTCGCTGCCGATCTGGCGGATCAGCGCTTTGTAGTCCTCGTTGGCCTCGGTCTCGGTGTGGCGGATCTTCTCGCGCACCTCATCGGTCATGAGATTGGCGAAATATGTCCGCAGCTCCTGTTGAAGCTCTAGCTGGTCATCGGTCAACTCGACGCGCATGGGGTAAGTGTGCCAGCCCCAGCCCTCGGTTGATGTGTCGTAGGTAGCATGGGCGGCTGTGTTGGTAGTGGGCCTGACTGGGGGAATCGGAGCGGGAAAGTCGACCGCCGCGGGCCGGTTTGGCGAGCTGGGGGCGGCGGTGATCGATGTGGACGCCATTGGGCGGGAGGTGCTGGCTCCCGGGGGTCGAGCCGAGCAGGGGGTGATAAACGCTTTTGGCCCCGGCATCTTGGGCGAGGATGGCCACATTGATCGGGGGAAGGTGGCCGCCGAGGTGTTCGGGCGCCCCGACCGGTTGGCGGCCCTCGAGGCCGTCAGCCACCCGGCCATCAACGCCGAGCTTGATGTCAAGCTCCAGGGCTTGGCCGATGGGGGACAAGTGCAGGTGGTGGTGCTCGATATGGCAGTGCTGACCGAGAGCCGCCTGGGTCAATTGGAGTCGGGGCGGGGCTATACCCAGGTGGTGGTGGTTGAGGCTCCCGAAGCGGTGCGCCTGCCCCGCCTCGTCGAGCGGGGCCTCACCGAGGAGCAGGCCCGAGCCCGTATGGCCAGCCAGGCCACCGACGCGCAACGCCGAGCAATTGCCGACCATGTGATTGTGAACGACGGCAGCCCCGAGGATCTGGCCTCAGCCGTCGACCAGGTGTGGGCTGAGCTGATCGGCGAGTAGCCGATCGGCTCAGGAGCGGGGGACTTCCTCCCAGGGTTGTCCCTTGAAGGGATCAGGTTCTTTGGGCAGTCCCAGCACCCGTTCGCCGATGATGTTGCGCTGCACCTCGTTGGTGCCCCCGGCGATGGCCATGGCCGGCGCGCCGATGACTGCGCTGGCCCACTCGTCGGCGTCTTCGTCTTTGGCATTCCAGGCTTGTCCCGACGGTCCAGCCAGCTCGATGGCCACATCAGAAGCCCGGCGGCTCAAGATGGCCGAGTTCAGCTTGGCGATGGATCCCTCAGGGCCGGGAGCCTTCCCAGATTCGGCGGCTTGGCGGATCCGCATGCCGATGAACTTCTGGATGCGCTCGCGGATGTAGAGGTCGGCAATGGCGTCGCGCACCACCGGGTCGCCGTCGCGGCCCCGCTGCCGGGCCTCTTCGATGAGCTTGGCGCTGCCCATTGACTGCGACATGGCCCCGCTGCCCCCCGCGCCGATGGCCACCCTCTCGTACATGAGCATGGCCACCGCCACGTTCCAGCCGTCGCCCTCTCCGGCCACCAGGCAGTCGTGGCTCACCCGAACGTCGGTCAGGTAGATCTCGTTGAAGTGCGAGCTTCCGTTGATCTGGCGAAGCGGTCGGATGTCCACGCCGGGCAGCGACAAGTCGACGATGAACATGGACAGCCCCCGGTGCTTGGGCTGGGCGGGGTCGGTGCGGGCCACGCACAGCCCGTATTCGCAGTACTGGGCCCCAGAAGTCCAAACCTTCTGGCCGTTCAGCACCCACTCATCGCCATCGCGCACCGCTCGAGTGGCCAGTGAGGCCACATCGGAGCCGGCACCGGGCTCAGAGAACATCTGGCACCAGAGGTCGTCGCAGCGGATGATCCGGGATTGGAAGCGCGCCTTCTGCTCTGGGGTGCCGAAGTCGTTCATCACCGGTAGGCACATACCGTGGGAGATGGCCGCGGGGACCAGCGGTGCCTGGTATCGGGCCAGCTCCTGGTTGAACACCTCGGTGTAGCCCTTGTCCAAGCCCTGCCCCCCGTACTCCACCGGGTAGGTGATGCCCCCCAGCCCGGCGTCGGCCAGTGCGCTGTGGAACCGTCGGCACTCGGCAACCAGCGTTTCCTCAGTCCACTCCACGGGAGGCTCGCTGCGGGGAACGGCGTTCTCCGCGAGGAACTCCTGGGCTTGCTGGCGAAACACCTCAAGGGTCACGGTCATGGTTCAGAGACTATGACTCTCGGCAATCCCACAAAGAGCGGGAAGGCGAATCTATGCCGCGGGGCGGACCGCCTCGGCCGGATCCATTCGGGACGCCCTCCACGAGGGGTACATGCCGGCCACCAGCCCAACTCCAACGGTCACGGCCAGACCGATCACGATGAAGGAGAACTCGATGGTGAAGGGCCAGTCCAGAATCTGGGTGACCACGGCCACCACCGCCAGGCCGAGCACGATGCCCATCAGGCCGCCGAACAGGGTCAACAGCACCGACTCGATGAGGAACTGCGCCGCGATGTGGGACTTCTTGGCCCCCAATGCCCGGCGCACTCCGATCTCCCCCCGGCGCTCCAACACCGAGATCAGCATGATGTTGCCCACCCCGATGGCGCCCACCACGATGATCACCACCACCAGCAGGCTGAGCAGGGATTCAAAGTTCTCGCTGATGATCTCGCGGGCTTCCAGGTCGAGCGACGACACTGACACCTCGCCAGGGGCCTCGGGATTGGCCTGGCGGGGGAGCAACTCCCTGACCTGTTCGATCACATCCAGGTCGGCCTGGACCCAGATGCGCTCGGGGTTGGCGTCTGCGTCGTAAAGATGCTCGGCCACGGGGAAGCCGATGAGCGCGGCCCGGTTCAAGGTAAGGCCCTGGCTGATGGTGAATGGATCGAGGATGCCGATAACGGCGAACTCGTGTCCAGAAATGTGAACGGTGGGGTTGGCGTACAGCTCATCGAAGCCCAAAACACCGGCGGTGTCGGACCCCAATACCACGGTGGGCAACTGCACGGTGGCTGCGTCGTGGAACCGGCCGGCGGCCACTCCTCCCCGCAGGGGAATCAGCATGTCCAAGTCGTCCTCTTCCACCGCGAACAGGCGGATACCCCCGGTCTCGACTTCGGGGATCAAGTCGGTTTTGCGCATGGTGGCGGGCACCCGGCGGATGGAAGCGACCACGTCGACTTCTCTCATGTGGGTGTCGATGGCCGCGGCCGCACCGGGCAGGAGCTCCGGTTCTTCGGCGAACGAGGTGCCCGGAGTCAGCTCCAATACATCGATTCCCTGCTCCAGCAGGTCGCGTTGGGCGTCGGCCTCTCCCGAGTTGATGATGCCGACCAGTGCGATCAAAGCGGCCACGCCGATGGCGATGCCGATGGCGGCCATGGCGGTGCGGCCCTTGCGGGTTCGCAAACCCAGCGTGCCCAGGGAGATGGCGTCGCGGGAGCGGAGCCGGCTGCCGGGTGTGTCAGGCATGGGACCGGTGATGGCGCTTGCTGCGGGACACCTCAAGTACCCGCTGTGTCGTGGCTGATCTGGCCGTCGAGGATCGACACCGATCGGGGCATCCGGGCGGCCAGTTCCCGGTCGTGGGTGATGATCACGATGGTGGACCCCGCTCGGTTCAGCTCCAAGAAGAGGCTGATGATCTCCTCGGTGGTCTGGGAGTCGAGATTTCCGGTGGGCTCGTCGGCCAGCACAATTGCGGGGTCGCCCAGTAGCGCCCGGGCGATGGCCACCCTCTGGCGCTCACCGCCGGACAGCTTTCCCGGCCGGTGGTCGATGCGGTGGCCGAGGCCCACTCGCTCCAACACCTCGCGGGCCATCTGCCGGCGCCATCGGAGGCTGCTTCCCTGATACAAGGCGCCGGTGGCCACATTGTCGAGCGCCGACAGTCCCTCCAGCAGGTGGAATTGCTGGAACACAAACCCGATGCGGCTCCCTCGCACTCCGGCCACCTCGGGGTCGTTCAACGTCGAGAGATCCTCGCCGTCTATCACCACGTTGCCCGATGTAGGTCGGTCCAGGGCACCCATGATGTTCAACATGGTGCTCTTTCCCGAACCGGAGGGACCGACCACCGCGACCAGCTCGCCGGAGCGAATCGTCAGGTCGACGCCGTTGAGGGCCGGCACCGGAGGCGACCCCGGGTAGTGCTTGACCACCTGACGGAGTTCCAGCACCTTCCGGGGCTCGATCACCATGAGCGCTTTTCCTGGATCGGTTCTCGGCTCGGGGCCGGACGGCTAGGGGATGCGCACTCGGTCGCCCACTTGGAGGTTTCCGGCAGTGATTTGCACGAACGCATCGACGAACGTGCCTACTTCAACCGGGACCAAGGTGGTCGATCCGTCATGTACCACCTCGACCGAAAAACCGCCGTCAATGGTGGCGATTAGGGCCGAGGCCGGGACCACCAGCGCATTGGGGGTCACCTCTTTGGTGATGGTCCAGTCGACCGGGGCCGCGTCGAAACGGGATGAGGCCTCTCCGTCCAGCAGGACGATGATGACCTCGATGGTGGGATCTCCCGCCGCCCCGGTCTGCGCATTGGTCAACCGAGTGGCCACCCGGGCCACTTCAGCCACGGCGCCCGGAGCAATCCGGCCATCGGGCAGCTCGACTTCCACCCGGTCCAGACGGTTCACGATCTCGGCATCGGCGGGATCGAGGTTGCTGACGATTTCCTGGTGCTGTCCCGTAATGGTGAAGGCAGCCGCCTGGGCGGAGATCGTCTGGCCCTCGATCACGTTGACCGACGAGATACGGATGGGCTCGGTGATGAACACCACGAAGCCCATGTCGATGACGCCGGTCTCGTCCACTCCCAGGCGGTTCTGCCATTCCTCGACCACATCTTCGGTGACTCGGGTGAAGTTCTCGTCGACGGTCATGTCCTCGTAGCCGGGAATCCTCATATCGGCAAGGGCCTGTTCGAGCTGCTCCACGTCGGGACCGTCTTCCATGTTCCGCTCGAAGGGCCGGTACATGGGCCTTTCTCCTTGCAGCAGCACCACGGGGTAGCTGTTCACCTCGAAGAGGACATTGCCGACATCGAGGATTTCGCCCTCTTCCGGCAGACGGCCGGTGACAATGCCCGAGGTATTGGTGTGCAGCGATTCGGGGTCGCCGAAGCCGAGAGTGCCCGAGAACTCCTCGGTGTCGATCAGGTCGCGTCTCACCACCTCGGCGGTGTTCAGATCCTCGGTATCGCGCAGAATGCTGGGGCTCACCGTGGGGCCCGGCAATGGTGTCGAAGTCTCAGCTTGGGCTTGAGGGGCTTGAGTGGCTGTGCTGGGCGTCTGAGTGCTGGTGCTGGGTGCCTGAGCGGGTTCGAGGCTCTGCGGGGTGCTCGCCAAGACCTGGGCCTCGGGCGTCGGGTCATCAGTCGGAGCCGGGGCAGCGGCCAGATTCGGCTCGGCGCCCCCAAAGACCGGCAGACACACCCTCAGCGCCGCCTGGATGTCGGGATCTAGGCCGCCGGTGCCGCCTTCTCCGGCCCCGGGAAAGCCGGTATTGGGGTACTGGGCGAAATCGGGGTCGGGGAACTCATCCAAACCTTGGTCGCGCATGCACTGGGAGAACGCCACCGCATTCTCCTCTTGCTCTACCTGCTGAACGTTGGTGTCCTGCTGGGGCGCCAGCGCTATCAGCTCGCTGAAGACGCTGGCGCAGGTTTGGAGCGCTGGGGCCAAACCGGGCTGGGTGAAGCTCACCCCCGCCTCCTGCAAGGCGGCTATGAACGATGCCTGGTCGACGATCTGCGAACTGTCGATATCGGGGAAGTCGGGGAATCCCTCCTCGCGGATGCAGCGGGAGAAGTCCACGAACGTCTCGTCGCGCAATCTCAGCAGCTCTTCTTCCGAGAGCTCTCCCTCGGAATCGGCCTGGGCGGGGACGAGGGTCTGGAATTCCTCCTCTGTCTCCGGGTCGGCCGGGGGATTGGCGATCTGCTCGGACGATTCTGCTTGCCCTTCTTGAGGCTCCGGGTCGGCCGGGGGATTGTTGATGCGGTCCAGCGCATCGAACAGGCCGTCGGGCAGCACCTCGCTCAGGTCGGTGGTGACCACGTTCTCGCTGTCGCTACCCGCTGGAGTGCCGCAGGCGGTGGCGATCAGCGCCAGAGCCATCGAGGCGACGGCCATGCGAGCAAATCTTGATTTCATGCGCAGGAATCTCATGATGTCTCCAATCCGAACATTCTCCGGGCGTTGTCCCCGGCTATTGCCACCTTGTCGTCGTCAGACAGGTCGGACTCCAGGAGCTGGCCAAGAATGTGGCTGACGCGCTGGCCGAGGGGCCATGAGTAGAGGTCGGTTCCATATACATAGCGGTGAGCGCCGTGCTGGCGGACATGGTTCGCAATGAAATCGAAATTGTACGAAAGGCTGCAATCAAACACCAGATTGGGATAAGTGGCGGCCAGGTGTCCGCAGTGCTTGGTGCCTTCGTGGGTGGAGTAGCCGTCGAGCACCAGCATGGTCAGATCTGGGTGACGGGATGCCAGCTGTCCCACCTTCCACAGAGACTCCTCAGCGCTCTCGTCCAGGGCGTGAACCACCGGCAACAGGCCCAAATCGCCCATGGCCCCGATATAGGTGGACACCCAGTGGTTGTCGAGACTCACCCCTTGGAAGCGGGTGTGGAAGCTGATGCCGGCCAGCCCCAGCGGACCGGCGGCCCGCTCCAGTTCGGCCAGGCTTACCTCGCCGTCTCGGGGTTCAACGATACCGATGGCCACCGGGAAGCGATCCGGATTGGCGTCTCGGTAGGCCGCGATTTTGTCGTTCTCGGCCTGGGTGTCGGCATGGCCGTTGGGTCGCAGATACCCGTGGCCGGGAATCACTGCGGCCTGCTCGATTCCGCCGCCATCCATGATCTCGAGCCGCTTGGCCAGCTCCAGAGCGGCATATGCCTCGGGATCGGGAGCCTCCTCGGGCGGCAGGCCCAACGCCCCCGAGGCGTCGCCAACGTGGTGGTGGACGTCGAAAACCGATATGCCCGAGGTAGCGCCCACTGCTATCTCCGCTTGAACTCGGGCTTTCGCTTCTGGCTGAAGGCCAGCGGCCCCTCTTTGGCGTCATCGCTCTGGAACACTTTCCAGCCGTATTCGAACTCGTGGGCCAGGGCCTCTTCCTCGGTCATGCCGTCTGTCTCGTGCAGGGTGCGCAAGATGGCCTCCACGGCCAGAGGGCCGTTCTCGCAGATCACCTCGGCGATTTCCCTGGCCTTGTCCAAGGCCTGCCCGTCGGGCACCACATGGCCGATCAAGCCAATGTCTTTGGCCTCAGAGGCGGTGATGTGCTTGCCGGTGAGCAGGATCTCCGCGGCGACGGTGTAGGGGATTTGGCGGCGCAGCCGCACCGCGGATCCACCCATCGGGTACAGCGACCAGCGGGCCTCCGAAACTCCGAACCGGGCGCTCTCTCCGGCCACGCGAATGTCCATGGCCTGGAGGATCTCGGTGCCGCCGGCTATGGCCACGCCTTCCACCGCAGCGATGATCGGCTTGATGGGCCGGTAACTGCGCAGCAGTGCTTTCCAGTGGAGTTCGGGATCGGCGGCCTGGCGGGCAGCTACATCGATCTCGGGGTCGGCATTGCCGGCATCGCCGCTCATGGCCTTCAGATCGGCCCCCGAGCTGAAGTTGCCCCCCGCACCGGTCACAATGATGCAGCGGATGTCGTCGTTGTTGTCCGCCTCCTCGTAGGCGTCCAACATCCGCACCATCATTGCTCCCGACAAGGCGTTGTACCGTTCGGGGCGGTTCATGGTGATGATGATCAGATGGCCGTCTCGTTCCACGATGGCGTCGGGCACCGGCTGGTCTCCTTTGTTTCAGGCCGCAAATCTGGCAGCCCCCGAAAACTAGTGGGCCGGTGGGTTCTGGGGCGAAACGGCTGTGGGCCTACGGGGTGGGTTCTTGGAGGTCCTCGATGGGCGGGCAGGCGCAGAAAACGTTCTTGTCACCGTGGGCCCCGTCGATGCGCCCGATCGGGGGCCAGTACTTTCGGTCCCGGAAACCGGGAAGGCCGAACGCGGCTTGCTCTCGGGAATAGGGACGGTCCCAGGCGCTACTAGTGATGGCGTCAGCGGTGTGAGGGGCCCGCCGCAGCGGGCTGTCCTCCATGGTGATCAGCCCGTCGGCCACCTGGTCGATCTCAGCCCGGATGGCGGCCATGGCCGCCACGAAGCGGTCGAGCTCGACCTTGGACTCCGACTCGGTGGGCTCGACCATCAGCGTTCCCGCCACCGGGAACGAAACGGTGGGAGCGTGGAAGCCGAAATCGATGAGCCGTTTGGCTACGTCTTCTACCGTGACTCCGGTCTGGGCGTGGAGGGGCCGCAGGTCGATGATGCACTCATGGGCCACCAGGCCGTTCTCGCCGGTGTAGAGCACCGGAAACATCCCGTCGAGGTGTTTAGCCAGATAGTTGGCGCTTAGCAGGGCCACACCCGTGGCCTCGGTTAGCCCTTCGCCGCCCATGGCGGTGATGTAGGCCCAGGAGATGGGCAGAATCCCCGCGGAGCCCCAAGGAGCGGCTGAAATCGCCCCCACACCGGTGGATGGGCCGGCTTCGCCCACCACAGGGTGGTTGGGCAGGTGCGGGGCCAGATGGGGGCCGACCGCCACTGGGCCCACACCGGGTCCGCCGCCGCCGTGGGGGATGCAAAACGTCTTGTGGAGGTTCAGGTGGGATACATCGGCCCCGAACTGGCCGGGTTGGGCCACTCCCACCAGGGCATTGAGATTTGCCCCGTCCAGATACACCTGTCCCCCATAGGCGTGGATCAGGTCGCATACCTCGGTCACAGTGGCCTCGTATACGCCGTGGGTGGATGGGTAGGTGATCATCAGGGCGCTGAGGCGGTCGTCGTGCTCAACCACCTTGGACTTGAGATCTTCCATGTCCACGTTGCCGCTGTCGTCGCATTTGACCACCACCACCTTCATCCCGGCCATGACCGCGCTGGCCGCATTGGTGCCGTGGGCCGAGGCTGGGATCAAACAAATGTCCCGCTGTGTTTCGCCTCGGGCCGTGTGGTATCCCCGAATGGCCAGCAGCCCAGCCAACTCTCCTTGCGACCCGGCGTTGGGCTGGAGCGACACCGCGGCATATCCGGTGATGGTCACCAGCATCTGTTCCAACTCGTGGATCATTTCCCGGTATCCCACGGTCTGGTCGGCCGGGGCAAAGGGATGCATGGCGGCGAACTCGGGCCAGCTAACCGGCTCCATCTGAGTGGTGGCGTTCAGTTTCATGGTGCACGACCCCAGCGGGATCATGGTGCGGTCCAGGGCCAGGTCCTTGGAGGCCAAGTGGCGCAGATAGCGCAGCATCTCGGTCTCGCTGTGATATCGGTGGAAAGTCGGGTGGGTCAGGTACTCGCTGGCGCGGATGCTGTCGGGCGCCAGGGAGTCGGGAGTAGTCGCGTCAAGGTCGTCGATGTCCTGGGGATCGGCGGCAATCCCAAAGGCCCGCCACAAGGAGACCACCGTGCTTCGGGTGGAGGTCTCGTCCAAAGAGAATCCCACGGTGTCGTCGTCGACTGGGCGCAGGTTGAGCCCCTCGGCCAATGCCGCGGCCACAATCTCTGAGGCTTGGCCGGGCACTCGGACGGTAACGGTGTCGAAGAAGTGCTCGGCGGCCAACTCGAAGCCGGCTTGGCGCAATCCGTGGGCGGAAATGGCGGTCAGGCGGTGGACCCGCTGGGCGATGCGAGCCAGCCCTTCGGGGCCGTGGTACACGGCGTACATGGCGGCCATAACCGCCAACAGCACCTGTGCGGTGCAGATGTTGCTGGTGGCCCGCTCTCGGCGGATGTGCTGCTCTCGAGTCTGGAGGGTGAGCCGGTAGGCCACCGCGCCGGCGTCGTCGATCGATACCCCCGCCAATCGGCCGGGAAGCGATCGCATGGCGGACTCGGGCACGGATATGAACCCGGCGTGAGGGCCGCCGAAGCCCAGCGGCACCCCGAACCGCTGTGAGGAGCCCACCACCACGTCGGCGCCCAGTTCCCCGGGCGGGGTCAGCAGGCAAAGCGCCAAAAGATCGGTGGCCACTGCCACCAGGGCATTGACATTGTGCGCGGCGGCGATGATCCCGCTCAGGTCGCCGATGCGCCCCGAGCTGCCGGGATACGACACCAGCATTCCAAAGGCCCCGTCGGCCAGCTCCTCGATGTCGGCCTGCTCCAGGTCGGCGACCACCACCTCGATGCCCAGCGGTTCGGCGCGGGTGGCCACTACGTCGATGGTCTGGGGATGGGTGTCGGCATCCACGATGAACCGGTCGTCGGGGGCTTTGCGGTTGAGCCTTCGCAGCAGCGTCATGGCCTCAGCCGCCGCGGTGCCCTCATCGAGCAGCGAGGCGTTGGCCATGCCCATGGCGCACAAATCGGTGACCAGGGTCTGGAAATTGATCAGCGCCTCCAGACGGCCCTGCGAGATCTCCGGCTGATACGGCGTGTAGGCGGTGTACCAGGCCGGATTCTCCAGCACGTTGCGGCGGATCACCGGCGGGGTGATGGTGTCGTAATACCCCATTCCGATTAGCGATGTGACCACCGAGTTGCGGTCGGCCAGCGCTTGCAGGGCCTCGGTGGTGGCTGCCTCGGTCAGTCCCGGGGGCAGCTCCAGAGGACTGTCGGCGCGGATATTGGGCGGTACCGCGGCGTCCACCAGTGCTGAGAGGCTGTCGAAGCCCAGATCCGCCAGCATTGCCTTCTGGTCATCGGCGCTGGGGCCGATGTGGCGGGCTTGGAACTCACTGGAGTTTTCCAGCGCGGCCAGGCTGTTGGGAGTGTCCGGCGGGGATGACATGGTGGATCTGAGGAACTAGGGGGCTACTGCGGCTCCATCGGTGAGTCCATAGCGGTTGAACGGCCCGAAGAAGCCGTGCTCGTACAGGCCGTAGCCCACATTGCCTTCGTAGCTGTAGCGGGCCACATGGTCAACCACGCCGTATTGTCCAAGTGGCTTGACTTCTTTCTCCACGCTCAACACCTTGCCCTGAACTACCAGATCGGGCCCCTGGTACATACCGTGGCGCCAATCAGCATCCATGCCGTACCCGGTGCCCACTGAGACAAAGTTTACCAGCAGAGGTTGGCAGTCGATATCAATGCCAGCCTCAGGAAACGAGATGGTGGAGTGGGTGAGCACCCGGGTACCCGACTCGAAGGTGTGATCGTGCTCGGGCCGGCCCAGATCCTCGTCGGGGCGGCCATCGGCCCACACCCTTTTGCCCTCCACTAGCCGGCGGTCGCCGTTGTCTTCCTCATTGTTCATGTAGAGCACGGCGTGGTCGTCGAACATCATCGGGAAGTAGTTCCACATTCCGGCCATGACATTGACCCCTTGGCGGATGCCGTCGCCCTCGGGCTCGCCAATGGGGCGGATGCCCCATGAGCGGTCGCGGGCGCCGCCCCACCGGTCGGGGGTCACTGCGAAGTCCTCACCGCCCACCGATAGGGTGCCCTCCCACCGGCCGAGTTGGGCGAAACGCTGGGTGTTGAACACCACGCGCCCCTCGCTGCGAATGAATTGGTTGGGTTCCTCGATGGCCCGGATTGACGCATCCCAGGTCACGTCCATGGCAATGGTGTGTTCGTTGGGTTCCACGATGAAGCGCACCTTTTGGAGAGGCTCAATGACCTCGATGCGCATGGGGCCGACCGACATGTCCATCCGGTCGGTAAGCGGACGGGAGCCCCGGATCACATGGTGCTCGTCGTCCCGGCGCACACAGCAGAAAGCGTCATGGACACCCAGATTGGGGTACTGGCCCATGCCGAATATGGCGAACAGCTCATCACTGGAGCCGTGCATACAGAAGTAGTTGCGGTCGTAGAAGTTCCGGTCGGAGGTGCCCGCGTGGCGAATCCAGTTGGGTGATTGGTGGACTGGGAACTCGTCCCATGAGGAGATGGCCATTGCCGTCCTTTCAGTAACCGTTGCGCGGTGGCCTACCTTATGTCCTCGTAGCAACGGCAATAGAAGGCAGATGGCCATGAATAACACGATGGAAGGCAAGGTGGCGCTGGTCACCGGTGGGGCCAGCGGGATCGGACAAGCCGCCGCGGTGCTGTTTGCCCGGAGGGGGGCGAGCGTCGCGGTGGCCGACCGCAACGCGGAGGGCGGTGCCGAGACGGTGGCTCTGGTGGAGGCCGAAGGAGGCCAGGGCCAGTTCTTCGCCACGGATGTGACCGACGAAGACCAAGTGGCCGCCCTGGTGGCTTCGGTGGTGTCGGAATTCGGCCAGCTCGACTACGCCTTCAACAATGCGGGCATCACCCATCCTTCCCGACTATTCCACGAGCTCACGCTCGAGCAATGGGATGAGATGATCGCGGTGAACCTGACCTCGGTGTTTCTGTGCATGAAACACGAGATCATCCAGATGCTGGCCCAGGGCGGAGGAGCCATAGTGAACACCGCGTCGGGGGCGGCGCTCATTCCCGCACCCGGCCAGCCTCACTACACCGCGGCCAAGCGTGGTGTGCTGGGACTGACCACCTACGCCGCCGACGAGCTCAACAACAAGGGCATCCGGGTGAATGCCATCTGCCCGGGCATGATCGACACACCCATGGTGGCATCGTGGCGGGAGTCGAGCCCGGAGATGGCCGAAGCCGTCATCCAGATGATGCCCGGCGGCCGCCTGGGGTTGCCTGTGGAGGTGGCCGAGGCCGCGGTGTGGCTGTGCAGCGACGAGGCGCGCTGGGTTTCGGGCGACACCATGGTGGTCGACGGCGGAATGCTCAACCGGTAAGTGTGTCGCGCGCGTCCGGGCGGCGGGTCCTGTCACCTACGGCGGCTTGGCCGGCGGAGCGGCCAAGTCCGCCTACGGCGCCACCCACCGCCCTCTGGGGGTGCCTTCTGCGTGGTTGAGCCCATAAGGTCTTGGTGTGAATTCGAGAACGCAGGTGGCCGCGGTAGAGGGGTTGTTTACGCTCGACTCTGACGAGCCTCGGTTGATCGGGGGGCGGGCTCGGAGTCGGGGTTCCTACTTTTTCCCTAAGTCGCTGGCTGGTTCCGATCCGGCTTGTTTGGGGGACGAGATTGAAGAGGTGCTGCTCAGCCGGACTGGCGAGCTTTGGTCGTACACCACCGGTGAGTACGCTCCGCCTGCGCCCTATGTGATTCCCGGCGATGAGTTCGAGCCATATGTGGTTGCCGCGGTAAGGCTGGCCGAGGAGAATTTGGTGGTGCTGGGCCAAGTGGTAGAAGGCGTATCGGTGGAGGATCTCTCGGTGGGTATGGAGATGGAGTTGGTGATCGATGTGCTGTACTCCGATGAGGAGCACGACTACTTGGTGTGGAAGTGGGCCCCAGTCGGTACGAGTGAAAATGGAGAACAGTGATGGATGACATCGCCATTTTGGGTGTGGGGATGCACCCGTGGGGCAAGTGGGGCCGCAACTTCGTGGAGTACGGGGAGAAGGCGGCGCGCGACGCGCTGACCGACGCCGAAGTGGGCTGGGACGAGATCCAGTTCGTGTCCGGGGCCAACAGCGTGCGCTGCGGCTATCCGGGCTATGTGTCGGCGTCCACCTTCGCCAATGCCCTGGGGTTCACCGGCTGCCAGCTGGCCAGCTCGTACGCAGCGTGCGCCTCAGGGGCCACCGCGCTGAGCATCGCCCGGGCCCAAATCCTGTCCGGGGTGTGCGATGTGGCCCTGGTGGTGGGGGCCGAGTCCACCCCCAAGGGATTCTTCGCCCCCAACGCCGGGGAGCGCCACGAAGACCCCGACTGGCTCCGATTCCACTTGGTTGGGGCCACCAACCCCACGTACTTCGCCCTCTACGCCCGCCGGCGTATGGAGCTATACGGCGACACCTCTGAGGACTTCGCCGCGGTCAAGGTCAAGAACTCCCGCCACGGGGTGTTCAATCCCAACGCCCGCTACACAAAGGAATACGACGTCGACGACATCGCCAACTCCCCGATGGTGGCCGACCCGCTGCGGCTGCTGGAGATCTGCGCTACCTCCGATGGGGGCGCGGCGCTAGTGGTGTCCAGCTTGGAATGGGCCGCCAGCCGGGGAGTGGACAACCCGGTGAGGGTGTCGGGCATTTCCACCGTTAGCCCCACCTATCCCAACAGCGTGATCGAGTTGCCCTATCTGGCATCAGACTCGTGGGCCGCGGCGGGCGACGAAACCATGACCTTCAAGGACAACATCGCGGCCCGGGCCTATGAGGAAGCCTCGGTGTCGCCCGAAGACCTGGATTTCGCCGAGGTGTACGACCTGTCGTCGGCCTATGAACTCGACTGGTACGAGCACATCGGGCTGTGCGAGCGGGGCGACGCCGCCAAACTACTTAGGGCAGGAGACACCGCGCTGGGCGGCCGCATCCCGGTGAACCCCTCGGGCGGGCTGGGCGCCTTCGGCGAGGCCGTTCCCGCCCAGGCCATCGCCCAGGTGTGCGAGATGGTCTGGCAACTCCGAGGTGAGGCTGGCCATCGTCAGGTGGAGGGGGCCAAAGTGGGCCTTTCCATCAACCACGGCATGTTCGGCCACGGCTCCTCAGTGATCTGCACCCGGTAGGCGGCTCACCCGGTTCTCGGTACGGGGGAGTTCCCCCTCGCTAGAGTGCCCGCCATGGCACCGCCTGATCTGCTCAGTTCCGACGAAGACCGCTACGAGGTGTACCGGGTGTACCGGGACGATTACCCGTGCTTTCATGATGAGGCTTCCGATACTTGGTTCGTGAGCCGCTACGCCGACGTAGAGCACGTTTTCAAGAACCCGGCGTTCAGCACCGACATGTACGAGTGGATGATCGAGCCAGCCCACGGGCCGACGCTGCTGTCCAAGCACGGGGCCGAACACTCCCGCTACCGCAATCTGGTGGCGCCCTTCTTCCGGGGTGCGCTGCTGGAGGCCGATTTCATGCCCATGATCGAGGCCCAGGCCAAATCCATGATCGATCAATGGCTGGCCGACGGCCAGTGCGATCTGGTGGAGGGGCTGTCGCGGTATCTGCCCATCAAGGTGATCGTGGCCATGCTGGGCCTGCCCGATGAGGACCACCCCAAGTTCCAGGACTGGTACGAGTCGATCAACCGCTTTGTGTCGAACATCAACCAGGACCCGGACATCATCGCCGAGGGTGAGCAGACCAGGGTGGAGTTCCAGGAGTACCTGATGCCGGTGATTGCCGAGCGCCGCCGCAACCCCGGCAGCGATTTGCTGTCAAATCTGGTCACCGCCGAGATCGACGGCAGCGGCCTTTCTGACATCGAGGTCAAGTCGTTCACCAGCTTGCTGCTGACCGCCGGGGGAGAGACCACCGACAAGGCCATTGCCAGCCTGTTCAAGAACTTGCTAGAGCATCCCGATCAGCTAGAGCAGGTGCGCAACGACCGGTCGATGGTGACTATGGCCGTGGCCGAGACCCTGCGTTACAGCCCACCGGCCCACTGGATCCAGCGCCTGCCCCACGAGGAAGCCGAGCTGCCGTCGGGCACCGGCACCATTCCCGCCGGGGCCACGGTGACCGGCATCATTGGGGCGGCCAACCGGGACGAGCGCAAGTACACCCACACCGACCCCGAACTGTTCGACATCAACCGCAAGGACTTGCCGGCCTCCAGCGCCTTCGCGGCAAACGCCGAGCACACCACCTTCTGCTTCGGCCGCCATCATTGCGTGGGTTCTTACTTGGCCAAGGCGGAGATTGAGGCTGCCCTCAATCTGGTGCTCGATAGCACCGAGAACCTCCGGTTGGCCGACGGCTTTGAGGCCAAGGAGGTTGGGGTGTTCCTTCGGGCTCCGGCAGAACTCCATGTGGAGTTCGATCCGGTTTAGGACGGGTTGCCACCTAGGAAATTGATGTTGAATTTTGGTGGTGGTTAAACGGGTTTCCTACTATTGAGGCCTCAAGCATTGGACAAATGCTGAACCGTCCAGAGAGGGGACAACTATGAAACGCTCTTTGTGGAAGCTGCTGGCAGCACTTCTGGCATTGACGTTGATTGCTGCCGCGTGCGGCAACGATGACGACGACGTTGCTGATGAGCCAGCGCCCGCCCCGGCCACCGAGGCACCGGCCCCGGCACCAACCGAGGCGCCCACTGAGGCTCCGGCCCCTGAGCCCGAGCCCACTGAGGAGATGGCTCCGGAGCTGCCCGACATCACAATCGGGTATCTCCAGTGGATTTACGCTGATGAGGCCGGCAAGCGCATTGAAGACGCCGCGAAAGAAGCGGTGGACTTCCTCGGCTGGGGCTATGAGACCTGCGATGCTGCCGGCGACCCGGCGCAAATGCCGGTCTGCGGCAACCAGCTGCTTGACGCCGACATCGACGTGATGCTCACCGACGGCATTCCCGAGGCATTCATCACCGACGTGTTGGAGCGGGCCGAAGCAGAGGGCATCCCGGTGCTTTCGGCTGGCGGCGAGGTGGAGCCCCGCGACTTCTACATCGCCAGCTTCGCCTCCGATGACACCGACCTTGGTGTGCAGTTGGCCAACTACCTGGTGGATCAATTCCCCGATGGTGCTCGCATCATCGTGCAGTCGGTTCCGACTGCCTGGAGCGACAAGCGCATCACCGGCCTGAACTCGGTCATCGATGGCAACAACATCGAGATCGTCGACCAGTGGGAAGGCGACTTTGCCGACCTGGTGGCCGGCACCGAGGCCGACGTGACCACCAAGCTCCAGCAGTTCGAGGACATCGACGCGGTGTGGATCAACTTCTCGGTGGCCTCTATCGGCGCTGCCCAAGCGATTGGCGCCCTGTACGAAGCCGACGATCCTGATCGCCCGCAACTGCTGACGTTCTACGCCAACCCGACCACCGTCAACGACATCCGGACTGGCCGGGTTGATGCCGCGGTGGACGAGAAGCTGGAGTGGCAGAGCTGGGCCCAGGTGGACGCCGTGGCCGAGCTGCTGGCATTCGGAACCCATCCGAGCCAGGAACGGGCCCCGGACTATGACGGCCGGAACTTCTCAGTGCGCCAGGTGGTCACCATCGACACCGTGAATGCGATGCCCGCCGACAGCACCGAAGTTCCCGCCCCAGATCCCCCCGGCGATTATGAGGAGTACTTCCGCAACAAGTGGTGCTCGCAGTTCAGCGGGATCGCCAGCTGCGGCTAGAAGACTGATCTTGCACCGTTGGTGCAGGTGATCAAGATGATTGAGCCGGCGACAGGAGCCTCTGTCGCCGGCTCAATCACGTCTAGCGGCTAGTTTCTTCGTCGGAGGTACACGAATGGCTGATACGAACACCGTCCCAGCACCACCGCCAGAGTCATCGACGCCGGAATCGAGAGGCTCACGAATGAGCCTCGACGTACTGGGATTCATCTCAACGTACGGGGTCTTCATCACCTTGGTTGCCTGCATCGTGATCTTCGCGGTGCTCGACAGTCGCTTCATCGAAATCGACAACCTGCGCACGCAGCTCGGCTTGGCTGCGCCCCTGCTCATGCTGTCGCTGGGACTCACCGTGGTGCTGGCCATGGGCGACTTCGACTTGTCCATCGCCGGAACTCTCTCGGCTTGCGCCGCCGCGATTGTGGTGCTGATCGTGAACCACGACTGGCCCTGGGGGTTGGCGGTGCTGGTCGGGGTGGCATTCGGCCTCGGAATCGGGGCCATAAACGGCCTGTTGGTGTCGTATGTGGAGATGCCGTCGTTCATAACCACCCTGGCCACCTTCTTGATATTGCTGGGCGTGGAATACATGATCAGCGACGGCCGAAACATCACCGGGGCGGCCGACATGCCCGACCTCTATAGGGACCTCGGAATCGGCAAGCCCGAACCGTGGACCGAGTTCACCTCCCCGGTGTGGATCGCCGCCGGGTTGGCCATCATCTTGTGGCTGTTGATGGCCAAGACCGAGTTGGGGCGGTACATGTATGCCATCGGCGGCAACCCGGAAGCAGCTCGGCTTTCGGGAATCAACGTCAAAGCCTTGCGAGCTCTGGGATTTGTGATCGTCGGCTTCGCGGCCGTAATCGCCGCGGTATCGCAGACGGCTCGAACGGCATCCTCGATTCCCCGAGTGGGCATCTCGCTCCTGCTTTCAGCCTATGCAGCCGCCTTCTTGGGAGCTGCCGCATCCCGCAAGGGTCTGTTCAACGTGCCGGGCACCGTGCTCGGGGTGATTTTCTTGCAGGCTGTTCAATCGGGCCTCACTATCTTGGGTTATGACCGCGACATCCTGGATATCTCGCGTGGCTCTATCTTGGTGCTGGCCATGCTGCTCACCGCGCTGGGAGCGCGGCGCCGATGACGGCGACCGCACCGGCAGCCTCGTCGCCGTTGCTTGAGGTTTCCGGCGTAACCAAGCGCTACCCCGGGGTTCTGGCGGTGGACGATGTGTCGCTGTCGCTGGAGGCCGGACAGATCGTCGGACTGGTGGGCAAGAACGGGGCGGGCAAGAGCACGCTGATCAAGATCATTGCGGGCGCGGAGCACGCCGATGAAGGCCACTTGCGGCTGAACGGCGAATCGCTGGAGTTGCACCGCCCCCATGACGCCACCGACGCCGGGCTGGCCTTCGTCCACCAGGACTTGCAGGATGTGGGCGATCTGTCGGTAGCCGAGAACGTGATGATGGGTCTGGGCTATCCCCGCAAAATGGGCCTGTTCGTGGACTGGGCCGAACTGTACCGCCGGGCCGCCGATCCCATGGTCCGGCTAGAGGCAGACATTGATCCCCGCGAGCCGGTGGGGGAGTTGAGCGTGGCCAAGCAGCGGCTGGTGATGATTGCCCGAGGATTGGCCCAGCAGGCGCAGCTTCTGGTGCTGGATGAACCCAGCGCGTCGCTGACTGATGAGGAGATCGAGCACCTATTTGCGGTCGTCCGCCGCTTGCGAGACGACGGCATAACCGTGGTGTATGTGTCGCACCGCCTCGAGGAGATATTCGAGCTCACCGAGCGGGTGATCGTGATGCGCAACGGGCAGTTGGTGGCCGACGAGCCCACCGCATCGCTGAACCGATCTTCGCTGATTTCCCACATCACCGGCCATGAGCACGCCCAAACGGCCACTGAACGGAGGGCCAGCCGGAGAGTAGGCGGCCGTCCCGACACCGAGGTGGTGTTGGACGTTGACGGGGTGAGTGCTGACACTGGCGTGCACGACTGCTCCTTCGATGTGCGCGAGGGAGAGATCCTGGGCTTGGGCGGGCTGATGGGCAGCGGTCGCACTGAGATGGTCCGGGCGGTGTTCGGAGCTGATCACCGTCGAGAGGGCAGTGTTCGGGTCCACGGGCAGGAGATCAGGGACAACCATCCGGCAGAGTCCATGGCAGCCGGTTTGGCCCTCTTGCCCGAAGACCGCAAAACCCAGGGCAACATCATGGACTTCAGCGTGCGCAACAACATCACGCTGGCTTCATTGGATCGCCACCGGGTGCGCCCGCGGGTGCCGGCCCCATTGCCGCGGTCGGAGAAGCAGGCGGCCGACCGCCGTATTGGCCGGTTGAGCATCGCCACCCCCCACGACCGCCAATTGGTCCGCCTGCTGTCGGGCGGGAACCAGCAGAAGGTGGTAATCGCCAAATGGCTTGAGCAGGGGTCCGATGTGTTGATCTTCGATGAGCCCACCATCGGGGTGGATGTGGACGGCAAAGAGGAGATCTACGACATCATGGAGGAGCTGGCCGCCGAGGGTAAGGCGGTGGTGTTCATCTCCTCGGAATTCTCCGAGCTGGTCGGCGTGTGCCATCGGGTGCTGGTACTGAGCGAAGGCCGGATCATCGGCGAGCTGGAGGGTGACGAGGTAACTGAGCCGGCCATCGTGGAGATCTGCTACAGCCAGCACTGATCACCCTGTTACGCTGGGGTTTCTCGCTTTGTGGTGTGGGTTGTTTCGCAGGGGATCAGTACTGTGTTCGGCCACGGGCTCAGTTGAGCCAACACGAATACAGAATCCACGAGGCGGGTATGAAGAAGCTTCTGATCCTGTTGCTTAGCGCGGCCCTGGTTTCGGCCGCCTGCTCGGATAGTGAAACCCATGTGCCGGTCACCGGCCAGATCGACTCGGGTGAAATCACCGCGGCCGACGAAGCCGCTCCCAGCCTCCAGGCCACTGCGGAGCCCACGGCTGCGCCGGAGGCTGAGGACGAAGACGGCGAGGTCGCCGAACCTGAGTCCCCGACTGAGGAGGAGATCAGTTGCCAGGCTGCCGACGGCACCCCCGATGCTCTGGCGGGAGAGGGCCTGCTGCCGATCGACCCTGCCGTGAAGATCGGTGCGCTGGAAAACGGGCTTACCTACTACGTGCGGTCCAACGACAGCCCGGGCGGTGCTTTGTCATTGCGTTTGGTGGTGAACGCGGGATCACTCAATGAGCCCTTCGCGGGGGCCAACCATGCCCACTTCCTCGAGCACATGCTGTTCAACGGCACTGAGAAATATCCCGGCAACGAGATCACCAATGCCTTGCAGAGCATCGGAGTGGAATTCGGCCCCGATATCAACGCCTACACCTCATTCGACGAGACGGTGTACATGCTCGACCTGGTTATCGACGAGGAAGAAGACTCGGTGGGTACCGCCTTCGACGTGCTGTCCCAGTGGGCCCATGCCGCCACAATTGACCCCGATGATGTGGAGGAAGAACGGGGCATTGTCCGAGACGAATACCGCCTGAGGGACGAGTCCGGCCAGGGCATTATTTTCGACGTATTCGACCGGATGTACGGCCAGGGAACCCCCTATGAGGGCCGTGCGCCGGGTGGCACGGCCGAGAACATCGAGGCAACCTCGGCTGAGGACCTGCGGGCCTTTTACGAGACGTGGTACGTCCCCTCCAACATGGCGGTTATCGCGGTGGGCGACCTGCCCCTCGACACGCTTGAATCCCTGGTGGAGGAGTATTTCTGCGACATTCCCGCTGGAGATGATCCTGGTGCGGTCGATACCTGGTCGGCGTTGAATCCCGAGGCAACCTTCGACACAGCCGCCTCCCCTGAGCAGTCCTACTCTTATCTCTCGCTGGACATTCGCCTGCCGTCCTGGGATCCCAACACCATCGAAGGCGACCGCCAACTGTGGATCGAAGAGATCATCAGCATCATGGTGGAGAATCGTTTGCAGGACGGCTACGAACAGGGATTCCTGTCGCAGATCGACCCGACGCACTGGGCGTCGTTCTCCTATACCCGGGGCTTGCGGTATTACGGCACCAATTTGCGGGCAGACGATTTCTCGGCGGCCTTAACCGACTATTGGTCGCTGTTGCTCAGCCTGAGCGAGCACGGCTTTGCCGATGCTGATCTGGAGCGGGCGGCCAAGGCCATCAGGGCCGACCTGGATTCGGCGATCCAGGCGGCGCCCACCACCCAAGACCGCCAGCACGCCGATCGCTATGCAGCGCACTTCCTGGCCGGAAGTGATATCGGCCAGTTGGAAGACACTGCCGAGCGGGTCGGCGCTCTGCTCGACGAGGTGCAGGTTGACGACCTTACCGACCGATATCGGGAAATTCTGGATGAGAGCGGGCTGATTCTCATCGCGGTGGGGGCCGATTCCTCCCAGGTTCCCTCAGTGGAGGAGATGCAGGCTGCGCTGAACGCCGCTGTACCGGGTGAGCTTCCGGAGATGATCGGAGAGGCGACCGAGCTCCTCGCCGTTCCCGATCCAGTTGATCCGGTGAGCGAAGGCCCGATTGAGGCCATAACCGATGAGTTGGAGAATGCCTATGAGTGGGAGTTCGCCAACGGGGCCCGGGTGATGTACGCCTACTCCGACATCTCTGAGAACGAGGTTGGCCTACAGGCCATTTCCTGGGGTGGCTGGTCGGCTCTCGAGGAGGGAGACCGTCCGTTGGCCCAGTACCTGGCTACTCGGGCAGTGTCCAACAGCGGATTGGGCGAACTGAGCCCAGCGCAAATCTCTCGTTATCTGGATGATCGCAACGCTCAAGTCCAGCCGTTCATCAGCGAGACCACGGAGGGTATAGCGGGCGCTTCGGACACTCTCGGGGTCGAGACGATGTTCCAGCTCATGCATCTGTATATGACCGAACCCCGGGTAGATGATCAGGCTTTCGCCGAAGCGGCCAATGTCGGCGACATCATCTTGTCGCTTTCGGCATCCGACCCCGACTGGCAGGAGGCAGTGGCCTATCTTGAGGCCCGTCACGGCGAGGCAATCGGCTGGTTCAACCTGGTTGCTCCTACAGAGACGCTGGACTCATTGACCGCAGAGTCGCTATTCGACATCTACCAGCAGCGCTTCGGCGGAGTGGACGACCTGGTGGTGGTGGTCGTCGGCGACGTGGAACGCGACGTCGTGGATCGGATGGCCCGCACCTATGTGGGCACGCTTCCCGCCGGGGAGGCCGACAGCTACGTGAATCGTCGACTTGGCGAGCCTGATGGAGTCGTGCGGGTCGAAGTGGTGCTCGGGCCCGACGTGCAGTCCACGACTGCGACCTATTACTACGAGGTCTTGGCCGAGGTGAATCCTGCATCGCAGGTAGCGGTCGACGTGCTCCAGGTGATTTTGGACGACCGTCTGATCGACGATGTCCGAGAAGACCTGGGCGATACCTATGTCGTCGCCGGTTCGATCGCCATGAGCATTACGCCTGAGCCCAGGATCAGCGGAGAGGTCTTCGCTACCGGCGATCCCGAGCAGATGGACAGCATCGAGGCAGAAATGGCCCGCATCTTGGCCGAGCTGCACGCAGGAGACATCACCCCGGAGGAGTTCGAGCAAGCCCGGGCTGTGGTGGGCGACAACTACGAGCTGATCGACAATGCCGACCTGACCAATGTGCTGCTTCGCCGGCCCTACGCCGACGACGACGAGCTCCCCACACCGAGGCGGATGATCGAGGAGCTAGAAGCACTAGAGCTGGATGCCGTGCAGGAAATCGCCGCGTTGCTCTTCGATCCCGATCAGCACATCCAGATAATCAGGGTGTTGCCTTAGCAACGCCTTGATCAGACCTGGCGCTCCTCGTCGGCCCAGTGAGGGTCGCGTAGCTCCCGCTTGAGGATTTTGCCCGTCGGGGCCTTGGGCAGCTCATCCACGAAGGCCACCGACCTTGGCTTTTGGTATGAGGCCAAGTTCTGGCGGGCGGCGTCGATGATCTCGTCCTCGGTGGCGGTCATGCCCGGCTTGAGCACCACGTAGGCCATCACCGACTCGCCCCAGGTGTCGTCGGGCACGCCGATAACAGCGGTCTCCAGCACGGCTTGGTGGGTGGCGATGGCTTCTTCCACCTGCACCGAGTAGATGTTCTCGCCGCCGGAGATGATCATGTCTTTGGCCCGGTCCACGATGAACACGTAGCGCTCGTCGTCCCAGGTGGCGATGTCGCCGGTCCACATCCAACCGTCTTTGATGGTGTCGGCGGTGAGGTCGGGGCGGCGGAAGTAGCCCAGCATGTTGGCCTCAGACTTCACGATGATCTGCCCCGGTGTCTTACCGTCGCAGGGAACGTCCACGCCGTCGGCATCCACCACCCGAACCGAGGTGACGAACCCCTCCCGGCCGCACGACCGAAGCCGCTCGGGGCGGTGGTCGTCGCGGATGGCCCGGATGTGGTCCTCCTGGGCCAAGAAGCACATGGTGGTGCCCTCGGTCTGGCCGTAGCCCTGGATCAGGGTGCAGGGGAACTTGTCCATGGCTTCGGTGATCACCCGAGAGGGCATGGGCCCGCCGCCGTACTGGATGTTGCGCAGGCTGGAGATGTCGTAGTCGTCGAACCCCTCCACCGCCATCATCCAGTTCAGCATGGTGGTGACGCCCAAGAAGGCCGACACCTTCTCCTTTTGAATCAACTCCAGGGCCAGAGTGGCGTCGAAGTTCATCAGCACCAGCGGGCAGCCGTGGGCCAGATAGTTCATGGCCAGCACCACCGGGATGTGGAACATCTGCCCGGTGAGCATGTACACGTCGCTGGGGACGATGCGCTCGGCCACCGTCTGGTTGAGCATCCCGAAATAGACGCTGCGGTGGCTGTGCAGGGCGCCCTTGGACTCACCGGTGGTACCCCCGGTGTAGAGGATGAACAGCGGGTCGGTGTCGCCAATGTCGGAAGATCCCTCGGGCTCGGCATCCGACGATGAGGCCACCAGCTCTTCGTAGGAGCCGTCGCCGCCGTCGCCGTACTGGAGCCAGTGCTCCACCGAGCTCACCAAGCCGGACAGCTCGGCCGACTCGGCGGCGTATGCGCCCTGGGTGATATAGGCACGGGGCTCCCCGTTGTTGACGATCTTGGCCAGCTCAGGGGGCGAGAGCCGCCAGTTCATGGGCTGGGCCACCAGACCGGAGCGTCCGCACGCGAAGTACAACGCGGCGTACTCCACCGAGTTCTGGCTCAAGATGCCGACCCGGTCGCCCTTCTCCAGCCCCAGCCCGACCAGCCCGTTGGCCAGTCGACGGACGTGCTCGTCGAAGGCCGCGAACGTGACCCGCTGGCCGGTGGTGGAGTCGATGATCGCCTCGCGGTTCGGCGTCTGCCGGGCCCACTTGGCGGGAATCTGGCCGATGTTCATCTGCGGCTCCTTTCTAGAGACCGGAAGAGATGTTCATGGCCGCTTATGGCCGACCGTGCCTAATAGGGAAGGTCGAGTGCCAAGAAGCGCTTTTGGATCTTCCAGTCGTCGCCCACCCGCACGCAGTCATCGGTGTACACGCCGCTGGAGAGGACGCTTAGCTGGCCGTTCTCCACGGTGATGAGCACCAGATAGCTGATTGCGGTGATGGAGTCCTCGGTCTCGTTCTCGAAGTAGAGGTTGGTCACCACGTGGCGCCGCTGGTCGGTCTGCTCTTCCATCGCCCCGCTGAACAGCCCGGCAATGGCTTCCGACCCCTCGAAGGTGATCGGGTCGCCGCCGGCGATGGTCATCGCGAACACCGGATTGTCGGGAGCGAACATCCCGATGAGGAAGTCGCTGTCGCCCACGTCGTAGGCCACCCCGGCGTGGTTCAAAAGCTCGGTTACTGCTTGCTTGTCTGCCATTGGATTACTCCATTCCCAGTTGTTCTACCGTGCCTCGCCACGCAAGCGAGCCACCGTCGATCAAAATGTATGCGCCGTTGATGAAGCCGGCCTCACGGCTGGCCAAGAAGCACACCAACTCGCCCACCTCCGAGGGGAGTCCCAAGCGGGGGATGAGCGAGGTGTTGATGAGGGCCTTCTCGAACGCCGCCGGGTCGTCGGCCTGCTTCACGAAGTCGGTCACCATGTCGGTGGCGATGGCGGTGGGGCCATAGCAGTTGACCCGGATTCCCAGCGGGGCCAAGTCCACGGCCAAGTTCTGGGTTTGCAGCCGGATGCCGCCCTTGGACGTTCCGTAGGCCGAGTTGTTCGGATAGGCCGACTGGGCGCCGGTGGACGCCGCGTTGACGATCGACGGCCAGTCGCTCTCCTTGAGATAGGGGAGGGCGGCCTTGGAGCAGATCCAGGGGGCGACGGCGTTGACCTCCACCACCTTCCGGAACACATCGAGGGGCATCTGCTCCAGGTTGCATTGGTCAGCGGCGGCCAGCCCGCTCTCGTGGATGCCGGCGTTGTTGTGCAGCACGTCGATGCCGCCGAGAGCCTCGGCAGCGGCCGCCATCAGCGTCTCCACCTGGCCGGTGTCGGTCACATCGCAGTGCTGGTATGCCGCAGTGCCGCCCGAGGCGTTGATCTCGTCGGCTACTGCCTGTCCTTGCTCGTCGCTCAGATCGGACACCATCACCTGGGCGCCCTTGCTGGCTGCGACCCGGGCGGTGGCCGCCCCGATGCCGGTCGCCGATCCTGTGATGACGAATCGCAGTCCTTCGATGCCCATTTATGCCCCCTTGTGCGAGATACGGCCCGCAGCGTAGGCGGCTGGGTTGGTGGCTGTAAAACGATGGCCCGACACAGGAGGCGAATACAGGGTGGAAGATGTCTGTTGGTACATTTGGCCGGTGCCTACCGTGTCTACAACCCCGCCAGAGCGAGCGGGGTCGGATCCTCGGCCCGAGTTGGTACTCAGCAATGGCCATGTCGAGTTGACTGGCAGCCGGTGTCCGAATTGTCGCCATCCCATGACCACGACACCGCCCCGATGTCCAGTATGCGGTCATGACTCCATGGAGGCTGCCACCTTCGGCCCACGGGGCACGGTATTCAGCTCGACGGTGCTGAGGATTCCTGTGCCGGGACGGACTCCGCCATTTACGTTGGCCTATGTAGACATGGATGACGGCCCCCGCATTCTTGCCCATGTGGTGGGCCCCGATGAGGCCCTGGTTCCCGGCAGCCGAGTCGTGCTGTCGGGCTGGAATGGCCACGGCGACCCGGTAGTGGAGAGGTGCGGGCCATGACCGGTCGGAGCACAGCCATTTGGGGGGTGGGGACCTCGGCATTCGGCAAGCAGACCTCGTTGGGCGGCCCCCGGCTGGCGTGGCAGGCGACGACAGAAGCGCTCGATGACGCCGGGTTGAAGGCCGCTGACATCGAGGCGGTGTATGCCGGCTCGGTGTTCGGCGATCCGGGCACCGTTACCCGCAGCCTCCAGCAGATCGGCATCGTGGAGGTTCCAGTCATCACCATTGAGAACGCCTGTGCCAGCGGGACTTCAGCGTTTCATGAAGCTCGCATGGCGGTGGATACCGGCCGCTTCGAGCGGGTGTTGGCCTTCGGCATAGAGACCATGACGTCGCACTTCGACGGAGCCATCAGCCCCATTGCCTCCGACCCCGACGGAGCCCAGGGATATGCCATGCCCAGCATCTACGGCATGTCGGCCACCAGGTATCAGCACGAATTCGGGGTAACCAACGAGCAGATGGCTGCGGTAGCGGTGAAGAACCGCCGCCACGCGGTGGGCAATCCCCGAGCCCAACACCGCAAGACCGTCACCCTCAAGCAGGTGTTGGGCAGCCGCATGGTGGCCGACCCGATCACTCTTTTCCAGTGCTGCTCCATCGCCGATGCCGCGGCGACTGTGGTGGTGGGTCCGCTGGGCGGTTCTGGTGAGCCGGCCCAGGAGGTAGCCATCCGCTCCAGCGCACTGCGCTCGGGCCGACTGTGGGACCACACCACCGAAAAGGTGTGGGGCTGGGACATCGTGGCCGACACGGCGGCCCGGGCCTATGAAGAGGCCGGGGTGGGCGTGGGCGATGTCGATGTGTTCGAAGTACACGATGCCTTCACCATCGGAGAGATCATCACCACCGAGGCCCTGGGGCTTTGCGAACTGGGCGAAGGCGGGCGACTCGTGGAGTCGGGTCATACCTCGTTGGGGGGCTCCCAGCCGGTCAACCCGTCGGGCGGTCTCTTGTCGCGGGGCCACCCGCTGGGGGCCACCGGTCTGGCCCAGATTGCCGAAATCGTCTGGCAGCTTCGCGGCATGGCCGCCGACCGCCAAGTGCCCGGAGCCCGCCTCGGCGCGGTGGAGACCATGGGTGGCGGAACGGCAGGAATCGACGGCAACGCCTGCGTGGTGACCGTGCTGGAGCAGGTGGGCTGATCCGGTGAGCGACGGGCAAATTTTGGCCATCGACGATGAGGTCCTGTCGCCCGAGCGGATCGCCGACCCCCACTCATATTTCGCGATCTTGCGAGAGCACGACCCGGTTCACTGGAATGAGAAGTACCGGGCGTGGTTCATCCACCGCTACGACGACGTGCTCGACGCCCTGCGGGACCCCCGCTTCTCTTCGGAGCGCATCGGCGCGGCCTACGACCGTCTGACCGACGAGCAGAAGGCGCAACGCCAGCCTACTTACGACATCTTGATGGACTGGCTGGTGTTCCGGGATCCACCCGACCACACGCGGCTGCGGCGGCTGGTGAGCCGGGCCTTCACCCCTCGAGCGGTGGAGGCTTGGCGGGATCGAATCAACGGAGTGGTCGACGAGCTGATCGACGGCTTGTCCGACAAGGAGCAATTCGATCTGATCGAGGACTTCGCCTATCCGATCCCCGCGGTGGTCATCGCCGAGATGATGGGGGTGCCCGCCGAAGACCGCGACCGGTTCAAGGACTGGTCCGACGATGTGATGATCCTGGTGTTTGGCGCCCGCGGCGTGGGGGACCGTCGGGCCCGGGCCCAGCAAGGGCTGGTTGAACTGGCCTCCTACCTGGGCGACTTGGTGGCCCATTACCGGCAGCATCCGGCCGACAACATCATCTCCAACCTGGTGGAGGCATCAGAGGGCGACGACAGCCTGGAAGACCCCGAGATCGTGGCCAACTGCGTGCTGTTCCTCTTCGGCGGCCACGAGACCACCACCAACCTGATCGGCAACGGCATCCGGGTGCTGCTCAACCATCCCGACCAGCTTCAGAAGCTGCGGGACGACCTCTCGCTGATCAAGCCGGCGGTGGAGGAGATCCTGCGGTTCGACGGGCCGTCCAAGATGGAGGTCCGCACCCTGGCCGATGAGGTGGAGATGGGGGATAAGACGCTCCCCGCGGGCGACATGGTTTATTTGGTGCAGCACGCTGCCAACCGGGATCCCGAGGCCTTCGACCAGCCCGACCGGTTCGACATCACCCGCGACCCCAACAACCACATTGGCTTCGGCTTCGGGCTGCACTTCTGCCTGGGAGCGTCGGTGGCTCGCCTCGAGGGGACGATCGCCCTGGAGGCGCTGGTCCGCCGCCTGCCCAATTTGGAGCTGGGGCCTGAGCCCGAGGTGTGGGTGCCCACCATGCTGAGCCGGGGACTAGAGCACCTTCCGGTAAGCCTCACATGAGCACGGCGCGGCCACTGGAGGGTTTGGGCGCAGTGGTCACCGGAGCGACCGGCGACATCGGCGGGGCCATCGCCCGGGTGTTGGCCGACCATGGGGCCCGAGTCGGGCTAGTGGCCCGCCGGGTCGAGCGGTTGGAGGAGTTGGCCGGCGAGTTGCGAGATGGCGGCGCAGAAGTCTCTGTCTCCCCCTGCGATGTGACCGATCCCGACGCGGTGTCAGCCACCGCCGCGGCCATTGGCGAGGGGATTGGCCCCATAGACATTCTCATCAACAACGCGGGCGGGGCCCGTTTCACTGCCCCGGTGCTCGACATCAACGAACCGGGCTGGTCCAAAACCGTGGCCCTCAACCTGACCGCGCCGTTCTTGGTGTCGCAGGCGTTCGGCCGATCGATGGTCGAGCGGGGCGAGGGCAGCATCGTCAACGTGGGATCCCTGTCGGGCCTGCGCCATCTACCCGGCATGGCGGCCTACTCGGCGGCCAAGGGTGGACTGTTCCAACAGACCAAGGCGCTGGCCCGGGAGTGGGCCCCCCACGGCGTGCGGGTGAACGCAGTGGCCCCCGGCTTCGTTAACACCAGCGGCTGGGACAGCTACGACAAAGACGCGGTGGTGGCCGAGGCTGGCATCGGCATCCCTCTGGGCCGCTGGGCCACCGCCGAAGAAGTGGCCCTACCGGTGGCGTTTCTGGCCTCTCCAGCCGCCTCCTATATCACCGGCGCAGTGCTGGTGATCGACGGAGGAATGCTGGCCTAATTGCTGGTGAGGCGCAGTCCGGCGTCGAGCCGCACCACTTCGCCGTTGAGGAACACGTTCTCCATGAAGTGGGCGACGAGGTTTCCAACATCGGCAGGGGTGCCCAGTCGGTGGGGGAAAACGTTGTCTTCCACCAGCTTGGCGATGAACTCCTCGTTGAGGGTGGCCAGCATGGGAGTGTCCATGGTGCCTGGGGCGATGGTCATCACCCGGATGCCCCACACCGCAAGGTCGCGGGCCATGGGCAGGGTCAGGCCGATCACGCCGGCTTTTGACGACCCGTAGGCCGACTGGCCCACCTGGCCCTCGTAGCCGGCGATGGAGGCGATATTCACGATGAGGCCCCGCTCGCCGTCTTCGTTGGGCTCGTTGGCCGACATGGCTGAAACCGCATGGCGGGCCACGTCGAACAGCCCGATCAGATTCACCTCGATGTGCTGTCGGAAGTGGTCCAAGGAGTTGGGGGTGCCGTCGCGGGAGACCACCCGCTGCCCGGAACTGATCCCCGCGCAGCTCACCAGCAGGTCGACTCGGCCAAACACCTCTTTGGCCGCGGCCACGGCCTGCCCGACATCATCAGAGTCAGTGACATTGACGGGGACGAAGGCCACCGCGTCGCCCATGTCATCGGCCATGGCCTCCCCGGCCGAGGAGGGCAGATCCAAGATCACTGCTCGCCCGCCTTTGTCCACCAGCGTGCGCACCACACCGGCACCGAGACCGGATGCTCCACCGGTTACCAAGGCAACAGACCCAGATACCTGCATGGCTCAGAACTCCCGGAGGCGGGCGCTGGTCGGGTCCACCTCGGTGCGCAGGATGTGCAACTCCTCAGCGGTGGGCTCCGCCGTGGTGGGAATATCGCCGTTGGGCATTACTACATCGAATCCGGTGGCCTCCTGCACCTGCTCAGCGGTCACGCCGGGGTGCAGCGATGCCAGGCGCATGCGCTTGCTGGAAGGCTCGAAGTCGAACACGCACAGGTTGGTTATGCACAACTGCGGTCCGCCGGGCATGCCCATGCGCTCGCGGTGGTCGCCGCCGTCGCCCCAGCCGATGCCGGAGCGGAAGTGGAGCTGGTCTACGAAGGTGCGGGGGTCGTGGGTGGACGACCACAGGTAGATGCGGGGGATCATGGCCCCGAGATCGGCCATGCCGCCGCCGCCGGGCAAGCGCACCTTGGGGGCGTCGTAGGGGCCGATAACCGTGTTGTTCACGTTGCCATAGGCGTCCATCTGCGCGCCCCGGAAGGCAAAGGTGTTGTAGCGAGCCCCCTGGGCGTAACTCCAGAAGTCGAACGGGGAGTTGCTCAGCATGGAGGCCCCGCCCCACAGTGAGTCCGACAGGGTGGAGTCGCCGATCTCATCGGGGTCGGCGTCGACGGCGATGGAACTGGCTGCCCATACCAACTCCGGGGCGTGGGTGCGTCGAGCCAGCAGATAGCCGCACACCGGGATGAACGACACCGCGCCGTTGAATGCCCGGGTGTCGTTGGCCATGGCCCGGGAAAATGCCACCACCATCAGTTCGTCCATGGTGCAGTCGTAGCTAGGTACTGGCGTGCTCATGCCGAGGCCCCTGTCGCCACGCAGTTGACGGCCAGGAAGTCTTCCCAGGTCTCTGGTCCCAACACTCGTTCCTGGAAGAACTGGCTGAACGTCTCCCGGTCGCGGGTCGCCTGGGCATATTCCATGAAGAACCCTGAGTCATGGCCGTACTCCGGGAAGCATGAGCAGGGGTAGGCGCCCATCGGGGCTGGGGCCACCGTGTCGATCATGAACCGCGGGTATGTGGTGCGCTCCGGCTCGGCGGTGAACGCCGTGGTGTCCACCACCCGCTCTACCGACGCCACGGTGCGGTTGGCGGCGTTCACGATCTCGTTGTCCATCCACACCAGCTTGGGATTCACCCGGGTGGTGCCCCGCTCGTCGGCCTCGTGGGCGTGGACCAGGGCCACATCCACCGGCAGTCGGGTGCAGGCCACGTAGTGCTCGCCGGTGGGGCCGTCCTTCTCCTCCCGCACCGCGCCGCTTTCGGCGTGCAGGCCGAGCACGTCGGTGCCCAGTCCGGCCTTGGTGGGCATGAACGGCAGGTTGTAGCTCTGGGCCTGGAGGCGGCAGATGAGAAGATGCTCGCTGTACTCCTCGATGGCCACCTGGCCCGACTGCACCGCCGCTCGGAAGTTGGGGGCCAGGCCCAGGCCCTCGAAGCTGACCAGCCCGGACATCACTCGGCGCACACAGCCCCCGGCCACCAGCCAGTCCACCGCCATGCCGGCCACAATGGCCACCAAGTCGAGGTCTTTCTTCTGCTGGCGCACCAATTCGCGCACCAGGGCCATGGGGGCGCTGTTCATCGACAGGCCGCCGATGGCCACGGTGGCGCCGTCGGGGATCGACGCGGCCGCCTCTTCCAGTGTCGTGACTTTGCTCATGAGATCTTCCGCTTCCCCCTGACTGGCCATTCTTGAAGTTCTTGCAGCCCGCCGTACTATACGGCCCATGACTGACGCCCCAGACATCCTCTCGCCCGAGTACGACGCCAACCCCTACCCCTTCTACGAGGTGCTACGCGACGAGTACCCGGTGATGTGGCACGAGGGCACTCAGGCCTACGTGATCAGCCGCTACGAGGATGTGGCCGGGGCGTTTCGCAACCCTCAAATCTCCAGCCGCAACTACGAGTGGCAGACCGAGCCGGTGCACGGGCGCACCATCTTGCAGATGGAGGGCAAGGAGCACTCGTCGTACCGGGGCATCGTGAACCCGATCTTTCGGGGCAGCTACCTGGAGCAGAGCATCGTGCCGGCCATCACCAAGGCGGCCCGCCAGCAGATCGGCGAGTTCCTAGCCGACGGCGAGGTGGACCTGTGCAAGCGGTTCAGCACCTACTACCCGATCGGCGTGATCGTGCAGCTCCTCGACCTCCCCATGGAGGACGTGCCCCAGTTCTACGAGTGGTACACGATGATCATGGACTTCGTGTCCAACATCACCGGCGACGAGGAGAAGAACCGCCGGGGCATGGCCGCCCGGGTGGAGATGGGGGAGTACCTAATGCCCAAGATCGCCGAGCGGCGGGCCAATCCCGGCGACGACCTGCTCACCGCCATGGTGACCAAGGAGTTCGACGGCGTGCAGATGACCGACGACGACATCCGCGGCTTTTGCAGCCTGCTGTTGACCGCTGGCGGGGAGACCACCGAGAAGGCCATCACCTTGACCATGCGCAACCTGCTGGACAACCCCGACCAGATGGCCGAGGTGTGGGCCGACCGCCAGCTCATCGGCCCGGCCTTCGCCGAGACGCTGCGGTTCACCGGGCCGGTGCAGATGATCATGCGCCACACCGACGAGGATGTGGAGTTCTCCGGAGGCACGGTGGCGGCGGGCCACACCCTGGAGCTGCTGCTGGGTGCGGCCAACCGGGATCCGGAGGCCTTCGACGAGCCCGACCGGTTCAACATCCACCGCTCCGACATGGAGTTCGACAAGGCGTTCACCGCGGCGGCCGACCACACTGCGTTCGCCCTGGGCCGTCATTTCTGCGTGGGATCGATGCTGGCCCGGGCCGAGTTGACCGTGGCCATGGACGCCCTGCTCGACGCCATGGACGACATCGCCTACGCCGACGGCTACGAGCAGGAGGAGACCGGGGTCTATACCCGGGGATTGACCTCGCTCCCGCTGACCTTCACGCCGAACCCGAATTTTGTTGCTGGCTGAGGGCGGGCTGGCCTTATACTGATTTTGGTCCTTGAGGCCAACCATGTTGGGCCGGAGCGATAGTGGTAGAACCTCTTCAGGGTGACTCGCTCCGACCCGACTGGAACTCTATCTGCCGGGTTCAACGAAAGTGATTGAAAATCACTAGGACGCGGTGGATTTCTTTTGGTCGGGGATTTACCGCGGCACCACGTATCCCGCCTCGTCGCGGTCCCAAGTATCGGCGGTGATTCCCTCCTCGCGGAGCTTGAACTTCTGCACCCGCTCGGAGGGGGTCTTGGGCAGGTCGTCACACCAGCGGACAAACCGGGGGACGGCGAAATGGGCCATGCGGGGCACGCAGAAGTCGAGCAACTCGGTCTCGGAGAGCTGGTGGTCGGGCTTGAGCACCACCACGGCCATTACCTCTTCTTCGCCCAGTTCGGAGGGAACGCCGATCACCGCTGACTCCAGCACGGCGTCGCAGGTGTTGATCACCGCCTCAACCTCATAGGAGGAGATGTTCTCGCCTCGGCGGCGCACGCAGTCTTTCATGCGGTCGATGAAAGTGAGGTAGCCGTCTTCATCTAGTCGCCCCCGGTCGCCGGTGTGGAACCACAGATTGCGGAAGGTCTCTACCGTGACATCGGGCATGTCGAAGTAGCTGTCGATCATGATGTGGGGCTTCTTGGGCCGCACCACGATCTCGCCGGCTGTGTTGGGGGCCACCGGCCGGTCTTCGGGATCCACCACCGCCACGTGGTACAGGGCCGATTCCCGGCCGGCGGTGCCGATCTTGCGCATGCCCCGGCGGTTCTCGGTGGTGATGGCCACCTCGGTCATGCCGTACACCTCGCTGAGATGAACCCCGAAGCGCTCCTCGAAAGGCTCCCAGATCTCGATCGGGCAGGGGGCGCCGAATCCGTTGCGCACCGGGTTGTCGGCGTCGTCGGGCCTCTCGGGCTGCTTCCACAGCATCATCAGCAGCCCGCCTTGGTAGTTGAAGGCGGTGATTCCGTCGGCCCGGCAGCGGTCCCAGAATCGGCTGGCCGAGAACCGCCGGTCCATGATGAGCCGGGCGTTGGCCTCCATGGCGCACATCACGCTGGTGTACTTGGCGTTGATGTGGAACAGCGGGAACGCGGTGTAGAGCACGTCGTCGGCGTCGTAGCCCACCAGGTCGACAGTGTGGCGGGCCAGGTTGAGGTTGGCCTCGTGGCACAGCATCACGCCCTTGGACGGGCCGGTGGTGCCCGAGGTGTACAGGATCACCGCGGTGTCCCGGTAGTCCACATCGGGTTCGGGAGCGGGGGAGTCGAGGTACAAGTCGGCCAGTTCGTGGACGGTGACGTGGCTGGGGAAATCCGGGGTGCCGGTGTCTTCGGTTCCCTCGGCCCGGTTGACCACCACGTGCTCGAGGCCGGGGAGGCTCGGGGCCGCCTCGGCGATGCGGTCGAGGTAGTCGGCATCGCACACCACCGCCGAAGAGCGCGACTGGCTGATCAGATACTCCAGCAGGTGGCCCCGATAGGCCTGGTTGATGGGCACCTCCACCACCCCGGCCTTGTTCATGGCGAACCAGGCGTCGATGCACTCCAGCGAGTTCTGCATCATGAGGCAGGCTCGATCCCCTGGTCCCAGCCCAAGAGAGGCGTAGCCAGCGGCGAGCCGGTCGGAGTCGAGGTGGACCCCGGCGTAGGTCTTGTCCCGCCCCTCCACGGTGAGGGCCAGCCGGTCGGTGTTGGCTTCGGCCTTGTGGCGGATCCACGCTCCGATAGTGCGCGGTGTGGCAGTGCTGGAGTTCGTGGTCATGGCTGGTCCCGCTAGTTCAGCACCTCGGGGGCCTCGCGCAGCAACCGCCGCACCGCCCCCTCCCAGTAGTACCTCACCGCCATGTGGTGGCTGTTGATGGCCGCCTTGAGGGTGGGGCGCTGTTCGGGGGGCACCGGCACCGGGTTTTGAGCGGCCTGCATGGCGTCGTAGTTGAGGCGGCACACCCGCTCGAAGTTGGAGGCCCGGTAGACGGCCTGCTCGGTGGTCTCACCAGCGATGAGAACCCCGTGGTTGGCCAGGATCACCGCGGTGGCGCTGCCCACTGCGTCGGCCATCTCCTGACCCCCAGCGGCGTCGTCAACCCCGCCGGTGTAGGTGCCGAACAGGGCGATGTCGCCATCGAACATGCAGGCCTGCTGGTCGGTTATCTCCGGCAGCTTGTGCAAGGTGGACAGCAGGCTGCCGTAGTAGGGGTGGTTGTGGATCACCACCCGGGCATCAGGGCGGGCCCGGTGCATCTCGGTGTGGATGAACACGGCCGGGGTCACGTCCCAACGGCCCTCCAATACCTCGCCGTCGGCGTCGATCGTCAAGATGTCGGAGGCGGTGATCTCGTTCCACCACAGCCCATAGGGGGTACACCACATGGAGCCGTCGTCGGCGTCGTCTCGCACCACCGTGATGTGCCCGGCCACATCCAGGGCGTATCCCTCGGCGTCGAGGATGCGAGCGGCACAGGCGATCTTCTGGGGCACAGTGAGCGGCTGGTCGAGTCCGGGCATCACCCGGGGAAATCCACTTTGTCCGGCGATGGCTTCGTCTAACTTGCCCATTCCCTGCTAGATAGCACACTTGGAAGCTCTCCAAAGAATGTGAGAGCACCGGGAGGGGTGAACCATGGGCTGGAGAACGATGGGCGAGGCCGGTTATCCGGCCGGATTGGACACCAATCCGGCGGTGTTGCCGCGTATTCAGCGCTGGGATCACATCGGGATCGCGGTGCGCTCCATCGAGGCCGCGGTTCCGCTGTTCCGGGATGTGTTCGGCGGGCAGTTCGTGATGGGGGGCGACGACGTGCCGTTGGAAATCCGCACCGCCATGTTCAAGCTGCCCGACACCGTGAAGGTGGAGTTGCTGGAGCCGCTGAACGAGCAGAGCTACCTGCATCGTTTTATTGAGAAACACGGCGAGGGGTTCCACCACGTGACCATCTTCGTAGACGATGTGGAGGCCACCATCGTGGACTTGGAAGCCGCCGGCTATGAGGTGGTCGACACTGAGCTGCGCGAGCCGCACTGGCGGGAGACTTATGTGCGCCCCCGATCAGGGCACGGCTGCCTGTTCCAGATCGTGGACTCGACCATCGACTGGCTGGAGCCCCACCCGCACTGCACGGTGGAAGATGTGATCGCGGGGAAATGGCGCTGGTGGAGGAGCCAAATCTGGCACGTCGACCAACTGCCCGACGGCTATCGGGAATGAGGGCTTACAGGCCCAGTTCGGCTTGGAGCTTTTCTGCCAAGCGGAATTTTTGGATTTTGGTGGCGGACATGGGCCATTCGTTGGGGGCAACGAACTGCACGTGGCGAGGGATCTTGAAGCTGGCGATCTGGCCTCGGCAGAACTCGATGAGCTCGTCCTCGCTGGCCTCGGCCCCGGGCTTGAGCTCGACGAAGGCGGCGGGTATCTCGGAGTACTTCTCGTCGGGCAGGGGCACCACCTGGGCGATGGCCACCGCCGGGTGGGTTTGGAGGTAGCTCTCGATCTCCACCGCGGCCACGTTCTCGCCGCCCACCTTGAGCATGTCCTTGGTGCGGCCCAGATAGCTGATGCGCCCGTCGGGGTCGAGTGAGCCGATGTCGCCGGTGAAGAACCAGCCCTC
>JAJECA010000058.1 GCA_022822265.1 Acidimicrobiia bacterium | reverse complement strand
AGACGACCTGATGACCGGGTTCGGTCCTCCGGTGGTGGGCGACGACGACGAGTCGTGGAAGAAGCGGGCCGAGATGCTGGGCGACCCCCGGGTGCTGGCCGGCGGCTCCGACGCCGGGGCCCATCTGGACATGATGATGACGTGGGGTTGCACTTCGGCGCTGGTGGGGGACACGGTGCGGGATCGGGGGCTGTTGAGCCTGGAGCAGGCGGTGAACCTGGTGACCGACCGCCCGGCTCGCCACTACGGCCTGCGGGGCCGGGGAAGGATGGCCGAGGGCTGGTGCGCCGATATCGTGGTCTTCGACCCGGCCCGCCTCACCAAGGCGCCGGTCACCACTGCCTTCGACATGCCCGGCGGAGGCTGGCGGCTGACCGGCGGTGCCGAGGGCATCGAGCACGTCTTCGTCAACGGCGTGGAAACCCAGCGGGCCGGCGCTCTAACCGACGCCCTCCCCGGCCAGGTCATCCGCTCCGGCCGCGACACCGACACGGTCACCGCTGCTGGCCCCTGATATTCCTCACCCATGCCGGATAGCGGTCGGGCAGAGGACAGGGGAGTAGAAAGAGCAGGTGATCGAGGGTCCAGATCGGCGAGTGCCACGGTCGGTGCATGCGCTGGGCTATCGGGACTACAGGCTCTATTGGTCTTCCAGCGTGGTGTCCAACATCGGGTCGATGATGTATCTGGCCGCCATCGGCTGGTTGGTGGAGGACATCACCGACGACCCCTGGAAGGTGACGGTGGCGGCTACCGCCGGATTGATTCCCCTTTTGGTGATGAGCCCGTTCGGGGGATCGCTGGCCGACCGCTACAGCCGCACCCGCCTGTTCTTGGCCACGGTGGTGGGCCAGATGGTGGTGGCAGTGGCGTTGGCCTGGGTGGTCCAGATCGACGCCGAGACTTTCTGGGTACTGGTGGCCTTTTCCATCGGCGGGGGCGCCACCGCGTCGGTGGGGGCACCGGTGCAGCAGGCCATCGTGGTGGAGCTGGTGCCGAGCGGGGCCATGCGCAACGCCATCTTCTTGAACTCCACCCAGTGGAACATCTCCCGGGCGGTGGGCCCCATGCTGGGCGGATGGCTCATCCAGTTCTGGGGGCCGGCCGCGGCCTTCTGGTTCAACGCGGCCAGCTTCACCGTGCTCGTCGTCGGGCTGAGCCTGCTGCCGCCCCGGCCGCCGCCGGGGGCATCGTCGGGCCAGGGCTTTTTGGCCGACTTCCTGTCGGGTTTCCGCTACGCCCGCAGCATCGAGGGCATCCGCGTGGTGATGCTGGCCAGCTTCATGCTGGCCGCGGCCATCTCCCCGACGCAGTGGCTCGCCCCGGTGATCGCCGATGACGCCTTCGGCGTCGATGCCGCCGGTTTCGGGGTGCTGCTGGGCGCGTTCGGCGTGGGCTCGCTGGTTGGCGCGGTCCTGCTGCTCCAATTCGACCGGGGGACCGCGTACAGCCGTCTTGTCACCATTGGCTTCACCACCGTGGCTTTGTTCACGCTGGTCCTGGCGGTGGTTCCCACCTTCGCACTGGGAGTGATGGCCATGGGCGCGGTGGGCCTGGCCTTCATGGTGACCATGCCCACCCTCACCAGTGCACTGCAAAGCCTGTGCGACGACGCCTACCGGGGCCGGGTGATGAGCCTGTGGATGATGCTGTTCGGCTTAGCCGCGCCGGCCAGCATCCTGATCCAGGGAGGGATAGCCAGTGCCATCGGCATCCGCTGGGTACTGGCCATCACCGCCATGATGGTGGCCGCCTACTTGGTCAGTCAGGTCACCCGAGGCCGCCTCCGCCACTTGGACGCTGCGGAATGAGGGACAGCTACAGGAGGATGCCGTTGGGGCGGGGAACGCCCTGTTCTTCGCAGTAGCGGTAGTACATCTCCAGGTTGGATTGGGCGTTGGAGATGTACTCCACGTTGCCGTCGGGGTCGAGGTACTCAACGTTTCCGTAGATGGCTGACACCAACTCGGTGGGCTCGGTGTTGTCCTCGGGCACGAACAGGGTGTGGATGGAGCCCGCTGGCTCGTAGAGATAGCTGCGGCCCCGGTTCATGAAGTCGTTCTCCCGGTAGCCCCACGCCCCGCTCAGGGTGAAGGCCAGCACCGGTCCCTGGTGGCGGTGGGTCTGCACGTTCAGCCCGGCGGGCATGAATCCGTGGAGTACATAGAGACCGTCGTCGGCGTTGACCTGGAGCAGCCGCATCCGAGCCCCCACCGCAATGTTGTCCACGAACGGCACATCGTCGATCCCCACGTGGCGGGCCGATGGCACCAATTCGTCTAGCAGGCTCATGTTCAGAGGCTAGCCGTCCACCCCGTCGAGGATTCCGGCTAGCCAGGCGTCGGTGCGGTGGTTGGCAGCCTTTGCCATTTTGGTGGGGAACACGGTGAATCCGTGGGGTGAGGCTGGGTAGACGGCCAGCTCGGCTGAGTTTCCGGAGGCCCGCCATCGGGCGGCCATGAACAGGGAGTCGTCGTAGAGGTAGTCGTAGGTGCCCACGGTGAACAGCGCCGGGCACAGGTCGTTGAGATCGGCGTACAGCGGGGAGATGTCGGGGTGCTGGCGGCCCTTGGTGTCGTGGTCGCCCACGTACATCTCCCGGAACTCGACGTTGCCCAGCTTGACCTGCGACGGGGTGCCGCTGAGGTCGAAAACCCCGTACACCAGGTTGGCCCCGATGAACTCTGCCGCGGCGTCATGGCGATCGCGCATCCGCACCAACGTGGTGGCGGCCAGGTTGGCTCCGGCCGAGCCCCCGCCGATCAGCAGGGGCACCGAGCCGAACTCGTCGCGGCCCGGTCCCAGCGCCCACAGTGCGGCGGCCTCGCAGTCGTCGGGGCCCGCGGGCCAAGGGTGTTCGGGGGCGAGGCGGTATTGGGCGCTTACCACCGCGATCTGGTGTTTGCGGGCCATTGCCCGGTTGCCCATGTCGCCCATCTTGGGGTGGCCCATAAAGAACCCGCCGCCGTGGATGTCGAGGTACAGCGCCCGGGCCGGGCCGTCGGGGGCGAACACCCGCAGCTCCAGGTCATCGCCCGCCGCGCCGGCATAGTTCCGCGTGTCCACGTCTTCGAGGAAGAAGGAGGCGAGGATGCCTCCGCCTAGTGACTCGAGGTCTCGGGCCTGGGCCCGACCCTCGGGGGTCGACAGGTCATTGGCCGGCGATTCGAGCGAGAACTTCGACAGGATCTCGAGGGCCTCTGGCACATATTCGTCGAGGTCTGGGTCATAAAGCTGGCTCAAATCCATGAGGTGGTTCTAACATCCTCCCGACTCCCGATTACAAAAAAGGGGAAAACCGTGTCGAGTTCTGGTTCGATTTTGGGGAATTCCGTCGTTCGCGTCGAGGATCCCGGGCTGCTGACCGGCGCAGAGCGCTATTACGACGACTTCGCCCCCGACGGCACCGCCTACGTCACGTTTGTGCGCTCGCCGATGGCCCACGCCACCATCACGGAGGTCGATGTGCTTGAGGCTCAGGCCATGGACGGTGTGTTGGCGGTGTACACCGGCGAGAACATCGGCCTGCCGGCCACCGCCGGGTTCCCCATGCTCCCGGTGTTCGAGCGCCCCCAGATCGCCGGCGATCGGGTGCTGTTCGTGGGCGACATCGTGGCCGCGGTTGTCACCGAGACCCGCGAGCAGGGCATGGACGCCGCTGAGGCGGTGTTCGTGGACTACGACCCTCTGCCGGCCAACGCCGACCCCGAGAAGGCGCTGGCTGAGGGCGCCGAGGTGCTCTGGCCCCAGAACGAGGGCGGCAACCTGGCCTTCCACACTGAACTGGGCGAGGACGACGGTTTGGCCGAGGCGGCCCACGTGGCCGAGGTGAAGATGGAGAGCCAGCGGCTGGCCGCGGTGCCCATGGAGCCCAACGGCATCCTGGTGGAGCCCGGCACCCCCGAAGGCGGCATGACCGTGACCTTTCCCAGCCAGGCCCCCATCGGCCTCAAGGACGGGTTCGCCGGCCTCTTCGGCCTCGACGGCGACAATGTGCGGCTGATCGCCCCCGCGGTGGGCGGCGGCTTCGGGGCCAAGACCGGCCTGTATCCCGAGTACCTGGTGGCGGCCAAGGCCGCCTTGGAGCTGGGCCGCCCGGTGAAGTGGACCGAGTCGCGCTCTGAAGACATGGTGTCGCTGGTGCAGGGCCGGGGCCACATCCTCACCGCCAAGATGGGGTTTGACGGTGATGGCCGCATCACCGGGATGAACCTGCACTGCTTGGCCGACTCCGGGGCCTATCCGGCCATCGGCAGCTTCTTGCCCATCCTCACTCAGACCATGGCCCAAGGGGTGTACCAGATCCCCAAGATCAAGTTCTCCGCCGACGCGGTGGTCACCAACACCACCCAGATCGCGGCCTACCGGGGCGCAGGCCGTCCCGAGGCCACCCAGATTCTGGAGAGGGTGCTGGACGTGGGCGCCGATGAGCTGGGCATCGACCCCGCAGAGATTCGGCGGCGAAACTTCATCGGTGCCGACCAGTTCCCCTACGCCACCATCACCGGTGCCAACTACGACTCCGGCGAGTATGAGAAGGCGCTGGACGCCGCGCTCGAAGCCTCCGGTTACGGCGATCTGCGGGCTGAGCAGGCCGCCCGGCGGGACTCGGGCGACTCCAAGCTTCTGGGCGTGGGCGTGTCGGCCTATGTGGAGATCACCGCCCCGCTGGGCTTGCACACCGAATACGGCCGGGTGGACGTGCTGAGCGACGGTACCGCCGAGATCCGGGTGGGCACCAGCGCCCACGGCCAGGGCCACGAGACGTCGTTCTCGATGATCGTCAGCGATCTGCTGGGCGTGCCCATGGAGAGCATCCGGCTTATCCAGTCGGACACCGCCGAGATCCCCCGGGGGGCAGGCACCCTGGGATCGCGCTCGCTTCAAACCGCGGGCAGCGCGGTGTACAAGGCCAGCGAAGAGGTGCTTGCCCAGGCCAAGGAACTGGCCGCCCAGCAACTGGAGGCCAGCGCCGATGACATCGTGGTGGGCGAGGGCGGCCTGCATGTGGCCGGCGTGCCCGCCCAGGCGGCGTCGTGGGCCGATCTGGCCTCGGCCGCCGACGGCGGGGTGATCACCCACGAGCTCGACTTCGACCAGGGCGGGGCCAGCTTCCCGTTCGGGGCCCACGTGGCCGTGGTGGAGGTGGACACCGAGACCGGCGGCGTGGAGCTGCTGCGCCACGTGGCGGTGGACGACTGCGGCACCATTTTGAACCCGTTGCTGGTGGCCGGTCAACAGCACGGCGGCGTGGCCCAGGGGGCCGCCCAGGCGCTGTTCGAGTGGGTGCAGTACGACGAGGACGCCAATCCCCGCACTGCGAATTTGGCCGACTACCTCATGCCCAGCGCGGCCGAGCTGCCCTCATTCGAGGTGAGCAACACCGAGACGGCCAGCCCGCTGAACCCGCTGGGGGCCAAGGGCATCGGCGAGTCGGGGACCATCGGCTCCACCCCGGCCATCCACAACGCGGTGATCGACGCCGTGTCGCACTTGGGCGTGGCCCACATCGACATGCCCACCACCCCTGAGCGCATCTGGCAGGCCCTGGCCGCGGTCTAGCCCCTGTAGATGTTGAACGAGAGTAGGGGGAGTGGGGGCTCGTGACGTCGGCTTGTTCTATTCCATGGTGGG
>JAJECA010000055.1 GCA_022822265.1 Acidimicrobiia bacterium | reverse complement strand
CCATGATCCATCTGGGCGAGCTGGGCGTGCTCGGCGCCGACACCTCCATGACCCACTGCGTCCAGGTCGACGACAACGAGCTCGACGTGATGGCCGCGGCCGGCTGCTCGGTGGAGCACTGCCCGACCACCGCGCTCAAGGTCAGCTACGGCGTCACCCAGATCGGCAAGATCCCCGAGATGGTGATGCGGGGCATCAACGTGAGCATCGGCATCGACGGCAACAACGCCTCCAACTACGCCGACATGCACCGGGCCACGTACCTGGTCGCCGGGCTGTTCAAGGACGCCCGCATGGACCCCCAGATGTTCCCGGCCGAAAAGGCCTATGAGATGGCCACCTTGGACGGGGCTCGCACCATGCTGATGCAAGACGAGATCGGTTCGCTGGAGCCGGGCAAGCTGGCCGACGTGGTGCTGCACGACACCGATCGGCCCGAGTGGCGCCCGTTGTTGAACGTGATGAACCAGCTGGTGTGGTCGGCCGACGGCCGAGGCGTTCACACCGTGTTCGTGGACGGGCAGAAAGTGGTGGAAGACGGCCGTATGACCACCATCGACGAGGAGTCCTTCTACAGCCGCTGCCAGCAAGCCGGAGAAGCCGTAGTGGGGCGCTCAGGCCTGCCCGACAAGGCCAAGTTCCCCATCTGGTAGGAGGGTATGCGCCTAGGCGTACAACTCCCGCTTGACCACCTTGCCGGCGGCGTTACGGGGGAGAGGGTCGAGACGGACCTCCCAAAGGGTGGGGACCTTGTAGGGGGCGAGTACTTCTTCGCACCATTGAGCCAGGTCTTCAGTGCTTACCTCGGCCCCACCAGCGGGAACTACCACGGCTTTCACCTCTTGGCCCATCTCGGGATGCTCAACGCCGTACACCGCTGACTCCGAGACCGACGGGTGTGCGTCGAGGCGGTACTCGATCTCGATGGGATAGATGTTCTCGGCGTTGCGCAGAATCATGTCCCGGGCCCGGGAGTTGATGTACAGGTAGCCGTCGTCGTCGAAGCACCCGATGTCGCCGGTGTTGAGCCACCGGTCCTCATCGATGGTGGCCGCGGTGGCCTCGGGGTCGTTCCAGTACTCGAGCATGGTGTAGGCGCTGCGGCACCAGATGTCGCCCTCTTGTCCTGTGGGCAGCGGCCGGCCGTCGGGGCTGCGGATCTCGGCTTCGAACCCGATGGCCACCCGGCCGCACGAGGTGGGACGCTCCCGATACTCTGCACCGCCGATGGTGGCGACCACCGCCACAGACTCCGACGATCCGTACCCCATGCCCACCGCGGGGGCGGCATTGGGAAAGGCCTGGCGCATCAGATCTTGCACTGCTGGGCTGGCCGGGGCGCCGCCGAATCCCACGTTGACAACGCTGGAGGTGTCGAACTTGCCGAAATCGGGGTGGTTGGCCAGCCGCGAGCCGATGCTGCCCAGGGCGGCGAAGGCGGTGACCCCCTCGTCTTGGATGAGCTGGAGCACGGCCTCGGGATCGAAGCGGCCCCGGCGATACACGATCTTGCCCCCGGTCACCATGCTGATGAGCGTGGTGCCGTAGAGCCCCGAAACATGGAACAGCGGCGATGTGCCCAAGTTGACCGTCTGGGGCGGCGGGCTGGGCGCGGCACCCTGGTCGTCCGGCGGGTTGGTGCGCATCTCGGTGAACACCCTCACCGCCCCGTTCATCATGGTGGACTGCACGAAACCGATTAGCCCCCGATGCGAGGCCACCGCCCCTTTGGGCCGCCCGGTGGTTCCGCTGGTGAACAGGATCACCGCGGGGTCGTCCTCGGCTAGTGGGACATTGATGTCGTCAAGGTCGGTTCCGGCGCCAGAGGCAATGAAGTCGGCCCAGTCGTTTTCGATCACCAGGCACGGGGCGTCGGTGTCGCCCTTGCCGGAGCGCTCGAGGCGGGGGCGATCGGCAATGACCAGGGCGGGATCGCTGAGCGAGGTGGCGTAGTCCACCTCGTCGGTAGTCCACCAGCCGTTATAGGCCGACACGATGGCGCCGATACTGGTGGCCGCGAAGAACGAGACCACCCACTCGGGACAATTGGCGGCGAAAATTGCCACCCGGTCGCCGTGGCTGATGCCCCTTTGCTGAAGTGCGGTGGCCGCGGCGGCCACCTGGGCGATGAAGTTCTCGAAGGTATGCCGCTGATCTTCCAGTACTAAGAACTCCTGGTCGCCGAAGTTGGCGGTGTTGGCCACCATCTCCCGCAGCGAGCGCATCCGGCTGGCAAAGACCGCAGCCGGATGCCCCATGACCTCCTCGGTGGTCAGCTCGAACAGCCCGCCTGATCCGGTCAGCTCCTGGATTACATCTTCTCGAACACCCACGGCCCTGCACCCTAATCATTCATGGCGATACTTCACTGATTGCGGTGGGCCTTCACCGGAGGCCACGAGTTTCGACGGGCTGAATCAGGGTCTGAGGCTCTATCGTTGGGCCATGACTGAAGTAGTCATCGTCGAAGCCGTTCGCTCTCCGGTTGGCAAGCGAAACGGTGGCTTGTCCGCAGTCCATCCCACATCGCTGCTCAGCCAAGTGCAGTCTGCCGCGGTAGAGCGCTCGGGCATTGATCCCGCCGCAATCGGCCAGGTCGTCGGCGGCTGTGTCGACCAAATCGGGGCTCAGGCCATGAACGTCACCCGCACCGCGTGGCTCACCGCTGGACTGCCTGAGGAAACGGCGTGCAGCACGGTGGACTCCCAATGCGGCTCGTCGCAGCACGCGGTGAACCTGGGCTACAGCCTGGTGAAATCCGGGGTGGAGGACGCGGTTCTGGCCTGCGGGGTGGAGAGCATGAGCATCGTGCCCATTGGCTCGAATGCGTCGGCCGACGGCGTGGGCCGGCCAGTCACCCGGGACTACTTCGCCCACTACGAGTTCACCTCTCAGTTCGAGGGCGCGGAGCGGATGGCCGACAAGTGGGGCATCACCCGCGAAGATTGCGACCGCTTCGGGCTCTCTTCTCAACAGCGGGCCGCTCGGGCTTGGGACGAGGGGCGGTTTGAGACCCAGATCGTTCCCGTCGAGGCTCCGGTGCTGGACGAGGATGGCAAGAGGACCGATGAGACGGTCACCATCAGCGTGGACGAGGGCATGCGGGAGACCACACTGGAAGGGCTGGCTGGCCTCAAGCCAGTGGCCCGACCCGAAGGCGTCCATACCGCGGGGTCGTCGTCGCAGATTTCCGACGGTGCCGGCGCGGTGCTCATGATGACCGCGGATCGGGCCGAGCAGCTCGGGCTCACCCCCAGGGCCCGGGTGGCCGAGACCTGCTTGGTGGGGTGCGATCCGGTGTTGATGCTGGAAGGGCCGATTCCCGCCACCCACAAGCTGCTCGACCGAACCGGGCTGGGTATGGACGACATCGACGTGGTGGAGATCAACGAGGCGTTCGCCTCGGTGGTGCTGTGCTGGGCCGCCGAGCACAAGCCCGACATGGAGCGGGTGAACCCCAACGGCGGGGCCATCGCTTTGGGACACCCACTCGGGGGCACCGGCTCCATCCTGGTGACTAAGGCACTGCACGAGCTGGAGCGCACCGACGGCCAATGGGGCTTGATCACCATGTGCTGTGGAGGCGGCTTGGGCACTGGAACCCTGATTGAAAGGCTCTGATGCCCACCGACGCCGGCTTGGCCGACGAGTTGGTCGGTGCGATCCGAACTTGGGTGGATCGGGAGGTCATCCCCAACGCCTCTGATCTCGAGCACGCCGACGAGTTCCCCGAGGCGATGTTCGCCCAGATGTGCGAGTTCGGTCTGTTCGGGGCCACCATCGATGAGTCCTACGGCGGCTTGGGGCTGGATGCCACCACCTACGCCCGCATCATCGAGGAGCTCTCCCGGGGCTGGATGTCGCTGGCCGGGATCCTCAACACCCACAAGATCGCCGCCACCATGATCGGGCGCTACGGCACCGACGAGCAGCGGGATCGCTTCTTGCCCCGCATGTGTGATGGGTCGGTGCGATCGGCCTTCTCGCTGTCGGAGCCCGACGCGGGCAGCGATACCCGCAACATCCGCTGTCGGGCGGTGCCCGACGGCGAAGAGTGGATCATCAACGGCACCAAGATGTGGGTGACCAACGGCATGCGAGCTCAGATGGTGATGCTTTTGGCCCGGACCCCAGACGACCGCATCACCTGCTTCATCGTGGAGAAGGAACCGGGACCGGGCGCCGACGGCCTCACCGTTTCCCGCACGATCCCCAAGCTGGGCTACAAGGGCGTGGAAACCGTGGAGATGGCCTACGACGACTTCCGGGTGCCCGACGCCAACGTGCTCGGCGGCCCCGAAGGCGTGGGCCACGGGCTGAGCTATGCCTTATCGGCCTTGGAGTTGGGACGGATCAATATTGCTGCTCGGGCAGTTGGGGTGGGGCAAGCCGCCTTGGAAGCGGCCATGAAGTACGCCCAGGAGCGGGAGACGTTCGGGCGACCCATCTACGACCACCAGGCCATCGGATTCAAGCTGGCCGAGATGGCCACCAAGCTTCACGCGGCCCGACTCATGACTTACGACGCCGCCCGCCGTTATGACTCTGGAGAGCGCATCGACTTGGAAGCGGGAATGGCCAAGCTGTTCGCTTCCGAAGCCGCCTTTGAGATCGCCTCCGATGCGCTGCGAATCCACGGGGGCAACGGCTACACCGAGGAGTACCCGGTGGAGCGCTACTTCCGCGACACGCCCCTCATGATCATCGGAGAGGGAACCAGCGAAATCCAAAAGATGGTGATCGCCCGCCAGCTGCGCGATCGGTATTCGCAATGATGAATGCTCGTGGACGATTCCGCGGCATGGATTCATGAGAGGACAGGTGATGGTAGAGATTTCTGAGGATCAGCTTCGCCAGAGGGCGCGAGATCTTTTGTCTGAGGTAGACCCCGCCGAGGCAACGCAGTACGAGTTTCGAGGCGCCCAGTTCGATCGGGGGCTGTCCCGGGTGGACTTTCCCGAGGGCAAAGGCGGGCTCGGCCTGTCGCCCAAGGCCCAAACTGTGGTGGACGAGGAACTGCGCAAGGGCAGCCGGTACTGGCACGATCTGAACGTCAATCCCATCGGCATCGGCATGGGTGCCCCCACCGTGTTGGCCCACGGCACCGAGGAGATGCACCACCGCCTGCTGCGGCCGCTCTACACCGGCGAGGAGATCTGGTGCCAGATGTTCAGCGAGCCCGGCGCGGGCTCCGATGTGGCTGGCTTGGCCTCCCGAGCCGAGCTCGACGGAGAAGAATGGGTGGTTAACGGCCAAAAGGTGTGGACCTCACTGGCCCATCGTTCCCGGTGGGGGATGCTGGTGGCCCGTACCGACCCCGAAGCCCCCAAGCACCGGGGCCTCACCTACTTCGTACTCGACATGACGCTGCCGGGAGTGGAGGTTCGTCCCCTCTACCAGATCACCGGCGAAGCCGAGTTCAACGAGATCTTCCTGAACGACGTTCGCATTCCCGACTCCATGCGGCTGGGGGAGCGAGGCCAAGGGTGGAATGTGGCCATTACCACCCTCATGAACGAGCGAGTGGCGCTTGGCGGCGGGGTACCTGAGCGGGGCAGCGGGCTCATCGGCACTTTGGTGTCGGCTTGGGAGCACCTGAGGGACACAGCCGACAGCCGGGATCCTGCCAGTCGCCAGGTGCTGCGAGATCGAGTGGTGCGATTGTGGACCGAGGCCGAGGTTTTGCGGTTGACCAACTGGCGGGCTCGCACCCTGTCGTCGGCGGGCACGCCTGGTCCCGAGGGATCGGTGGGCAAGGCAGTGTCGGCCGAATTGAATCAGCGCATCTATGAGTGCCTTATCGACGTGATTGGGTCGGAAGCCATGCTGTTCCCCCAGGGTTATCCGATGTCGAGGCCCGATCTGTCAGGCAGCGCCTCTTATCGAGATCCATCGCCGGTCAAGGGCTTCCTGCGGTCGCGGGCCAACACCATCGAGGGCGGCACGTCCGAGGTGATGCGCAACATCCTGGGCGAGCGGGTGCTAGGTCTGCCCAAGGATCCCGGTGTGGACAAGAACACCCCGTGGAGTGAGATTCCCCGCAACTGAAAGCCAGCAACAAAAAAGGGAGCGGCGATGGTTGATGCTCAGCACATGCGCAACGTGATGGAAAAGTACGCCGCCGCGGTGAGCGCCGGCGACAAGGAGGCCATTTTGTCGTGCTATGCCCCCGACGGATCGTGCCAAGTGCCGGTGGGCGGGCCAGTTCACCAGGGCATTGACGCGGTACGGGCCTTCTATGAGGGCAACGAGCTGGCCGAGACCCTGGTACTGACCGGGCCGGTACGGGTGGCGGGCAATGAGGCAGCCGCTCCGATGGTGGCCCAGGTTTGTTTCGACGGGGTGGACTACGAGCTCGATGTGGTGGACGTGGCCGTATTCAACGACGACGGGCTGTTGACCTCGCTGCGGGCGTTCTACTCGCTCGACGATCTGCGTGCTGTTTGAGCACTTGAAGAAGCGGCGGCGGTTGTTGCTGTGGCTGGTCGCGTTGGGACTGCTGTTGGGCTGGAGCCTTACCTGGGCGCTTGACTCTCCGCAACGGCCGGTGCTGGCCGAGCGCGACAACATCCGGACCGCCGCCGTCCACATCAGCGGGGTGGCCTGCGGCCAGTTCAGCGAGGGCAGCGGCTTCGCCGTCGAGCCCGGGCTAGTGCTCACCAGTGCCCATGTGGTGGCCGGCGTCGAGGAGATCAAGGTAAGCGCGCCGGATGGAAGCTCGGGCGTCGGCGCCCTGGTGGGGTTCGACGCTGGACGGGACATTGCGGCAATATCGGTGTCGGGCTTGGGGCTCTCCCCGGTAGCGCTGGCCCCGGCCGTGGCCGCCCAGGCCGATGAGGGCGATGTGGGCACGGTGGATCGCGACAACGGCTTGGAGTTCGTGCCCTACCGGGTTCTCCGCCGTATTACTGCCTCCGGAGTCAACATCTACGAAGAGGAAGCTGAGAACCGCCACCTGTTGGAGGTCCGCTCCCTTCTGGCCGCCGGCGACTCGGGCGCCGCGTTGGTGAACGTGGACGGCGAGGTTGTGGCCATGGTCTACGCCGTCGCCCGAGGTCAGCGAGATCAGGCCTACGCCCTTGATCAAAGCGAGATTTTCGAATTCCTGGCTGAAATCGACCGAGCCCCGCTGCCCACCCCTCCCTGTCACGCGCTGTAGGAGTTGAGGCGGCCGATAGGGCTAGTCTCATGCGATGCCTGTGGACTTGGACGACCTTCTTTCTCCCTCGCACACCGCCGTGGTCACCATGGAGTGCCAGAGGGGTGTGATCGGCGACATGGCCTCCATGGGGGGCTTGCGGGATGTGATGCTGGACCGCGGGGCGATCGACGCCGGTGCCCGGCTGTGCGCCGGTGCCCGGGCTGCGGAGGTGCCGGTGGTTCACTGCCTGGCCCACTTCCGGGCCGACCGGGCGGGAAGTGTGGCCAACTGTCGGATGCTGGCCGCGTCAGCCAAGATGAGCGAGCAGAACGGGGGGCTGCTGATCGGATCGGAGTCGGCTGAGGTCATCCAGGAGTTCGACCCACAGCCATCGGACATCGAAATCGCCCGCTGGCACGGGATGTCCCCGTTTATCGGGACCTCGCTCGACCAAACACTGCGCAACCTGGGAGTCACCACGTTGGTGGCCGCAGGAGTCTCGCTGAACGTGGGGGTTATGGGGCTGGTGATCAACGCCGTTGACTTGGGTTACCAGGTGGTACTGGCCGGCGATGCGGTGGCCGGGATACCGGCCGACTACGGCGATGCGGTAATGCACAACACCATGGCCTTTCTCACCACAATGGTCACCGTGGACGACATAGTGGCCCGCTGGGCATGACCGACAGCCTCGAGGCAACAAACAAGGCCGTGGTGGAGCGGTTGGTGCGTGACATCGTGAACGGTGGCCAAGTCGAGTTGCTCGATGAGGTGTTGGCTGAGGACTTTGTGGCCCATGGGGTGGGTTCCAGTCCTTCTGGCGCCGATGGAATGCGACAGCTGATCGCCACGTGGCGCACCGCCTTTCCCGACTGGCAAGACCACATCGACGAGATGGTGGCCGAGGACGACTTGGTAGTGCTCAAGATCTCGGCTCGAGGCACTCATGAGGGTCCCCTTCTGGGCATAAACCCCACCGGCGAGGCCGTCCAGTGGGGCATGATCGAGATGGTGCGCCTCGCCGGCGGGAAGATCACCGAGCAGTGGGGCTACTCCGACTTTGCCGAAGTGGTGCGACACCTCCGTAAAGTTGCCGCGGCACAATCCGAACAGCGATCCGAACCGGAGGCTTGATCATGTCCGATACCTCACCAGTCCCCGACTACGCCCAACTCATGCGGCTCGATGAGAAGGGCTTTATCGTGCTGGGTGCCGGCCAGGGCATGGGTCGCCAGTCCTCGCATGCCCTAGCCCAGATGGGGGCCAAGGTGTTCTGCGTGGACCTCGAACAGGACCGAGCCGAGCAGGTGGCCAACGAGGTGGGCGGCATTCCGTGGGTCTCCGATATCACCAAGCGGGAAGACGTCCAGGCTCTGGTGGACGAGGCTGGCCGGGCCATGGGATCGATAGACGGGGTCGTCGACATCGTGGGCGTTTCCGGGTGGTCTGGGGTGCTGGACATCGACGATGCCGAGTGGGACTGGCAGTTCGACATGGTGCTGCGCCACGCCTATCTCATCTCGCAAATCGCCGGGCGGGCCATGAAGGAGACCGGCGGGGGCACGATGGTGTTCATAGCGTCGGTCAGCGGGCTCACCGCGGCTCCCAACCACGCCCACTACGGAGCGGCCAAAGCCGGGCTCATGGCGTGGATGCAGTCGGTGTCCATCGAACTGGCCCCTTTCGGCATCCGGGCCAACTGCGTGGCGCCGGGCACGATCCTGACCCCCCGGATGGAAGCGCTGTTCGACGATGAGCGAAGGGCGATCAACGATGCCGCCGTGCCCATGGGCCACATGGGCGTGCCGTCGGACATCGCCGGTGCGGTGCTCTACCTTTCCGCGCCGATCTCCGGCTTTGTCTCGGGTCGCACCTTGGTGGTGGACGGGGGAGTGGACGCCGACTTTCCCTACGACCCGATGTAGCGGCGTAGCTAGACTGTTCCTATGGCGGCTGACGTGAACGAGCCGGAGAATCGGATCGTCGTCGGAGTGGAAGGTTCGGGCGGGGCCCGTGCCGCACTCCGCTGGGCAATCAAGGAAGCTCGCCACCGCAAGGCCTTCGTCGACGTGGTGACGGCCTACTCCACTACCTACGTGCCGGCTTCGCCCGATTTCAACTACGTGCCGCTCGACCCCATCGACCTTGAGGCCGAGGTCAAGCGGATGCAGGACAGCATCATCGATGAGGTGCTATCCGAGGTAGATGTCGAGGGAGTGGAGATCCGGCGCCGCATGATTCGGGGCAGGGCGGCTGACACTCTTATCGCCGAATCGAACAACGCATCCATGCTGGTGGTGGGCTCACGGGGCCGAGGGGGTTTCCGAGGTCTGCTGCTGGGTTCGGTCAGCCAGCAGATCGCCCAGCACGGCAGCTGCCCCGTGGTTATCGTCCGCCCCGACCTGCCGACTTAGCTCTCCTTCGGCGTCCCTTCCTCAATCGGGGCCGCTCACAGCTCGACGATGACCTTGCCCCAAGTGCGGCGGTTGTAGATGCCATCGAGCGCGGCGGGGACGTCGTCGAAGGCGAACGGGGGAAATACCGGTGGGTCGAGCCGGCCTTCTTCGAGGAGGGCGAATATGGCACGGCGGGCTTGCTCCGATGGCTCGGGGTTGCGGCCCACTGAGGCGCCCCAGTGGACGCCGACCACCGAGTAGTTCTTCAACAGAATGTGATTGGTGGGGGCGTCGGCGATTCGCCCGCTGGTGAAGCCGATCACCAGCAGTCGGCCGTCCCAGGCCATGCACCTTCGGGACCGATCGAACACGTCGCCGCCCACCGGGTCGAAGCACACGTCCACGCCTTGGCCATCGGTGTGGGCTCGCACCAGATCTACGAAGTCGGGGGTCTCCTGGTAGTCGATGGCCAATTCCACGCCCATCTCCTTGAGCAGGGCCGCCTTCTCCGGCCCGCCCGCGGTGGCGAAAACCCTTGCTCCTGCGATAAGGCCGAGCTGCACCGCAGCCGAGCCCACACCGCCCATTCCGGCGTGAACGAGCAGGGTCTCGCCTTCGGCCAATTGCCCTCGGTCGTGGAGGGCGAACCACGAAGTGCCGTAGTTCACCAGTGCCGCGGCGGCTGCCCCGGCCGGGATCCCCTCGGCCAGCCGGTGGACTCCACTGGCCCGAAGGGCGGTCTGCTCGGCCAATGATCCCCCTCCGATACCGACTACTCGATCACCGACGGCCAAGTGGTCGACCCCTTCGCCGAGCTGCCGCACCCGACCCACCACTTCGGTACACGGCGACCACGGCAGCTTGGTCTCCATCTGATAGAGGCCCCGGGCCATGAGGCAGTCCACGAACGTCAGCCCCACGGCCTCGACATCGACCACGATTTGGCCGGCATCTGCCTGGGGTGATTCGACTTCTTCCTGCTGGAGCAACTCGACGGGGTCGCCAAGCTCATGCTGGCGCCAGATTCGCATCAGCTCTCTTCCTCGGTGTTGCCCCCCGCCGCGGCCGGCCGGTCTACCACCGACTTGATGCTCTCCAAGGCTCGCTGCTTGAACTCCTGCACCGACGCCACGTTGCCGGCCAGGGCCTGGTATTCCGACATCGTGCGGATGGCGTTGCGGGTGCCCATTGCTTCCATTCCACGGTGCACGCTGCGCTTGTTGATCTGCTGGAGGTCGGACGGTACCCGGGCCACCCGCTGGGCCATCTCCAGCACCCGCTCGTCCAACTCGTCTTCGGGGTAGGCCCGGTTGGCGAAGCCCATGGCGGCCGCCTCGGTGCCGGAGTAGGAGTCGCCGGTGAGCATCATCTCCATGGCGTTGCGGAATCCCACTAGCCACGGGTGGTAGTTGAAGTCGGGCGGGCTCAGCACCCGCACCACCGGGTGGCCGATGTCGGCGTTCTCGGCCACATAGACCAGGTCGCAGGCGGCGGCCAGCTCAGATGCTCCGGCCAAGGCGTAGCCGTGGATCTGAGCGATGACCGGCTTGGCCAGTTCCCAGATGGCTAGCCAGCTATCGGTCACATGGCGGGACCACTGTCCGTCGCCACCCGCGGTGTAGTGGGGAGGCTCGTCCATGAGCGAGTCGGTCAGGTCGTAGCCCGACGAGAAGCAGGGTCCGGCCCCGCGGATGACCGACACCCTCACGTCGTCGTCTACGTCAGCCGCTTGCAGGGCGGCCAACAGCTCCTTTCTCATGGGAGTGCTGATGGCGTTGCGCTTCTCCGGGCGGTTCAGCGTTATGCGCTGGACATGGGGCGCAGGATCATCGACAAGGATGAATTGGTAGGACATGACCTGACCCTATAACGACCGGTGCCCCGGACCCGAAGGCCCGGGGCACCGAGTGTATTGATCAGTTGGTGGTGTTACTGGATGCGAAGCCTACGGCTGAGGCCGAGCACCATCGCACCGGCGAGCACCACTGCGAGGGCAACGATGGCCAACAGCGGGGTGTTCGAGCCGGTATCAGCCAGCATCTCGTCGTCCATGTCGTCAGCCATGTCATCTGCCATGTCATCTGCCATGTCGTCGTCCATGTCGTCAGCCATGTCGTCGTCCATGTCATCAGCCATGTCGTCGTCCATGTCATCAGCCATGTCATCAGCCATGTCGTCGTCCATGGGCTCTTCCTCCATGGGCTCCTCGTCAGCGGCGATGGCGAGAAGGGCGCTGGCACCTTCTTGCGAGCCGCTGTCACCGGCTATGACGAAAATTCCCTGGGCAGGCACATCCACAGTGATGGTGGCTTCAAATCCCCCATCCTCTACTGACACGCCGCCAAGCATGCTCCCCAGATTCAGATTTCCGGATGCCAGGGTGCAGTTTTCGGAGGAATCAACCTCAGCCGCGTTCGCATCTTCAGCGATATTGCAGGTGAGAACGTTGACCGCGCTAACTGACCAGCCGGTGCCTGTCACTGTGACCTCCACTTCACCTGGCTCGGCCACGCTTGAGGGGCTCAATGATATGGACGGCTCATCCTGTGCTGAGGCGGCGCTTGCACCTGCCCAGGTGACAAGCGCCAATGCCATCGCAATGAATACCAACTTGGTCTTGGTCATGACGTAGCTCCTTGGGCCGACCCGACACCAGACCCGGCCCCTACTCCGATAAGTTACGAAACCTTAGCGCGGCGTTTCGTTTGTGTCATCTATCTGACAGCCACATTTCAATTGTCAACTGCGCCCAGAAACGACCGGTGCCCCGGACCCTAAGGCCCGGGGCACCGAGTGTTTTGATCAGGAGTTGGTGTTACAGGGTGCGCAGCCGACGGCTGAGACCGAACACCATCACACCGGCGAGGGCGATGCCCGTACCGATGATGACCAGCAGTGATGTGTTCAAACCGGTTGCCGGCAGCTCTGCCTCACCGATCTCCACCGCTACGTCTGCGGCTTGGCCGCCTTGAACGAGCTCGAAGATCAAGAAGGTGACGCCGTCCTCACCGACTTCCACACCTTCTACTGAGATGGGGCCACCGGTAGCATCGGTCGGGCTACCGAAACCGCCGCAGTACTGCATCAGGGTAGCCTGTCCCCATCCATCAGGTCCGGGATCGGCAGTGTTGCAGACGGCAAGGTTCGTGGCTGTTGAGGTGAACCCGCCAGGCGTCAACGTGAAGTCGTATGTGCCAGCCTCAGGCACAGCAGAAGGATCAGCGCTAAGCGTCTGGTCCTGAGCCGACGCGGACCCGGCGAACAAAAAGCCCACCAGCGCCACAGCCAGCCCAACGAAAATCAACTTGGTCTTGGTCATAGTTGTGTCTCCCTGGACCAAGCCAAAGGTCGGCCGGCCCCTACTCGGTTAATTGGCCCAGACTTTAGCCCCTTCAACCGCTCATGTCATTAATCCAGAAAGACATATCGTCAGTGCAGGGACATTGAGGTGCCCTGGCTAGTGTGCCCGGCGTGGAGTCGGTACGAAATTTCCGGCCTTTGGGCGGCCAGACCACGATTGACAGTCGACAGGTGCGGACGGGCCTGGTGTATAGGTCGGCCCACTTGGCCGAGGCTTCCGACGCCGACTTGGACAAGCTGGTTGATCTGGGCATTCGAACGGTTTTTGATTTCCGGAACCAGGGTGACCTCGCTGTGGAGGGTCCCAACCGGTTGCCCGATGGGGTGGAGCAGATCTCCCTGCCGATGGCCGATTCTGCGAACCCGTCCGGGATTCGGGAGAACTTTGCTTCCTTCAGTGCCGAGGAGTTGGAAGAGCGATTCGGCAACGGCAAGGCCTTCCAGTGGATGAAGGATGCTTCGGCGAGATCGGTAAGCGACCCAGTGCGGACAGGTCAATTCGGCCGATTTGTTCAAGGGCTGCTGGCGCCCGGAGCAGTTCCGGTGCTGTTCAATTGCAGCGCCGGCAAAGACCGCACCGGGTGGGCGGCCAGCCTGCTGCTGTTAGCCGTGGGAGTACCGGAGCAGCAGGTGGTGGACCATTATCTGGAGACCAACCAGCACGTGGTTCCGGGCCGTTATGGCGACTTGATGATGCCGCTCATGGCTGTACACGAGGACTACTTCGCCGAGCAGATGCAGGTGCTGGCCGACACCTGGGGCAGCTTCGACCAGTACTGGACCGACGGCTTGGGCCTGGACGGCGGCCACCGGCAGGCCTTGCGGGAGCTACTGCTGGATTAGGGGGTCTTGAGCTCGCCGATGTTGTGGACGGGAGCGAGGGTGTCTTGGAGGTAGTCCGGTCCCTCCAGGGTGTCGACGAACCAGCCGGTGGGACACATGGTGAGGATCTCCACCAGGCTGAATCCGGCCCCGGCCATCTGGGACTCGAACGCCTTGGTGATGTAGCGCTTGGCGCGGGCCACGTTGCCGGCGTTGTTCACCGCACACCGGGCGACATAGGCCGCGCCGTCCATGGTGGCGGCGAGATCGGAGAGCAGAATTGGGTGGCCGTGCTGGTGGGGATCCCTTCCCTCGATAGAAGTCTTAGTGCGCTGGCCCAGGGTGGTGGTGGTGGTCATCTGGCCGCCGGTCTCGCCGAACACTCCGTTGTTCAGAAGCAGACAAGTGATGTTCTCGCCCCGGGCCGCGGCGTGCAGCACCTCTTGGAGTCCCTCGTTCACCATGTCGCCATCACCTTGGACAGTCATCACGAACCCGTCGGGCAGCATCCGCTTGATGCCGGTGGCCACCGACGGGGCCCGACCGTGCAGGGCTTGCACCACTTCCACGTCGAGGTTGTGGGCGAAGGCCGTATAGCAGCCGATGCCGAACACCGTGATCGTGGACTGGGCCAATTCCAGTTCTTCGATGGCCTCCATGGCGGCCCGGATGGCGATGGGCTCCCCGCAGCCCGGACAGAGGTGGTGGTTGGCCTGGGTGATGAGTGAGGGGGTGAAGTCGTCAACCAGCGCGGCGGGCTCAGTGGGCGGCGAATCAGTGGAAAGGTAAATCCGCTCGTCGCTCATGGCCTGTTTTCCCTCACTTCAGGGCCTCCAGGATGCGCTCGGAGATGTCGGGCACGTTGATGTCGGGTCCGATCCCGAAACCGGAGTGGTCCCAACTCGGGCCCCCGATGAACTCCACCGGCACCGACCCCATAGTAGCCAGGCGCACATCGTCGACCATCTGCCCCATGTTCTGCTCGTACACCGCCACTTTGGCCGAACCGGCGACCGCGTCGTCTACTGCCTGCGACGGAAACGGCCACAGCGTGATCGGGCGGATGTAGCCCACTCGGTGACCGGCGTCGCGCAGCCGCAAACAGGCGTAGCGCACGAACTTGCCCACCGAGCCGTAGGCGGCCACCACCAACTCGGCGTCCTCGCAGAAGCCGGTGTCGATCAGCGGGTCGACTCCGGCAGACATTTCTTGGATGTGGGCCGCACACGCCGCGTAGTGGGCACCCAAGTCGAACCCCTCTTCTCCCTCTACGCCGCCGCCTAACGGGGAGAGGATTTTGGCCGCACCCGATCCTCCGGAAGACCCATTGAGAGCCCAGTCGGGCAGCGTTGGGGCCTTGGCGTCGATGGCGGGCACCGACACTGCCTGATAGGTGTGGGCCAGGTAGTAATCGCCCAGCACCATCACCGGGGTGCGCCACCGGCCGGCCAGATCAAACGCCAGTTTGGTCAGCTCCACCGCCTCGGGCACATCCATCGGGGCCAGCACGATGTGGCGATAGTCGCCGTGGCCGCCGCCGCGAGTGGCCTGGAAGTAGTCGCCTTGGCCCCGGGCC